>NZ_NEIX01000005.1:0-433103 GCF_002112885.1 Pseudomonas sp. B37(2017) | reverse complement strand
AAGTCAGCGTGTAATCGCGTTGACTGCGTTTTGCGCCCGAATCCATTGCACACTCCTGAAAAGAAGCCAGAAGGTGTAAACCTTATTCAGGACGAGACACCGCTAATAAAAAAGCCCCGATCAAATCGGGGCTTTTTGTTTTCTCAATTCGACGACTCAAGCAGCGGTCGGCAAATCGTGGCGAGCGAGACGATTAGTCCCAGCTAAGCGCACCACCAGTTTGGTATTCAATCACACGAGTCTCAAAGAAATTCTTCTCTTTCTTCAAGTCCATAATCTCGCTCATCCAAGGGAACGGGTTAGTGGTCCCTGGGTACTCTTCCTTCAAACCGATCTGCGACAGACGACGGTTAGCGATGAACTTCAGATAGTCCTCCATCATCGCAGCATTCATACCCAACACACCGCGAGGCATGGTGTCACGCGCGTATTCGATTTCCAGCTGGGTGCCTTGCAGGATCATCTGCGAAGCTTCTTCCTTCATTTCGGCATCCCACAGGTGTGGGTTTTCGATTTTGATCTGGTTGATCACGTCGATGCCGAAGTTCAGGTGCATGGATTCGTCGCGCAGGATGTACTGGAACTGCTCGGCGACGCCGGTCATTTTGTTGCGGCGGCCCATGGAGAGGATCTGGGTGAAGCCGCAGTAGAAGAAGATGCCTTCCAGAACGCAGTAGTAGGCGATCAGGTTGCGCAGCAGTTCTTTGTCGGTCTCTACGGTGCCGGTGTTGAATTCCGGGTCGGAGATGGCGCGGGTGTATTTCAGGCCCCAGGCGGCTTTTTTCGCGACCGACGGGATCTCGTGGTACATGTTGAAGATCTCGCCTTCATCCATGCCCAGCGATTCGATGCAGTACTGGTAGGCGTGGGTGTGGATCGCCTCTTCGAACGCCTGGCGCAGGATGTACTGGCGGCATTCCGGGTTGGTGATCAGGCGGTACACGGCCAGGGCCAGGTTGTTGGCAACCAGGGAGTCGGCGGTGGAGAAGAAGCCTAGGTTGCGCATCACGATGCGGCGCTCGTCGTCGGTCAGGCCTTCCGGGTTTTTCCAGAGGGCGATGTCGGCGGTCATGTTGACTTCTTGCGGCATCCAGTGGTTTGCGCAGCCGTCCAGGTATTTCTGCCAGGCCCAGTCGTACTTGAATGGCACGAGCTGGTTGAGGTCGGCGCGGCAGTTGATCATGCGCTTTTCGTCAACGGCGACACGGGCGGCGGAGCCTTCGAGTTCGGCGAGGCCTTCGGCGACGTCGAGGGAATCCAGTGCAGCCTTGGCGCGGGCCACGGCGGCCGAGTCTTCCGCGGTCACGGCGCGGGCTTCGAGGGCGGCGGCACCGCCGGCGCTGTCGAGGCGGTCCATGTTGGCTTCGCTAGCGTGGCCGGCGTTGGCGCCTTTCACTGCTGCTACTTCACTGTCTTCTTTGTCGAATTCGTCCCAGCTCAGCATGACGTGTCGTCTCCTGCGTGAGGGCCTGTGCCCGTGTGAAAACTGATTGGTTGGTTTTTCACACGGCCGTACAGGCCGCGTTGGATGTCGTTTTTTGCAGCGGTGCTACGCAGGCAATAAACAGAAAATTTTTACGGGTTTCCGAGAGCCTCTGACGGGCGCAGGCCAGCGTTGTCGCTGCTGCGGGGCTTCAGAATGGCTTTGATCCCTGTAAGGGAATATTGCTGACCCGATTGGGCGGCATTATAGGGAAAAAAACACCGGCGTGGGGGAGGGCGAAACAGCGCAGGGTGGTCGAGCGCTGGGGTGATTTCGATCGGAGCGAGGGTTTACAGGGCTTTCGCCGGGATTGGCCCCGGAGAAATTTTTTTCATTAATTTTTTGGCGTGTGATTGATTGCTCAAAAAATGAGCAAAAAGCCGCGTTTTTCACTATATCTTGTGTTTTGCAACCCTTTTACGTCACTTCAAACACAACTGAGCCCGACCGAAGCCGGGCTGGAATCGACCCTCGATGTTGCGCTGAGTGATCCGATTCGGTGCAGTCTCAAACCATCAATTGGTGCAGCCGTTGCCCATGATGCTGTAACGCAGGATGTGGCGCTGGCCGGTGGAGTCGTCGTACTCCATTTTCATCGGTACGACTTCGCAGACATTTGGAACTTCGCTCATCGATACAACTTTGGCGATGTCCAGGTGAGTGGAGTAAGTGTATTCCTCGATGGCTGGTTGTTGCTGTGCGACATCAGTCGGGACCTCGTCTGCCATGGCGGTTGCGCACAGACTGCTGAGGGCCAGAACCAATAAAGCTTTCATTTGAAATTTACCTTCTTGAGGTCGAGTGGGGTCACGCAACCTTTTTGGGGTTGCGTGTGGAACTTCATCGTTTGGGTTTGTTACTTCAGAGCTGGATTAACGGCCTTCGTGGGGGCTGTAACGTTGTTAATCGCTTTGCCTTGTCGGCGAGGTGAATTTTAGGCAGGCGGGGTAGGGGTAAACAGACCCGGTTTTGATAAACACCTTTGGCAGATTTGGTAACAATCCCCCAAAAACCAAAATATCCCGGCCCGGGCCAATGCCTGAAAGGCCGTGGCCGACGGGGTTCGCGGCAATCGCCACATTTTGTAGGGGCTTGTTACTACCATCGTCGAATGGTTCTATACGGGCGCCCCGGCTACAACAGGGTCATACAAAAACAACTATTACACCGAGGTAGGAAAGATGAGTGCGGCTTCCCTGTATCCCGTTCGTCCCGAGGTTCTGGCCAATACGCTGACCGACGAGGCGACCTACAAAGCCATGTACCAACAGTCGGTCGTCAACCCTGACGGCTTCTGGCGCGAACAAGCCAAGCGCCTCGACTGGATCAAGCCTTTCACCACGGTGAAACAGACTTCGTTCGACGATCACCATGTCGACATCAAGTGGTTTGCCGACGGCACCCTGAACGTTTCCTACAACTGCCTCGACCGTCATCTGGCCGAGCGCGGCGATCAGGTCGCCATCATCTGGGAAGGCGACGATCCTTCCGAAAGCCGCAACATCACCTACCGCGAACTGCACGAACAAGTGTGCAAACTCGCCAACGCCCTGCGTGGTCAGGACGTGCACCGCGGCGACGTGGTGACCATTTATATGCCGATGATTCCCGAAGCCGTGGTCGCCATGCTGGCCTGCACCCGGATCGGCGCGATTCACTCGGTGGTGTTCGGCGGTTTCTCGCCGGAAGCCCTGGCCGGTCGCATCATCGACTGCCGCTCGAAAGTGGTGATCACCGCGGACGAAGGCATCCGTGCCGGCAAGAAGATTTCCCTCAAGGCCAACGTCGACGACGCCCTGACCAACCCGGAAACCAGCAGCATCCAGAAAGTCATCGTGTGCAAGCGCACCGGCGGCGACATCAAGTGGAACCAGCATCGCGACATCTGGTACGAAGACCTGATGAAAGTGGCGGGCACCGTCTGCGCGCCGAAAGAGATGGGCGCCGAAGAAGCGCTGTTCATCCTTTATACCTCCGGCTCCACCGGCAAGCCGAAGGGCGTGCAGCACACCACCGGCGGCTATCTGTTGTACGCGGCCATGACTCACGAGCGCGTGTTCGACTACCGTCCGGGCGAAATCTACTGGTGCACCGCCGACGTCGGCTGGGTCACCGGTCACTCCTACATCGTCTACGGCCCGCTGGCCAATGGCGCGACCACGCTGCTGTTCGAAGGCGTGCCGAACTATCCGGACATCACCCGGGTGGCGAAGATCGTCGACAAGCACAAGGTCAATATCCTCTACACCGCGCCGACCGCGATCCGCGCGATGATGGCCTCCGGCACCGCCGCTGTTGAAGGCGCGGACGGCAGCAGTCTGCGTCTGCTCGGTTCGGTCGGCGAGCCGATCAACCCGGAAGCCTGGGACTGGTACTACAAGAATGTCGGCAAGTCCCGTTGCCCGATCGTCGATACCTGGTGGCAGACCGAAACCGGCGGCAACATGATGAGCCCACTGCCGGGTGCCCATGCGCTGAAACCGGGTTCTGCAGCACGTCCGTTCTTCGGTGTGGTGCCGGCGCTGGTGGACAACCTCGGCAACATCATCGAGGGCGAGGCCGAAGGCAATCTGGTGATTCTCGATTCGTGGCCAGGTCAGGCACGCACCCTGTACGGCGATCACGACCGTTTCGTCGATACCTACTTCAAGACCTTCCGTGGCATGTACTTCACCGGTGACGGCGCCCGTCGCGATGCCGATGGTTACTACTGGATCACCGGTCGCGTGGACGACGTGCTCAACGTGTCCGGCCACCGCATGGGCACTGCCGAGATCGAAAGCGCGATGGTCGCTCACCCGAAAGTCGCCGAAGCGGCGGTGGTTGGTGTGCCGCATGACATCAAGGGGCAGGGCATTTATGTCTACGTCACCCTTAAGAATGGCGAAGAACCGAGCGAGCAACTGCGCCTGGAACTGAAGAACTGGGTGCGCAAGGAGATCGGGCCGATCGCTTCGCCGGACGTGATCCAGTGGGCGCCGGGGCTGCCGAAGACCCGTTCGGGCAAGATCATGCGCCGCATCCTGCGCAAGATCGCGACCGCCGAGTATGAAGGCCTGGGCGACATCTCCACCCTGGCCGATCCGGGAGTGGTGCAGCATCTGATCGATACGCACAAGACCATGAACGTCGCGTAAGCGGCGGGTCTGAAGGCTGAAAAGCCCCGTCCGGCATCACGCCGGGCGGGGCTTTTTGTTTTCCAATAATTATCGGATTCATCCGTCAGGCAATTCCCACTGTTACCCGTCCGCCTTCAAGTTACTGAATGTGTAACCGCCTGCTCCGCAACGGGGCATCCGGAAACGCATTGCCCCGTTTTCGGGCCTCAAAACCCCCGGTGAAAAATAAGACACAACCCCGCGCTTGCCGGATTAGAAGGGTTTGCGAATAATAGGCCCGCAATTTGCAGCATAGATCGGTTCACTGTCTTTCGCTCTTGCATGAAATTGCGGAGCTGTCAATGTGCTCAAGCGGGTTTCTCGGTGCATCTGTAATTAGTTGTCGCATTGAAGAAATATCGGCTTCGGGCCTGTCGTTAGAATGCCGATCACTCGCTCGTCGTGGCTCGTGTTGAAATCGCTGACGGTTTCAATGGGAAATTTCCCACGGATGCAGCACCGCTTTTCTGTTTCACCCATTCGCATATTGGGCTGTCGCTCACTCTGCCGTTTTTGCCCTTTACCGATGGAGTCCCAAGATGAAGAAACTTGTGCTGCTTGGCGCCCTGGCACTGTCCGTGCTGTCCCTGCCGACATTTGCCGATGAAAAGCCTCTGAAAATCGGTATCGAAGCGGCTTACCCTCCATTCGCCTCCAAAGCGCCGGACGGCAGCATCGTCGGTTTCGACTACGACATCGGCAACGCGCTGTGCGAAGAAATGAAGGTCAAGTGCCAGTGGGTCGAGCAAGAGTTCGACGGTCTGATCCCGGCACTGAAAGTGCGCAAGATCGACGCGATCCTGTCGTCCATGTCGATCACTGACGACCGCAAGAAGTCCGTGGACTTCACCAACAAGTACTACAACACCCCGGCCCGCCTCGTGATGAAGGAAGGCACTCAGGTCAGCGAAGGTCTGGCTGAGCTGAAAGGCAAGAACATCGGCGTGCAGCGTGGTTCGATCCACGAGCGCTTCGCCCGCGAAGTCCTGGCCCCGCTGGGTGCCGAGATCAAGCCGTACGGCTCGCAGAACGAAATCTACCTCGACGTGGCCGCCGGCCGCCTCGACGGCACCGTGGCGGACGCTACGCTGTTGAATGACGGCTTCCTGAAAACCGACGCCGGCAAAGGCTTCGCGTTCGTGGGCCCGGCGTTCACCGACGTCAAATACTTCGGCGACGGCGTAGGCATCGCGGTACGCAAGGGCGACGCCCTGAAAGACAAGATCAATACCGCCATCGCGGCCATCCGCGAGAACGGCAAGTACAAGGCAATCCAGGACAAGTACTTCGACTTCGACATTTACGGCAAGTAAAGACGTCGCTCGACCCGTCCGAAATGGCGCAAGCAACAGGATCTCTGCGGTTTGCGCCATTTTTTCATCCCAACTTTCGAGGACCTGAATCATGTTGAAAGGCTACGGGGCTGTCATCCTCGATGGCGCTTGGCTGACGCTTCAGCTCGCCTTGTCGTCCATGGCCCTGGCCATCGTTCTCGGGCTGATCGGCGTCGCGTTGCGCCTGTCGCCGGTGCGCTGGCTGGCGTGGCTGGGCGATCTGTATTCCACGGTGATTCGCGGGATTCCCGACCTGGTGCTGATCCTGTTGATCTTCTACGGCGGTCAGGACCTGCTCAACCGCGTCGCGCCAATGCTCGGCTATGACGACTACATCGACCTGAACCCGCTGGCCGCCGGTATCGGCACACTCGGTTTCATCTTCGGTGCGTACCTGTCGGAAACCTTCCGCGGCGCGTTCATGGCGATTCCCAAAGGTCAGGCCGAAGCCGGCATGGCGTACGGCATGAGCAGCTTCCAGGTGTTCTTCCGCGTGCTGGTGCCGCAGATGATCCGTCTGGCGATTCCGGGCTTCACCAACAACTGGCTGGTGCTGACCAAGGCCACCGCGCTGATTTCCGTGGTCGGTCTGCAAGACATGATGTTCAAGGCCAAGCAGGCGGCCGACGCCACCCGCGAGCCTTTCACCTTCTTCCTCGCAGTGGCGGCGATGTACCTGGTGATCACCAGTGTCTCGTTGCTGGCGCTGCGTCACCTTGAGAAGCGCTACTCGGTAGGCGTAAGGGCGGCTGATCTATGATCTTCGACTACAACGTCATTTGGGAGGCTCTGCCGCTGTACCTCGGCGGTCTGGTCACCACCCTCAAGTTGCTCGCGCTGTCGCTGTTCTTCGGTCTGCTCGCGGCCCTGCCGTTGGGACTGATGCGCGTATCCAAGAACGCTGTGGTCAACGGCGCGGCGTGGCTCTACACCTACGTGATTCGCGGCACGCCGATGCTGGTTCAGCTGTTCCTGATCTACTACGGTCTGGCGCAGTTCGAAGCGGTGCGTGAAAGTTTCCTCTGGCCGTGGCTGTCCAGCGCAACGTTCTGTGCGTGCCTGGCGTTCGCGATCAACACCAGCGCCTACACCGCCGAAATCATCGCCGGCAGCCTGAAAGCCACGCCGAACGGCGAGATCGAAGCGGCCAAGGCCATGGGCATGTCGCGCTTCAAGATGTACAAGCGCATCCTGCTGCCATCGGCCCTGCGCCGGGCGCTGCCGCAGTACAGCAACGAAGTGATCATGATGCTGCAGACTACCAGTCTGGCGTCCATCGTGACCCTGATCGACATCACCGGCGCGGCCCGTACCGTCAACGCGCAGTTCTACCTGCCGTTCGAGGCGTACATCACCGCCGGCGTGTTCTACCTGTGCCTGACCTTCATTCTGGTGCGCCTGTTCAAGCTGGCCGAGCGTCGCTGGCTGAGCTACCTGGCCCCGAGGAAGCACTGATATGGAACGCATCGACCACGTTCTGCCGTGGAGCCACCTGGGCAGCGAACGCAAGATTTCGGTTTTCCGCTTCGGTAGCGGCGAGCGCAAGGCCTACATCCAGGCCAGCCTCCACGCGGACGAACTGCCCGGTATGCGCACTGCCTGGGAACTGAAAAAACGCCTCGGCGAACTCGAAGCCAAGGGCTTGCTCAACGGCGTCATCGAACTGGTGCCCGTGGCCAACCCGCTGGGTCTGGGCCATTTGCTGCAAGGCAACCATCAGGGTCGTTTCGAGGCCGGCAGCGGCAAGAATTTCAACCGTGATTTCGTCGAGCTCAGCGCCCCCGTGGCCGCTACGCTGGAAGGACAACTCGGTGATGATCCGCACGCCAACATCCGTCTGATCCGTCAGGCAATGGCCGATCATCTGGCCGCATTGCCCGAGGCCAGCAGCCAGTTGCAAGGCATGCAGCGCATCCTGCTGCAACATGCCGCCACCGCCGATGTGGTGCTGGACTTGCATTGCGATTGCGAAGCCGCGCTGCACATGTACGCCTTGCCGCAGCATTGGCCGCAGTGGCGTTCGCTCGCCGCGCACCTGGATGTAAAAGTCGGCTTGCTGGCGGAAGATTCCGGCGGCAGCTCGTTCGACGAGGCTTGCTCGTTGCCGTGGCTACGTCTGTCGCGCCTGTTCCCGGACGCGCAGATTCCACTGGCGTGCCTGGCGACCACCGTCGAACTCGGCGGTCAGGCTGACACCACGCCGGCGCAGGCCGAAGCCTGGGCAGCAGGCATTCTGGCGTTCCTCGCCGAGCAAGGCCTGATCCGTGGCGACTGGCCGAGCGCGGCGCACGAGCCGTGCGAAGGCATGCCGTTCGAAGGCACTGAATTGCTCCTGCCGCCGCATCCTGGCGTGGTGAGTTTTCTGCGCAAGCCCGGCGAGTGGGTTGAAGCCGGTGACAAGATTTTCGAAGTGATCGATCCGCTGTCGGATCGGGTCAGCACGGTGTGTGCTGGTACGTCCGGGGTGCTGTTTGCCATTGAGCGGCTGCGTTACGCCCAACCCGGTTTCTGGCTGGCCAAAGTGGCGGGGCGCGATGCGCTGCGCGACGGCCCTTTGCTCAACGACTGACTGTTTTTGTGAGAACCGACCGCATGTACAAACTTGAAGTCCAAGACCTGCATAAACGCTATGGCAGTCACGAAGTGCTCAAGGGCGTTTCCCTGAAAGCGGCCGCCGGCGATGTGATCAGCATCATCGGCTCCAGTGGCTCCGGCAAAAGTACTTTCCTGCGCTGCATCAACCTGCTCGAGCAGCCGCACGCGGGCAAGATCCTGCTCAACAACGAAGAGCTGAAACTGGTGGCGAACAAGGACGGCGCGCTGAAAGCCGCTGATCCGAAACAGCTGCAACGCATGCGTTCGCGCCTGTCGATGGTGTTCCAGCACTTCAACCTGTGGTCGCACATGACCGCGCTGGAAAACATCATGGAAGCGCCGGTTCACGTGCTGGGCGTGTCCAAGGCCGAAGCCCGCGAGAAAGCCGAGCACTACCTGAACAAGGTCGGCGTGGCTCATCGTAAGGACGCGTTCCCGGGGCACATGTCCGGTGGCGAACAGCAGCGTGTGGCAATCGCTCGTGCGCTGGCGATGGAACCGGAAGTGATGCTGTTCGACGAACCGACTTCGGCCCTCGACCCGGAACTGGTCGGCGACGTGCTGAAAGTCATGCAGGCCCTCGCTCAGGAAGGTCGGACCATGGTGGTGGTGACTCACGAAATGGGCTTCGCCCGTGAAGTGTCGAACCAGCTGGTGTTCCTGCACAAAGGCGTCGTCGAAGAAAGCGGCAACCCGCGTGAAGTGCTGGTCAATCCGCAATCGGAACGTTTGCAACAATTCCTCTCGGGCAGCCTCAAGTAATCGCTCCCGTTATGCACCAAATTAGGTCATGCTGCGCAGCGCGCCAGATGGTCTAATTTGGTTGCAGCCGATTTCGGTTTTTCCCTCTGTTTACGTTTCGGATCGCCCGCCATGACTGCCCATCGAATTGGTTTCCTGATTTGGCCCAGCACTAAAGCTCTGACTTTGGCGCTGGCGGAGGAGGCCTTGCGTGTTGCCCAGCGTGTGCATCCGGACGTGGTTTACGAGCTGTCGTTCCTGCAGGCTGAAGCACCGACCGACGGTGAATGGCAACTGCCCGGCGAACCCTGGGCCGGCAAACTCGAAAACTTCCAGAAACTGTTCCTGCTCGCTGACGAGCCACCGACCACGTTGGCGCCGGCACTCAGCAGCGCGCTGAAACAACTGGTGCGAGCCGGTTGTGTGATCGGCGGTCTGTCGGCCGGTGTGTACCCGCTGGCGCAACTCGGTCTGCTCGACGGCTACCGCGCGGCGGTGCACTGGCGCTGGCAGGACGATTTCGCCGAGCGCTTCCCGAAAGTCATCGCCACCAGCCATCTGTTCGATTGGGATCGCGATCGTCTGACCGCGTGCGGTGGTATGTCGGTACTCGATTTGCTGCTGGCAGTCCTGGCCCGCGATCACGGTGCGGAACTGGCCGGTGCGGTCTCGGAAGAACTGGTGGTCGAGCGCATCCGCGAAGGCGGCGAGCGTCAGCGCATTCCATTGCAGAACCGTCTCGGCTCCAGCCATCCGAAGCTCACCCAGGCCGTGTTGCTGATGGAAGCCAACATCGAAGAGCCGCTGACCACCGACGAAATCGCCCAGCATGTGTGCGTGTCCCGTCGTCAGCTGGAGCGGATCTTCAAGCAATACCTCAACCGCGTGCCGAGCCAGTACTACCTGGAACTGCGCCTGAACAAGGCCCGGCAGATGTTGATGCAGACCAGCAAGTCGATCATCCAGATCGGCCTGTCGTGCGGTTTCTCTTCGGGGCCGCATTTCTCCAGCGCCTATCGCAACTTCTTCGGCGCCACGCCGCGGGAAGACCGCAACCAGCGGCGCAGCAGCAGTCCGTTCGAACTGTCGTCGGTGCCGCCAGAGCGCGGTTGATCCCTCGCCAACCACGCCATGGCATTGGCTGCCATGGCGCTGCACCCGTCAGTCTTCGATTTCCAGATCAGGCCTCATTTCCGGTGGGCGCGGCATGCCGTCGATGCCGTTGACGTTCAGGTTGTTGCCCGTTTCCTGATAGTAGGCCCGGACGCGTGCCAGGCTTTGCGGCGACAGCGGGTTGTTGCGCAAGTCGTAGCGGTCGCCGACTGACGCGGGCACATCCATGATTTCTTCCGGCACGTCCGTGATCGCATTGCCGGACAGGTCGATCTCGTTCCAGTGCAGGTTTTCCAGCGTCCCTTTGGGGATTTCGGTGATCCCGGTATCGCTCAGGTCGAGGTCGGTGAGGCTGTGCAGGTTGCTGATGTCGGGCGTCAGGCCCAGCGGGTTGTCGCGCAGGTTGAGCACTTCGAGTTTGTCCATGCTCGCCAGTGCTGCCACCGATTCAGGTGTCAGGCTGATTTCGCAGTCCGGCAGGCTCAGCGCCGTCAGTTGACTCATGGTGAAAATGTCCTTGGGAATATCGCCCAGATTGCATTCGCGAATGGCCAGGCTGTCCAGCCCGGGAAAGGCTTCAAGGAAGCGTCCAAGCCGTGACGAGTGGCCGTCACCCACCAGGAACAGGTCCGGCACATAGGGGAACCGGGCACCGAGTGTCGGCAGTTCGCCGAGGAAACTCACGGTGTGGCTGAACCCGTAGCTGTCGAGACTTGAATCCTCCATCGGGATTTTGTGCCAGCAAGTCAGCAGCGCTTCGGCGAACTGTGAGCGCAGTTGCTCCTGACGCAGGCGCGCGGTTTCGGGCAGTGGTTGGCCGTTGAGTGGGTTCACGGGGATGTCGCCGCTCCACTGCGCGAGGCTGCGGGTGAGATCGCTCAGCGCCATTTCCCGACGAGCCACTTCGTTGCGACCATCGGCCAATGTCCCGCTCAGGCGATAGATAAAAGTGCTGGCCTGCTCATTGTCCATCGCGGGATATAGCGTCTGTACCCTTGCCCGATCTGCCTCATCGGCAAGCACGCCGAGATCACCGCCGGTGCGCCGGAAGTAGTCCTTGACCCGCTCGCGTATCGCGGGGCTCAGGGGGTTGTTGCCGAAGTCGTAGCCATTGCCGATATCCGCCGGCAAGTTGAAGATCTCCTCGGGAATTTCGCTTATGCGATTGTTGTTGAGGATGACGATTTCCAGCTCCGGATGGTTGATGACGCCGTCGGGAACCTCGCTGATGGCGGTGCCGGCCAGGTCGAGAAAATCCAGTGCCGGCAGGGTGCGGATGTCTGGCGCCAGTCCCAGCGGATTGTTGTACAGGTCGAGTTTCTTCAGGCGTGTGAGGGTAGCGAGAATGGCGCGCCCTTGTGCATCCAGCACCACCGCGCAATTGCTCAGCACCAGATTTTCCAGGGTGGGCATGCGTTTGAGCGAGGCCGGCATTTGCTGCAAACCGAGATCGCGCAGCTCCAGGGTTTTCAGCCCTGTAAACGCGCCGAAGAAATCATCGCCGGCGCGCAGTTGGGCGTTACCCGTAATGGACAAGGTGGTGACGTGGCTGAAGTCAGCGTCCAGTGCTGGCAGCTCACCCATGAAAGGGAGGTTGAGCACCAGCCGGTCTGACCGCATTTCGGGCTGGGCGGTCGAGCGTGCACGCCAGAATGCTTGCAGATCCCGGCGGCATTGATCACGGCCGGAGCGTTCGACGACGTTGTCTTCTTCAGTGAGCGGGGTGCCGGTTGACGGATGTCGCTCGGGAATCTCCCCGACCCAGCGGCTGAGCGTGGTCTCCAGCTGTTGCCATTCCGATTCCCAGTGGCCGATTTGAAGTCGACCGTGATCGAGTGTTCCCGGTAACAGATACAACAGGCGACTCGCTTGCTCGGCATCCAGTTCTGGAAACAGGGCTAGCACGCGCCTGATATCGGCCTGCGGCATCGATACGCCGAAATTCTGTCGGGTGCGCTGGTAACGGGACTTGATCCGTTCGAGCGTCGCGAGGGACAGCGGGTTGTCCCCGAGAATGAATTGATTGGGCGAGAGCACGGGCAGGTCGAACAAGCTGTCTGGCAGTTCGCTGATCCGGTTGTGATCGAAGTTGGCCATGATCAGAGTCGGATGTTCGACCAGGCCTTCGGGCAGGTGAGTGATCCCGGTGTCGATCAAACGCACGTGAGTCAGTGCCGGCAATGCCTGCAAATCCGGTGCGGCGCCCAACGGGTTGTGGCTCAGGTTGAGCATCTGCAACCGGGTCATGGAGGACAGGCGGGACGGGGTTGGCGGTGTCAGGGTCAACTCGCAGTACTCAAGCACCAGACGCTCCAGCAACGGCATGCGTTCGCAAGCCTCGGGCAGTTGCTCCAGTTTGAACTCGTGAAGTTCCAGATGGCGAAGACCGGTGAAGGACGATAGGAAAGCGTCGACGCCGCTCAGGGTCGAGTTGCCGTCGAGAGTCAGTTCGGCGATGTGGCTGAAGTCTGCCGACAGCGCGGGTAGCTCGCCAATGAAGGGCAGTTCCGCGATCAGGACGTTGCCTCGTTCTGTGGGTTTTTCGGCAAACCGGAAGCGCCATAGTTCTTCGATCCGCTGAGCGAACAATCGCCTGTTTGTTTGCGTCACGAAGATTTGTCGTGGATTGAGCAATTGCCCCGTGGTCGGATGAACGCTGGGCCCGGCAACAGCCCATTGCGCGAGGTCGGCATTCAGCTGACGGATTTCGGCCTGCCAGTGCCGCAGTTGGCTGCGGCCGAGTTCGAGCGAGCCCGGCAAACTGTAGAACACGTCGCTGGCGTCCTGTGTGTCGAGGTCGGGAAACAGCTGCTGGGTGGTTTCGATATCCGCCGCGTCGGCGAGTACGGCGAAGTCCTGGCCGGTTTCGCGGCAGTACTGCTTGATCCGCTCGCGAGTGCCGGCGCTCAGCGGATTGTTTGAAAGGTCGTAGCTGTCACCGGCCTGGGCCGATAGCTCAAACAGGGCTTCGGGCAACTCGGTGATCTGGTTCTCGCTGAGGATGGCGGTCTTGATTTTCGGGTGATCGAGGAGGCCGGGCGGGACTTCCAGCAAGCCCGTGCGTGACAGATCAAGGTAGGTCAGGGTGTTCAGGGTTTGCAGGTCGGGCACCAGGTTCAGCGGATTGCCCGGCAGTTCCAGTGATTCGAGTCTGGGCATCGCGGCCAGTGCTGTCAGTGATTCGGCAGTGAAGCTCACGCCGCAATTATCCAGCACCAATACCTCCAGCATCGGCAGGCTATTGAGCGTCCGGGTCAGTTGATCCAGTTCGCCGTTACGCAGAATCAAGCGTTTCAACCGAGAGAAACTGCGCAGAAACGGCGCGTCACCGCGCAGGCCTTTGTTGCCGTTGAGGGTCAGTGCGGTGATGTGGCTGAAGTCGGCGCTCAGCTCCGGCAGGTCACCGATGAACGTGGCATCGGCCGTGAAGACATCGGCCCTGGCGTGAGGATGGATCTTCGAGCGGTGACGCCACAGGCGCAGCAACTTGCCGGCGAAAGTCTCGCGTGCGTCCTGTTCCGTGAAGCGCTCGTTGGCCTCAAGCATTGCGCCACTTACCGGGTGGCGGTCGGGGGTATCCCGTGCCCAAACGTTCAGGTCCGCGTTCAATGTGGCCAGCTCGGTTTCCCACGCGGTCAGTTGCAAGCGACCCTGGATCAGTGAACCGGGCAAGCGATAAATCAGGTTGCTGGCCTGGCCTTCGTCGATATCCGGAAAAAGCGCCCTGGTGCGGGTGATATCGGCTTGTTCGGCGCGCACGCCGAAATTGACGCCGGTGCCGGTGAAATAGGTCTTCACTTGCTCGCGTGTGACAGCGGAGAGTGGATTGCCGGAGAAGTCGTATCCGGCGCCGGCGACGGGCGAGAACTCGAACAGCGCTGGCGGCAGCGTGCTGATCCGGTTGTCGGTCAGCCAGGCGCTTCTGATCTGCGGATGGTCGATCAAACCGGGTGGGGTTTCGGAAATCCCGGTGCGGGACAGGTTGAGGTAGGTCAGCGATGGCATGAAGGTCATGTCAAAGCTCGTCCCCAGCGGATTGTCCTTGAGATCCAGCTCAACCAGCTCGTCGAGTGACGTCAGCAGCGCCTGGTTTTCCGGGGTCAGAACGATTCCACATTGACGCAGGCGCAATTGGCGCAGGGTCGGCATGGTCGAGAGGCCTTGCGGCAGGTTGTGCAGGTCGAAGTGCTGTAGATCCAGACGGGTCAGTCGAGGGAAGCGACCAATAAAGTTCTCGATGTCCGCCGATGTTCCACTGCCGCAGAGCTCCAGGCTGACGACGTGACTGAAGTCTGCCGTCAGCTCCGGCAGATCGCCCAGCAACGGTTCGATAAAACGCATGCGGTAGCCAAAGCGCTGCGGGGTTTCCCGGCGCCAGCAACTGAGCAGGGTTCGGGAGAAAAGCTGTCGATCGCGTGCGGCCGCTGCTCGCCGGGCTAGAGACAGTTCCTGGCCGGTTACAGGATCGACCAGCACGTCTCTCAGTCGCCACTGATCAAGGTCGATCTCCAGACGTGCGTATTCGAGGCGCAGGCGCGACAGCTCGGCAATCGGGTTCTCCAGATGGCTTTGCAGATGCTGCACCATCGCCCGCTGACCATCCTCGGTGATGCCGGGAAAAACATCGCGCACCCGCGCTTCCAGAGTGGGCGGAGAATCGTCGGGTGACACATTGCGTGAATAACCTTCAGCGCCCAGCAGACGCAAGGTGTCGACCTCACTGGCGGGAGCGCTTTCGACTGCCAGAGTGAGGCGCAGATTGGCGCGGGGCAGGGGATTGTCGCGAATCAGTTGCCGGAGTTTTGGTCCTTCGCCGATCTGCAGGTTCAGGGCCTGGCGTTGGGCATCAGGCAAGGCTTGCAGCACGCTGGTGTAGAAATCTGTCGGGCCGTGCAACTCCAGTCCGGTCTGATCAAACGGCTGCCACGTGCCATCGGCCCGGCGCACCAGAATTTTCTCGATGGCCGCACCCACGGGGCCGGTGGTGTCGACTCTGTTCCCTGTAAACGACTGGTCGCGGACTTCCAGACTCACAGCATCTGACCAACCCGACAGTAGCGGCAGGCTGTGCAGTGCCAGGGTTTCGGAATCCGGGTTGCGCACCGAATCGATTTCCAGTCCTTCATAGGCGCGGGTGATGCGCAGTTCGTGCAGGGCGGTTTCGCAAAGCTGCTGTTGACGCTCTGAAATTTGCCCTTCGCCCAGTTGCAGCAGCTCGGTGCCGGTGGCGGTGTGAATGAGTTCTTCGATGATTCGGGCTGGCAGCTCTGGTGCGTATCTGGCTACCTGTTGTTCGAGAGGGACATTGCGCGGCTGGCGTGACGCATAACGTTGTTCGAACAGGGCTGGCCGCTGTTGTTCGGCAATCTGCGCGAGCCGGATCCGGAGTTGGCGAGTGCGCACATCGAGGGCGATTTTTTGCCCGAAGTCTTCATTGAGCAGGGTGTTGATTTCGCCCTCGTCGAGGGTCAGCAACAGGGTCTTGAGCAAGTCGCCGTCTACCAGTCGGTCAGCGTGAATCTCGGTCAGTGTGGGCTGCGCATCGCCGGAGGACTGCCAGACCCTTTTGCCCCCGGCATCGATCAGGCGCAGACGCCGTGAGTCCGGCCACAAGTCCTGTTCGTGGAGTAACTGAAGCTGGATCAGCGGATCGGCCTTTCGATAAGTCGCTGGATCGTCGCTGCTCATCTGCTCGATGAACGTCTGCAAATCCTGATCGATCCTGAAACGCTCGAGGGTGTCGGCCAGCAGCGGCGGTATGCGCTCCTGATTCACGTGCATTTTGCGCAAACCGTCTTCGGTGTAACCGCTGACTTTCAGAATGCGTTCGCGCTGCGTCGGGGTAAACGACTCCACGCTGTGGCCGATTCGCTGCAACGCAGTGGTGCCGTCCCATCGCAACGGGTGTTCCAGCTCGGTGTGAAACGCCCCTTCGCCGTTATGCCGCACCACGGGTTCATAGGCGTCGGTGCGTGCAGGGTGTTCGATGCGCCACTTACCGGGCATTTCGTGATCGCTGACGACGTAATGTGCCTGATCCAGCGGTAGCAGTTTTTTACCCTCGTGCCGGTGCAGGCCCTGCGCGTCGGGTGTGGAATCTGCCGCTGGCACGGTGTCGCGGGCATAGTTTTGCAGATCCGGCTTCCAGTACAGGGTTTTGCCGTTGCGCAGTTTCACCGGCCGGAAGCGGTCCATGAACGCCACGACTTCGGCCGGCAACACCTTGGGCAGCTCGGCCATGGCAATGCCGGTGCCACCGCCGAAAGCGCCGAGCTGGATCAGTGATTCGAGCGCAGCAAAGAAATGTTCGCCGGCTTCGGTTGTCTGGCCTTCAGCCCATTCGATGACCGATTCGAAAACCTCGTCGAGCAGTTGGTAAGTGATGTACGCCATCATCATTTCACCCAGAAACGGGATGAACGGCAGGACGACGAACGCGGCGGTTTCCAGGACCGACGCCGCGACACTGACAAACGAATCCCAGCGTTTCCAGCGTGCGTTGCGATCGACCATGGCAGTGGGAACTGCGATCACTGCGGCATCGTTGAGAATTTTGTTCAACTTGCCTTGGTAAAGGTGTTCCAAAAATTGGCCGACGACGGGCGTGACTGCCCATTGCAGGTCAGGCTTTTCGATGGGGGTGTCGCGCCAGGGCGGCAATTGGCTGTCGGCCTGTGGTGGGTGCCATTTGGTTTCGCTCAGTCGTTGCCTGAGCTGGCCGAAAAATTGTCCACGCTGCTCGTGAGCGACGAAGCGGCTGAAGAATCGTTGGTACTCCGTATCGCGTAATTGCCGGGTCAGTTCCTTGGCAAGGTCTGCGGTGGAGCGGTATTCCTTTACCGGATGTTCAGGATCATCCGGAAAGTAAGCCACCACCGTGACTGCGGTTTTTGCGCGTTCGAGGTCTGGTGCAAATATCACGACTCCGGTCAGGGCGACCGACATCATCGTCAAGTCGTGGCAGCGCATTGGCTGACCGTTCATCAATACGGTAGACGCACCATCCAGCAATCGTTCAATCGAATGCCGATTCGCATGTCCGATATCGCCCTGCATGCGCGCCATCTTCAGCGCCGCGCGCAATGCGGTTTTTTGCGCTGTATTGACTCTGTGCCGCAGGACCGCAGCCGCTACCGGGCTGGAGATGGCGAGATTTTCTTCGAGATAAACCTTGTAGCGAGCGCCGATATCCAGCTCTCGGCAAAGATGGGAGAAAGCCGGGATACCGGGTTTTGCGTTCAGTGGTGCCAGCGTTTCGAATTGCCCTGTCGCCGACGGGCGGGTGATGAACGAGGAGCCGCTGGTGTAGGCATCTGCTTCTGTTTCGCCAGCCTCGAAGTTATGCAGGGCTGCATCCAGCAGTGACACCGTCCACGTACGGGTGCCGGTGGTGATGCCTGCTGCCTTCACCGGGATGTACAACTGCAGAAAGGTGTCGTTGACGTTCAGGTCCAGGTCAAACCGCGATTTCAGCGCCTCGGTCAGAATCGGCTCGGCAAAGGCGCTGGCGTTCTGTATCCGTTGGAGCATCTGATCGACGGCATTCTGCGCGGTCATGTGCTGCGTTATGGCGCTTCTGAGCGCTTGATGTTGATCTGCGGGTGCTGACCTGAACGGGTCGGGGAGGGCGCGATGGCTGTTCTTCAAGGCCGTGCGTCGGGCGGGTGACGCCTTGCCCAGCCATTCGGGGATCGCGTTCACCAGCGGTTCATAGTGCGAAGCGGGGTTTTGCGCGGTCGCACCGGGCGTGGGCGAACTGGCGGGCGGTTGCCCGGTGGTGGAAGGCATCGTTGGCGTCCTTGAGCGTCGAAAAAGAGCTCAAGCAGAGCAAAATGCATCCCGTGTCAGGTGGTACATATGTATGACAGGCCAGCCCTTCGCAATTGATAGGCTCGCAGGACTGCTGAAATGGCTGGCGGCAGTTTAAACTGCGCCTTTGCGACGCTATATGTCGCATTGCCGTAAACCCGGGAAAATCCGGGGTTTGCGCTATAAGAAGTTGTCGCTTGGCGACAAGGCCGGGCTGAAAACTGTCCTTACAATCCCCCCATCGCTCGCCAGTTTCAGGCGGGTGGCCCTCATCAGGAGACTCCGATGTCCGTTGAGCACGCTGCGGTACAACGCGCCGATTTCGACCAGGTTATGGTTCCCAACTACGCGCCTGCCGCTTTCATTCCTGTGCGTGGCGCCGGTTCCCGCGTCTGGGACCAGTCCGGCCGCGAGCTGATCGACTTCGCCGGCGGCATCGCCGTCAACGTATTGGGCCATGCGCATCCGGCGCTGGTCGGTGCCTTGACCGAGCAAGCGAACAAGCTGTGGCACGTGTCCAACGTGTTCACCAACGAGCCGGCCCTGCGCCTGGCGCACAAGCTGATCGACGCCACCTTTGCCGAGCGCGTGTTCTTCTGCAACTCCGGCGCCGAAGCCAACGAGGCCGCCTTCAAGCTGGCACGTCGTGTCGCGTTCGACCGTTTCGGCACCGAGAAGTACGAAATCATCGCCGCGCTCAACAGCTTCCACGGCCGCACCCTGTTCACCGTGAACGTTGGTGGCCAGTCGAAGTACTCCGACGGTTTCGGCCCGAAAATCACCGGCATCACCCACGTGCCGTACAACGACCTGGCGGCGCTGAAAGCCGCTGTTTCGGACAAGACCTGCGCGGTTGTTCTGGAACCGATCCAGGGCGAGGGCGGCGTGCTGCCGGCCGAGCTGGCTTACCTGCAAGGTGCCCGTGAACTGTGCGACGCGAACAACGCGCTGCTGGTGTTCGACGAAGTGCAGACCGGCATGGGCCGCACCGGCAACCTGTTCGCCTACCAGCATTTCGGTGTGGTTCCGGACATCCTGACCAGCGCCAAGAGCCTGGGCGGCGGTTTCCCGATCGCCGCGATGCTGACCACCGAAGCGCTGGCCAAGCATCTGGTCGTCGGCACTCACGGCACCACTTACGGCGGCAACCCGCTGGCGTGCGCCGTGGCTGAAGCGGTGATCGATGTGATCAACACCCCTGAGGTGCTGAACGGCGTCAACGCCAAGCACGACAAGTTCAAGACTCGCCTGCAACAGATCGGCGAGAAGTACGGCCTGTTCACCCAGGTGCGTGGTCTCGGTCTGCTGATCGGTTGCGTGCTGAGCGATGCCTGGAAAGGCAAGGCCAAAGACATCTTCAACGCCGCTGAGCAAGAAGGCCTGATGATTCTGCAAGCCGGCCCGGACGTGATCCGTTTCGCCCCGAGCCTGGTGGTTGAAGACGCGGACATCGACGCCGGTCTGGATCGCTTCGAACGTGCTGCGGCGAAACTGACTCAAGCCTGATAGACCCTTCGGCACCTGACTTGATCAGGCGCCGAACCCAATTTTGATGCCGGGCAAAATCAAATGTGGGAGCGGGCTTGCTCGCGAAGAGGGAGTGTCAGTCGCCATCTACGCTGACTGATACACCGCCTTCGCGAGCAAGCCCGCTCCCACACTGATCTCTGTTTATGCAGTCAGTGCCTGGTTATTTTTTCTGTGAATTTATAAGAGAAAGGAGTGACACCATGCTGGTGATGCGCCCCGCGCAAATGGCTGATCTGGGCGAGGTACAGCGTCTGGCTGCGGACAGCCCGATTGGTGTCACTTCCTTGCCGGATGACGTTGAACGCCTGAGCGACAAGATCGCTGCGAGCGAAGCCTCGTTTGCCGCCGAAGTGAGCTTCAACGGCGAAGAGAGTTACTTCTTCGTCCTCGAAGACACCGCCACCGGCAAACTGGTGGGCTGCTCGGCAATCGTCGCGTCGGCCGGTTATTCCGAGCCGTTCTACAGCTTTCGCAACGAGACCTTCGTGCACGCCTCCCGCGAGCTGAAGATCCACAACAAGATCCACGTGCTCTCGCAATGCCACGACCTGACCGGCAACAGCTTGCTGACCAGTTTCTACGTGCAGCGCGAGCTGGTGGGTTCGCCGTGGTCTGAGCTCAACTCCCGTGGCCGTCTGCTGTTCGTCGCCAGCCACCCGGAGCGATTCGCCGATTCGGTGGTGACCGAGATCGTCGGTTACAGCGACGAGAACGGCGACTCGCCGTTCTGGGACGCCATCGGTCGCAACTTCTTCGACCTGAACTACGCCGAGGCCGAGCGTCTGTGTGGCCTGAAAAG
This sequence comes from Pseudomonas sp. B37(2017), assembly GCF_002112885.1. Classification (NCBI taxonomy): domain Bacteria; kingdom Pseudomonadati; phylum Pseudomonadota; class Gammaproteobacteria; order Pseudomonadales; family Pseudomonadaceae; genus Pseudomonas; species Pseudomonas sp. B37(2017). The sequence goes on along the minus strand of NZ_NEIX01000005.1, from coordinate 412,541 downwards.
CCGTACGTTCCTCGCCGAGCTGATGCCGCATTACCCGATCTACGTGCCGCTGCTGCCGGACTCCGCTCAGGAAGCGATGGGCCAGGTGCACCCGCGTGCGCAGATCACCTTCGACATCCTGATGCGCGAAGGCTTCGAGACCGATCACTACATCGACATCTTCGACGGTGGCCCGACCCTGCATGCGCGCGTTTCGGGGATCCGTTCGATCGCCCAGAGCCGCGTGGTGCCGGTGAAGATCGGCGAGCCGGTCAAAGGTGCCGGTCGCCAGTATCTGGTGGCCAATGCCCAGTTGCAGGATTACCGCGCGGTATTGCTGGAGCTGGATTACGCGCCGGGCAAACCGGTGACCCTGGATCTGGAAGCGGCCGAAGCCCTGGGCGTCGGTGAAGGTGCCAGCGTGCGCCTGGTGGCGGTTTAACGCCTTAGCGAGTTTCACGGGTGGCCACGGCGGCCCGTTTGAGGAGATAGCATGATTGTTCGTCCCGTACGCAGCAGCGATTTGTCCGCTCTGATCGACCTTGCCCGCAGCACCGGCACCGGCCTGACCACCTTGCCGGCCAACGAAGAGCGCCTGACCCACCGGGTCGGCTGGGCCGAGAAGACCTTTCGCGGTGAAGCCGGCCGTGGCGACGCGGACTACCTGTTCGTGCTCGAAGACGATGACGGTCGCGTGGTGGGGATTTCCGCCATCGCCGGCGCCGTCGGTCTGCGCGAGCCTTGGTACAACTTCCGCGTCGGCCTGACCGTCAGCGCCTCGCAGGAACTGAACATCTATCGCGAGATCCCGACGCTGTTCCTGGCCAACGACCTGACCGGCAACTCCGAACTGTGCTCGCTGTTCCTTCACGCCGACTACCGCACCGGCCTCAACGGTCGCATGTTGTCCAAGGCGCGGATGCTGTTCATCGCCGAATTCCCGCAACTGTTCGGCAACAAGATCATCGCCGAGATGCGCGGCGTGTCGGATGACGCTGGCCGTTCGCCGTTCTGGGAAAGCCTGGGCCGTCACTTCTTCAAGATGGAATTCAGCCAGGCCGATTACCTGACCGGTGTCGGCAACAAGGCGTTCATCGCTGAACTGATGCCGAAATTCCCGCTGTACACCTGCTTCCTGTCGCCGGACGCGCGCAATGTCATCGGCCAGGTGCACCCGGACACCGAGCCGGCGCTGGCGATGCTCAAGAGCGAAGGTTTCAGCTATCAGGGTTACGTCGACATCTTCGACGCCGGCCCGGCCATCGAGTGCGAGACCAGCAAGATCCGCGCGGTGCGCGACAGCGAAGCGCTGGTGCTGGCCATCGGCACGCCGGGCGACGACGCCACGCCGTTCATCATCCATAACCGCAAACGCGAAGATTGCCGCATCACGGCTGCGCCGGCCCGTCTGGCCGCCGGCACCCTGGTGGTCGATCCGCTGACTGCCAAACGTCTTCAACTCAACGCTGGCGATCAGGTTCGCGCCGTGGCGTTGTCTGCTGCCCGGGAGTCGAAATAATGAATTCGCTATACATCGCAGGTGAGTGGCTGGCCGGTCAGGGCGAGGCCTTTCAATCGCTGAACCCGGTGACCCAGCAAGTGCTGTGGTCGGGGGAGGGCGCTACTGCCGCTCAGGTCGAGTCGGCCGTGCAGGCTGCGCGTCAGGCGTTCCCGGGCTGGGCCCGTCGTACCCTGGAAGATCGCATCAGCGTGCTCGAAGCTTTCGCCGCTGCGCTGAAAAACCACGCTGACGAGCTGGCCCGCACCATCGGTGAGGAAACCGGCAAACCGCTGTGGGAAGCCGCGACCGAAGTCACCAGCATGGTCAACAAGATCGCGATCTCGGTGCAGAGCTACCGCGAACGCACCGGCGAGAAGAGCGGCCCGCTGGGCGACGCCACCGCCGTATTGCGCCACAAGCCTCACGGTGTGGTGGCGGTGTTCGGCCCTTACAACTTCCCCGGTCATTTGCCGAACGGCCACATCGTGCCGGCGCTGCTGGCGGGTAACAGCGTGCTGTTCAAACCAAGCGAGCTGACCCCGAAAGTCGCCGAGCTGACGGTCAAGTGCTGGATCGAAGCCGGTCTGCCGGCCGGTGTCCTGAACCTGCTGCAAGGCGCCCGCGAAACCGGTATCGCTCTGGCGGCGAACCCAGGCATCGACGGTCTGTTCTTTACCGGTTCGAGCCGTACCGGCAATCACCTGCACCAGCAGTTCGCCGGTCGTCCGGACAAGATTCTTGCGCTGGAAATGGGTGGCAACAACCCGCTGGTGGTCGATCAGGTCGCTGATCTTGATGCGGCGGTGTACACGATCATTCAGTCGGCATTCATTTCCGCCGGTCAGCGTTGCACCTGCGCCCGTCGTCTGCTGGTGCCGCAAGGCGCGTGGGGCGACAGCCTGCTCAAGCGCCTGGTGGAAGTCAGCTCGACCATCGAAGTCGGCGCGTTCGATCAGCAGCCGGCGCCGTTCATGGGCTCGGTGGTTTCCCTTGGCGCGGCAAAAGCGTTGATGGATGCCCAGGCGCATCTGCTGGCTAACGGTGCAGTGTCGCTGCTGGCAATGACTCAGCCACAGGCGCAGTCGGCGCTGCTGACCCCGGGCATCATTGATGTGACGGCGGTTGCCGATCGCTCCGACGAAGAACTGTTCGGTCCGTTGCTGCAAGTGATCCGCTACGCCGATTTCGCGGCGGCGATTGCCGAAGCCAACGACACAGCATTTGGTCTGGCCGCTGGCCTGCTGTCGGATTCCGAAGAGCGCTACCAGCAGTTCTGGCTGGAAAGCCGTGCCGGGATCGTCAACTGGAACAAGCAACTGACCGGTGCTGCGAGCAGCGCACCGTTCGGCGGTGTCGGCGCTTCGGGCAACCACCGCGCCAGTGCCTATTACGCGGCGGATTACTGCGCGTACCCGGTGGCCTCGCTGGAAACTCCAAGCCTGGTGATGCCGGCGGCGCTGACGCCTGGCGTGAAGATGGCGTGATGCCCATTCGCGAGCAAGCTCGCTCCCACAAGGGCGATGAGAACCCTGTGGGAGCGAGCTTGCTCGCGAAGGCCGCGACTCGGTCTTATTGAATTGTTACCCGATGCCTATAACAACAGATTCTCGTGGAGCCTCGCTGATGAAATCCTATGAAGTCAATTTTGACGGTCTAGTGGGGCCGACCCATAACTACGGTGGTCTGTCCTACGGCAACGTTGCGTCCCAGAGCAACAGCCAGCAGTCTTCGAACCCGAAGGAAGCGGCGCTGCAAGGTCTGGCGAAAATGAAAGCGCTGATGGAAATGGGCTTTCAGCAGGGCGTGCTCGCACCGCAGGAGCGTCCGGATGTGGCTGCTCTGCGCCGCCTGGGTTTCAGCGGCACCGACGCTCAGGTGATCGAGCGCGCCGCCAAAGAAGCGATGCCGCTGCTGGTCGCCAGTTGCTCGGCGTCGAGCATGTGGGTGGCCAACGCCGCCACGGTCAGCCCGAGTGCCGACACCGCTGACGGTCGCGTGCATTTCACCGCCGCCAACCTGAACTGCAAATACCACCGCAGCATCGAGCACCCGACCACCAGTCGCGTGCTGGGCGCGATGTTCGCCAACCAGCAACACTTCGCGCACCACGCCGCATTGCCGGCAGTGGCGCAGTTTGGCGACGAAGGTGCAGCGAACCACACGCGTTTCTGCCGTGAGTACGGCGAGGCCGGCGTCGAGTTCTTCGTGTTCGGTCGCAGTGCGTTCGACACCCGTTACCCGGCACCGCAGAAATACCCGGCGCGCCAGACCCTCGAAGCGTCGCAAGCAGTCGCTCGTTTGCACGGCCTGCGTGACGACGGCGTGGTCTACGCGCAGCAGAATCCGGCGGTGATCGATCAGGGCGTGTTCCACAACGACGTGATCGCGGTGGGCAACGGCGAGGTGCTGTTCTATCACGAGGACGCGTTCCTCGACACCGATCAGATGCTGGCCGAACTGCAAGCCAAACTGGCCAAGGTCGGCGGCAACTTCCAGTCGGTCTGCGTGCCGCGTTCGGCGGTCACCGTGGACGACGCGGTGCGTTCCTACCTGTTCAACAGCCAGCTGTTGTCGCGTCCTGACGGTTCGATGCTGCTGATCGTGCCGGAAGAGTGCCGTGGCAACGAGCGCGTGTGGAATTACCTGCAAGGCCTGACCAGCTCCGGCGGCCTGATCCGCGAAGTAAAAGTCTTCGATCTCAAGCAAAGCATGCAGAACGGCGGTGGCCCGGCGTGCCTGCGACTGCGCGTCGCGCTCAACGAAACCGAGCTGGCGGCCGTCAACCCAGGGGTTATCATGACCGCCCCGTTGTACGGTTCGTTGACCGCATGGGTTGAAAAGCACTACCGCGACCGCCTGACCGAAAGCGATCTGGCGGATCCGCAATTGCTGCTTGAATGCCGGACGGCACTGGATGAACTGACGCAAATCCTTAAACTGGGCGCGGTTTATCCATTCCAGATCAATTGATGGCCGGCGCGTTGCCTGAACGCGGCGCGCGGCTTGTCTCCCCAACAGAGCGTAAAAAAGACATGAGCGATTCCCTGCGGCTGATCCTTGAAGACACCGACGGCAAGCAACTGGAAACTTCCTGCACCCGCGTCGCGGTCATGTGGCAAGGCAAAGAGCTGTGGATCCAGCAGGACGGCCGCGGCCAACTGTTGATCGGCGTGGACGTCGAAGAGGGCGACGAAGAGTACGCCAACCTGCTGTTGCGCCCATTGGCGACTAATCTGGTAAGTCTGCAACTGGAGATGGAACCGGCTGATCTCGGCGACGATGACGGCCACGTGCACGGCCCGGATTGCAATCACGACCACTAAGGAAACCGCTCTATGCTCGCCCTCGGCAAACTGCTTGAACTGACCCTCGCCGGCCGCGAACCGGCGGAGAAGACTCAACTGACTGTCGAAGGCGTGCGCATGCGCTGGTTGAGCGAGGGTGCGCTGGAAGTCCGGCCACCCGAAGCGCGCGACAATGGCCTGGACCTGCTGCTGTCGGCAGGCATCCACGGCAACGAAACGGCACCGATCGAATTGCTCGACCGGTTGCTGCATGACATCGCTCGCGGCGATCTGAAGCCGCGCGCACGCATTCTGTTCCTGTTCGGCAACCCGGAAGCGATTCGCAAGGGCGAGCGTTTCGTCGAGCAGGACGTCAATCGGCTGTTCAACGGCCGTCACGAACAAAGCAGCGGTTCCGAAGCCCTGCGCGCCTGCGAGCTGGAACGCCTGGCGGCAATTTTCTTCAGCCTTCCTGATCGTCAGCGCCTGCACTACGACCTGCACACCGCGATTCGCGGTTCGAAGATCGAGCAGTTCGCTTTGTATCCGTGGAAGGAAGGTCGCCAGCATTCCCGTCTTGAACTGGCCCGCCTGCGCGCCGCCGGTATGGAAGCGGTGCTGTTGCAGAACAAACCGTCGATCGTGTTCAGCTCCTACACCTATGACAAGCTGGGGGCCGAGTCCTTCACGCTGGAACTGGGCAAGGCGCGGCCATTCGGGCAGAACGCCGGGGTCAATGTGTCGCTGCTGGAAACCCGTCTGAAGCAGATCATCGAAGGCACCGAGCCGGAGATGGCCGAGCAGGGGCTGGACGGTCTTCAACTGTTCAGCGTGGCACGGGAAATCATCAAGCACAGCGATGCGTTCCGCCTGAACCTGCCGGCGGACATCGAAAACTTTTCGGAACTGGATGTGGGTTATGTGCTGGCCGAAGATCTGGCCAATACCCGCTGGATCATCGAAGAGCAGGGCGCGCGGATCATCTTCCCCAACCCCAAGGTCAAGAACGGCCTGCGGGCGGGCATTCTGATCGTGCCGACCACTGACGAAAATCTCGCCTGAAACTGAATCTCCCCCGCGCAGCGCGCGGGGGAGATCGTTATTGCATCAGACCGCTACGGCGCGCGGCTCGGTGCGGCGCAACGCACGCACTTTCTGCAGCGTATCCGCGCAGGTCTTCGCCGCTTCCTGACCCTTGTGCACGAAATGCTCGAAGAAGAACTTCTGGTGTTCTTCGCCGGCGTGGAAGTGGTGCGGGGTCAGCGATACCGAGAACACCGGCACTTCGGTTTCCAGCTGAACCTGCATCAGGCCGCTGACCACCGACTGGGCGACGAACTCGTGACGGTAGATCCCGCCGTCCACCACCAGGGCGGCGGCAACGATACCGGCATAACGACCGGTCTTGGCCAGCAGCTTGGCGTGCAGAGGCATTTCAAAGGCGCCGCCGACTTCGAAGAAATCGATGTCCGATTCCTGATAACCCTGAGCGATCATTTCGGCGAGGAAACCTTTACGGCTCTGGTCGACGATTTCCTTGTGCCAGCAGGCCTGGATGAACGCGACGCGCTCGCCGTGGGTGTGTTTGCTTTTGCTGTCGATAGCGGTGGGTTGCATGTTCTGACTCCTGTTTGTGTAAAAAACAGGGCGTTATGAATCGAAAGGGATTCAAGGGTACGCACGCTCGCGCGAACACGGCGGACGGCCCTTTGGCGTTAATCCCGTTCTCTCTTCATCCGGACTATGACCGTCGGCCCCGGAATCACACCGGGTCTGCTGACCTTGCCGCCGTTCACGGCTTTTGCCGTGTCCGTCACCAAGCGCTCGCGGGCTATGCGCATTGCGCGCAATTACCGCCGGTGGGGAATTGCACCCCGCCCTGAGAACGTTTCGCCGCCCTTTATCGGGCGGCGCAGCGTTTTTAACACAGATTGCCGGGCTGTGCATTGCGCCTTTGTGATGATTGCCATCGGATTTCTCGAAGCGCAGGAAACGACTTTTCCTTGCGCAAGGGTTGATTAATCCGCGCCATGCCCGCAGTAATTCCTCTTCGTAAAGGGATTTCCCCTGCTGACTTGAGGCCAGGTTCATGAGCGTTATCGATCTTCGCAGCGACACCGTCACTCAACCGACTCCCGCCATGCTCGACGCGATGACCCGCGCCGATACCGGCGATGACGTGTATGGCGAAGATCCGACGGTCAATCGTCTGGAAGCCGAACTGGCGAAACGGCTGGGTTTCGCCGCCGCGCTGTTCGTTCCGACCGGCACCATGAGCAACCTGCTGGGCCTGATGGCGCACTGCGAGCGCGGTGACGAATACATCGTCGGTCAACAGGCGCACACCTATAAGTACGAGGGCGGTGGTGCCGCGGTACTCGGTTCGATCCAGCCACAGCCGCTGGAAGTGCAGGCCGATGGCTCGCTGGACCTGGATCAGGTGGCAGCGGCGATCAAGCCTGATGACTTCCACTTCGCCCGCACCCGCCTGCTGGCGCTGGAAAACACCATGCAGGGCAAAGTGCTGCCGCTGGAGTATCTGACCCGGGCCCGTCAGTTCACTCAGGACAATGGCCTGCAGCTGCATCTGGACGGCGCGCGGCTGTACAACGCGGCGGTCAAGCTCGGGGTCGATGCCCGGGAAATCACCCAATATTTCGATTCGGTCTCGGTGTGCCTGTCCAAAGGCCTCGGTTCACCGGTCGGTTCGGTGCTGTGCGGTTCGTCGGCGTTGATTGCAAAGGCCCGGCGCCTGCGCAAAATGGTCGGTGGCGGCATGCGTCAGGCCGGATTGCTGGCGGCGGCGGGGCTATATGCGTTGGACCACAACGTCGAGCGTCTGGCGGATGACCATGCCAACGCCCAGTTTTTGGCCGAAGGCCTGCGCGAGGCCGGTTTCAGCGTCGAACCGGTGCAGACCAACATGGTTTACGTGCAGATGGGCGACCGTGCCGAGGCGATCAAGGCATTCGCTGCCGAGCGCGGGATCAAATTGAGCGCCGCCTCGCGGTTGCGGATGGTCACGCACATGGACGTCAATCGCTCGCAAATCGAGCAAGTGATCGCGACATTCGTCGAGTTTTCGCGCAAGTGACAGCGTTAGCCACCCAATTGACCGTTTCTATCGTATAAACACGCTGTACCCCGCGCGCAGGGCCGATATAATGCGGCCCTTTGCCGTCGTTTCGTCTGTTGACGTTTCGTACAGGCCTTTGGCCGCAGCCTCCGTGGAAGAACCTAATGAAAAGCGCAGAAATCCGTGAAGCCTTCCTTCGCTTCTTCGAAGAGCAAGGCCACACCCGTGTAGCCTCCAGCTCTTTGATTCCGGGCAACGACCCAACCCTGCTGTTCACCAACGCGGGGATGAACCAGTTCAAGGACTGCTTCCTGGGCCAGGAAAAGCGCGCGTACACCCGTGCGACCAGCAGCCAGAAATGCGTGCGTGCCGGTGGCAAGAACAGCGACCTGGAAAACGTCGGTTATACCGCCCGTCACCACACCTTCTTCGAAATGCTGGGCAACTTCAGCTTCGGTGACTATTTCAAGCACGACGCGATTACCTTCGCCTGGACCTTCCTGACCGGCGTCCTGAAACTGCCGAAGGAAAAACTCTGGGTCACCGTCTACGCCTCCGACGACGAAGCGTATGACATCTGGACCAAAGAAATCGGTGTGCCGGTCGAGCGCATGATTCGTATCGGCGACAACAAAGGCGCGCCTTACGCCTCCGACAACTTCTGGACCATGGGCGATACCGGCCCGTGCGGCCCATGCACCGAAATCTTCTACGATCACGGCGACCACATCTGGGGCGGCCCTCCGGGTTCGCCGGAAGAAGACGGCGACCGTTACATCGAGATCTGGAACAACGTGTTCATGCAGTTCAACCGCACCGCCGACGGCGTGTTGCATCCGTTGCCAGCGCCGTCGGTCGACACCGGCATGGGCCTGGAGCGGATCAGTGCGGTGATGCAGCACGTCAACTCCAACTACGACATCGACCTGTTCAAGAACCTGCTGAAAGCTTCGGCTGAGGCAATCGGTTGCGAAAATGGCGACCAGTCTTCGCTCAAGGTTGTTTCCGACCACATCCGTTCGTGCGGTTTCCTGATCGCCGACGGCGTGCTGCCGTCCAACGAAGGCCGTGGCTACGTGCTGCGCCGGATCATCCGTCGTGCCTGCCGTCACGGTAACAAGCTGGGCGCCACCGGCAGCTTCTTCTACAAGATCGTTGCGGCACTGGTCGCCGAGATGGGCGAAGCGTTCCCGGAACTGAAGAAGCAGCAATCCAACATCGAGCGCGTGCTCAAGGCCGAAGAAGAGCAGTTCTCCAAGACTCTGGATCACGGCTTGAAGATCCTCGAGCAGGACTTGCTGGAGCTCAAAGGCACCGTGGTGCCGGGCGACGTGGTGTTCAAACTCTACGACACCTACGGTTTCCCGATGGACCTGACCGCGGACATCGCTCGCGAGCGCAGCCTGACCATCGACGAAGTCGGTTTCGAACGCGAGATGGAAGCCCAGCGTGTTCGTGCGCGTTCGGCCAGTTCGTTCGGTCTGGACTACAACACGCTGGTCAAGGTGGATGTGGCCACCGAGTTCACCGGTTACACCGACACCAGCGGTTCGGCAAAAATTGTCGCTATCTATAAAGATGGCCAGTCGGTCGACGTCTTGAATGAAGGCGAAGAGGCGGTGATCGTTCTGAATCAGACGCCGTTCTACGCTGAATCCGGCGGCCAGGTGGGCGATTGCGGTTATCTGCAGGCCGGCAACAGCCGTTTCGACGTGCGCGACACCACCAAGACCGGCGGCGCGTTCCTGCACCACGGCGTGCTGGCGTCCGGCAGCCTGGTCATCGGCGCTCCAGTGGAAACCCACGTCGATGCCGAAGTGCGTCATGCGACTTCGTTGAACCACTCGGCCACCCACCTGCTGCACGCTGCATTGCGTCAGGTACTGGGTGAGCATGTTCAACAGAAAGGTTCGTTGGTCGACAGTCAGCGCCTGCGTTTCGACTTCAGCCACTTCGAAGCGATCAAACCGGAGCAGATCAAGGCGCTGGAAGACATCGTCAACGCCGAGATTCGCAAGAACTCCGCCGTTGAAACCGAAGAAACCGACATCGAAACCGCCAAGCAGAAAGGCGCGATGGCGCTGTTCGGCGAGAAGTACGGCGACAACGTTCGCGTGCTGAGCATGGGCGGTGATTTCTCCGTCGAGCTGTGCGGCGGTATTCACGCCAACCGTACCGGCGACATCGGCCTGCTGAAAATCATCAGCGAAGGCGGTGTGGCATCGGGCGTGCGTCGTATCGAAGCGGTCACCGGCGCTGCGGCGCTGGCTTACTTGAACGCTGCTGAAGAACAACTCAAGGAAGCGGCCAGCCTGGTCAAGGGCAGCCGCGACAACCTGATCGACAAGCTGTCGGCTGTGCTGGAGCGCAACCGTGCGCTTGAAAAGCAGCTCGAGCAGTTGCAGGCCAAGGCCGCTGCTGCCGCAGGCGACGATCTGTCGGCTTCGGCCGTGGACGTCAAGGGCGTGAAAGTGCTGGCCGTGCGTCTGGATGGTCAGGACGGCAAGGCGCTGCTGGCGCTGGTCGATCAGCTGAAAAACAAACTCGGCCGCGCAGTGATCCTGCTCGGCAGTGTCCATGAGGAAAAGGTCGTATTGGTTGCAGGCGTAACCAAGGACCTGACTGGCCAACTCAAAGCCGGTGATTTGATGAAACAGGCTGCTGCGGCAGTGGGCGGGAAGGGCGGTGGTCGTCCGGACATGGCGCAGGGCGGCGGTGTCGACGCCGGCGCGCTGGATGGCGCACTGGCGCTGACCGTTCCATTCGTCGAGCAGGGTTTATAAGACGGCCCGTCGGGCCCGCAGTCTAGTGGCGGGCCCGGCGGCTGTTCGAGTGATTATTGGGCGCCCTTCATGGGCAGAGGCGGCTTTGAAATGGCTTTGATCGTACAGAAATTTGGAGGCACCTCGGTCGGCACTGTCGAGAGAATCGAGCAGGTCGCCGACAAGGTTAAGAAATTCCGCGATGCCGGCGATGACCTGGTGGTTGTGCTGTCTGCAATGAGCGGCGAAACCAACCGTCTGATCGATCTGGCCAAGCAAATCAGTGGCGAAGATCAACCGGTTCCCCGTGAACTGGACGTGATCGTTTCCACCGGTGAGCAGGTGACAATCGCCTTGTTGGCGATGGCGCTGATCAAGCGCGGTGTGCCGGCGGTGTCGTATACCGGCAACCAGGTACGGATCCTGACGGACAGCGCGCACAATAAAGCGCGTATCTTGCAGATTGATGACCAGAAGATCCGCGGTGACTTGAAAGCAGGTCGCGTGGTGGTGGTCGCCGGTTTCCAGGGCGTCGACGAGCACGGCAACATCACGACCCTGGGTCGTGGCGGTTCCGACACCACCGGCGTGGCGCTGGCCGCTGCGCTGAAGGCTGACGAATGCCAGATCTACACCGACGTCGATGGTGTCTACACCACTGACCCGCGTGTGGTATCGGTCGCTCAGCGTCTGGACAAGATCACCTTCGAAGAGATGCTGGAAATGGCCAGCCTCGGTTCCAAGGTGCTGCAGATCCGCGCCGTGGAGTTCGCCGGCAAGTACAACGTTCCGCTGCGCGTACTGCACAGCTTCAAGGAGGGTCCGGGCACCCTCATTACTATTGATGAAGAGGAAACCATGGAACAGCCGATCATTTCCGGCATCGCTTTCAACCGCGATGAAGCCAAGCTGACCATCCGTGGCGTGCCAGACACCCCGGGCGTGGCGTTCAAGATTCTCGGCCCGATCAGTGCCGCGAACATCGAAGTCGACATGATCGTGCAGAACGTCGCGCACGATAACACCACCGACTTCACCTTCACCGTGCACCGCAACGACTACCAGTCCGCGCAAACCGTGCTGGAAAACACCGCTCGCGAGATCGGTGCCCGTGAAGTGGTTGGCGACACCAAGATTGCCAAGGTCTCGATTGTCGGCGTCGGCATGCGTTCCCACGCAGGCGTGGCCAGCCGCATGTTCGAATCCCTGGCAAAAGAAAGCATCAACATCCAGATGATCTCGACCTCGGAAATCAAGGTTTCCGTGGTGATCGAAGAGAAGTACCTGGAACTGGCCGTGCGCGCCCTGCACACGGCTTTCGAACTGGACGCTCCGGCCCGTCAGGGCGAGTAATCCTGGTCAATGAAGGGCGCGGTCTGACCGCGCCCTTTATTTTTTGAATGGCGTGAGCCCTGAACTGTTCTTTTGCTCGCGCTGGTCAATACTCAGGCATGTAGGGCTACGATCGCTCCGGTTGTAGGTCGGGTGCCTTTTTTTTGCAGACTGTTGTCCCTGAAATGATTCGCGTGAGGAGAAAGGTATGCTGATTCTGACTCGTCGGTGCGCAGAAAGCCTGATTATCGGTGATGGCGAAATCACCGTGACCGTGCTCGGCGTTAAAGGAAATCAAGTGCGTATCGGCGTCAACGCCCCGAAAGAGGTGGCCGTGCACCGTGAAGAAATCTATCTGCGTATAAAGAAAGAGAAGGACGAAGAACCAAGCCATTAATTTTTATCGATTTTTATGTTTGCAAACGGGGAAGAAGGTGGTTAATATACGCCCCGTGTTGCGGAGAGCTGGCCGAGTGGCCGAAGGCGCTCCCCTGCTAAGGGAGTACACCTCAAAAGGGTGTCGGGGGTTCGAATCCCCCGTTCTCCGCCATTATTTGCTTAGTACGTTGTAATCTGGCTTTTTCTGTAAGTTGTTGAAATTTATAGAAAAAGTGGTTGGAATAGAGATTAGACGGGCTATAATGCGGCGCAACAAATGCACTCGTAGCTCAGCTGGATAGAGTACTCGGCTACGAACCGAGCGGTCACAGGTTCGAATCCTGTCGAGTGCACCATTTAAGAGTCAATTGCAGCGATGTAAATGACTCGGCATCAACCAGTTGTGATCTGGTCTAAAAACACAAAATGCACTCGTAGCTCAGCTGGATAGAGTACTCGGCTACGAACCGAGCGGTCACAGGTTCGAATCCTGTCGAGTGCACCATTTAAGAGTCAGTTGCAGCAATGCAGATGACTTGGTTACAGCCAGTTGTGGTCTGGTCTAAAAACACAAATTGCACTCGTAGCTCAGCTGGATAGAGTACTCGGCTACGAACCGAGCGGTCACAGGTTCGAATCCTGTCGAGTGCACCATATACCGAAAAGCCCGCGTTTAACGCGGGCTTTTTGCTGTCCGGGATTTGGCTTTTCCCGTCACGCATCCTTTCTCATCAAAATGGATTTGAGCACTGCGGCCTCGCTTGAGGTCGTAACGATAACTCGTTGCCGAATTGCGGATGCTCACCTTGTCGGGTTTGCCCAAGGCGCTTTCAACCTCCTGTTGGCTCATGCCGGCGATGATTCGTTGATTGATGATTGCCTCGCGTTTCTGTCGCGCGTCGATCAGATCTCCACATTTATCGTGAGTGCGCCCGACGACGGCCATTTCTCGCTTTCTGATATTCATACCGGATATTTCTTCGTGCCGGGCTTCGGGTATCAGGGTGACTGTCGAGCCAGGCGAGTAGGGGCGAACTTCCTGCAATGAAAGGTGCTCATCGTTCGCGCAGCTCAGCGTGGTGAACGTGACGCGACCATCAGAAGCTTCGCAGCGATGAAGTGTCGTTGCGCTCCCGATGGCGGGCAGGCAGAGCAGGGTGGTCAGCATGAATCGGGATGTTTTCGATGGCATTCGGCGTCCTCCGTGACGATTGTCCCCAAGCGTAGTCGGCAGTTTTTTCACCGCCGGTGTGTTTTCTTTTCAGGATGAGTCGTCGCAGTGTGAAGGATCAGGACAGCGCTCAGCTTTGTCTCGCAAGCGCTTGTTTCAGCCACTATTTTTTAACGTTTAAAACCGTCAGGCGGTGTATCATTGCGCCCGTCAGCCCCGCCGGGGCTTATGGAAAACCTCCATGGACTTACCCAGTAGTTATTCAGTAACCCGTTTCACCAATCATGAATTGACTGATTGATCCTTCCGGCGTGCCCCGCTGCTGGGAGTGGAGTTCGCCTATGTCCGAAATCGAAGTAAAGAAAACACAGGAAAGCCTGCAGGATCGCCTGGCTCAGGTCGTCGAACTGCTGCAGCGCCAGCGGGTCGTCGAAGACCTGACTCATCGCCAGGAAGGCCCGCATCATGACCGGGTCGAGAACCTGGTCCACCGGCAAAATCTCGTCGAGCTGCAACGCAAGCTCGATGATCTGCACTCCGCTGACGTCGCCTACATCCTTGAAGCCCTGCCGCTGGACGATCGTCTGACGCTCTGGCAACTGGTCAAGGCCGATCGCGACGGCGACATTCTTCTCGAAGTATCCGATTCCGTCCGTGAAACGCTGATCGCCGACATGGACGATCACGAGCTCCTGGCTGCGGCCAAGGACATGGATGCCGACGAACTTGCTGACCTGGCCTCCGAGCTGCCGCGAGACGTCGTCCATGAGCTGATGGAGACTCTGGACCAGCAACAACGCGAACGTGTGCGTTCGGCCCTCTCCTACGACGAGGAGCAGGTCGGTGCGCTGATGGACTTCGAGATGGTGACCATCCGTGAGGATGTCAGTCTCGAAGTGGTTCTGCGTTACCTGCGTCGCCTCAAAGAATTGCCGGGCCATACCGACAAACTGTTCGTCGTCGACTACGACGGCGTGCTCAAGGGCGTGCTGCCGATCAAGCGTTTGCTGGTGAATGACCCGGAGAAACAGGTTTCCGAAGTCATGGCCAGTGACCCGGTGAGTTTTCACCCGGATGAAGACGCCTACGACGCCGCTCAGGCGTTCGAGCGTTACGACTTGATCTCGGCCCCGGTGGTCGACAAGAACGGCAAGCTGATCGGCCGTCTGACCATCGACGAGATGGTCGACCTGATTCGTGAGGAGAGCGAAAGCGAAGTCCTCAACATGGCGGGTCTGCGTGAAGAGGAAGACATCTTCGCCTCCGTCTGGAAATCCCTGCGCAACCGTTGGGCGTGGCTGGCGATCAACCTGATCACTGCATTCGTCGCATCGCGGGTGATCGGCCTGTTCGAAGGTTCGATCGAGAAGCTGGTGGCTTTGGCGGCGCTGATGCCGATCGTGGCAGGCATTGGCGGCAACTCCGGCAACCAGACGATCACCATGATCGTTCGCGCCATGGCGCTCGACCAGGTCAGCACCGGCAACACCTCGCGTCTGATGCGCAAAGAGCTGGCTGTGGCGTTGATCAATGGCCTGGTCTGGGGTGGAGTGATCGGTGTGGTCGCTTACTTGCTCTACGGCAGCTGGTCGTTGGGTGTAGTGATGACTGCCGCCATGACGTTGAACCTGTTGCTGGCGGCGTTGATGGGGGTATTGATCCCGATGACCCTGGCCAAGATGGGCCGCGATCCGGCGATGGGCGCCAGCGTGATGATCACGGCCATGACCGACAGTGGCGGCTTCTTCATCTTCCTGGGACTGGCGACGATTTTCCTGCTCTGACTGACTGCAATGAAACAGCCCGCCGATTGGCGGGCTTTTTTTCGCCCCTGAAAAACCCGAATTGCAGGCAAAAAAAAGCCAGCATTCATGCTGGCTTGAGATGTTCGGTTTGACTCAGGATGCGTCTGCGGCCATTTCGGCGTCGTGGGCGATCAGAGAAACCAGCGCGTTCTGCTGGCGATGGGAGAGCTGGCGGAAGCGTTGCAGCAGCTCGCGTTCGTGCAGCGACAGCTCCGGGCTGTCCAGGCGCATGCTCAGCTCTTCGCCCAGTGCACCTTCCTGAATAAGACTCTGCTCAAGGCGCGCAATGATCTCGGAGTTCATGCTGCGATGATGATTGCGAGCCACCTCGGCAATGCGTTCACGCATTCCGTCTGGCAGACGTACGACGAACTTGTCAGCCGTACGGCTGGAATAAATTGCCTGTTTCAATGGGCGCATATATTTAACCGGTTAGTTCAGGGGAGCGGTTCTCGGGATTGGCCGCAGGATGTGTGGTAGGACAAGCATCCGCGCCAAATGGTTCAACCTGAATTGTTAAGAGGCGCGCATCATGCCTCAAAATTGCCAGATCATTGGCGTCAATTCTGTGACAAATATTGATCCGGGTAAAGGCGTAATGCCAGCACCAATTATCAGAAATGCGGACTGGTTTGAAAAGAAAGCATCGGTCCATATCGCTGACCGCGTCCTGAAACACGTCGACTGATGCCCGAAGGCGTCAGAACGTGCATGCTATGCGGGTTGAATCGTTGTTCCTTACCTTGTACAGGATAGTGGCAAATGGCCGATTTACTAGGGGCAAATGCCCGCCGGAGGGCGTTTTCAGGATGGATGGCAGGCTGATTTACCTGATGGGACCTTCCGGCTCAGGCAAGGACAGTCTGATCGAGGCTGCGCGGGAACCCTTGCGGGCGTTGAACTGCGAAATCATCAGACGAGTGATCACCCGTTCGGCCGAATCCGTGGGTGAGGATGCGATCGGCGTGACGCCCCAGGAGTTCGAGCAGCGTCAGCGCGCCGGCGAGTTTGCACTGGCGTGGGAGGCCAATGGTCTCGCCTACGGGATTCCGGTGGAAATGGACCAATGGTTGAAAGCCGGGAAACACGTCCTGGTGAACGGCTCTCGGGCGAACCTCCGGCAGGCGCTGGAAAGCTATCCGACACTGGTGCCGGTGTTGCTGACGGTTCGAGATAACGTCTTGCGTGAGCGCCTGCTCCGGCGTGGCCGGGAGACGCTTGAGCAGATCGATGCGAGGCTGGCCCGCAACACGCTATTCAAGGACAGGCGATCAACCGATAGCCCTGTGCACCTGATCGACAACTCGGGCGACCTGGCCGACGCCGTCCATCATCTGCTGGAGCTGGTCAGGCTTAGCGCAATACCGGATCAAACTTGATCTTGCGACCGGCCACCAGCGCCAATACGAACAGCGCCGAGAAGACGCCGCAACCGATCAGCGGCAGGGATATTTCGGTTTCCTCGAACAGCGAAAAATGCCCGAGGCCACTCAATAAGGCGAGGATCAGAAATCCTGCAGCTGACTTGGACATGCTGTACTCCTGAAGATATTTCAAAACACCAGACGTTCAGTCGAATGCGCCGGCAACGCCTGTTCAGACTCGCTGACCGCTTGCGGGGCGAAGCTCTGATCGCTCAACACCGCCCATTGCGGCGCCTTCTGCACTTGCAGGTAATGCGGCATGCGCCCGGCCACTTCCTCGTTGTCCTCGGGGACGAAGTGAAAGCCCACCAGGACAGCCAGTGCGATTGCGTTTGCGAACACGAGGGCGCTGTTCATGAGACGAGTCTCCGATTGTTCTTTTATATCAACCGGTAAAGCAGCCGTCGTGCCAATAGTCTAACCGCTGTTAAGTCCTTTAAAAACAAGCATTTAACAGGGTTTTTCGAAGAGGGCGCATTGCATTCTGCAATGATGGCTTTTTGCGGTGATGCAAATTGCACGGTAAAACGTCCGGCCACCTTGCAGGGCGCCTGCCTACACTTAAAAACCCCTGCGGACGACATGACAAATCAGGGCCCGGCCGTTAACATGCACGCCGTCTGTCGCACCGACAGTCCTGTGTCCCAGTAGCTCAATTGGATAGAGCATCCCCCTCCTAAGGGGAAGGTTGGCAGTTCGAACCTGCCCTGGGACACCATCTATTGAAAAGCCCCGCGCAGAGTGATCTGCGCGGGGCTTTTTGTTTTCACGAATTTATAAGCGGAAGCGACTGACCATTGTGTTGAACGACGCCGCCAGGTTGGAGAGTTCCTGAGTCGAGGCGCTGGTCTGATGCGCGCCTGCCGCTGTCTGGGTGGAAAGATCCTGAATGTTGACCAGATTTCGGTCCACTTCACGAGCAACGTGTGCCTGTTCTTCCGAGGCTGTCGCGATGACGAGGTTGCGGTCATTGATCTGCGAGATGCCGTCGGCAATCAGCTCCAGGGCCTGGCCGGTCGCTTGCGCCAGTGACTGGGTTTCGCTGACCAGCGCCTGGCTTTTCCCCATGGCGCCGACGGCCTCGTCTGCACTGTTGCGAACGTCGTTGATCATGCCTTCGATTTCCCCCGTCGAAGCCTGGGTTCTCGCCGCCAGGGCTCTTACCTCGTCGGCAACGACGGCAAAACCTCGACCTTGCTCACCCGCGCGTGCAGCCTCGATGGCGGCGTTAAGCGCCAGCAGATTGGTTTGCTCTGCTATCCCCCTGATGACATCCAGAACCTTGCCGATGTCCCGTACTTTCTCTGCCAGATCCTTGACCATGGTCGTGGAGGTAGCGATTTCCGTGGTTGCATGGTTGATCGCGGCAACGGCGTTTCGCGCCTGGTCGCGGCCGTTGCTGGCTTCCCGGCTGGTGGTCTGGGAGGCCTCGGAAGTGGATACCGCGTTGCGCGCAACCTCCTCCACAGCGGAGGTCATCTCCGTGACGGCGGTCGCAGCCTGCTGGATCTCGTCATTCTGACGTATCAAGCCACGGCTTCCATTGTCAGTGACGGCGGTGAGTTCTTCTGCAGCTGAAGCCAGTTGATCTGCCGCGCTGGCGATCTGCTGGATAGTGCTTTTCAGACTGCCCTGCATCTCGGCCAGGGCCGTGAGCAACTGACCGGCCTCGTCGCGGCCGGTGCTGGCGATGTTTTGAGTCAAGTCGCCCCCAGCGATGCTTCGGGCGCTTTCAACGGCTTTGGAAATGGGGCGGCTGATCAGTCGGCTGATGAACAGGCCGAGCAAAATTGCAGCGACGAAGGCCAGCACGATGCCGATGTACAGCGACGTCTTGGCGGAAGACTCCGTAAGAACCGATCGTTTTGCGGCTTCGCTGACTTGCATATCGTTGGAGTTGGTCATGATGGTCAATTCGTCCATGACGACGCGGTAGTTTTTCTGCAGGTCGCCGAGCAGCAGTTCGCGGCCATTTTCCAGGTCGCCGGCCTTCATCAGGGCCAGATACCTTTGCACGATCGCCTGGTAAACGGGCCAGGCTTTTTCCATTCGGTCACCGGCCGCACGTTCGTCGTCGGCAAGCTCGGTTTTTCGGTATTCGGCAAAGGCTTTTTCGCTCGCCAACTGGTTGGCGCTCATCGAGGCGAGGAATTCGTCCTTGGTGCTCTGTGGCAGGTTGGCGGCTGTGGCGACGTAAAGCCGATACATGTCACGGGTCTGTCCGACAGCCTTGATTTTGGTCTGCGCAATGTTGGCGACGGCGACCAGGTTGTTGCCGAACACCGATCTGAGGCTCGTCGAAAGCTCGGTCACTCCCCGGCTTCCCAGCAGGCCCACCCCCAAAGTAATGAAGGCGCACGCCGCGAAGGCCGTGATCAATTTCGTGGAAAGTCTTGCGTCATTCAACCAACTCATAAGGGGCATCCTGCTGACATGTGGGGGCGGGTCAATATCGAGCGCAGCTCGTAGGTAAATGACGTGTCGTCGTACATCTTTCGGCTGCGGAGTCCACAACTGTAGGGTTACCAGTTGTTTCTTATCTAAATATATTCCGCATTAAACCCCCTTGTAACCAGCGTTTTAGAGCATTCAGCACATACATACAAAAGATGGCACTTGGCCTTTTCTATTTGTTGCCAAGTGTTACATTGTGTGGAATATTCCAATAAATACGTACGACATCGTACCTCTTCGTCCTCGGTTTACGAGATGGCGAGGATGCCGTGTTCGTGCTCGCCGGAACCGTGAAAAAAAAGAACGAAGCAGCCTAGGGTAGGACTCATGTCGCGTCGCATTGATAAAGGGAAACGCAGGGGGTACGCCTCTGCCGGATTGGTTACGCTGCTGATCGCCATAGCTGGCACCGCGTACGGCGAGACGCTCGACAGCACCGCGTCGGTGGGCAAGCGTCTGGCGGTAGCCGCTGACTGTGTGGCTTGTCATACGGCGCCAGGCGGCAAGGCTTTTGCGGGTGGCTATCCGCTCGGCTCACCGATGGGCACGATCTACTCGACCAACATCACGCCTTCGAAAACGGCGGGTATCGGCAATTACACGTCTGAGCAATTCGCCCGTGCGGTGCGTGACGGGGTGGCGGCCGATGGCACTCGGTTGTACCCGGCGATGCCCTACACCTCTTATTCGAAGATGACCGACAGCGACATTGCTGCGCTCTACGACTACTTCATGCATGAGGTGACGCCGGTCGATACGCCGAACCAGAAAACCGCTCTGGATTTCCCGTTCAATATTCGTGCATCGATGATTGGCTGGAACGCGCTGTTCCACAGCAAAACACGCTTCACACCGGATCCGGCCAAGTCCGCCGAGGTCAATCGTGGCGACTATCTGGTCAACGGCCTGGCTCACTGCGACACCTGTCATACACCGCGCAATGTCCTGATGGCGGCCGACAGCGCAAAACCGTTGGCCGGCGGATCGCTGGGCAGTTGGTATGCCCCCAATATCACTTCCGACAAAGTCAGCGGCATCGGTGCCTGGTCAAACGACGAGATCGTGGCGTATCTGCGTACCGGTCACGTCGAGGGCAAGGCCCAGGCGGCAGGTCCAATGGCCGAAGCGGTGGAGAACAGTCTGCAGCATCTGAGCGATGTGGATCTCAAAGCCATCGCGGCCTATCTGCTGCAGACGGCGCCGATCAAGACCGGAGAGAGCAAGGCCCGGCACGAGTACGGTCAGGCTTCGGTCGATGAATTGACGCTGCGCGGAGGCAAACCGGGGGACAACCCGGGCTGGCACATTTTCAGTGGCACTTGCGCCAACTGCCATCAGCCGAACGGTCAGGGCACCCGGGAATATCCATCGCTGTTTCACAACACCGCCACCAGTCGCAGCGACAACCTGATTGCGGCCATCGTGTATGGCGTGCACCGCGAAGTCGACGGTGTGGCCATCGACATGCCGGGTTTCGGCCCTGACGCGCTGTTCACCGACCGCCTGAACGACCAGCAGATTGCCGACGTCAGCAACTACGTGCTGTCGCGCTACGGCAATGCCGACACGATTGTCACCGCCGCCGATGTGGCGCAGGTACGGGAAGGTGGTCCCAAGGCACCGCTGGCAGTGATGGCGAAGTTTACGATCCCGGTCATCATTCTCGTGTGCTTGCTGATCGGCCTGGGCGCATGGGCCTTGATGGCACGTCGGCGCAAGGAGGCCTGAGCAATGGACACTTCAATGACGCACAAACACGAAAAAATTCAAACCGAAAGCTCGACGGGGCTCACTCGCCGCAATCTGTTGCGCGGTTCCGTGACGCTGGGGCTGGCGGCGATGATCGGCAGTGCGCTGCCCTGGCAATCGGTGCTGGCAGCCCAGGTATCGAGCGACGATTTCATTGCGCTGTCGCAGTTTCTGGTCAGTCCTGCGGTCAATCCGGTTCTGGCCGGTCGTTACTACGCCGCACTGGAAAAGCGCGCGCCGAATTTCTCGACCAATGTAATTGCCCTGAAGCAATTGATCGGCGCACAGGGGTACAGGCATGTCGACGAATACCTGGCGCAGCCGAATCCGGATCCATCGCTGCGAGCCACGGCCACCAGCATCATTTCCGCCTGGTATCTGGGCATTGTCGGTGAGCCGGCGGATGCCGAGCTGATCAGCTATTCCCTCGCCATGATGTATCAGCCCACTCACGGCATTCTCATCATTCCAACCTACGGTGGCGGCCCGGATTCATGGGGTCCCAAACCAGCAGTCAATCAGGACTCGACAGTATGAGCAGCGATCAATTCGATGCCGATGTGGTGATCATCGGCTCCGGTGTCATGGGCGGCCTGATCGCCACGGGCCTGGCCAAAGCGAACAAGTCGGTGATCGTGCTCGAGGCCGGTCCTCGGGTGAATCGCCGTGATGTGGTGGAAACGTTCCGCAATGCTCCGGTGAAACTCTCGCTGGCCAATGCGAAGCTGCAGGGTGCCGGGTCGCCTTATCCGAGCCTGCCCCATGCGCCCTCTACCTATGGCGACTATCTGCAGCAGGTAGGGCCGGTGAAATACAACACCTCTTATCTGCGTGTGGTGGGCGGCACCACCTGGCATTTCGGGTCATCGCTGTGGCGCATGCTGCCCAACGATTTTCGTCTCAAGTCGTTGTATGGCCGTGGTCGTGACTGGCCCATCAGTTATGACGAACTGGAACCGTATTACGCTCGAGCTGAAATCGAACTGGGCGTTTCCGGCGTCGACGGCCAGGACGAAAGCGGGCAGGGCGGAGACGCCTATCCACCGCGCTCGATTCCCTATCCGATGGAAGGCCTGAAACCGAGCTACATGTTCAAGCGCCTTTCCGAATTGCTCAGCAAGGGCGGGTATAACCCGATCCTCGAGCCGAATGGCCGGGCAACCCGCCCCTATGGCAAACGGCCTCCCTGCGCCGGCAACAACAACTGCAACCCGGTGTGCCCGATCGCGGCGAAGTACGACGGTTCGATGCATATCGATGAAGCCGAGCGTCATGGCGCCAAGGTGCTAGACAACTCCGTGGTCTACAAGATCGAGGCGGGCGACGATGGAAAGATCACCGCGATCTGGTACATGCGCCCCGACAAGTCCAAACACAAACTGACCGCACGGGCCTTTGTGCTGGCGGCTTACGGTATCGAGTCGCCGAAGCTGCTGTTGATGTCGACCTCGGAAAAGTATCCGAACGGGATTGCCAACTCGTCGGATCAGGTCGGGCGCAACCTGATGGATCACACCGGCATCAGCATGAACGTCATGACCAAGGAAGACATGTGGCCGGGCGAAGGGCCGACGCAATTGCTGGTTTATCTGAACAGCCGCGATGGTGCGTTTCGCAACGATTATCCGAGCTACAAGATCAAGGTGCGCAACACCGTGCCGACGTCGCAGATCACTTCGAACCTGATTGCCAAAGGCGTGCTGGGCTCGAAGCTCGATGAGCAGATCCGGCTGCAATCGGCGCGCTCCCTGAACTGGGCTGTCGACTTCGAAACCTTGCCACTGCCGGAAAACCGGGTCACCCCGAGCAAGACCAAGTTCGACGCAATCGGTCTGCCGGTTCCCGAGATCTACTACAGCGTTCCCGACTACTGGCACGCCGGCAAAGAGAAGGCTCTGGAGGACTTCAAACAGTTTGCGAAACTGCTCGACGCCGACATCCTCAGCACCGACACGGGCTTCCAGAATCGGCAGCACATCATGGGCACCACCATCATGGGCGATGACCCGAAAGACTCCGTGGTGGACCGCGATTGCCGCAGTCACGACCATTCCAATCTGTTCATCGCGGGCACGAGCGTCATGCCATCGTCCTCCTGCGTGAACCCGACGCTGACAGGTGCGGCGTTGAGTATCCGGATTGCCGATGTGTTGGTGGCGGAGGTCTGAGAAGCGCCCTGAATTGAAAAGCCCCATGCAGAGAAAACTGGTGGGGCTTTTTTGTATTTCGAAGGGCGCGAAGCTTTAGAGACTTTCAGCTCCGCCTTCGGTTTTGCCGACTGATGTGCTGACCTGGGTGATATGTCGGCGCCCGTTCACTGAATAACTGCGCTGCGGATCTTCGGACTCCGGCTTGCGCATCAACAGTAACGCAGGAAGACCGTTTTTTTCGTCGTAGGTACCGAACCAGTTGATCAGTCTTGCGACATAACAATCATCACCAATGATCACGGGGAAGTCGGCGACAGGTTCGATCGCGTAGTAGCTCGCACCGTAGCCGTAGTACTCCTCAATGTCCTTGGCGGATTGGGGGATGGGGCAGAGCGGCTTTTTCTGCTGTCCCGTCATCCCCGCATGTGCGTCCAGACCGGTCACAGCTTTGGCGAGCACCTTCTGCAGGGACGGTTCCAGTTCGTAGGCTTTATCGCTGTCCTCGATGTACTGAGTTTGCGGAACGGTCAGTTGGTAGTCGTAGCGCACGCTGATCGTCGGCACCTGCCGGTTGATCTTCAGGGGGTTGAGCAGGTAGACCTGATCTTCGCCGTAGCTGCCGTTCTGGTAGGCGAAATAGATTTTTCCGCGAGCACCGATCAGGTACACGGCCTGATTGGCACCGCGGTCATTGGTATAGAAAAGGACGCTGTCGTTACTGTTCTGAGGGGCAATCTCAGCCTTTCTCCTGATAAACCTGCTGTCGCCCCGACGCCAGGTTTCCGTGTAATGAAACATCCCGGTTCCGCCGGCGTAGGTTTCCACGATGAGGTCGCGCTGGCCGTCACCATCCAGATCCATCAGGGTGTACGAGGTTTGGCCGGACTCTGCGGCCCCCTTGATGTCGGATGCTTGCAGTGCTTTCCACTCGTCTTGCGTGACATCTTTGGGGATGATCGTGGGGAAGAGCGGTTGCTCATCCTCATCCAGCTCGGCTGAAAACGAGCTGCCGACGTAGCCAAGGGTCAGAGAATCCAGCGCCCGCTCCAGCGCAAACTCCGGATTCTCCTTGCTCATCTCCCGAACCCGCTGCTGCAGATCCTCCATGACCTGTTTATCGATCTCGTCCGGTTTGTAGGCCACCGCGTCGATCCACTGCGCGTGCAAGACCTGCAAACGATCCTGATAACGCTGGCTCAGACAACTGACCTCCTCGCCACATCGATCACGCTCCTTCAGCCACTGACGCTGGGCCTTTTTCACGTCGGCCTGCGCCTGTGCAGCCTTCATCAATTTCCGGTAAGCCGCCCCCATCTGCGCATCCAGCTCATACAACGGCTTCTCCGCGCAAATCGCTTTCTCCACAACACTCGCCGCCTTTGTGCAGTCCATTCCGCTCGCCAGTGCCTGCTGAAAAAACAGCAGCGCACAGGCCGACACGATGTAGCGTCCCTTGATGTACACGATGAATCCTTTGCCGTTGGAAGGTGAGAACCGCCGCGCAGGGTAATCCTTGCGCAACGAATCTTGAACCCTCGCTTCAAGAGAACCGCTGATCCGGCCGATAACCCGTTCGGTGACTTCAGAGTCGCGCGAAATCGCTTGATAGCATTTGGCCGGCAGCTATCATCTGCGCGCCTGGAAATGGTCCATCCTCTTCAATTGCCTGGAAATCCTCGATGCTGTCGTATCACCAAAAGAGTTTTCTGATCGTCGATGATTTCTCGGATTTCCGCAGTTCCGTGCGTTCCATGTTGCGCGAGTTGGGCGTCAAGGATGTGGACACCGCCGACACCGGTGAGCAGGCGCTGAAAATGTGTGCGCAGAAGTCCTACGATTTCATCCTCCAGGACTTCCACCTCGGTGACGGCAAGAAGAACGGTCAGCAGGTGCTGGAAGACCTGATGATGGAGAAGCTGATCAGCCACGAAGCGGTGTTCGTGATGGTCACGGCCGAGACCAGTCAGGCGATGGTGCTCAGTGCCCTGGAGCACGAGCCGGACGCGTACCTGACCAAACCGTTCAACCGCTCCGGCCTCGCTCAGCGGCTGGAGCGTCTGGAGCAGCGCAAGACCCTGCTCAAGCCGATTCTGCAAGCTCTCGACCGTGGCAAACCGGTCGAAGTGCTCAACGCCTGCATCGCCCTGTGCAAACAGGACATCCGCTATTCGCCGCTGTGCCTGCGCTATCGCGCCGATGCGCTGCGCGACATGAACCAGAACGAAGCGCTCGAGCGCCTATACGACGGCATCATCGCCGACCGGCCGTTGCCGTGGGCGTTTGCCGGGTTGGGCAAATTGCTGTTCAAGCGCGGGCAGGTCAGTCAGGCCAAGGGCGTTTACGAAAAAGCCCTGAAGGTCTTCCCGATGATGCCGGCGCTGTACGACGGCATGGCCGACGTGCTGGTCGCCGAAGGCGATACCAAAGGCGCGCAGCAAGTGCTGGAGGAGGCGATTCGCCTGTCGCCGCTGGCGGTGCGCCGTCAGGCGTTGCTGGGCAAGCTGGCGATGGCCAACGAAGATTTCGACACCGCCTCCCGGGCTTATCGCCAGGCGGTGAATCAGGGCGCGCAATCGCGCTTCAAGGATCCGGAAAGCAATCTCGGCCTGGCCCACGCGCTGATCAGCAAGGGCAGCGAACGCGGGCTCGACACCCGCACGCGTCTGGAGATCAACACCACACTGAGTGCGGTGGCGAAAGAAAACCCGACCGATCCGGGCCTGCAGATTCGCGCGCGTCTGATGAAGGCCACGAGCCTGTTGCTCAACGATGCCGAGACCGCCGAGAAGCTCACCGAACAAGCGCTGATGCGCCTCGACGGCATGGAACAGTTCATGAGCCCCGAGGCGGCGCTGCTGGTCGCCAAGCAATTGCAGATGCTCGGCCAGGCCGAGGCGGGCACTTCGATGCTCAAGAGCTGTGCGGAAATCTACGGCGATGACCCGACGGTGATGAAAGACATCGCCAAGCTCACCGACGACCCGACTATTCTCAGCTCCAGCAACGCTGCCGCCGACCTCAACCGTCAGGGCGTGCGCGTGTACAAGACCGGCAACCTGGTGGAGGCCCGCGAGGTGTTCCGCAAGGCGCTGAAGATGCAACCGAAGAACATCAGTATCGCGCTGAACATGGCCCAGTCGCTGCTGCACGGCACCGACACCAATGTGCCGTCGGCGGAGCTGGAAGAATGTCGGGCCTGCCTGAAACTGGTGGGCATGATGCCCGATACCGACGCGCGTTATCCGCGTTATCAGAAGCTGAAAAGCAAGGCGTTTGGCGAATGAACCAAGACGAGCAGGCACTGGATTTTTCCACGGTGATCGCCTCCACCGTGCACGACATGAAGAACTCTCTGGCGATGCTGATGCAGGCCCACAGCCAATGGCTGACGCGTCTGCCCGAGGCGCAGCGCCAAGGGGCGGAGCAGGGCGTGATCGACTTCGAGTTCGCCCACCTCAATGGCATGCTGGTGCAGTTGCTCGGGCTGTACAAGCTCGGGGTGAATCAGATGCCTTTGCAGCCGGCCTATCACGAGCTGGACGATTTCATCGAGGCGCAACTGGCGGCGCATCAGGAAGTGTTCGCCAGTCGTGGAATCATCGCCACTTACGAAGTCGATCCGCTCAGTCCCTTGGGCTTTTTCGACCGTGAACTGATCGCCTCGGTGCTGGGCAACTGCATCAACAACGCGATCCGCTACGCCCGTGAATCGCTGCTGATCACCGTCAGCGACGAAGCCGGTCAACTGGTGCTGAGCATCAATGACGACGGCGACGGTTACCCGGCCGAAATGCTCGAGCGTCAGTCCGATTACGTGCAGGGCATCAACCACAGCAGTGGCAGCACCGGCCTTGGTCTGTACTTCGCCGGACGCATCGCCGCGCTGCATCAGCGCAACGGTGTTGGCGGCCGGACCGAGATCCGTAATGGCGGCCCGTTGGGCGGTGGCGTGTTCAGTATTTACCTGCCCTGAATCACGGATTCATCGACCGGAATTCTTTTTGTTGGCTGCTGCTTGATATTCCGAACAGCCGAAGCCTATTTTGTCCGGGTCGCCGTTCGCGGCTCGCACAATAACAAGGATTGCGTCATGACAACCGATGGCCAGCGTTCACTCGCGCAGCGATTGACGGGCATTGATGAGATTGAATGTGTCACGCCGGATTTGAATGGTGTGCCACGGGGCAAGGTAATGACCGCCGAGGGCTTCCTCGAAGGGCGGCGTTTGCAGTTGGCCCGGGGGGTGCTGCTGCAATGCATCATGGGCGGTTATCCCGCCGCCAAATTCTATGGCAGCGATGACGGCGATCTGGCGCTGGTGGCCGATCCTGCGCAGATCCATCCGTTGCCTTGGAGCGAAGAGCCACGGGCCTTTGCCATCTGTGATGCCGACGAGCTGACCGGCGAAAGCTCCAACCTGTCGACCCGTGGTCAGCTCAAGAAAGTCATTGCCCGCTACGCAGCCCTCGGTCTGGCGCCGGTGGTGGCGACCGAACTCGAATTCTTTGTGTTCGCTCCTAACACCGACCCGACCCAGCCGTTCCAGCCGCCCGTCGGTCTCGACGGTCGTCGCGAGGACGGTCACTCGGCGTTCAGCGTCAGCTCCAATAACGGTCTGCGGCCGTTCTTCAGTGAAGTCTATAAATGCATGGCGGCCCTCGGCCTGCCGCGCGATACCTTCATGCACGAAATGGGCGTCAGCCAGTTCGAGATCAACCTGCTGCACGGTGATCCGCTGCTGCTGGCCGACCAGACCTTCCTGTTCAAGCACCTGCTCAAGGAAGTCGCGCTCAAGCACGGCCTGACCGTGGTGTGCATGGCCAAGCCGCTGGCGCACACGCCGGGCAGTTCGATGCACATTCACCAGAGCATCGTCGAGATCGGCAGCGGCAAGAATGTGTTCAGTGATGCGGACGGTCAGCCGACCGCGATGTTCCGCCACTTCATCGGCGGGCAGCAGGCGGGCATGGCTGACTTCACCGCGCTGTTTGCGCCGAACGTCAATTCCTATCAGCGCCTGTGCCATCCGTTTGCTTCGCCGAACAACGCTTGCTGGTCCCACGACAACCGCGCTGCCGGCCTGCGTATTCCGGCCAGTTCGCCGGTCGCCCGTCGGGTCGAGAACCGTTTGCCGGGCGCCGATGCCAACCCGTATCTGGCCATCGCTGCGAGCCTGGCCGCCGGCTTGTACGGCATCGAGCATGAGCTGGAGCCAAGCGAAGCGATTCAGGGCGAGTTCGACGTGCCGGACCATCTTTCGCTGCCGTGTACCTTGCACGCGGCGCTCGAACGTCTGAAGCGCAGCCAGCTTGCAAAGGAACTGTTCGGCACGGAGTTCATCGAAGGCTACATCGCTTCGAAGACCATGGAGTTGACCAGTTTCTTTGACGAAATCACTCCCTGGGAACGCCGTGTTCTAGCAGCCCAGGCCTGACGAAATGTCGCCGTCGGGCTATCGTTTGATAGCCCGATACTTACCGCAAGGAGCCGCTCGGAACGCCGATGCGCCAAATCTGGAAATCCTTTCGAGCGCTGTATTTCGCCTCGCTGATGATGTTGATCGGCTCGGGCCTTCTTTCTACTTATCTGGCTTTGCGTCTGGCTGCCGACCATGTCGACGGGTTGTGGGTCGGTGCGTTGATGGCGGCCAACTATTTCGGTCTGGTGCTGGGCGGCAAGATCGGTCACCGCCTGATTGCCCGGGTCGGGCATATCCGCGCCTACTCGGCGTGTGCCGGGATCGTCGGCGCGGCGGTGCTCGGTCATGGTCTGGTGGACTGGCTGCCGGCCTGGCTGGTGCTGCGGACCATCGTTGGTCTGGGCATGATGTGCCAATACATGGTCATCGAGAGCTGGCTGAACGAGCAGGCCGACGCCAATCAGCGCGGTCTGGTGTTCAGCGGCTACATGATCGCGTCGTACCTGGGGCTGGTGCTCGGTCAGCTGATTCTGGTCATGCACCCGGGCCTTGGCCTGGAACTGCTGATGCTGGTCGCGCTGTGTTTCGCCCTGTGTCTGGTGCCGGTGGCGCTGACCCGGCGGATTCACCCGGCACCACTGCATCCGGCGCCGATGGAGCCGCGCTTCTTTATCAAGCGCGTGCCGCAGTCGCTGAGCACGGTGCTCGGGGCCGGGCTGATCATCGGTTCGTTCTACGGTCTGGCGCCGCTGTATGCCTCGCAGCAGGGGCTGTCCACCGAGCAGGTCGGTCTGTTCATGGGTAGCTGCATTTTTGCCGGGCTGGTGGTGCAATGGCCGCTGGGCTGGTTGTCCGACCGCTATGACCGGGCGCTGCTGATCCGCTGTTTTGCTTTCTTCCTGGCGATTGCCGCGTTGCCGCTGGCGATTCTGCCGCAGGTGCCGCTGGAGGTGCTGTTCGTGGTCGGCTTCCTCTGCTCGCTGGTGCAGTTTTGCCTGTACCCGTTGGCGGTGGCGTTCTCCAACGACCACGTCGAAGGCGAGCGCCGGGTGTCGCTGACGGCAATGTTGCTGGTGACTTACGGCGTGGGGGCGAGTATCGGGCCGCTGGCGGCCGGGGTGCTGATGAAACTGTTCGGGCCGCAGAGCCTGTATGCGTTCTTCACCTTTTTCGCGTTGGTGCTGGTGTGGCGGATCCGCCCGAAAGCCGTGACCAATCTGCACCAGGTCGACGATGCACCGCTGCATCACGTGGCGATGCCGGACAGCATGTCCAGTTCGCCGCTGGTAGCAGCGCTTGATCCGCGGGTTGACGAGCAGGTGGTGCAGGAGCAGATGCAGAATACGGTCGCTCCTGAACCGGAGCCAGAACCTGAACCAGAGCCAGAATCTGCCGCGCCCACCGACTCGACAGTCGAAGACGAGGGGCCGGACATCACTCCCGCCAAGCCGTGATCCGGGCATAAAAAACGGGCAGTCACCGCAGTGACTGCCCGTTTTTTATGCCTGCCGATCAGAGATCGTCTTTATCGAACCGACGCGCTTCGCGCTGCAGTTGATAAACGAAACGCTCGACGTTGCGGGCCGCCGGGCCGCTGATGTTGTGAAAGCGCAGGCCGGCGAAGGTGATGTTGAGCTTTTCTTCGAAGTGCAGGTAACGCAGCTCGACCGATACCGGTTGGTTGCCGAACAGCGGCGCGGCGATCAGGCGATCATAGACCTGGCCCAGTTGCAGGCGGTCAGTGATGTCGCCTTCGAAACGCAGCTTGCAACCGGTGGCAGAGATATCCAGCAGTTTGCCGCCGATCGGCGACTTGAGCTTTTCGCCACCCAGTTCGACGCTGACCAGGTCGGTCAGCTTCAGGGCGGCGCGAAAGGCATTGCGGCGCTGGTGATAAACCACTTCGGTGGGCAGGTCGCCGGTGTAGAAGCGGTCGCCGTCGGAATCCTTGATGCTCAGCGTTCCTGTACATTCCCAGGCGATGCGCACGCCATCATGAAAGCCCTCAACCTTGAACGGTTCGCCTGCTTCCAGAAAACGTTCGCCGTCGCGCGGGATCATTTCATCAAGCTTGATCGAACCGTTTTCGCGATCGACTTCAATCAGGTAGCTCTGGAAGCGCTGGCTACGCTCGTGGAAGGTGATGATCAGCGGATCGTGGCTCTCTTGCAGCTGGCGCAGATTGCTGGAGATCTCCAGGGGCGTGGTGAGCACCTTTGGGGGCTGCGGAGCGTCATCGTTGGACACGTTAAATCAATCTCCAGACAAAATTTGACTACGGCTGGCCAGTATTTTGCCAGCATGTTTCGCACGTTGATAGGGCGCAAGCATAGAAGAAAGCATCACGCCTGGCTGAGCGCGCGCGGTTTCTGCAGTTTGGAGAAGGTGCCACTGGCATCGTAGAGCGCGGGAGGCTCGCCGCCGGTGAGGATTTTCAGCTGATTGGCCGTGGCGGCCTGCTGCATGATGATCGACTGGCCGTTCTTGACGTTGGCTGCCTGGCACTGGGCAATCAGGTCGGTCAGGACATCGCTCTGGCTCAGCAACTGGTCGCCGATGCTCGACTGGCTGGCCAGTTGTTCCAGACCTGCGCGGTCGAGGGACAGGTTGAGACTGGCGAGGATTTCGCTGCGCTTGCGGCCATGCTGTTCGAGCAGAATGATCAATGCCTGTTTGCGCGCCAGAATTTCTTCCAGCAGAGGCATGTCGCGACCGTGCAAGGCGAGGGACTCGGTTTGCAGTAACTCCAGCAATTGTTGAGCTGGAGCAAAGTCGTCGGTGATCAGTTGCAATAAATTAGTGTCGTGCATGGCTGGCCTTGGGTTTTAAGCGTCCAAAAGCCTGGCGCTGACCGAGGCCTAGCGCTGGGCTTCGAAATTGAGCAGTTTGCTGGCTACACGGTTGCTGTCGACTTTGTAGCTGCCATCGGCAATCGCTGCTTTCAACTCGGCCACGCGGGCTTTATCGACGGCAGGCTGATCGCGCAGCTTGTCAGTGACCTTCTGCAACTGTTGAGCCTCATTGCTGAGGTGTACCGATTCCCCGCTTTTTGCGGTACTGGCCTGTTCGGCCGGGGTATTCAGCGGCGCGGAGGTGCCGGTTTCGGCGGTTTCCTTGGCGTTGCTGGTACGCGTACTACCCGTAAGTGACGAGGAGCTGTTCAAACGGCTGAAATCGATGACCATGTTAAAAACCTCTGGGAATTTGGACGCTTGCCATGTTCTCGGCCATCCCCTGGAAAACTTTAGGCTCATTTAGCAATGAGCTTGCATGCGCCGTTGCAGAACCTGCTGCGGCACAGTTTAGGGAACAGCTCTGGTCAGCGCCAGTTTTCTGCTTGAGTACTCAGGGGCTTTTCAAATATCCGTTCATACAGCCGCTCACATCACCGCTACATGGCCGTTCACATGGCAACTTCCACCTGGCCGGGCGCGATAACCTGCGCCTTGATAACCCGTTGGGAATTGAGGTTTTTCACCCGAATCTGTTCTTTCAGGCCACCGTTCGACAGGGCTTCGCCCGGCATGCGGACGGCGAGGGTGCCGCTGCGGGCGGTGATCACCACTTGATCGCCCTTGCGAACCACTTCCGCCTGTTCCAGATGCACCAGGGTGATGACTTGATCGGCTACCGTTGGTCGGGTCAATTTCTGCCCGATGGCTTCATCCACCGACGTCAGAAAACCCTGATTGATCGTGCTGACGTCGCGCTCGCGCAAGGTCACGTCCTGAGGCTCGATGATGCCGGCGCGTTTGAGTGGCCGCGTGGTGGTGACAATCTCGCGAAACAGGCGGACTTGAGCGGGCACGAACACCGTCCAGGGGGAGGCGCCTTCGCAGCGGACCTTGACCGTGACACGGCCCAGAGGGCGTGCCGGACTCTCCAGTGTCGCTGTCAATTCCTTGTCGCACATAGGCATGCGCATGCGGGGATCGAGCTGGTTGACCTCAATTTCATAACGGCCTTCCGTTTGACTGGTAGCCAGATAGTCTTCTACGGTGAATTCAAGAAAGCCCTGAGTGACGCCGATAAGCATGTCAGGCAAGGTAACCGCATCAGCACCGGCAGGGCTGCCAGCGAAAAAAAGGCAAACGGCGGACATCGCGCAAAGCCCTCTGCGGAGGGGAGATGTCAGGCGTCGGAAAAATGTCGTTTGAGCGTTCATACGAGTTAAAAAGCAAGCGCCGTGCCGTTTAGCAATGAATGTGCGTCGCAACAACACTTGGCGTTGGTGTAGGAGTCTGGGCATGGCTGGTGTAATGGATTCGGTGAACCAGCGCACGCAACTGGTGGGGCAGAATCGCCTGGAGCTGTTGTTGTTCCGTCTCGACGGCCAGCAGCTCTACGGGATCAACGTGTTCAAGGTTCGGGAAGTGCTGCAATGCCCGCAACTGACGGTGATGCCCAAGTCCAGTCCTGTCGTGTGCGGGGTGGCGAATATCCGGGGGGCGACCATTCCGATCCTTGATCTGGCGATGGCGACCGGCTCCGGTGCTTTGAAAGACAAGAACAGCCCGTTCGTGATCATCACGGAATACAACACCAAGACCCAGGGTTTCCTGGTGCGCTCGGTGGAACGTATCGTGAACATGAACTGGGAAGAGATCCATCCGCCGCCCAAGGGCACCGGGCGCGATCATTACCTGACCGCTGTGACTCGGGTCGACAATCAGTTAGTCGAAATCATCGACGTCGAGAAGGTGCTGGCGGAAGTTGCGCCGACCCCGGAAGCGATTTCGGTCGGCGTGGTGGATGTCGAGACCCAGAGCAAGGCGTTGTCGCTGCGGGTGCTGACGGTCGATGACTCGTCGGTGGCGCGCAAGCAGGTGACGCGTTGCCTGCAGACGGTCGGTGTCGAAGTGGTGGCGTTGAACGACGGCAAGCAGGCGCTGGATTACCTGCGCAAGCTGGTCGACGAGGGCAAGAAGCCGGAAGAAGAGTTCCTGATGATGATCTCCGACATCGAAATGCCGGAGATGGACGGGTACACCCTGACGGCCGAGATCCGCAGCGACCCTCGGATGCAAAAGCTTCATATCATCCTGCATACTTCGTTGTCGGGTGTGTTCAATCAGGCGATGGTCAAGAAAGTCGGTGCCGATGACTTCCTGGCCAAGTTCCGTCCTGATGACCTGGCATCCCGGGTAGTCGACCGGATCAAAGCAGCAGATATCAGCTAAGGGCCTTCTGCCCCTGGCGTTCAACACGATTTAAGAGGCGGCATCATTTGTCTACGGGTAATTTGGATTTCGAACAGTTCCGGGTCTTCCTGGAAAAAGCCTGTGGCATTTTGCTCGGTGAAAACAAGCAGTACCTGGTGTCGAGCCGTCTCAACAAACTGATGGAGCAGCAAGGCATCAAGTCCCTGGGTGAGCTGGTACAGCGCATCCAGACCCAGCCGCGCAGCGGTTTGCGCGAGCAGGTGGTCGATGCCATGACGACCAACGAAACCCTGTGGTTTCGTGACACCTATCCGTTTGAAGTCTTGAAGAACAAGGTGCTGCCCGAGGCCATCAAGGCCGCTCCCAACCAGCGTCTGCGGATCTGGTCGGCGGCCTGCTCGTCGGGTCAGGAACCCTATTCGCTATCGATGTCGATCGACGAGTTCGAGCGGACCAACATCGGCCAGTTGAAGATGGGCGTGCAGATCGTTGCCACGGATCTGTCCGGCAGCATGCTGACCAACTGCAAGACCGGCGAGTACGACAGCCTGGCGATCGGTCGCGGTCTGTCCGCCGATCGTCTGCAGCGCTACTTCGACCCGAAAGGGCCGGGGCGCTGGGTGATCAAGGCGCCGATCAAGAACCGGGTGGAATTTCGCTCGTTTAACCTGCTCGACAGCTATGCAGCGCTGGGCAAGTTCGACATCGTGTTCTGCCGCAACGTGCTGATCTACTTCTCCGCCGAGGTGAAGAAGGACATCCTGTTGCGCATTCACAGCACGCTGAAGCCGGGCGGTTATCTGTTCCTTGGCGCTTCCGAGGCGCTGAACGGTCTGCCGGATCATTACCAGATGGTTCAGTGCAGTCCGGGGATCATCTACCAGGCGAAGTGATCAAGACCGGCAACACAAGAAACGGGAGTCCTCAGGGGCTCCCGTTTTTTTATGCCTGAAGGTTTTGCCGGTGGCAGGTGGCGGCAGAAAAGCGGCATCCGGCGGAAACCGGTTGCCGCTTTTCTGGCATTGCCGCGTTGCCGGTTCCGCGCAAAGCCCCGTAATCCGGGGCTTTCTCAAACTGGCACGCCGCTTGCTATAACCCTGTTACGAAAAATCCGGTCACCTGAAGGTTCCCGACATGAGCATCAGCTTCGATAAAGCGCTCGGCATTCACGAAAAGGCTCTGGGCTTCCGCGCCCAGCGTGCCGAAGTGCTGGCCAACAACATCGCCAACGCCGACACCCCGAACTACAAGGCGCGGGATCTGGAGTTCTCCAAAGTGCTCGAAGCACAGAGCCAGAAGAACGCCAACGGCACCATCGCCCTGAACATGACCAACAGCCGTCACATCGAAGCTGAAGGCCTGGGCAATGGCGACGAGTCGCTGATGTATCGCACGCCGATGCAGCCGTCGATCGACCAGAACACCGTGGACGCCCAGCTGGAACAGTCGAACTACGCGGAAAACGCGGTCGGCTTCCAGGCCAGCTTCACCCTGCTCAACAGCAAATTCAAAGGGCTGGTCTCAGCCCTGCGCGGAGAGTAATCCATGTCCCTGTCCAGCGTTTTCAACATTGCCGGCAGCGGCATGAGCGCCCAGACCACCCGTCTCAACACCGTGGCGTCGAACATCGCCAACGCCGAGACCGTCTCGTCGAGCATCGACCAGACCTACCGCGCCCGTCACCCGGTATTCGCCACCATGTTCCAGGGCGGCCAGAGCGGCGGCAGCAATTCGCTGTTCCAGAACCAGGACGCAGCCGGCCAGGGCGTGCAGGTCATGGGCGTGGTCGAAGACCAGAGCAACCTCGAAGCGCGCTACGAGCCGAACCATCCGGCGGCCGACGCCAAAGGCTACGTCTACTACCCGAACGTCAACGTGGTGGAAGAAATGGCTGACATGATTTCCGCGAGCCGGTCGTTCCAGACCAACGCCGAAATGATGAACACCGCCAAAACCATGATGCAGAAGGTACTGACCCTCGGTCAGTAATAAGGGGCGACTGCCATGAGTGTTACCGATACCACCAGCAGCCTGACGATGAACGACATACTGGCCAATTCTTCGAAGAAGACCAGTAGCACCACCGCCGGCGGCATCGCTTCGGCCACCAACAGTTCGACCGGCGGCCAGGCCTTGGGCAAGGACGCGTTCCTGCAACTGCTGGTGACCCAGCTGAAGAACCAGAACCCGCTCGACCCGCAGGACAACAGCGCATTCGTTGCCCAGCTGGCGCAGTTCAGCAGCCTTGAGGGGATTACCACCCTCAACAGCACTGTCAGTTCGCTGGCCGGCAACTACAACTCGTCGCAAGCCCTGCAGGCTTCGTCGCTGGTCGGCCGCAACGTGATCGTGCAGACCAACTCGGTCCAGCTCGACGATCCGAGCAAAGGCATGACCGGTTCGGTCACTGTTCCTTCGTCGATTGCCGGCGGTACCGTCTCCATCACCGACAGCAGCGGCACCGTTGTTCGCACCATCGATCTGGGCAGTCGCGCCGCAGGCGACGCGAGCTTCACCTGGGACGGCAAGGACAAGGACGGCAACCTGGTGAAAACCGGTACCTACACCGTCAAGGCCAACGCCTCGATCAACGGCACCGCGACCGACCTGGCGACCTACCTGCCAGCCACGGTCACCAGCGTGACGATCAGCCAGACCGGTGGCGAGCTGATGCTCAACCTGTCCGGCAAGGGCACCGTTGCCCTGTCCAAAGTACAAACCATTGGTATATAGAGCCGACTAACCGGCACAAAGGAGTGGAATATGTCTTTCAATATCGGCCTTAGCGGTCTCTATGCAGCCAACAAGCAACTGGACGTGACCGGCAACAACATCGCCAACGTTGCGACCGCCGGTTTCAAATCGTCCCGTGCAGAATTCGAAGACGTCTACTCGGCCACTCGCCTGGGTAGCGGCAGCAAGGTCATCGGCAACGGTGTGCGTCTGGCCAACGTTTCCCAGCAGTTCACCCAGGGCGACATCAACAACACCGGCAACGTGCTGGACATGGGCATCAACGGTTCGGGCTTCTTCACCCTGAGCAACAACGGCTCGATCTCCTACACCCGTGCCGGTACGTTCAAGGTCGACAAGGACGGCTTCATCACCAACACCGACTACACCTCGCGTCTGCAAGGCTACGGTGTGGATTCCAACGGCAAGGTCATTAACGGTGTGTTGACCGATCTGAAGATCGACACCTCGAACCTGGCGCCGAAGTCCACCTCGCTGGTGACCTCGACCATCAACCTGAACTCGACCGCTCCGGTGATCGACGACACAGTGGCGGCCGGCAAGTTCGACCCTAGCAAGACCGAGACTTACACCAAGTCGTTCAGCACCCCGATCTATGACAGCCAGGGTAACTCCCACGTCATGGACCAGTACATGGTGAAAACCGGTGCCAACACCTGGAAGGTCTACACCCTGGTGGACGGTCGTAACCCGGATGCTACCGGTAGCGATCCGAAAGTCACCGCACCTGTTGCTTCGACCATGACCTTCGACTCCACCGGTCAACTGACTCAGGTCAGCACGCCGCCTGCCGTGATCAGCAGCGACCTGAAACTCACTGGCTGGGTACCGGGTACTGTCACCAACGGCGTGTGGAAGGCCAACGGCGCTTCGGCGAACCCGGCTGGCATCACCATTTCGATGGCCAAGACCACTCAGTTCAACGCTGACACCGCGCGTTCGATCCCGACTCAGGATGGTTACGCGACTGGCCAGATCACCAACCTGACCATCGACGGTACCGGTACGCTGTTTGCCAACTTCAGCAACAACCAGAGCAAGGCCATCGGCCAGGTTGCGCTGGCGAGCTTCACCAACGAGCAGGGTCTGCAGCCTATCGGTGGTACCAGCTGGAAAGAGACTTACGCTTCGGGTATTCCGGGCTACGACGCGCCGGAGACCGGTACGCTGGGTTCGGTTGTTTCGAACTCGCTGGAGGAGTCGAACGTAAACCTGACCAATGAGCTGGTTGATCTGATCAAGGGTCAGAGCAACTATCAGGCGAACGCCAAGACCATTTCGACTCAGAGCACTATCATGCAGACCATTATTCAGATGACCTGATTCTGGGTTTTGGCTGGTTAAGGAGCCCCTCTTTTTGAGGGGCTTTTTTTTGGCTTGGGTTTGGGGGTGGATCCGTTGCTTCGGGTGTTGCGGATTATGGTTCCGCCCTTACGGCGGGTCACTTTGGCAAACGCCCCAAAGTAACCAAAGGTCTGGACCCCGGCGTTCGGCCCCTCGCTTTGGCTCGGTGTTCCTTCGTTCCGGGATTCATCCGGGGGCATCGCCTACGGTTTGCTTCGCTGCACCTCCTCTCGATGCATGCGGCTTCGCCGCACGGTCGCTGCGCTCCCACCCCCGGATAAATCCCTCCACTCAGCCTTCCGATGGGGCCGGCACGTCAAAAGCGGTACTCGAGCTAACGCTCATCGTGTTGAGTGGTGGGAAGCCAAAGCCAAAGCAGAAGAAGCAGCAGGAGTCGAGTTGCATGCTTTTTAAAACCCGAGTTCAAATCGGTATTTCACGTCGGCGTACCTCCCCAAAACACCTCGGTCAGTTCCCTCTCCCTCTGGGCGGTCCGACGTTTCGGGAGGGTTAGGGTGAGGGCGGCTTTTGCTTTTTGCGCGGGCAAAAGAAAACCCCCGACAAACCAGAAGTCTGTCGGGGGGTTCTCGGATCAGGCGTTTCGCAACGCCTGATTCAGCTCAGCTTATTGGCAAGCTTCGCAATCCGGCTCGTCGATGGCGCAAGCCTTCGGTACTGGAGCAGGGCCGGCAGGGGCTGCCAGGACCGAGTCGTCGCCGTGGTTGCCGCCGCTGGATACAGCGTTCAGCTTGCCGGTGTTGATGGTCGACTTCTCGGTGCTGGTCGCGGCCAGGGCACGGAGGTAGTAGGTGGTTTTCAGACCACGGTACCAGGCCATGCGGTAGGTCACGTCCAGCTTCTTGCCCGATGCGCCGGCGATGTACAGGTTCAGCGACTGGGCCTGGTCGATCCACTTCTGACGACGACTGGCGGCGTCAACGATCCACTTGGTGTCCACTTCGAACGCGGTCGCATAGAGCTCTTTGAGTTCTTGCGGGATGCGCTCGATCTGCTGAACCGAACCGTCGTAGTACTTCAGGTCGTTGATCATGACCGAGTCCCACAGACCGCGAGCCTTCAGGTCGCGAACCAGGTACGGGTTGATCACGGTGAATTCGCCCGACAGGTTCGATTTCACATACAGGTTCTGGTAGGTCGGTTCGATCGACTGCGATACGCCGGTGATGTTGGCGATGGTCGCGGTCGGTGCGATGGCCATGATGTTCGAGTTACGGATGCCTTTCTGTACACGGGCGCGAACCGGTGCCCAGTCCAGGGACTCGGTCAGGTCGACGTCGATGTACTTCTGGCCACGTGCTTCGATCAGGATCTGTTGCGAATCCAGCGGCAGTACGCCTTTGGACCACAGCGAACCCTGGAACGTCTCGTACGAGCCGCGCTCGTCAGCCAGGTCGCAGGAAGCCTGGATCGCGTAGTAGCTGACCGCTTCCATCGACTTGTCGGCGAACTCGACGGCAGCGTCGGAGCCGTAAGGAATGTGCTGCAGGTACAGCGCGTCCTGGAAGCCCATGATGCCCAGGCCGACCGGACGGTGGCGGAAGTTGGAGTTCTTCGCCTGCGGTACCGAGTAGTAGTTGATGTCGATCACGTTGTCGAGCATGCGCACGGCTACGTCGATGGTGCGCTTGAGCTTGGCGGTGTCCAGCTTGCCGTCGACGATGTGGTTCGGCAGGTTGATCGAGCCCAGGTTGCAGACCGCGATCTCGTCCTTGTTGGTGTTCAAGGTGATCTCGGTGCACAGGTTCGAGCTGTGAACAACGCCGACGTGCTGCTGCGGGCTACGCAGGTTGCACGGATCCTTGAAAGTCAGCCATGGGTGGCCGGTTTCGAACAGCATCGACAGCATCTTGCGCCACAGGTCTTTGGCCTGGATGGTCTTGAACAGTTTGACCTTGCCTGGGTACTCGGTCAGGGCTTCGTAGTACTCGTAGCGCTCTTCGAAGGCCTTGCCGGTCAGGTCGTGCAGGTCCGGTACTTCGGACGGCGAGAACAGGGTCCACTTGCCGTCATCGAAGACGCGCTTCATGAACAGGTCAGGGATCCAGTTGGCAGTGTTCATGTCGTGGGTACGACGACGGTCATCACCGGTGTTCTTGCGGAGTTCGATGAACTCCTCGATGTCCATGTGCCAGGTTTCCAGGTAGGCACACACAGCGCCTTTGCGCTTGCCACCCTGGTTAACGGCCACGGCGGTGTCGTTCACCACTTTCAGAAACGGAACCACGCCTTGCGACTTGCCGTTGGTGCCCTTGATGTACGAACCCAGTGCACGCACCGGAGTCCAGTCGTTGCCCAGGCCGCCAGCGAATTTCGACAGCATGGCGTTGTCGTGGATCGCGTGGTAGATGCCCGACAGGTCATCCGGCACGGTGGTCAGGTAGCAGCTCGACAGCTGTGGACGCAGGGTGCCGGCGTTGAACAGGGTCGGGGTCGAAGCCATGTAGTCGAACGAGGACAGCAGGTTGTAGAACTCGATCGCACGGTCTTCTTTCTGCTTCTCTTCGATCGCCAGGCCCATGGCCACGCGCATGAAGAAGATCTGCGGCAGTTCGAAGCGCACGCCATCCTTGTGGATGAAGTAACGGTCGTACAGGGTCTGCAGGCCCAGGTAGGTGAATTGCTGGTCGCGCTCGTGGTTGATCGCCTTGCCCAGTTTTTCCAGGTCGAAGGAGGCCAGCACAGGGTTCAGCAGTTCGAACTCGATACCTTTGGCGACGTAGGCCGGCAGGGCCTTGGCGTACAGGTCGGCCATCTCGTGGTGAGTGGCGCTCTCGGCCACGCCCAGGAAGCCCAGGCCTTCGGCACGCAGGGTGTCCATCAGCAGGCGTGCGGTCACGAACGAGTAGTTCGGCTCGCGCTCGACCAGGGTACGGGCGGTCATTACCAGCGCGGTGTTGACGTCGTTCAGGGCCACGCCGTCGTACAGGTTCTTCAGGGTTTCGCGCTGGATCAGGTCGCCGTCGACTTCAGCCAGGCCTTCGCAGGCTTCGGTGACGATGGTGTTCAGACGGCCCATGTCGAGCGGCGCGAGGGTGCCGTCGGCGCGAGTGATGCGGATCGACGGGTGCGCCTGTACCGGTTCTTCGGCGGTGGTGCGAACGGCGCGTTCCTTGGAACGGGCGTCACGGTAGATCACGTAGTCGCGAGCCACTTTCTGCTCGCCGGCACGCATCAGGGCCAGTTCGACCTGGTCCTGGATTTCTTCGATGTGGATGGTGCCGCCCGACGGCATGCGACGCTTGAAGGTCGCGGTGACCTGTTCGGTCAGACGGGCAACGGTGTCGTGGATTCGCGACGAAGCGGCAGCGGTGCCGCCCTCAACTGCGAGAAACGCTTTGGTGATAGCGACGGTGATCTTGTCATCGGTGTAAGGAACGACAGTGCCATTACGCTTGATCACACGCAGTTGGCCAGGCGCGGTGGCAGCCAGATCCGAATTCGAATCGGCGGCCTGCGGCAAGGTGCCCTGCGGGTTCTCGCGAGTTGTGTCGGTTTGCATGGGTGTCTCCACGTTCTCTATGTTTGTTTGGGCACCATCACGGTGCCCACCGTTCCGTCCTGAAGCACTACGACCGGCAGTTGCCGGGTAACGACTTCGGGACAGTTCAGGAAGGGGGCCTTGTGGGCGCCGCTTCCATGCCGAAGTCTTCGGTTCGCGCGATACGCGTGAAACCGCATTCCTTTCGGGGAGCAGTTTGGGACTGCAACACCCGTACCGTTTACGCCGTGATCGGCTGAAAAACGGTAGCCATCCGCAGGCGCGGTTTGGGCTTCTGAAAATACGTTTGGTTCAACCCGACAATGGCAATAAAAAGCCTTGAATTCACTGTCCGGTTTGTGTTTGGTTTTTTGGCCTCAACCCCTACATGTAGGGTTTTTTCAAGCGCGGGCTACAAGATAATGCGTTTTGGGGGAGGATTGCAACGGACAGCCTGTGGATAACCCTGTGCGTAAATTGTGTGCGAAATGTCGAATTCACGTGTAGGCCGCGAACCTGCTGAGCTAGACCGTTTGTCACTGTTTTCCACCGCAAAAAAATGCCGCGGCGGAATTTTGAGGGCGCGAACCCTATCACAAAAATCCGCCTTGTCCGAACGCATTTACCGACTTGTGTTCTGGCTGTACGCCGTTTATACAATCGGCCCATGCGCACGCATTCTTATCCTCCTAAAAGATGACAAAAAGACGGGAGGATCCTTCCTTTATAAGCAGCATCGGCAAGCAGAGGTCACCCGTGGAGCAAGAAGCCTGGCAGGTATTGATAGTCGAGGACGACCAGCGTCTGGCCGAACTGACCCGTGAATACCTGCAAGCCAACGGATTGCGCGTGGAGATCGAAGGCAACGGGGCGCTGGCGGCGGCGCGGATCATCAAGGAACAGCCGGACCTGGTGATCCTCGACCTGATGCTCCCCGGCGAAGACGGCCTGAGCATCTGCCGCAAGGTCCGTGACCGTTACGACGGGCCGATCCTGATGCTCACCGCGCGCACCGATGACGCCGACCAGATCCTCGGCCTGGATCTCGGCGCCGACGACTATGTCTGCAAACCGGTGCGCCCGCGACTGTTGCTGGCGCGTATCCAGGCGCTGCTGAGACGCAGTGACACACCAGAGCCGCCAGCGGGCAATCCGCGTCGTCTGCAGTTCGGTCCGCTGGTGGTGGACAACGCGTTGCGCGAAGCCTGGCTCAGCGACAGTGGCATCGAGATGACCAGCGCCGAATTCGATCTGCTCTGGCTGCTGGTATCCAACGCCGGGCGGATCCTGTCCCGGGAAGAAATCTTCACCGCACTGCGCGGCATCGGTTACGACGGCCAGGACCGCTCGATCGATGTACGCATCTCGCGCATCCGCCCGAAAATCGGCGACGACCCCGATCACCCGCGCCTGATCAAGACCATCCGCAGCAAAGGCTATCTGTTCGTGCCGGAAGCCTGCGCAGACCTGCCGCTGTGAATTCGATCTTCCTGCGCATCTATGGCGGCATGTGCGCGGCGCTGATTCTGGTGGCGGTGCTCGGCGTGCTCGCGCTGCACCTGCTGAACCAGGTGCGCAGCGAGCAATACCGCGAGCGTCTGGCCCACGGCACGTTTTCGCTGATGGCCGACAACCTGCAACCGATGAATGAAACCGAGCGCCATCGCGCCTTGCTGGTGTGGGAGCGGCTGCTCGGTATTCCGCTGGCGCTGAAGACCTTCGCCCAGACCGACCTCGACCTGACTCAGCGCACCCGGGTACAGCGTGGGCAGGCGTTGGTCGAGCAGACCGGCCCG
This sequence comes from Pseudomonas sp. B37(2017), assembly GCF_002112885.1. NCBI lineage: Bacteria > Pseudomonadati > Pseudomonadota > Gammaproteobacteria > Pseudomonadales > Pseudomonadaceae > Pseudomonas > Pseudomonas sp. B37(2017). The sequence continues at coordinate 369,502 of NZ_NEIX01000005.1, read as the reverse complement.
CACGCGGCCAAGGTCTATCGGCTGGTCAGCGACAAGGATCAACTGGTGCTGGTAGGCGAGGTGCAGCAGATCAGCGAGCAGCTGGCCCGGGCGACCATTTACCTGTTGGCCGATGAACTGGTGCGGGTGCCCGTGGGCGAGCAGCCCAAACGACTGGCGCAGTTGAAAGAAGACAAAGGCTTCGGCTTCGATTTGCGGCTGGTCACGGTCAGCGATGCCGACATGGACGAAGACCAGAGCCGTCGGGTGTCCGAGGGCGATACGGTGATGGCGCTGGGCAAGGGCGGCGATTCGATCCGGGTGTTCGCCGGCATGGTCGGCACGCCGTGGGTGCTGGAAATCGGGCCGCTGTATCAGATGAACCCGTACCCGCCGGAATGGCTGGTTTTGATCGCTGCCCTCGGCCTGACCCTGATCGGCCTGATTGTCTATCTATTGGTGCGCCAGCTCGAACGGCGTTTGCGCGGGCTCGAAGCCGCTGCCACGCGCATCGCCAAAGGCAGCCTGGAAACCCGGGTGCCGGCCCGTGGTGCCGACTCGGTGGGCAAGCTGGCGGCGGCGTTCAACGGCATGGCCGAGCATTTGCAGCAGTTGCTCGCGATCCAGCGTGAACTGGTGCGCGCGGTGTCCCACGAATTGCGCACGCCGGTGGCGCGCCTGCGTTTCGGTCTGGAGATGATCGGCTCGGCCACCACCCCGCAGGCGCTGGAAAAATACCGCGAGGGCATGGACCACGACATCGAGGACCTCGACAAACTGGTCGATGAAATGCTCACGTACGCCCGGCTGGAGCAGGGCTCGCCGGCGCTGACCTTCCAGCGCATCGATCTGGATGCACTGGTCAATCAGGTGATCGAAGAGCTGGCGCCTCTGCGCGCCGAAGTCACGGTACAGCGCGGTCTGTGCCTGTCGGCGGCGGATTGCGATGACGCCTGGGTCGAGGCCGAGCCGCGTTATCTGCATCGGGCCCTGCAGAATCTGGTGAGCAACGCCATGCGCCATGCGCGCTCGAAGGTCACGGTCAGTTATCAGGTCGGGCAGATGCGCTGTCGGGTAGATGTCGAGGACGACGGGCCCGGTGTGCCGGAAACCGCCTGGGAGAAAATCTTCACGCCGTTCCTCCGTCTCGACGACAGTCGCACCCGGGCGTCCGGCGGGCACGGGCTGGGCCTGTCGATCGTGCGGCGGATCATCCACTGGCACGATGGCCGGGCGCTGATCGGCAAGAGCAAGAGTCTGGGCGGAGCGTGCTTCAGCCTGAGCTGGCCGAGGAATCAGGAGCGGCGCTGATCTCGCATTGCTCAATGCTGACCCATTCGCGAGCAAGCTCCTCCCACCCGCAAGCGCGCAGACCTGTGGGAGCGAGCTTGCTCGCGATAGGGCCATTCCAAACAGTACAAACCTTCAGGCAGGAATGCTGACCAGACTCAGCAACTGCCCGTCCTGCACGCCGAACTGAGCGTCCAGTTCTGTGCAGTTGCGCCATTCGCTGGACAGGTCCGTCAGCAGCCGCAGCCGCACCTGACCCTGTTCATTCCACTCCAGTACCTCGGCGTGTTCGAAGTAGAAGCGCTGCTGCACGATCGGGTACAGCGCCTTGAACAGGCTTTCTTTCACCGAAAAGGTCAGGGTCACCCAGAGCGCGATCTGATCCCGGGAACCGGCGGCCATGCGCTGCAATTCCGGCGGGGTCAGGATCTCTCCGGCCAGTCGTTCGGCGCGTTCGGCGTTGAGCAGGTTTTCCAGGTCCATGCCCAGTCCGCGCCAGTGCTGTTTGTTGGCGACAATCGCCGCCGCGCGGCCGGTGCTGTGGGTGATCGAGCCGCAGATGTGCGCCGGCCAAATGGGCGCGCGATCCTCGCCAATCGCCGGAACAGTGCTCGAGCCTTCCAGCTGCTGCAACGCCGCCCGGGCACAAATCCGCCCGGCAAGGAATTCCGCCTGCCGCTTGGCCACCGAACGCTGAATGCTCGGCGGCGTCTCGATGGCGCTGCGCCGGAAGTCATCGCCCAGCAGTAGCGACGGATCGAAATGGGTGCTCAGAAACACGGTGTCGGGCAACACCGTCGGCAGCGGCCAATGGGCATCGAGCGGGGTGCAGCAGGCGGGGAGGAAAGGGCTGGCAGTCATGTCGGGCATTTTGCCGGGTTGTCTTCGGGCTGGATAGTGCAGAGGAAGTGATCGTTCCCACGCCGAAGCCTCGATCCATGATCGTTCCCACGCTCCGCGTGGGAATGCATACAGTGACGCTCCGCGTCACACAGCGAAGGGACGCGGAGCGTCCCGGGCTGCATTCCCACGCGGAGCGTGGGAACGATCAGCATCAGCGCGAGGGGGCGACCGGGTTCAGCCAAAGATCTTCTTGAAGAACGCCTGCATGTCCGCCCAGGATTTTTCATCGGCAGCCTTGTTGTAGCCGATATCCGGGCCACCGTGATCGCCGTGGCTCAGGCGATCCGCATCGGGATTGCTGAACCCGTGCTTGGCACCGTCGAGGCTGACGAATTGATAGTCGGCGCCGGCCTTGTCCATTTCCGACTTGAACGCCGTGACGTTGTCCGGGGTGACCATGCTGTCCAGCGCGCCGTGTTCGACGAGGACTTTCGCCTTCACGCTGCCCGGCGTAGCAGGAGTCTTGGTGGCCAGCGCACCGTGGAAACTCACCACGCCGGCCAGCGGCACACCCTGACGTGCCGCATTCAGCACCACGCCACCGCCGAAGCAGTAACCGATGGCGGCGATTTTATCCTTGTCGGTCTGCGGCTGTTTCTTCAACAGATCCAGCCCGGCCTCAAAGCGCTTGCTGGCCGCATCGGCGTTTTGCGTGGCCGCCTGCATGAACGCCATCGCGTCTTTCGGGTGCTCGGTGTTCTTGCCTTCACCGTACATGTCGATGGCCAGCGCGCTGTAGCCGAGCCCGGCGAGATCCCGGGCGCGGCGCTTGGCGTAGTCGTTCAGGCCCCACCATTCATGCACCACCACCACGCCGGGGCGCGGGCCCTTGATCGCGTCGTCGTAGGCGTAGTAACCGATCAGCTTCGTGCCGTCGGCACTCTGATAGGGAATTTCCTCGGTCTTGATCGCAGCCTGGCTGAGGCCGCTGAAGACAAGGAGGGCGAGGGTTAGAAGCAGGCGCATGATCGGGTCTCCGGACAATAAGGGGTCAAAACAGCCTAGTTCATTTCATTCAGGCGAGGTTCAGAGAGCGTTCAGGGGCGGTACAGGGGAGGGTCAGTAACCTTGCGCCATACCCGAAGAGCACAACTGAGGAACACTCAATGACTCGTTTGAACAAACTGCTGCTGGCTTTCACCGTCATGAGCGCAAGCATCGCCGCCCATGCCGACACCACCACCAACTTCGCCGGCCTGACCTTCGGCCAGACCAGCGACAAGATCAAGAAATCCAACGCCCTGAACGACAACCTCGGCCACCCGGACGCCACCGCGGCCATCGACGGCAACAACACCTACGGCCTGCGCCTGGGTCAGCAAAACAGCCAGGGTCGCTACTACGCCACCTACGACAACGTGTCCGGCTCGCACAATGGCATTAAACTGCGCCAGGAAAACCTGCTGGGCAGCTACGATCTGTTCTACCCGGTGGGCAGCAGCACCAAGCTGTTCGGTGGCGCCACGGCCGGTCTGACCAAGTTGACCCAGGATTCGCCAAGCTACAGCCGCGACAGTGACATCGGTTACGCCGTCGGCGGCCAGTTCGGTGTGCTGCAGCAAGTCTCGCAGAACACCTCGGTAGAACTCGGTTACCGTTACCTGCGCAGCAACGCCAGCACCGAGATGAAAGAGAGCGGCGGCAGCAAGCAAGGCTCGCTGGATTTGACCAGCAGCGCCCAGACTTACCTGTCGGCCAACTACGCTTTCTAAAGCACGGCTTGCACTAGCCCCTGTGGGAGCGGGCTTGCTCGCGAAAGCGGTCTGTCAGTCGACAACAATGTTGGCTGATACATCGCCTTCGCGAGCAAGCCCGCTCCCACAGGTGGTTGTCTGGAGATTTCGTTTTACCCGGGAGAAGGTTATGAAACTGTTGGTCGTCGAAGATGAAGCGCTGTTGCGCCATCACCTGCAAACCCGCCTGACGGAGAGCGGTCACGTGGTCGAGTCCGTGGCCAATGCCGAAGAGGCGTTGTACCAGACCGGGCAATTCAACTTTGACCTGGCGGTGATCGACCTCGGCCTGCCGGGTATGGGCGGGCTCGATCTGATCCGCCAGTTGCGCTCGGGCGGCAAGACCTTTCCGATCCTGATCCTCACCGCGCGCGGCAACTGGCAGGACAAGGTCGAAGGCCTGGCCGCCGGCGCCGACGATTACGTGGTCAAGCCGTTCCAGTTCGAAGAACTCGAAGCGCGGCTCAATGCCTTGCTGCGCCGATCCAGCGGTTTTACCCAGTCGACCATCGTCGCCGGCCCGTTGTTGCTGGACCTCAATCGCAAGCAGGCGACTCTCGACGAGCAACCGCTGGCGCTGACCGCCTACGAATACCGGATCCTCGAATACCTCATGCGCCATCACCAGCAAGTGGTGCCCAAGGACCGGTTGATGGAGCAGCTGTACCCGGATGACGACGAGCGCGATCCGAACGTGATCGAAGTGCTGGTCGGCCGTCTGCGCCGCAAGCTCGAAGGCCCGGCCGGGTTCAAGCCGATCGACACCGTGCGCGGCCTCGGCTACCTGTTCAATGAGCGCTGCACTTGATCCGTTCCCTTCGCGTCCGGCTGATGCTCGCCGCCACCACCCTGGCGGTGTTGTTCATGCTCGCGTTGCTCCCGGCGATGCAGGGCGCGTTCAGCCTGGCGTTGCAGGACTCGATCGAGCAGCGGCTGGCGTCCGACGTCACCACGCTGATCTCCGCCGCGCGGGTTGAAAACAACCGCTTGATGATGCCGGCACAGTTGCCCGACGAGCGCTTCAACCTCACGGACAATCGCCTGCTCGGCTACATCTATGACCGCGAAGGGCATCTGGTCTGGCGCTCGAAGGGCACCCAGGAAGAGAAGATCAACTACACGCCGCGCTACGACGGCCTCGGCAACGAGTTCGCGCGGATCCGCGAAGCCAACGGGCAGGAATTCTTCGTCTATGACGTCGAAGTCAAACTGCTCGGCGGCAAAAGCGCAGCCTTCAGTATCGTGGCCCTGCAACCGGTGCGCGAATACGAAACCACCCTCGAAGGCCTGCGGGAAAATCTCTACCTCGGTTTCGGTGCGGCGTTGCTGGTGCTGCTGGCGCTGCTGTGGATCGGCCTGACCTGGGGCCTGAAAGCCTTGCGCCGGCTCAGCCAGGAACTCGACGAAATCGAAGGCGGAACCCTCGAAAGCCTCAGCGAACAGCACCCGCGTGAACTGTTGCGCCTGACCGGTTCCCTCAACCGCCTGCTGCACAGCGAGCGCCAGCAGCGCAGCCGTTACCGCGACTCCCTCGACGATCTGGCCCACAGCCTGAAAACCCCGCTGGCGGTTTTGCAAGGCGTCAGCGAAGACATGGCCCAGCGCCCCGAAGACCGCGATCAGGCCTGGGTGTTGCAAACCCAGATCGAACGCATGAGCCAGCAGATCGGCTACCAGTTGCAACGCGCCAGCCTGCGCAAAAGCGGTCTGGTGCGCCACCAGGTGCGCCTGCGCCCGGTGCTGCAAAGCCTGTGCGACACGCTGGACAAGGTCTACCGCGACAAACACGTACGCGTCGCCTTCGATCTGCCGGAGCACTGTTACGTGCCGATCGAGCAGGGCGCCTTGCTGGAAATGATGGGCAACCTGCTGGAAAACGCCTATCGCCTGTGCCTGGGCGAAGTGCGCATCAGCGTGCGCGAAGGCCTGGACGGAATCGAACTGTGCATCGAAGACGACGGCCCCGGCGTACCACCGGATCAGCGCGCACGGATTCTCGAACGCGGCGAACGTCTGGACCGCCAGCATCCAGGGCAGGGGATTGGTCTTGCGGTGGTCAAGGACATCATCGAGAGCTACAGCGCCAAGTTGACCCTGGGGGATTCGCCGATGGGCGGGGCGGCGTTCAGGATTCATTTTCCGGCGGTGTGAAAGCGTTGGATAGAAGCGCCGCTCGTCTGAAAGACCTTCTTACCTGTTATTTCTGACAGTAGCCGTCTTTACCGAAATAGCATCAGATGAATGTTCAGAGTTTTCTTGCGTTTGGAGAGAGTGATGGATATCCAGTCTTCGCTGCTTACTCAATTGTTTGTGCTCTATTCAGTCATTATTCAGGGCTGGGTATCGCCAGTAAAACCACCGGCTATTGCGGACGGTGGTATTCCTAAATCCATTTACGATGATCAACCGAAGGGGCTCGAATGCCTGGTTGATCCATGGGCTGAGCTACAGACGCGATCCTCGACCATGGTGGCGGATGATCGAGTCGACTTATATGTAAACGACGAACCCAATCCTGTGACCGGCCATACCGTCAAGGCGGGCGAAGAACAGCTTCGGATCGCCCTGTATGTACCGCACGGTAGGCTACGACACGGCGTCAACCGATTGCATTACAAAGTCAAACGCGCCAGCGGAAACGGCAGCGAAGACTCCCGTGATTTGAACGTCCTTTATCATCTGCGGCTTGCCGATGGCCTCGAACTGCTCTTCCCTCCAGAAATTGAAAAGAATGGGGTAGGTGCCGAAGAGGCGAGAAAAGGAGTTGAGGCGACCTTTAAATACAACAACCGGCGTTCTTTCGACCGAATCCGTTGCCTGATTGGTGATGCAACTGTCGAATTTGAGGTACCCGACGCGCCTGCCCCGATTACGAAAACGCTGTTTACTGAGTTTTTCGAACAAGCGGGGGATCACCCAAACTCCATTGCGGAGTTCCAGGCATTCGACCAGTTGGGAAATGTCGTCGCTTCTTCACAACAACATTTGGATATCCATCTGAATCGAGAGGAGCCGCAGGAGCCGTTTGTTGAAGACTTCGACTCTACTCCAACGACGATCATCAACCCTGGCGGAACCATCAGCCTGCGCTATTTCGATATTTTCTATGCGTTGGGTGACGCTTCCAGCCAGGTGGCAATTGCGCCATACCATGTTTCAGAGGGTGAAATTAAAGGTCAGAGACTCCATGCCTCTTTTAATGGTAGCTCGAACTACACGAGCACCATTCAAATCCAGCTTAAATTGAAGATGCAATGTTCTCGAGTATCTTTTTTTAGTGGCTCGGTCAGCGCACCTGCATCGGTCAGCTTTTACAACGCATCGGGTGTTTTTTTGGGGGCACGACCGATTCCGCATGTATCGAGTGGTTCAATTTATTACCTGACGGATTTCTCGGCGGACGAGATTAGCCTGATTACGCTCTTCCTAACTGGAGATGATTTGTGTTTTTTCGACGGGTTTTCGCTTTGGCCACAAAAAAATTGACTAATGCTCCTGCGCCCGATAAGCCCCCGGCGTCAGCCCCGTCCACTTCTTGAACGCCCGATGAAACGCCGACGGCTCGGAAAATCCGAGCTGTTCGGCGATCTGTTGCAACGACAGATCCGCCCGCCCCAGGTGATAAATCGCGATGTCCCGCCGCAGCTGATCCTTCAATTCCTGAAAACTGGTGCCTTCCTCGCGCAAATGCCGGCGCAGGGTTTGTGGGCTGATGTGCAGGTGCGCGGCCACGGCTTCGAGGTCCGGCCAGCGTGCGCTGTCGTGGCTGAGCAAACGGCGCAGTCGGCTGCTCAGGCTGTTGCCGTCGTCCGGGCGGGACAGCAGGTCGGCAGGGGAGCGTTCGAGGAAATGCTTGAGGGTGCGTTCGTCCTGCAACAGCGGCATGTGCAAATAGCGGCTGTGAAACACCAGGCTGCTTTGCTTTGCAGAAAATTCCAGCGGGCATGAAAACAGCAGGTCGTATTCCGCCCCGTGTGCCGGTTTCGGGTAGCTGAAGCTCGCCTGTTCAAGGCGAATCCGCTGGCCGATCAGCCAGCTGCCGAGACGGTGCCAGATCACCAGCAGGCTCTCGCTGAGAAAGTGATCCGGGTCCCACAATTGCGCATCGTCGAGGCTCAGGCGCACCCATTCGTCTTCATGGGTCAGGGTCAGGCGCGGGGCTTCGGGGAATAGGCTATAAAACAATAAGCCGCGTTGCAGAGCCTTCTCCAGGCTGCGGCAGTGAATGATCGCGTGGCACATCATGGCAAAGCTGCCGGGTTTGCTCGGCGCGTTGCCGAAGCCCAGGTATTCGTCGTCCAGGGCCAGCCACAGGTTCTGGATCAGTTGGGTGAATTGCTCCGGGGCGATCCGCGCGCGCGGCTCGTCGAGCAGTTCGAGGCTGATGCCCAGTTGCTGCAGCAGGTCCGAATAGTCGTAACCTGAGCGCCGCGCGCCACCAAGGGCGGCGCGGGCAAAGTGACTGGCGATGGTGCGTTCGCGCATGAGCGGCAGATCCTTTCTCTAGCGACCGATGGTAGCGGCTGCCTTTGATCGGTAACAAGGCGGATTTCCGCCAAATTGTAGGACGAGGTCGGGCGAGTTGGCGGAAATCCGCCACACTTGAGTAACCGAACGGTGACACAGAAAAAGCCGTATCCCCTGATATCAAAAGGCTTGCAGCGATTTGCACCAAAGTGGCACGACGTTTGCGATAAGAGCGACAGAAGCGTGCGCCGAGCCGGTCCGGAAAAGCGCCGTTCGACACAACAAATCCCTCCAGTGCAGGAGGGTTCGCAATTCAAGTGTCGCGTACAACAGATGGATGTTGCCGCGCGGGACTCTTGAGGAACTTTGCAATGACGACTCGTCAGCCACTGTACAAATCCCTGTATTTCCAGGTGATCGTTGCAATCGCCATCGGCATCCTGCTCGGTCACTTCTACCCTCAGACCGGCGTGGCGCTCAAGCCACTGGGTGACGGGTTCATCAAACTGATCAAAATGGTCATCGCACCGATCATCTTCTGTACCGTTGTCAGCGGCATCGCCGGCATGCAGAACATGAAATCCGTGGGCAAGACCGGCGGCTACGCGCTGCTGTACTTCGAAATCGTTTCCACCATCGCCCTGCTGATCGGTCTGGTCGTGGTCAACGTTGTGCAACCGGGCGCCGGCATGCACATCGACGTCACCACCCTGGACGCCTCGAAAATCGCCACCTATGTGACGGCCAGTAAAGACCAGAGCATTGTTGGCTTCCTCCTCAACGTGATCCCGAACACCATCGTCGGCGCGTTTGCCACCGGTGACATTCTGCAAGTGTTGATGTTCTCGGTGATCTTCGGCTATGCACTGCATCGCCTGGGTTCGTACGGTCGTCCGCTGCTGGACCTGATCGATCGTTTCGCCCACGTCATGTTCAACATCATCAACATGATCATGAAGCTGGCGCCGCTGGGTGCGCTGGGTGCCATGGCCTTCACCATCGGTGCCTACGGTGTCGGCTCGCTGGTGCAACTGGGCCAGTTGATGATCTGCTTCTACATCACCTGCATCCTGTTCGTGCTGGTGGTGCTGGGCGGGATCTGCCGTGCCCACGGTTTCAGCGTGCTGAAGCTGGTGCGTTACATCCGTGAAGAACTGTTGATCGTACTGGGTACGTCCTCGTCCGAATCGGCGCTGCCACGCATGCTGATCAAGATGGAGCGTCTGGGCGCGAAGAAATCGGTGGTGGGTCTGGTCATCCCGACCGGCTACTCGTTCAACCTCGACGGTACTTCGATCTACCTGACCATGGCGGCCGTGTTCATCGCTCAGGCGACCGACACCCACATGGACATCACCCATCAGATCACCCTGCTGCTGGTGCTGCTGTTGTCCTCCAAAGGCGCAGCCGGTGTGACCGGTTCGGGCTTCATCGTACTGGCGGCCACCCTGTCGGCCGTAGGTCACCTGCCGGTGGCCGGTCTGGCACTGATCCTGGGTATCGACCGCTTCATGTCCGAAGCCCGTGCCCTGACCAACCTGGTCGGCAACGCCGTTGCCACCATCGTTGTGGCCAAGTGGGTCAAGGAGCTGGACACCGATGTGCTGCAATCCGAGCTGGCCTCGGGCGGTCGCGGTATCTCCGACGAGCGTGAAGAAGATGACCTGGGTGTGGCCGAAGGCCCGACCCCGAGCAATGTGAAGTAAGCATCGCTTGAATGGAAAAACCCGCTTCGGCGGGTTTTTTCTTGTCTGCTGTTTGAGCGCAACGGTCAGCGCATCTGATGGATCCGGTAATTGCCCCATCGCCGATGGCTGCCTAGGCTGCATGCATCGTTGATGGAGATCGCCCATGTCTGCACCGCTGGCCTCACTGAAGATTCTGGATTTCTCGACCCTGCTGCCGGGGCCGTTCGCCTCGCTGCTGCTGGCGGACATGGGCGCCGAGGTGCTGCGCATCGAATCGCCGACCCGCCTCGACCTGTTGCGGGTGTTGCCGCCGCACGATCACGGCGTCTCGGCCAGTCACGCTTATCTCAATCGCAATAAACGCAGTCTGGCGCTGGACCTCAAGCAGCCCGAGGCGCTGGAGTTGGTGAAGCAGTTGCTGGCGGATTACGACATCGTGCTGGAGCAGTTCCGCCCCGGTGTGATGGCGCGGCTGGGGCTGGGTTACGAGGCGCTGAAGGCGATCAATCCGAAGCTGATTTATGTGTCGATCACCGGTTACGGCCAGACCGGGCCGTACAAGGATCGCGCCGGCCACGACATCAACTATCTGGCGCTGGCCGGGCTCTCCAGCTACACCGGGCGCGCCGACAGCGGGCCGTTGCCGCTGGGCATGCAGGTGGCGGATATCGCGGGTGGCTCGTTGCACGGGGTGATCGGCCTGCTGGCGGCGGTGATTTCCCGCCAGCAGACCGGGCAGGGCACCCATCTGGACGTGAGCATGACTGATTGCGCATTCAGCCTGAACGCCATGGCCGGTGCCGGGTATCTGGCCTGTGGCGAGGAGCCGGGCTGGGAGGATCAGATGCTCAATGGCGGCAGCTTCTACAATTACTACCGCTCCCGCGACGGGCGCTGGATGTCGGTGGGCAGTCTGGAACCGGCCTTTATGCAGCAACTGTGTGCGGCGCTGGGTCGGCCGGAACTGGCGGCGCAGGGCTTGTCACCCAGACCCGAGCAACAGCGGGCGCTCAAGGACGCCTTGAAGGTCGAGTTCGAGAAGCATGATTTTGGCGAATTGTGCGAGCTGTTCGCCGGGATCGATGCCTGTGTCGAACCGGTGTTGAACCTGGGCGAGGCTGTGCGGCATCCGCAATTGCAGGCGCGGGAACTGGTGACGCAAGTGCCGCGTGGGGATGGCTCGGCGCAGGCGCAGATCGCTTGCCCGCTGAAGTTTTCCGAAGCGTTGCCGGCGCCGCGACATGTTGGCGCGGCGCTGGGGCAGCATACGGATCAGGTGTTGGCGGAGTTGGGGTTGAGCCCTGAGCGAATTGCCGAGCTGCGTGCCGCGAAAGTGGTTTTGTAACTCGTTCCCACGCTCTGCGTGGGAATGCCGCCATGGACGCTCCGCGTCCACTGTGACGCAGAGCGTCACGGGATACATTCCCACGCAGAGCGTGGGAACGAGATGGGGACTTACTCGACCCGCATCTCGCCACTGAACACCAATGTGTTCCGGCATCGGCGGCACAAATACCGACGCCCCTGCCTGACCAGGCTATGGCGCTGCGCCGAAAACGGAAAATCGCTATCCGCACACGGGCATTTGTAGATGTAGCGGGTCACGCTACGCCGTTTGATTTCATAGGTATGGCAGCGGTCCGGTGGCAATTCGTAAACGCCGCGCATGATCAGTTGCCACTCCTCGCCGTGGGGCTGGATGCGGTCGCCGAAGAGTTGATGGGCGATCAGGTGCGCGACTTCGTGGGCCACGGTCTGCTTGAGGAAATGTTCGGTGTTTTCCCGGTACAGCTGCGGATTGAAGCGCAGCAGGTTCTCGTGCAGATGCGCGACCCCGGCTTTTTGCCCGCGCAGCTTGAGGCTCACCACGGGGCGTTTGAAGGGACGTTTGAAAAAGGATTCAGCGAGTTGGAAACAGTCTTCGACGCGGGTATTGAGTTGCTCGGGCATGCTTGATGGATCTCCAGAGATTTGGAGTATGCCGCAACCTTTCGGCGTTGCGTATCGCCAAACTGCCGAATGGTCGCGACGTTTATTCCAGGCATGAGAAGGCCGCCTTGCGGCGGCCTGTGTTGGCGGATCTTGTTTTTCTCGGGATGAACCGATTGCTAATTGGTGTAGACGGGCCCCACGCCCAGACCCCAGACAATCACGGTAAACGCCATGATGGCGACCAGCACCACCAGACCCACCGCCAGCACTGAGCTTGAAAACAGGAAACCCTCGTCGGACGGAATGTTCATGAAGGTCGGCAGCCCCACATACAACAGGTACACCGTGTAGCAGATGGCCGCCGTGCCGACGATCATCCCCAGCCACATGTGCGGATAGAGCGCCGCCAGCCCGCCGACAAACAACGGTGTCGCGGTGTAGGTGGCAAATGCCACGCAACGGGCCAGGCTCGGGTTGGCGTCATAGGTGCGGGCCATCCAGTGCACGAAGGCACCCATGACCGCGACCCCGCCGAGCATTGCCAGATAAGACATGATCGTCATCCACAACGCGCTTTCGACGGTGAGCATCACCGGTGCGCGGTTGCCGATCACCCAGCCGACCTGAGTCGTGCCGATAAATGCCGAAACAGCGGGGATCGCCGCCAGAATCAGCGTGTGCGTCAGGTACATGTGGCTGATGCTTTCTTCCTGGTCGCCACGGATTTCCTTCCATTCCTGATCGGGGTGGGTAAAAAGTCCCACTACGTGATGGATCATGCCAGTCACTCCTCTCGTTATTGCCATCGCCCCCCAGCGGAGCGCCTACGGGCCAATGCGGCCGAGCAAATACAGGTCTTCAGATTGTGTGCGACCTTATGTCGCAGTATAGAAAGGTCTTAACCGCACAGGTGATAGGGGCTTAGAGCAAATCGCGCTGTAAAACCTCGGGGTAATCGCGTCGGGGTCTGTGTAAGCAGGCACTTGAGGGGGCGACAACCTGTGGCCACAAGCCAAGTGTTTTTGCGTAAAATGCCCGCCTTTCGTCACACCTCACGGATTTCGCGTCATGGGCACTCTTACGGTCAACCAGAACAAACTGCAAAAGCGCCTGCGCCGCCTGGCCGGCGAAGCCGTCACCGACTTCAACATGATCGAAGACGGCGACAAGGTCATGGTCTGCCTGTCCGGGGGCAAGGACAGCTACACCATGCTCGACGTGCTGATGCACCTGCAGAAGGTTGCACCGATCAAGTTCGAGATCGTCGCCGTGAACATGGACCAGAAGCAGCCGGGCTTTCCCGAGCACGTGCTGCCGGCCTACCTGAAAGAGCTGGGCATCGAGTACCACATCGTCGAGAAGGACACCTACTCGGTGGTGAAGGAACTGATCCCGGAAGGCAAAACCACCTGCTCGCTGTGCTCGCGCCTGCGTCGCGGCACGCTGTACACCTTCGCCGACGAAATCGGCGCGACCAAAATGGCCCTCGGTCATCACCGCGACGACATCGTCGAGACGTTCTTCCTCAACATGTTCTTCAACGGCAGCCTCAAGGCCATGCCGCCGAAGCTGCGCGCCGACGACGGGCGCAACGTGGTGATCCGTCCGCTGGCCTACTGCAACGAGAAAGACATCCAGGCCTACTCGGACTTCAAGCAATTCCCGATCATTCCGTGCAACCTCTGCGGTTCCCAGGAAAACCTGCAGCGTCAGGTGGTCAAGGAAATGCTGGTGGACTGGGAGCGCAAGACCCCGGGCCGCACCGAAAGCATTTTCCGCAGCCTGCAGAACGTGATCCCGTCGCAGCTGGCTGACCGTAACCTGTTTGATTTCACCAGCCTGAAGATTGATGAAACCGCCGCTTCGCGATTCGTCAACGTCGTAAACCTGTAAACACAATCCAAGTGGGAGCGGGCTTGCTCGCGAAGGCGGCGTACCAGTCGATGCATGAGTCGACTGACACTCAGTCTTCGCGAGCAAGCTCGCTCCCACATTGGTTTTTCGTTTCATTCAAAAGGAGAGGGCATGCGCGACTACAAGTGGCTGCACGAATACTGTCTGAACCGCTTCGGTTCGGCGGCTGAACTGGAAGCCCATCTGCCCGTTCCCAAGACCCCGGCGCAACTGCGCAAGATCAGCGACGACCGTTATCTCTCGACCATGGCCCTGCGGGTGTTTCGTGCCGGGCTCAAGCACAGTCTGGTGGACGCCAAATGGCCGGCCTTCGAGGAAGTGTTCTTCAAGTTCGACCCGGAAAAGGTCGTGCTGATGAGCGCCGAACACCTTGAGCGGCTGATGCAGGATGCGCGGATCATCCGTCATCTGGGCAAGCTGAAAAGCGTGCCGCGCAATGCGCAGTTTATTCTGGACGTCGAGAAAGAGCAGGGCAGTTTCGGCGCGTTGCTGGCCGACTGGCCGGTGACCGACATCGTCGGCCTGTGGACCTACCTGAAAAAGCACGGCCATCAATTGGGCGGGCTGTCGGCGCCACGGTTTTTGCGGATGGTCGGCAAGGATACGTTTGTGCCGAGCTACGACGTGGTCGCGGCGTTGAATGCACAGAAGATCGTCGACAAGGCACCCACCAGCCTGCGGGATCTGGCGACGGTGCAGAATGCGTTCAACCAGTGGCATGAAGAGAGTGGCGGACGGCCGATGAGCCAGATCTCGATGATGCTGGCGTATACCGTCAACCATTGAGCCTAGGGTGATCGTTCCCACGCTCTGCGTGGGAATGCCGCCCGGGACGCTCTGCGTCCCTGAGACGCGGAGCGTCTCTTGATGCATTCCCACGCGGAGCGTGGGAACGATCTTGGAGTTGGAGCGCAGTCAGGCGACGGAGATTTTGCCTTCGCCCGCCAGTTTGCGATTCAACTGATACCGCCACCGCACATACAACAGCGCCGAGCAGAACACCGCCAGACTGGCGATCATCTCCAGCACGCCAAACAGCTGCCGGCTCGGGTCATACGCGGCCAGTGCGCCCTTGATGAAATACAGATTCACCACAAAGCACATCCATGAATGCCCGCGTGCGCTGCCCATGATCATGCCCGGTGCGAGCACGATCCACGGGATCAGCTCGATCAGCAGAATCACCCACGGCCGTGCGCCGTGCAGGTCGGCGAACACCAGGTAATACGCGGCGAGCAGTCCGGCCAGGCCGAAAAAGCACAGCAGACTGATCACCCGCATGGCCCGCACCCGTGGCTCGAGCCATTCGACGGCGGGCAGGACTTTCGGCTTTCTGGCCATCTCAGTTCCCCAGTTTCTGGGCCGTCTTGGCCAGGCGTGCGCCGAGGGCGCGGCACAGCGCCACTTCGTGTTGATCGAGACCGCTTTTACCGTCGGCCCCGGCGTGATGGCTGGCACCGTACGGCGTGCCGCCGCCCTGGGTTTCCAGCAGCGCCGATTCGCTGTAAGGCAGGCCGGTGATCAGCATGCCGTGGTGCAGCAGCGGCAGCATCATCGACAGCAGGGTGGTTTCCTGACCGCCGTGCAGGCTGGCGGTGGAGGTGAACACCCCGGCCGGTTTGCCGACCAGCGCGCCGGTCAGCCACAGGTTGCTGGTGCCGTCGAGGAAGTACTTGAGCGGCGCGGCCATGTTGCCGAAACGGGTCGGGCTGCCGAGGGCCAGGCCGGCGCAGTTCTTCAGGTCATCCAGCGTGGCGTACAGCGCTCCTTCATCAGGAATGTCCGGCGCCACGGCTTCGCACTCGGTGGAGATCGCCGGCACGGTGCGCAGTCGCGCTTCGAGGCCGGCCTGCTCGACGCCACGGGCGATCTGCCGGGCCATCTCGTTGGTCGAACCGCTGCGGCTGTAATACAGAACCAGAATGTACGGCGTACTCACGGCAACAGCTCCAGGATCTGCTCCGGTGGACGGCCGATGACGGCTTTGTCGCCGGCTTCGAGAATCGGTCGCTCCATCAGCTTCGGATGCGCCGCGATCGCTTCAATCAATTGTTTTTCGGTGAGACTGGCGTCGGCCAGGTTCAGGGTCTTGTACTCGTCTTCGCCGGTGCGCAGCAGTTGCCGTGCACTGATTCCCAGCTTGCCGAGCAAGGCCTTGATCTGCGCGGCGTCCAGCGGGGTTTCGAGGTAGCGCACCACGTTCGGCGTCAGGCCTCGGGCTTCGAGCAGTTCGAGCGCACCGCGGGATTTCGAGCAGCGCGGGTTGTGATAAAGCGTCAGATCGGTCATGGGCGGGTCGCTTCTTGCGTAGAGTGGCGGCTATTCTAACTGTGCAGCGCGCAATCCAGAACCTTGGGAGGCGATGGGTCGCAGGCGCATTCAATTTTTCACAAGGAACACGACATGACACGGGCACTGGCAGCGGCATTGACGATCATCGGGGCGTTGATGCTGGGGGGCTGCGGTAACGACTACGGCATCGACCAGAACGGACAGAAAGTGGCGTCCGAGCGCCTCGACAAACAATGGGTCGTGCTCAACTACTGGGCCGAATGGTGCGGCCCGTGCCGCACGGAAATCCCGGAACTCAATCACCTGGCCGACGAGCTCAAGGGCAAGAAGATCGGCGTGTTCGGGGTCAACTTCGACAACGTGCAGGGTGAAGAGCTGAAGAGCGCCAGCGAGAAGCTGGGCATCAAGTTCACCGTGCTGGCGCAGGATCCGTCGGAACTGTTCGAACTGCCGCGCAGTGAAGCCTTGCCGGTGACTTACATCATCGACAACAAGGGCAAGGTGCGGGAACAGTTGATGGGCGAGCAGACGGCGGCGGGGGTGATGGCGAAGCTTGAGGCGTTGCAGGCGACCAACTGATTCGCCTTGGCTGATCGTCGCTGATCGTTCCCACGCTCTGCGTGGGAATGCATCCCGTGACGCTCTGCGTCACAGCGGACGCGGAGCGTCCGGGGCGGCGTTACCACGCAGAGCGTGGGAACGATCACGCGCTGTGCGTGGGAACGATTCGAAGGATCAACCTTCTTCCAGCCACCAGCGCAACGGCTTGCCTTCAGCAGGCCAGAAGCGCATCTGCTCGATCGGCGAGATGTCCCAGCGTTCCACGTGTTCCAGGGCCTGGAGGAAGCGTTGCTCCTGCTCCATCAGTGCCGGTGCGCAGAGTTTGCGGGTCTTGCCGATCTTGCCGAAGCTCAGCTTGTCGCCTTCCAGGGTGTACGGCGCGAACCAGTGGTTGCAGCCGCCATTACCGTACGCCCGGCCATCATCGCCGAGGGTCACGGTCAGGTGGCTGTAGTCCATCAGCGGACGCTCGCCGATCCATTCCAGAATGTAACTGCGGTTCTGTTGCAGTTGTACAGGCTCCGCGGCGCAACCCATCAGGCCGGCGCCGACAGCGGCGGTCAGGGCCAGGTGTTTCATCACGCCGGCTCCTGGCATTTCGGGCACAGGTGCTTGTCGCCGACGGCTTTCCAGCCCAGCTCCGCAATACGTGCCGTGGCGGCCGGTTTTTCCGCAGGCTTGCCCAGTTTGGCGTCCACCGCGAATTCGAAGCTCAGCTCTTTGGCGCAACTGTCGCAGTTGACCTGCCAGGTGTGGATCGCCAGCTCACCGAACACCGGGCCGGTGGTCATAGCAGTCCATTGACCCGGCGGGTTGATCAGGTGGCGGACGGTGTCGACGGTCAGGCGCATGGACAAGTCCTTGCTGCCTTTGAGGGTCACGACCAGCACGTCGCCGATGCGGATCGAGCCACCGTTGCCGGTGACCTGATAACGGCCCGGAACCAGGGCGCGGCATTCGGTGAGGGTGTGTTGCGGGTTCATCAGGGTGTAGCGGAAATCGTGTTCGACCATGGGTCCTCCAAATATGCGCGACATGCTAGCACGGGCTTGATTGCAGAATGATGCGCGCGTGCGACCTTCGATCAGGTTCAAATCGACACCGCAGTCGTGGCAAACTGCCGCCTTCATTTTCAAGGAACGGAACATGGCGCTGATCGAATGTTATGAATGCAAGCGGAGCATCAGCTCCGAAGCCACGGCGTGCATTCATTGCGGGGCTCCGCTGGCAGATGCACAGGCTCCTCACGCCGAAAAGGGCGCGTCGACGATTTCCTTTGGCAGCCTGCCGCGTAACAAGGCAGTGCCCGAGGCCTTCGTTCCGCCGCCGGCTCCCGAGCGGCCGAAGATCATGCCGGCGGCGGCGGGGCGACGCCGTCGTTCGCAGCCTGTCGAACCGGTGTTGAACCCGGACGGTTCGCGCCCGGTGGAAGGCTGGCTGAAGATCATGGCGTTTCTGATGCCGCTGGTGTTTGTCTGGTTCCTGCTGCGCAGCGGCCACTCCCTCAAGCAACGTTTGCTGGGGTTCGGCTGGCTGGCGCTGTTGATCCTGTGCGTGGCGATTACCCCGACGCCGCCCCCGGTCTGAGTCCGATCCCTCAGCCTTCGACCTGGTTCTGCGGCGTACCTGCCGCCCAGGTCGCGATGTTGTGCAAGGTGGTCGCGGCAATCGCGCCCAGCGCCTCATGGGTCAGGAATGCCTGATGCGCAGTGACGATCACATTCGGGAACGTCAGCAGCCGCGCCAGCACGTCGTCCTGTAGCGGCAGATCGGAGCGATCTTCGAAGAACAGCTGCGCCTCCTCTTCATATACATCCAGTCCCAGATAACCGAGCTGGCCGTCCTTCAGGGCGTCGATGAGCGCCGGCGTGTCCACCAGACCGCCGCGCCCGGTGTTGATCAGCATTGCCCCCGGTTGCATGTGCGCCAGCGAATCGCGGTTGATCAGGTGACGGCTCTGTTCGTTGAGCGGGCAGTGCAGGCTGATGATACGTGCTTGCGCCAGCAGGTCCGGCAGGCTCAGGTAGCGTGCGCCCAAGGCTTCGACGGCAGGGTTCGGATAAGGGTCGTAAGCCAGCAGTTCACAGCCGAAACCGTGCATGATCTTCGCAAAGGTCGCGCCGATCTGTCCGGTGCCGACGATGCCGACGGTTTTGCCCACCAGATCGAAACCGGTGAGCCCGTGCAGGCTGAAATCACCTTCGCGGGTGCGGTTGTAGGCGCGGTGCAGACGGCGGTTGAGGGCGAGGATCAACGCCACCGCATGTTCGGCCACCGCATGGGGCGAGTAGGCCGGTACGCGCACGACAGCCAGCCCCAGACGTTTGGCGACGGCCAGATCCACATGGTTGTAGCCGGCCGAACGCAAGGCGATCAGGCGAGTGCCGCCCGCAGCCAGACGTTCGAGCACCGGCGCGCTCAGGTCATCGTTGATGAACGCGCAGACCACTTCGTGATGTTCGGCCAGCGCTGCGGTATCGAGGCTGAGCCGGGCTGACTGGAAGTGCAGTTCGATCCCGGCCGGGCAGTCGGCGGCGAGGAAACTGTCGCGGTCGTAGGTCTGGCTGCTGAAAACGATCGTGCGCATGAAATCCTCCTGGAGCATCGACGCGGGCGCAAATCACCCGCGACAACTTTAGCTGCGTCGGCGTTGACCGGCATTGCCGTGGATCAGGCGCTGATCTTCGCCTGGGCCGCCAGACGATTGATCGCCCGTTCCAGCTCGTCCAGCGCGGTCGAGGCTTTGGGATCCTGTTGCTTGAGCAGGGTTTCGCTGCGCTGGCAGGCGGCGCGCAATTGCGGCACACCGCAGTAACGCGTGGCGCCGTGCAGGCGGTGCACCCGTTCGAGCAGACTGTTCTGATCCTGATTGTCGCGGGCCGTGCGGATGGCTTCGCGATCAGCCTCGAGCGAGGCCAGCAGCATCGCCAGCATGTCCGCCGCCAGATCCGCTTTGCCGGCGGCCAGGCGCAAACCTTCCTCGTGATCGAGAATCGGCAGTTCCTGATTGCCCAGCAGGCTTTCGCCGCCACGGTCCGGCGCCTGATTGCGCAACGCAAGGCCCGTCCACTTCAGCACCACCTGCGCCAGTTGCCGCTCGCTGATCGGCTTGGTCAGGTAGTCGTCCATGCCGCTTTGCAGCAGCGCGCGTTTTTCATTGGCCATGGCGTGAGCGGTGAGGGCAACGATTGGCAACGGCGTGCAGTGCCGCTCGCTTTCCCACTGGCGAATGGTTTCGGTGCTCTGGCGTCCGTCCATGCCGGGCATCTGCACGTCCATCAGCACCAGATCGAAGGTTTCGTTCTGCACTGCCTTGACCGCGGCGTAACCGCTTTCCACGGCCAGCACCTTGGCGCCCATGTCTTCGAGCAGCGTCTGCACCAGCAACAGGTTGGCCGGGTTGTCGTCGACACAAAGCACTTTCGGTGCGCGGCTCGACAACGGTTCGCCCGGTTCGCTGCGCGGCTGGCGCGGGTTGACCATGTCTGACAAGGCCCGGCGCAGTTTGCGGGTGCAGGCCGGTTTCGATTGCAGCTGACTGTGAGGGTTGGGCACCGACAGGTGATAAAGCGTCAGCTCGGTGGTCGGGCACAACACCAGCACCCGGCAACCGAGGTGTTCAAGGTCCCAGATGTGCTGGTTGAGGCGTTCCGGCGGCATGTCATTGCTGGTGATGCCGAGCACGGCCAGATCGATGGCCTGATCGGTCTGATGGGCGCCGGTAACGCCATTGGTCAGGCTTTCCAGGGTATTGAACGGCGTGACGTCGAGGCCGCAGTCTTCCAGTTGATGCTGCAGGGCCTGACGCGCCAGTTCGTGGTTTTCCAGTACCGCCACCCGACGCCCGAGCAAGGGCGCGGAAGGCAGGTCTTCGGCGTCGTCGCGGGTCTTGGGCAGGTTCAGGCTGATCCAGAATTCCGAGCCTTCCCCCGGCGTGCTGTCGACGCCGATCTCGCCGCCCATCTGTTCGATCAGGCGCTTGGAAATCACCAGCCCCAGACCGGTGCCGCCGGGTTGGCGCGACAGCGAGTTGTCAGCCTGGCTGAAGGCCTGGAACAACGCGCGCACGTCCTGGTTCGACAAACCGATGCCGGTGTCCTGAATGCTGATGCGCAACTGCACGCTGTCGTCGTTTTCTTCTTCGAGCATGGCGCGGGCGACGATGGTGCCTTCGCGGGTGAACTTGATCGCGTTGCTCACCAGGTTGGTCAGGATCTGCTTGAGGCGCAGCGGATCGCCGACCAGCGACAGCGGCGTGTCGCGGTACACCAGACTCACCAGTTCCAGCTGCTTGGCGTGGGCAGCGGGGGCGAGGATGGTCAGGGTGTCCTGCAACAGGTCGCGCAGGTTGAACGGGATATGGTCGAGCACCAGCTTGCCGGCCTCGATCTTCGAGAAATCGAGGATCTCGTTGATGATCCCCAGCAGGCTGTCGGCGGACTTTTCGATGGTGCCCAGGTAGTCGAGCTGGCGCGGGGTCAGCTCGCTTTTCTGCAACAGGTGGGTGAAGCCGAGAATGCCGTTGAGCGGCGTGCGGATTTCATGGCTCATGTTGGCGAGGAATTCGGATTTGATCCGGCTCGCTTCCAGCGCTTCCTTGCGGGCCAGGTCCAGCTCGATGTTCTGGATCTCGATGGTTTCCAGGTTCTGGCGCACGTCTTCGGTGGCCTGATCGACGCTGTGCTGCAATTCTTCGCGGGCGTTTTGCAGGGTGCCGGCCATGCGGTTGATGCCGGACGCCAGTTCATCCAGTTCCTGGCTGCCCAGCGGTGGCAGACGGGTTTCCAGGTGACCGTCCTTGAGCTGCGCGACGGCCTGTTTGATCTGGCTCAGCGGGCGGTTGATCGTGCGGCCCATGCGCAAGGCCAGCAGCGCGGCGCCGGCCAGTCCTGCGCCGATCAGCAGCAGGCTGGCGAACAGGCTTCGATAGCCGCGCAACAACATGCCGTTGTGCGACAGCTCCAGTTCGACCCAGCCGAGCAGGCGGTCGGACTCTTGCGGGATCAGCTCGCCAGCGAGGTTGCGGTGTTTGCCGAAGACCGGCAGCAGATAGCGGGTGGCGTCGTTGCCGCTGCGTCGCAGCAAGTGCGCGCTGTCGCCGCTCGGTGCCTGATTGAGCATGGTCGGGCCGGCGTGGGCGAGGGGAGCGCGGTCGGGCGCGAGGAAAGTCACGGCGCGCACGTCCGGTTGTTCGAGGGACTGGGTGGCGATGCGCTCGAGCAGTTCGGCATCGCCGTGGCCCATGGCCGGTGCCACCAGCGGAGCCAGTTGCTCGGCGATCATTTCGCCGCGCTGCATCAGTTGGGTTTGCAGGTCGGACTGCTGCGTCCAGGTGAAATACCCGCCCAGCACCAGTGCCATCAGGCTGGTCGGCAACAGGGTCAGCAACAATACGCGACCTTTGATTCCCAGTTTCTTGAGCACGCCTTTCTCCTGCATCCCGCTGATCGTTGACTCACACGTGCGTCCGGCACGCGGTATCGGCGCAGTGTAGCGATTTGCTTGCGGGCAATCTTGGGAAAAATGATGTCGTCGTCCTTCGCTTGGGGAGCGGTCATCTGTCCGACAGGTCAAGCTTGGGTTGCCGGGCGCCGGGCAATCTTGAATAATCGCCCAACTGAGAATTATTTGCAGATAGTCATGACTCCTGTCTCTATTGGCCAGCCCCGCATTCTTTCCATCGAAGACGATCCCGTCCTCGGTGCCTATGTCCATGAGCAACTGGGCCGCAGCGGCTTCCAGGTCACCTGGTGCCAGAACGGCAGTGAAGGCCTGAGCATCGCCCGGCGTCAGCCGTTCGACGTGGTGTTGATGGATATTCTGTTGCCGGGACTCGACGGATTGAATGTCCTGACCCAACTGCGCCAGAGCCATTCCACGCCGGTGTTGCTGATGTCGGCCCTCGGTGCCGAAGCCGACCGTATCAGCGGCTTCCGTCTCGGCGCTGACGACTATCTGCCCAAACCCTTTAGCATGGCCGAGCTGCATGTGCGGATCGAAGCGATCCTGCGCCGGGTCGCCCTCGACCGTCGTCCGGCTGCCGTCACCCCGGTAGTGCCGGTCGGCGGGCTGCGTTTCGACGACGAGCAGTGCGACGTGTTCTACCTCGACCAGCCCGCCGGCCTGACCCGCAGCGAATACCGCCTGCTGGAAACCCTCAACCGCAACGACGAGGAAGTGCTTAGCAAGGCCTTCCTTTATCAGCATGTCCTGCAACGCGGTTATGCGGCCCACGATCGCAGCCTCGACATGCACATCAGCCAGATCCGCCGCAAACTCAAGTCGGTCGGCTACACCGAGCGTGAAGTGCGCACGGTGTGGGGCAAGGGTTACGTCCTGAGTGCCGTCGATGAAAGTGTCTGACCTGCCGGGCCGGCACTCGCTGTTCTGGAAACTCGCCTGCCTGCTGGTGGCGTTCTGTCTGCTGATGATCTGGCTGAGCTGGTCCTGGGGCCGGTACATGGAACAGCGCAATCAGTTCCTCTCCGATGACGCCCGTCGCACCCTGAGCCGTTATGCCGCCGAGGCCGAGCGCGCCTGGCAGCAGGGCGAGCGCGATGGCATCGATAGCTGGTTGCAAAGCATGGAGCTGCGCGAAGCCGGCTGGGTCGGCGTGATCGGCGGCAATCTGCAGTCGCTGGGCAGCCAGCCATTGAACGCTCAAGAGCTTCAGCACCTGACTTTCCTGCGAGGCCTTGACTGGCCGATTCACAAAAAGGGTCGGCCGTGGCTGCGGGTACCGTTCCCCACTGACCCGACTGCCGGCAGTCTGGTCATCGAGTTGCCCGAGCGATTTCTGCCCGGGAAATACCGAGTGTTCTGGCGGGTCATCACCAACGGTGTGATTCCCGGCCTGTTCACCTTGCTGCTGTGCGTCGGCCTGTATCGCCTGCTGGTGGTGCCGCTGAACAATCTGCGCGAGCAAGCCAATGCGTGGCGCGCCGATCAATTGAATGTGCGGTTGTCGAGCGGCATCACCCAGCGCCCCGATGAACTCGGCGAACTGGCCCGTGCCTTCGACTCGATGTCCGAACGCCTGCAATCCACCGTGGCCCTGCAACAGCAACTGCTGCGCGATTTGTCCCACGAACTGCGCACACCCCTGAGCCGGCTGCGGGTCGCCAGCGAAAGCGAGCAGCAACTGCAACCGTTGCGCGAGCGCATCGGTCGCGAAGTCGACGTGATGCAGCGACTGGTGGAAGACACCCTGCAACTGGCCTGGCTCGACACCGAGCGCGCACCGTTGCCGGACGAAGCGATCCAGATTCAGGCGCTGTGGGAAATGCTCACCGAAAACGCCTGCTACGAAAGCTGCTGTCCGGTCGGGCAGTTGCAGTGCGGGGTTGAAGCTTCCTGCTGGGTACGCGGCAATCTCAACACCCTGGCCCAGGCCCTGGAAAACATCCTGCGCAACGCCATTCGCCATTCGCCACCGGGCGGCATCGTGCGGCTCGACGGTCGACGGGATGGCGATTACTGGCACCTGTGGCTGGAGGACGAGGGCGGCGGCGTGGCCGAAGCGGATCTGGAACGGATCTTCTCGCCCTTCATCCGCCTCGACGGCTCGCGGCCGGGGGACGGTGGATTTGGTCTGGGCCTGAGCATCGCGAGGAACGCGGTGCAACGCCAGGGCGGAACCCTGTGGGCCGAGAACGGACCGTCGGGATTGCGACTGAATCTGCGGTTGGTGGCGGATGACAGTGCTGCCAGTCCCGACGTCTTCGCTGGCAAGCCAGCTCCCACCGTGGACTTGAGCCGCCCGCAGATTGTGTGAGCGGCACAGGAAAGTGTCAGCACTGCTGACACTCTTTTAAAAAAGTCTCACCACTGGTGAGACTTTTACTGCTTATTCCAAGAAACCATAAACACCACACTTTGCGTGATATGGCCTGCGCAGGTTTGCCGGTATGATAGGCGCCCCCGCTGTCCGGATTGCGAAAAACGCCATGACCTTGCAGTACCCAACCATCGCCGATTGCGTCGGCAACACGCCGCTGGTGCGTTTGCAGCGCCTGCCCGGTGTCACCAGCAACACCCTTTTGCTCAAGCTCGAAGGGAACAACCCGGCGGGTTCGGTCAAGGATCGTCCGGCGCTGTCGATGATCACCCGTGCCGAGTTGCGCGGGCAGATCCACGAAGGCGATACGCTGATCGAAGCGACCTCGGGCAACACCGGGATCGCCCTGGCGATGGCCGCCGCGATCAAGGGTTACAAGATGATCCTGATCATGCCGGACAATTCCAGCGCCGAGCGTAAAGCGGCGATGACCGCGTACGGCGCGGAGCTGATTCTGGTCAGTCAGGAAGAGGGCATGGAAGGCGCTCGTGATCTCGCCCAGCGGATGGAAGCCGAAGGCCGTGGCAAGGTGCTGGATCAGTTCGCCAACGGCGACAATCCTGAAGCGCACTACACCACCACCGGCCCGGAAATCTGGCGTCAGACCCAGGGCTCCATCACCCATTTCGTCAGCTCCATGGGCACCACCGGCACCATCATGGGCGTGTCGCGCTACCTCAAGGAGCAGAACGACAACGTGCAGATCGTCGGCCTGCAACCGATGGAAGGCTCGGCCATTCCCGGCATTCGCCGCTGGCCGCAGGAATACCTGCCGAAGATCTATCAGGCCGAGCGTGTCGACCGCATCGTCGACATGGCGCAAAGCGAAGCCGAGGACGTGACTCGTCGTCTGGCCCGCGAAGAAGGCATCTTCTGCGGCGTGTCCTCGGGCGGTGCAGTGGCAGCGATGCTGCGCCTATCCAAAGAGGTTGAAAACGCGGTGATCGTCGCGATCATCTGCGACCGTGGCGACCGTTACCTGTCGACCGGCATTTTCGACGCGCCCAACTGATGGCCAAGCACGAGAGAGGCCTGCGCTTCCAGCCCACCGGCGGCAGCAAGGCCCCGCAAATCCCGACCGGCAAAAAGCAGCGCCTGAGCATCGAGCGCCTGGCTAATGACGGTCGTGGCATCGCGTTTTTTGAAGGCAAAACCTGGTTCGTCCTCGGCGCCCTCGCCGGTGAAGAGGTCGAAGCCCGGGTGCTCGGCGCCCACGGCAAAGTGGTCGAGGCGCGCACCGAGCGCGTATTCACCGCCAGTGAATTGCGCCGTCCCGCACCTTGCCAGCACGCCGGCCGCTGCGGCGGTTGCAGCGTTCAGCATCTGCCCCACAACGAACAGCTTGCCCTGAAACAGCGCATGCTCGCCGAGCAGTTGTCGCGAGTCGCCGGTGCCGAACCCGAGGAATGGGCGGCGCCGTTGACCGGTCCCGAATTCGGCTACCGTCGCCGCGCCCGGATCGCCGTGCGCTGGGACAGCAAGGCCAAAAAGCTTGAGGTCGGTTTCCGTGCCGCCGGCAGCCAGGACATCGTCGCGATCAGCGAATGCCCGGTGCTGGTACAGCCCTTGCAGCCGATCATGACCCGCTTGCCGGAGATGCTTCGTCGCCTGAGCAAACCTCAGGCGCTGGGGCATGTCGAATTGTTCAGTGGCTCGTCACTTGCCGTACTGCTGCGTCACATGGCGCCGCTGTCCGAAGCCGACCTGACGATCCTCAAGGATTTCTGCGCGTTCCATGAAGCGCAGCTCTGGCTGCATGGCGAAGGCGAACCGCAGCCGGTGGATGATGCACAGTCGCTCGGTTACCGCCTGGAACAATGGGATCTGCAACTGGCCTACCGGCCGGGGGATTTCATTCAGGTCAACGCCGGGGTCAACGAGGCCATGGTCGCGCAAGCGCTGGACTGGTTGAAACCGACGAGCGATGAACGCGTGCTCGACCTGTTTTGCGGTCTGGGCAACTTCGCACTGCCGCTGGCGAAAGCCGCGCGTGAAGTGGTGGCGGTCGAAGGTGTGCAGACCATGGTCGATCGTGCGGCGGCAAATGCCGCCAGCAACAATTTGCATAACACAAAGTTTTTTCAGGCCGATTTATCCCAGCCTTTGACCGATGCTCAGTGGATCGGAAACGGCTTTTCTGCGGTACTCTTGGATCCACCGCGTGACGGTGCTTTCGAGGTGGTGCGCAAGCTGGCGACCCTGGGCGCCGAACGGTTGGTGTACGTGTCGTGCAACCCTGCAACTCTGGCGCGCGATACGGTCGAATTGATCAAGCAGGGCTACCGGTTAAAACGTGCCGGGATTCTCGATATGTTTCCTCAGACGGCACATGTCGAGGCCATGGCGTTATTTGAAGCGAGCCAGGATGGCTCGTCTGATCCGACTGGTCGTCCGTAGCGCTCGCATTGGCCCCGCGAGCGCGAACGGGCATTGAAGGTCAGTGATTTGACGCATTGAATCTGCGTCGTAGGGAAGGTAAAGCAAGATGGTACAGGTGAGAGCACACCAGCCGATCAACACTGACGGCAGTATCAATCTCGAGGCTTGGCTCGATCATGCGGTCAGTGTCGATCTGGCACTGGATCGCGAAGCCTTGAAAGAGGCCTGCGAGTACGCTCGCCAGGCCGAGCAACAATCCAATGCGGCGAAGAATCTCTGGTCCGAAGGCAGCGGCAGTTTCAGCACGGGCCTTGAGATCGCCGAGATACTCGCCGACCTCAAGCTCGATCAGGATTCGCTGGTGGCTGCGGTTCTCTATCGCGGCGTGCGCGAAGGCCAGATCGAACTCGCGGCGGTCAGCCAGCGCTTCGGCCCGGTGGTCGCCAAGCTGATCGACGGCGTGCTGCGCATGGCGGCGATCAGTGCCAGCCTCAGCCCTCGCCAGTCGATGGTCCTCGGCACCCAGGGCCAGGTGGAAAACCTGCGCAAGATGCTGGTGGCGATGGTCGACGACGTGCGTGTCGCGCTGATCAAACTCGCCGAACGCACCTGCGCGATCCGCGCGGTGAAAACCGCCGACGACGAAAAACGTAACCGGGTCGCCCGGGAAGTGTTCGACATCTATGCGCCGCTCGCGCATCGACTCGGCATCGGTCATATCAAATGGGAACTGGAGGACTTGTCCTTCCGTTACCTGGAACCCGATCAGTACAAACAGATCGCCAAGCTGCTGCACGAGCGGCGGCTGGATCGCGAGCGTTTCATCGCCGACGTGATGACCCAGCTCAAGGACGAATTGCAGGCCACCGGCGTCGAAGCCGACATCAGCGGCCGGGCCAAACACATCTATTCGATCTGGCGCAAAATGCAGCGCAAGGGTCTGGAATTCAGCCAGATCTATGACGTGCGTGCGGTGCGCGTGCTGGTGCCGGAAATGCGCGACTGCTACACCGCGCTCGGCATCGTCCACACCCTGTGGCGGCACATCCCGAAAGAGTTCGACGACTACATCGCCAACCCGAAAGAGAACGGCTACCGCTCGCTGCACACGGCGGTGATCGGTCCGGAAGGCAAGGTGCTGGAAGTCCAGATCCGTACCCATTCGATGCACGAAGAGGCCGAGCTCGGCGTCTGCGCGCACTGGCGCTACAAGGGCACCGACGTCAAGTCCGGCTCGAACCACTACGAAGAGAAAATCTCCTGGCTGCGTCAGGTCCTCGAGTGGCACGAAGAGCTGGGCGACATCGGTGGTCTCGCCGAACAGCTGCGAGTCGATATCGAGCCGGACCGGGTCTACATCTTCACCCCGGACGGTCACGCCATCGACTTGCCGAAAGGCGCGACGCCGCTGGACTTCGCCTACCGCGTGCACACCGAAATCGGTCACAACTGCCGTGGCGCGAAGATCAACGGGCGCATCGTCCCGCTCAACTACAGCCTGCAGACCGGCGAGCAGGTCGAGATCATCACCAGCAAGCACGGCACCCCGAGCCGCGACTGGCTGAACCCGAACCTGGGCTACGTCACCACGTCCCGGGCGCGGGCGAAGATCGTGCACTGGTTCAAGTTGCAGGCGCGCGACCAGAACGTCGCGGCGGGCAAGACCCTGCTCGAACGCGAACTCAATCGCCTCGGTCTGCCGGCGGTGGATTTCGACAAGCTGGCCGACAAGGCCAACATGAAAACCGCCGAAGACATGTTCGCCGCCCTCGGGGCTGGCGACCTGCGTCTGGCGCAACTGGTCAACCTGGCGCAACAGCTGGTCGAGCCGGAACGCGGCAACGAACAGCTGGAACTGATTCCGCGCAAGGCCACCGGCTACAAACCGGGCAAGCGCGGCGACATTCAGATCCAGGGTGTCGGCAACCTGATGACCCAGATGGCCGGCTGCTGCCAGCCGTTGCCGGGCGATGCGATCGTCGGCTACATCACCCAGGGCCGTGGCGTGAGCATTCACCGTCAGGACTGCGCCTCGGTGCTGCAACTGGCCGGGCGCGAGCCGGAGCGGATCATCCAGGTCAGCTGGGGCCCGGTGCCGGTGCTCACCTATCCGGTGGACATCGTCATCCGCGCCTACGACCGTTCCGGTCTGCTGCGTGACGTTTCGCAGGTGCTGCTCAACGAGCGGATCAACGTGCTGGCGGTCAACACCCGCTCGAACAAGGAGGACAACACTGCGCTGATGTCCCTGACCATCGAGATTCCGGGTCTGGACGCGCTGGGGCGGTTGCTGGGGCGGATTTCCCAGTTGCCGAACATCATCGAAACGCGGCGTAACCGGACTCCATGAAACCGATCTACAGCCTTGAAGACCTGCTGCACCTGATGAACCGTCTGCGCGACCCGCAGTACGGTTGCCCGTGGGACATCAAGCAGACTTACGCGACCATCGTCCCGCACACCCTTGAAGAGGCCTACGAAGTCGCCGACGCCATCGAGCGCGGCGACTTCGACCACTTGCAGGGCGAGTTGGGCGATCTGCTGTTTCAGGTGGTGTATTACAGCCAGCTGGCGCGGGAGGAGGGGCGGTTCGAATTCGCCGGCGTGGTCGACAGCATCACCCGCAAACTGATTCGTCGTCATCCGCACGTGTTCCCCACCGGCGATCTGTATGCGCCGCTGGACGTGCCGCGTCTGAACGAAGAGCAGGTCAAGCAGCGCTGGGAGGAGATCAAGGCCGAAGAGCGCGCCGAGAAATCCGCCGAGCCGCAGCAACTGTCACTGCTCGACGATGTGCCGGCTGCATTGCCGGCCCTGTCCCGCTCGGCCAAGTTGCAGAAGCGCGCCGGGCAGGTCGGTTTCGACTGGCCGGATGCCTTGCCGGTGCTGGACAAGGTCCGTGAAGAGCTCGATGAAGTGCTCGAAGCCATGTCCGAAAATGACCCGCAAGCGGTGGCCGACGAGATCGGCGATCTGCTGTTTTCCGTGGTCAATCTGGCCCGGCATCTGAAGGTCGATCCGGAAACCGCGTTGCGTGGCGCCAACGGCAAGTTCGAACGACGTTTCCGTTTTATCGAACAGGCATTGCGCGACACCCACCGACCCATAGAAGATTGCACCCTCGAAGAGTTGGACGCCCTGTGGGGCGAAGCCAAACGTCAGGAAAAGAATTTGCCCAGCTGCGGCTGAGCCGTTGCCTAAGTGAGTAAGCATCAATGAGCCTTTCCCTTCGCGACCAGTTGCTCAAAGCAGGGCTGGTCAACCAAAAGCAGGCCAAGCAGGTCAGCAAAGACAAACAGAAACAACAGCGCCTGGCCCACAAGGGTCAGATCGAGCTGGACGACTCCCAGCAGCGTGCTGCCCAGGAAGCCCAGGCCGAGAAGGTCAAGCGCGACCAGGAGCTGAACCGTCAGCAGCAGGAGAAGGCGGAAGCCAAGGCCCGCGCTGCACAGGTCAAGCAGTTGATCGAAGTCTCGCGTCTGCCGAAGCTGACGACTGAGGACTACTACAACTTCGTCGACGACAAGAAGGTCAAGCGCATCTCGGTCAACACGCTGATGCGCAACAAGCTCAGCAGCGGTTCGCTGGCGATCGTGCACCACGCTGGCGGCTATGAAGTGATTCCGCGTGAGGCGGCCCTGAAGATTCAGGAGCGCGATCCACAGCGCATCGTGCAGCTCAACGAGAAGGTCGAAGAGGTCAATGCCGAGGACGATCCGTACGCGGCCTATGTGATCCCTGATGATCTGATGTGGTAATCGGGTCTCGCCGGGCTGCGAAGCGGCCCTGAAGCAGCCAACAACGACAAACCCCGCTCATGGCGGGGTTTGTCGTTTTCAATGCTGTGGTATTGATTCAGGCGGATTTCAGATCCCGCTGGCGTTCTTGCAGTTCCAGTTCGGCCTTGTAGTTGTGGGCGTCGATCTCGTTGTGGAACATGCCGACCAGTAAGTCTTGTTGGTGCACATCCCAGATCCGTACGCCGGCGGCTACGCCTTCATGGGACATGTGTGAATCGTCGCGTTCAGTTACTTTTACAGTCATCTGCTAGCTCCAAATCTCAAGTTATCTGCAGCAAGGCGTGTGCAGGACTCTGTTATAAATTTTGTTAGCCTGCTAAGTAAACGCTCGATTTGTGCAATGTATTCTTGCGAAATCTGCAACAGCGCTGGAGCCCGCTGAATCCGCGACATTCAGTCGCAGGGCGGTAAGTTGCATGACAAACGTTTCATCTTGGCGCCGCTGAAAATGCTTTTCTCCAGGCGAAAAAAAACGCCCCGAACCAGTCGGGGCGTTTTCATGTGCGGCTCAGCGGGAGGGAATTACTTGCCTTCCCAGCGCTTCAGCACGAGGGTGGCGTTGGTGCCACCGAAGCCGAAGCTGTTGCTCATCACGGTGTTGATGGTGGCGTTCTCGCGGGTCTTGGTCAGCACCGGCAGATCGGCCACTTCAGGGTCCAGTTCGTCGATGTTGGCGGAACCGGCGATGAAGTTGCCTTCCATCATCAGCATGCAGTAGATCGCTTCGTGAACGCCGGCGGCGCCCAGGGAGTGACCCGACAGGCTCTTGGTGGAGCTGATGGCCGGGGCCTTGTCGCCGAACACTTCACGCACACCTTTCATTTCCGCGACGTCGCCGACCGGAGTCGAAGTGCCGTGGGTGTTCAGGTAGTCGATCGGGGTGTCGACGGTGGACAGCGCCTGCTGCATGCAGCGGATTGCGCCTTCGCCGCTTGGTGCCACCATGTCGTAGCCGTCGGAAGTCGCGCCGTAGCCAACGATTTCCGCGTAGATCTTCGCGCCACGGGCCAGAGCGTGTTCCAGCTCCTCGACCACCACCATGCCGCCACCGCCGGCGATGACGAAACCGTCACGGTCGGCGTCGTAGGCGCGGGAAGCTTGTTCCGGGGTGTCGTTACGCTTGCTGGACAGAGCGCCCATTGCGTCGAACAGGAACGACTGGCTCCAGTGCTCCTCTTCACCGCCACCGGCGAACACGATGTCCTGCTTGCCCATCTGGATCTGTTCCATGGCGGTACCGATGCAGTGAGCACTGGTGGCGCAGGCAGAAGCGATGGAGTAGTTCAGGCCCTTGATCTTGAACGGTGTGGCCAGGCAAGCCGAAACGGTGCTGCTCATGGTCCGCGTTACACGGTATGGGCCGACGCGCTTGACGCCTTTCTCGCGCAGGATGTCCAGCGCTTCCATCTGGTTCAGGGTCGACGCGCCGCCCGAACCTGCGATCAGGCCGGTACGCGGGTTGGATACCTGCTCTTCGGTCAGACCGGAGTCAGCGATGGCGTCTTTCATGGCCAGGTAGGCGTAAGCCGCTGCGTGGCCGACGAAGCGATAGATCTTGCGATCGATCAGCTCTTCAAGGTTGAGGTCGATGGAGCCGGAAACCTGGCTACGCAGACCCATTTCGGCATATTCCGGGTTGAACCGGATGCCAGGGCGGCTTGCACGCAGGTTAGCGGAGACGGTCTCTTTGTCATTGCCCAGGCACGAAACAATGCCCAGACCAGTGATAACGACGCGGCGCATGCGAATAACCCTTAGAAGTTGTCAGTGGAGGTGAACACGCCGACGCGAAGGCCTTCGGCGGTGTAGATTTCGCGACCGTCGACAGTCACCGAACCGTCGGCGATGGCCAGGTTCAGCTTGCCCTTGAGGACGCGCTTGATATGAATGTTGTAGGTGACTTTCTTGGCGGTCGGCAGGACCTGGCCGAAGAATTTCACTTCGCCCGAACCCAGCGCACGGCCACGGCCCGGCAGGCCTTGCCAGCCCAGGAAGAAACCGACCAGTTGCCACATGGCGTCCAGACCCAGGCAGCCCGGCATCACCGGATCGCCTTCGAAGTGGCACGCGAAGAACCACAGGTCAGGGTTGATATCCAGCTCGGCGACCAATTCACCTTTGCCGTACTTGCCGCCTTCTTCGCTGATCAGGGTGATGCGATCCACCATCAGCATGTTCGGGGCGGGCAGTTGCGCGTTACCTGGGCCGAACAGCTCACCGCGACTGCAGCGCAGCAGGTCTTCCCGAGTAAAGGCGTTTTGTTTGGTCATGCGAGCTCCTCAATAATCCCATGCGGCAGGTGGGGCAAATCTTCCCGGCCGATCGACGCGTTCATGCCTCGAACCGGCAGCCTACTCATAGACTATTGCGTTGTGGTGAAAGTCACAGCACCAAGGACATGAATGTACACTTGTGCACTGAAATTTTTAATCAAGCCCCTTTTGAGGCCCGTTCGGGTGCCTAAGACTGCCGCACTTTCGCTTTTCACGCCAGTCGCAGATGCTCGAAAGGGCCCCGTTACTGCACCCAGCGCTGCAGAATCTGCTGCAGATCATTGCGTTTGAATGGCTTGGCCAGGTAATCGTTCATGCCCGCCGACAGGCAGTTTTCCCGGTCGCCCTGCAATGCATTGGCGGTCAGGGCGATGATCGGCACATGGCCGCAACCGGGCAGGCGGCGGATCTGGCGGGTCGCCTCGTATCCGTCGATGAGCGGCAGGCGGCAATCCATCAGGATCGCTTCGAAACGGCTGTCCCCGGCGCTGCGTACCGCCTGCACGCCATCGGTGGCGACGCTGACGGTAAAGCCGAGGCTGCGCAACATGGCTTCGATCACCGTCTGGTTGACCGGGTTGTCCTCCACCAGCAGCACATTGCGCCCTTCGCCGTGACCGTCGCCGTTCAACGTGCGCGGTGCCGCCAGCGCGGGCAGGGCCTGCTTATATAAAGCCAGCGGTATTTCCAGGGTGAAGACCGATCCGCGACCTTCTTCGCTCTGAGCGCGCAAAGTACCGCCCATCCGCTCGGCGAGGGTGCGGGCAATCGGCAGGCCCAGGCCGGTGCCGCCATAACGACGGGAAATCGAGCTGTCGGCCTGCTGGAACGCGTTGAACATCAGCTCCAGGCTCTCCGGCGAAATACCGATGCCGCTGTCACGCACCGCGCAGGTGAACCACAGCAATTCGTGATCCAGTGACTGCCACTGCGCCTCGATGCTGACGCGCCCTTGTTCGGTGAACTTCAGCGCGTTTCCGACCAGGTTGACCAGAATCTGCCGGATCCGCGTCGGATCGCCCTGTACCTGCAAGTCGCGCATGTCTTCGGGGATACGCAGTTGCAGGGCCAGCCCGCGTTGCGCCGCACTGTGCTGGAACGACTGGGCGCAGGCGCCGATCACCTCGGCGAGGTTGAACGGAATGTGCTCCAGCTCGAGTTCCGAACGCTCGATGCGCGAGAAATCCAGAATATCGTTGATCACCTTGAGCAAATGCTCGGTGGACTCGGAAGCCAGCGCCGCGTACTCGACCTGCTCCTCGGTCATCTCGGTGGTTTCGAGCAATTGCAGCATGCCCAGCACACCGTTCATCGGGGTGCGCAGTTCATGGCTCATCATCGCCAGGAAATCCGATTTGGCGTTGTTGGCCTTCTCCGCCTCTTCGCGGGTCTGGATCAGTTGCGCCATCGCCTGATGCTGTTCGCGGCTGGCCTGTTCCAGCGCCTGGGCCAGGTTGTTGATGTGCTGGGACAGGGCGCCCAGCTCGGTGTCATCGACAATCGGTAGCGGGGTCTTGTAGTCGCCGTCCTGAATCGCCTTGACCGCATTGCCGATGTCGCGGATCGGCTGGGAAAGGCTGCCGGCCAGCCGCCGCGCCAGCACAAACGTGAAGAGCAGGGCGAACAACGCCAGAATCCCGGCCTTGAGCAAAATCTCCTGTTGGCGCTGGCTGAAGGCGTCATTCGACAGCCCGACGATCACCCGCCCCAGATAATCCTCGCTGGCCACGCCGGGATTGCTCTTGCCGTCCTGAAAGAAATCGTTGTGCAGGGCGATGCGTTGCAGCCGCACCGGCGCCTGGAACACCTCGACCTGATGCGGACGATTGTGCGCATCCGCCGGCTGTTCGACATAGGCCAGAATCCGGTTGGCGCTGTCCTGCACTTCCAGAAACCGCACGTTCGGCGTGGCCAGCGTGGCCTTGAGCAGGCTTTCAAGGACTTCGTTGTTGCCGGAAATCACCCCGTACTCGGTGGCCGGTGCGAGCTGGTTGGCGATCAACTGGCCGGTGTGGTTCAGCTCCTGACGCAAATCCTGAATGCGCACGAAGGTGAAAAAGCTGATCAGCAGCAAGGTCAGCAACAGCGCAGGGCCCAGGCTGATCAACTGGGTGCGGGTGTTGATGTCCCAACGGCGGAAAATCATGGGCGGCGCTCTCCTTCGGCCAGCTCTGCGGCGACAGACGCTTCATTCATCGGTTCTATCCCTAAGGAACGAGCCACCTGCGCATTACTTGAGACTTTAAAACGCCCGGGGTAGAGCGTGCGCGGCCAGGTGGCCGGTGGCCGGTCGAGCAGTTCGTCGAGGACGGCCAGCCAATCGTTCTGATCGCTGTAGGTACTGGCCAGACTGCCGGCACGGACGAAGGCGACATTCGGGCCGACCAGCGCCAGTTGCCGAGAGTAACTGCTGAGCAACAGGTTTTTTGCGGTTTTCGGGTTGTACAGGTCAGGGTCGTCGAGGCCCAGCAGCACGTCGCTGTTTTTCAGCACCGTCTGCAAGGGGCGGCTGTCGTGGGTGTCGTCCCAGCGTTGCGGGACGATTTGCAGATTCAGCGGCTGGGCGGCCGATTGCAGTTCCTTGAGCAGGAACTCGCTGTGCTGATCGAACAGCACGCCGACTCGCCCGGCCTGGGGCAGGATCCGGCGGATCAGTTGCAACTGACGGCTCAGCGGCGGATCGGCCCAGAGCAGGCTCAAGTGGGGCGGTTGCGTGTCGCCGAAGCGTTGTCGGGCTTGCAGGCGGCTGATGCGCAGCACCAACGTCGCCGGGCCCTGGCTTTCCTGCATGCGCCAGTCGAGGCTCGGCAGATCCAGCAAAATCAGGCGCAGGCTCGAAGGCAACTTGCCCGGCGCCGGCAAACTGGCCAGCGGCTGGAAATGCACGCGATCGGTCGGGCGCAGTTCGCTCAGGGCCTGAACGAAGGACTGCACGCCGGGGCTTTCCTCGGCGCCAGTCAGCAGAATGTCGGCCGCCTGCACCGCCACGCCATGCAGCCACGCTGTCAGGAACAGACAAAGCCCGGCCAGCCATTGGCCGAGAGTTGGCATCTTCCGTGACATGGCGTAGCGCATCTAGAACTCCAGCTCGGCGCTGAAATACACCACGCGGCGTTCGTCGTAATTGTTGTCGACGAAGGTGGTCGGCTCATGGTCGAGCCGCTGTTGCAGCACGCCGGCCAGTTGCAGTTGGGCCTTGCCCAGGGCGATGCGTTTGGCGATGCGCGTGTCGACCCGCTCGAAGCGGTAACCGTTGAGCGCGTTGTCACCGTAATAGAAGAGGGCGCTGTTCCAGCCGTGGCCCCAATCGCGCAGCCAGCCGGCCGAGCCGCTGTTGCGTGCGGTGAATTGCTGGTCCAGCGGGTTGCTCGCCTCGGCGTCGACGAAGGCGTAGGTCAGGCGCAGGCGGTCGGCCGCACTCAGGCGCCAGTCCAGTTGCGTCTCGGTGCCGCGAAAGCGCGAATCGTTGGCATTGCTGGCGATGTACTGATTGTTGCGCAGCGGCTCGCTGATCATCCCGGTGATTTCGTCGTAGAACAGCTTCACGTCCAGCGCCAGGCCCCATTCCGGGAAATAACCGTTGTAGCCCAGTTCCCGCGAGCGCATGTGCTCCTGGTCCAGATCGCCGGGGCCCCGGGTCTTGACGAAGTAGCGGGCCGAAGACTGGCCATAGGCGGCGGGCCGCAGGTTGGTCACCTGATAACTCCAGTTGACGTTGTTCTCGAACATGTCCGGCGAACGGATGGCTTCCGAATACACCGCGCGCAGGCTGTGGCGCAGGTTGAACAGGTAGTTGACCGCAAACCGGGGCGTCAGCGAGCTGCCGATCAATTGCGTGTCTTCGAACATGGCGCCGCCCTGCAACAGCCAGTGTTCGCTGGCGCGCCATTCCAGTTGGCCGAATGCGCGCCAGGTGGTGTCGTCCAGCGTGCCGTTGAAATAGGTCTCGGAATCGGCACGGTCGTAACGATAGTTCAGGCCGCTGACCAGACGCAGGCTATCGGACAGGCTGAGGGTGTCCTGCAATTCCAGGTCGTAGCGCGATTCCCGCGCACTCTGGTCAATGTCGCCGCACAGGGTCTGGCGCGCACCGTTGCGCCACTGGTCCAGCACCTGATTGGCCAGGGTCATTTCCTGCGGCGTGCCGGCGGGTGCACCGGGGCCGGTGAACAGGGTCATGTTGCGCGCCAGGCGTTCGGTGTAGTTCGGGTTGAGCTGCCACAGTTCCGTCAATTGCGGGCTGAACGAGACTTCGGCGTCACAGGCGCGCCAGGTCTGCTGGCGGTCCCAGTGTTGCGCCGAGCCTTGCACATAAAGGCTGTGATCGGGATTGAGATCCAGATTCCAGCGCACCGACCCGGCGTAGTCCTTGGCAACCACGTCGGAATTGTTCCCGGCAGCGGTAATCCCGGAGAACACCGGACGGTAGGTATAGGGCCGCTGATTGGTACCGTCCTTGGCGTTGACCTGCCAGTCCAGGCTCTGGTTATCGCTCAGGGTCTGGCTGACGGCGAGGCTGAAGCGGTTCAAGCGGCGGTTGTCGCGGTAATCGGCGCCGGTACGGTCGCTGTCGAAGCCGTCGTCTTCCTGGCCGGACAGCGACAGACGCAGGTCGCCGCCATTCCAGCCGGTGCTCTGACTGGCGTAGAAGTCGTTGATGCCGCGTTGGCCGTGCGTCAGCTTCAGTCGCGTGCCATGGCTGTCAGCGGGATTGCGGGTAATGATATTGACCACCGCCATCAGCGCGTTGGCGCCGTAGCTGACGGTGTTCGGGCCACGAAAGACTTCGATGCGCTCGATGTCTTCCATGGCCACCGGGATGTCACTCCAGTCCACGGTCGCGAGGCCGGCGCGGTACACCGAACGGCCGTCGATCAGCACCTGCATGCGCCGGGCTTCAGTGGCGTTGGTCCCGTGATAATTCACCACCGCCTGATTGCCGCTGATGTTGCCGACCATCATCCCCGGCACCAGCCGCAACAGCTCGCTGATGTCCCGGGCACCGCTGGCGCTGATCAGTTCGCTGTCGAGTACGGTCATGCTGCCCGGGACTTCCGCCGGCGACTGTTTCAGGCGCGTGGCGGTCAGGATCTGCGGCAAGGCCTCACTGTCGACAAACAGGTCGTCCGCCAGCAGCACCGGGCTGAACAGCAGCGCCAGCAGCAGGGACGAACGCGGGGAAGGGGGGCCAGAAAACACGACGCAGCCTTGATAGCAAAGAATTGGCGCGCATGTTAACCGAGGACGACCACTTTTCCAGTCACGTTGCAGGCATTTTCCTCGGTTTTATTGGTCTTCTTCCTACAAGTGCGGGTAATTGACGCCGGGGCTGTCCGAGAAGGGGACGCTCCGTATAATGCCGGCATCGCCACTGGTATGGATTAACGGATTACATATGACTGAACAGCGCCCGATTGCGGTCCTGGGAGGCGGAAGTTTCGGTACCGCCGTGGCCAATCTGTTGGCCGAGAACGGCCATCAAGTCCGGCAGTGGATGCGTGACCCCGAGCAGGCAGAGGCCATCCGGGTCAATCGCGAAAACCCGCGTTACCTCAAAGGCATCAAGATTCTGCCGGGCGTGACTGCGGTCACCGACCTGCAGGAAACCCTCGACGCCTGCGATTTGTGTTTCGTCGCGTTGCCGTCCAGCGCGCTGCGCACGGTGTTGGCGGCGCACGCCGAACGCTTGAGCGGCAAGATGCTGGTCAGCCTGACCAAAGGCATCGAAGCCCACACCTTCAAACTGATGAGCCAGATTCTCGAAGAGATCGCCCCGCAAGCGCGCATCGGCGTGCTGTCCGGGCCGAACCTCGCGCGGGAAATCGCCGAGCACGCGCTGACCGCCACCGTGGTCGCCAGCGAAGATGAAGAGCTCTGCAAAGCGGTGCAGGCCGCGTTGCATGGCCGCACTTTCCGCGTCTACGCCAGCGCCGACCGTTTCGGCGTTGAACTGGGCGGCGCGCTGAAAAACGTCTACGCGATCATTGCCGGCATGGCGGTGGCGCTGGAGATGGGCGAGAACACCAAGAGCATGCTGATCACCCGCGCCCTGGCCGAGATGACCCGGTTTGCGGTGAATCAGGGCGCCAACCCCATGACCTTCCTCGGTCTGGCCGGGGTCGGCGATCTGATCGTTACCTGCTCGTCGCCGAAAAGCCGCAACTATCAGGTCGGTTTTGCCCTCGGTCAGGGCTTGAGCCTCGACGAAGCGGTGTCGCGCCTCGGTGAAGTAGCCGAAGGAGTCAACACCCTGAAAGTGCTCAAGGCCAAGTCTCAGGACGTCGGTGTGTACATGCCGCTGGTCGCCGGATTGCATGCGATTCTGTTCGAAGGGCGCACGCTTGAGCAGGTGATCGGTCTTCTGATGAGAGGCGAGCCGAAAACCGACGTCGACTTTATTTCCACCAGTGGTTTCAACTGATTCAGCAGGGAGCAGGGCATGAACGATCCGAAAACCGAAGCCAAATATGAATCCATCCTCCTGCGGGTGTTGTGGATGATCGTCTACGTGCTGGTCTGGCAGGTAGCGCAGTTCATCCTCGGTGCGGTGGTGCTGGTGCAGTTGATCTATCGTTTGATCTATGGCGCCCCGAGCGCCAGCCTGATGAATTTCGGCGACAGCCTGAGCCAGTTTCTGGCGCAGATCGGTCGTTTCGGCAGTTTCCACAGCGACCAGAAACCCTGGCCGTTCGCCGACTGGCCGACGCCGCGTACTCCGGAAGGTGAAGCGCCACACGTTGTTGCGCCGGCACCGCATCCGGCCCGGGATGAGGAACCCAAGCTATGAAACTCTGGGTATTGCGTCACGGTGAGGCCGAGCCCTACGGCTCGCGCCCCGACTCCGAGCGAGAACTGACCGCCCACGGTCGCAAGGAAGTGTTGAGCAGTGCGGCCCGTTTGAT
The DNA here is from genome assembly GCF_002112885.1 of Pseudomonas sp. B37(2017). Taxonomy (NCBI): domain Bacteria; kingdom Pseudomonadati; phylum Pseudomonadota; class Gammaproteobacteria; order Pseudomonadales; family Pseudomonadaceae; genus Pseudomonas; species Pseudomonas sp. B37(2017). Next base: position 329,552 of record NZ_NEIX01000005.1, on the reverse strand, counting down.
GGGCCAGCCGCTGACCGCCATCTACGCCAGCCCGTACCTGCGGGCGCAGCAGACGGCGCAACTGGTGCGCGAAGCCCTCGGCTTCGAGCCGGAGATCCGCACCGTCGAGTGGCTGACCCCGGAAGTTGACCCGGACCGCGTGGCCGAGCAACTGGTGTCGGTGAGCAACGTGCTGCTGGTCAGCCACAATCCGCTGGTGGGCAATCTGCTCAGCTACCTGCAACACGGCGCGGGCTACCCACCGGAAAAGGTCAGCACCGCCGGGCTCGCCGAGCTTGAACACAGCGAATTGCTGATCGGCTCGATGACGCTCAACAGCCTTAAACATCCCTGAAATTTTTTGTACGAAATAGTCAACCAAGCACTTGCTTGGTTGACTACGCTTGCTCCAGACCAAAAAACAGGAGCGAGTCGAATGTCTTCCGCCTTCCGTTTGCCGCTGGACGTGTTTTACGAACGCGAGGCCCGGCACCCGCGTCAGCGTTTTCTGGTGCAGCCGATCGGCGGCGGGCAGGTCGAGACACTGACCTGGGCCGACGTCGGCCATCAGGCCCGCTGCGCCGCGCACTGGTTGCGCTCCCGGGAATTGCCGCAAGGCAGCCACATCGCCCTGATCTCGAAAAACTGCGCGCACTGGATCATCGCCGATCTGGCGATCTGGATGGCCGGGCATGTCTCGGTGCCGCTCTATCCGAACCTCACTGCCGAATCGGTGAATCAGGTGCTGACCCACTCGGAAAGCGTGCTGGCGTTCATCGGCAAGCTCGATGACTGGCCGGGCATGTCGCCAGGCGTGCCGGCGGGTCTGACGATGGTCAGCCTGCCGCTGCATCCACCGGGCACGTTCGATTTCAACTGGGACGACGTGCAGCGCAGCTCGCCGATCCAGGACGATCCGCGTCCCGCCGCCGAGCAACTGGCGACCATCATTTACACCTCCGGCACCACCGGCCTGCCCAAGGGCGTGATGCACAGCTTCGCCAATCTCGGGTTCGCGACGACGCGCGGCACGCAGCTGTTCGGTCTCAATGAGCACGACCGGCTGCTGTCGTATCTGCCGCTGTGTCATGTGGCCGAACGGATGTTCGTCGAGCTGGCGTCGATCTATACCGGGCAGACGGTGTTTTTCGCCGAGAGCCTCGATACTTTCCTTGCCGATCTCAAACGGGCGCGACCGACGGCGATGTTCGGTGTGCCGCGGATCTGGACCAAGTTCCAGATGGGCGTCTACAGCAAGATCCCGGCGAAACGTCTGGACTTTCTGCTCGGTCTGCCCTTTATCGGCAAACGCATCGGCCACAAGGTGTTGGCCGGATTGGGGCTGGATGCCTTGCGCGTGGCGCTGTCCGGTGCGGCGCCGGTGCCGCTGACCCTGTTGCGCTGGTATCAGAAACTCGGGCTCGACGTGCTGGAGGTCTACGGCATGACCGAAAGCTGCGGTTATTCGCACATCTGCCTGCCGGGGCAATACAAGGAAGGCTGGATCGGCCGGCCATGTCCTGACGTGGAAGTGCGCATCGATGAGTCCGGCGAAGTGCAGGTGCGCAGCCAGGCGAACATGCTCGGCTATTTCAAGGAACCACAGAAAACCGCCGAAACCCTCACCGAAGACGGTTTCCTGCGCACCGGCGACAAGGGCGAGCAAGACGCCGAAGGGCGTTTGCGCCTGACCGGGCGGCTCAAGGAAATCTTCAAGACCAGCAAGGGCAAGTACGTCGCCCCGGCGCCGATCGAAAATCGGTTGGCGGTGCATTCGCGGATCGAGCAGGTCTGCGTGGTCGGCGATGGCCTGAGTGCGCCGCTGGGGTTGTGCGTGCTGTCGGCCGTGGGCCGGGAAGAGGCCCGCGCGCCGCTGCATTCGAGCCTGGAAAAATTGCTGGAGGAGGTCAACGCCGTACTCGACAAGCACGAGCGTCTGCGCCGGCTGGTGGTGGTCAAGGACAGCTGGGCGGTGGAGAACGGTTTTCTCACGCCGACCTTGAAGATCAAACGCAACATCATCGAAGACACCTACGGGGCACGTTTCGAAGAATGGAGCGAGCGCAGCGAGGCGGTGCTGTGGCAGGATTGAGCGTCGATCAAAACAACAAAGGAAGCCTGCGATGACCTTGTGGCGCACCACTCCGAACATCGAGCAGTTGAACGCAATCCAGAAAAACACCATCGGCGAAGTGCTGGACATTCGCTTCGAGTCCTTCGACGAGGAATCGCTGACGGCCAGCATGGTCATCGACCATCGCACCCACCAGCCTTATGGCCTGCTGCACGGCGGCGCCTCGGTGGTGCTGGCGGAAACGGTCGGCTCGATGGCCAGTTATCTGTGCATCGATGCCAGCAAGTTTTATTGCGTCGGCCTGGAAATCAACGCCAACCACTTGCGCGGACTGCGCAGCGGGCGGGTGACGGCGGTGGCCAAACCGATCCACATCGGTCGCACAACCCACGTCTGGGACATCCGCCTGACCAGCGATGAAGGCAAGGCCAGTTGCGTGTCGCGCCTGACCATGGCGGTGGTGCCGCTGGGAGAACAACCGCCGGCGCGTTGATGGCCGAAGCGTCATAGCCCTGACCGGACTGTCATCATTCCTGGCAGTTACGGTCATTGCTGTGGGACGCGGTCTTACGGACAATCAACGCCTGTTTTCCGCTCATGGATTTGCCGGTATGTCGCAACCGATCTTCTTCGCCCACGCCAATGGTTTCCCTTCGGGCACCTACGGCAAACTGTTCGCGGCGCTGGCGCCCGAGTACCGGGTCGCGCATCTGGAACAACACGCCCATGACCCGCGTTTCCCGGCGGGTGACAACTGGTACCACCTGGTCGACGAACTCATCCATCATCTTCAACAACAAGATGAACCGGTGTGGGGCGTTGGCCATTCCTTCGGCGGCATGTTGCATCTGCACGCCGCACTGCGTTGCCCTGAACTGTATCGGGGCGTGGTGATGCTCGATTCGCCGGTGCTGACCCGCACGGATCAATGGGTGATCCGCGCCGCCAAGCGCTTTGGTTTCATCGACAAACTGACTCCGGCCGGTCGCACGCTGGGGCGGCGCGAAGAGTTTGCCGATCTGGACAGTGCCCGTGGTTATTTTGCCGGCAAGACGTTGTTCCGCAGCTTTGATCCGGAATGTTTCGATGCCTACCTGCAACACGGTCTGCACAAGGTCGGCGACAAGCTGCGCCTGCGCTTCGATCCTGCGACCGAGATCAGCATCTATCGCGGCGTGCCGCACACCAGTCCTGCGCATACCCGGCAATTGAAAGTGCCGCTGGCGGTGGTGCGCGGGCACAAGAGTCGCGTGGTAATGAACCACCACACCCGCTTCGTCGGGCGCCTGCCTCAGGGCGAGTCGCTGACCGTGCCTGGCGGGCACATGTTTCCGCTTGAGCGCCCACAAGACACCGCGCAATTACTGAAAAGCCTGTTCGATCGCTGGGAGCGCCGGCAAGACAAGGATTGCGCATGAACCCCGGCGTCGAAGAAGTGCGCCTGAGCCTGCCGCATATCGAACTGGCCGCGCACCTGTTCGGCCCGGAAGACGGGTTGCCGGTGATCGCCCTGCACGGCTGGCTGGACAACGCCAACAGCTTCGCGCGCCTGGCGCCGAAGCTCAAAGGCCTGCGCATCGTCGCGCTGGATATGGCCGGTCACGGGCATTCCGGGCACCGGCCGAACGGCGCCGGTTATGCATTGTGGGATTACGCCCATGACGTGCTGCAGGTCGCCGAGCAATTGGGCTGGAAACGTTTCGGCCTGCTCGGGCATTCCATGGGCGCGATCGTGTCACTGGTGCTCGCGGGGTCGTTGCCCGAGCGCATCACCCATCTGGCGTTGATCGACGGGGTGATTCCTCCTACCGACAAAGGCGAAAACGCCGCCGAGCGCATGGGCATGGCCTTACAGGCGCAACTCGATCTTCGGGAAAAGCGCAAACCGGTCTACAACACCCTCGACCGGGCCATCGAGGCGCGGATGAAAGGGCTGGTGGCGGTCAGTCGCGAAGCGGCTGAACTGCTGGCCCAGCGTGGGTTGATGCCGGTGCCCGGGGGTTACACCTGGCGCACCGACAATCGTCTGACGTTGCCGTCGCCGCTGCGTCTGACCCAGGAGCAGGCGATGGCGTTCGTGCAGCGCATTGCCTGTCCCGCGCAGTTGGTGGTCGCTGCCGACGGCATGCTGGCCAAACATCCGGAGCTGCTGGAACGTCTACCCTTTGACCGGGAACAGCTGCCGGGCGGGCATCATCTGCACCTGAACGATGAAGCCGGGGCCGACCTTGTCGCAGACTGTTTCAATCGGTTCTTCGCCATTCCTTGACTTGCTCCCGGCAACTGTCGAGGCTGGGCAGGTTGAAATGGGAGACAACCAAGATGGATTTCTACACCGCTGCGACTTCGAACTGCCCTCAAGGCACCCAGGCCATGCCCCTGCGATGAGCCTGTCCATGCGATCTATCAGTCTGCTGGCGCTGTGCTGTTTCAGTCCCTTTCTATTCGCTGCCGACCTGCCGGGCAGTCAGGACCTGCCGATCGTGCCGCGTGTGGCCGATGCGCAGATCGTCGACTATCGCCCCGCCGTGGAGCTGGAGCGGATCTACCCGCTCGGCTCGATCCGCAAGATCAGCGGCCAGTTGCGTTTCGACGGCCAGGTCAGCGCCCGGGGGCAAACCACCTCGGTGACCTACGAATTGCCGCCGGAACATTCCGCCACCGAAGCCTTCACTCTCGCTCGCGAAGCCCTGCAAAAGCAGGATGCGCAGCTGTTGTTCTGGTGCCAGGCCCGGGATTGCGGCGAGAGCAGCCTGTGGGCCAATGAGGTATTCGGCAACGCCAAGCTGTACGGTGCCGACGAGCAGCAGGCCTATCTGCTGCTGAGGCTCGCGGCTCCGCGCGACAACACGCTGGTGGCGCTGTACAGCATCACCCGGGGCAATCGCAAAGCCTATCTGCATGTCGAACAGTTCGAGGCGCTGGCACCGCTCGGTGACCTGCTGCCGACCTCGGCCACGCTGCTGCGGGAACTCAAAAGCACCGGTGAGCTGGACTTTCCAAAGCTGGCCGGCGATCCGGATGACACCTGGCTGCGCTTGTTGTCCCGGGGTCTGAACCTCGACACCACCTTGCGGGTGACGGTGTCCGGGCCGAAAGCCGAGGCCTGGCGGCAAGCGCTGATCGGGCAGGGCGTGCGCGCCGCGCGAATGGAAACCGGCAGTGTTGATGGCGAAGGTCTGCGCATCGATCTGTTGCGATAAGGTGTCTTTGGCGGACACGCTCGACGTGTTCGCCTACTCTTTGCCTGACTGATTTTTTTCGAGATTTCACATGCCCAATAATGATCGTCTGCTGGTGCAGATCCTGTTGCTGGTGCTGTTTGGTGCCAGTTTCTGGGTGATGGCGCCGTTCTGGTCGGCGCTGTTCTGGGGCGCGGTGCTGGCGTTCGCCAGTTGGCCGCTGATGCGCTTGCTGACCCGCTGGCTCAATGGCCGGGAATCCCTGGCGGCCCTGGTTCTGACCATGGGCTGGATGTTGCTGGTAGCGGGGCCGCTGGTGTGGCTCGGCTTTAACCTGGCCGATCACGTGCGTGACGCTACGGCGTTTATCAAGGATGTGCAGGTCGACGGGCTGCCCGAGGCACCGAGCTGGCTGGGCGGCGTGCCGTTGGTGGGCGAACGGCTGGTGGGGATCTGGAACAGCATCGATCAGCAGGGCGCGGCCCTGATGGTGACGGTCAAACCTTATCTGGGGCAGGTCGGCAACTGGTTGCTGGCGCGCAGTGCGCAGATCGGCAGCGGGATTCTCGAGCTGACCCTGAGCATTGTCTTTGTGTTCTTTTTCTACCGTGACGGGCCGCGATTGGCGGCGTTCGTGCACAGTCTGCTGGAGCGCTTGATCGGTGATCGGGCCGGGTATTACATCGATCTGGTGGCCGGTACGGTGCAGCGGGTGGTCAATGGGGTGATCGGTACGGCGGCAGCGCAAGCGGTGCTGGCGCTGATCGGGTTCCTGATTGCCGGGGTGCCGGGTGCGCTGGTGCTGGGGATTGTGACGTTTTTGCTCAGTCTGATTCCGATGGGGCCGCCGCTGGTGTGGATTCCGGCCACGGCTTGGCTGGCCTGGAAGGGTGAGTACGGGATGGCGGTGTTTCTCGGGATCTGGGGGACGTTCATCATCAGTGGCGTGGATAACGTGCTCAAGCCGTATCTGATCAGCCGGGGCGGGAATCTGCCGTTGGTGATTGTGTTGCTTGGGGTGTTTGGCGGGTTGATTGCGTTTGGGTTTATCGGGTTGTTTATTGGGCCTACGCTTTTGGCTGTTGCTTATAGTTTGTTGACGGATTGGAGTAAGAGTCAGGCTCGGGTTTGAGGCTTTGGACTTGGCGGCCTTTGGGCCGACCAGGTTTTGGGTTGACTGTGTACATATCCGTTTCTTCGGTAACGGCGGCTTATGGTTTCGCCCTTACGGCGAGTCCCTTTGGCAAACGCCCCAAAGGAACCAAAGGTCTGGGCCCCTGCGTTCGGCGCCTCGCTGTGGCTCGGTGTTCCTTCGTTCTGGGATTCATCCGGGGGCATCGCCTACGGTTTGCTTCGCTGCACCTCCTCTCGATGCATGCGGCTGCGCCGCACGGTCGCTGCGCTCCCACCCCCGGATAAATCCCTCCACTCAGCCTTCCGATGGGGCCGACACGTCAAGAGCGGTACTCGAGCTAACGCTCATTGTGTTGAGTGGTGGGAAGCCAAAGCAAAAGCGAAAGCAGAAGTTTATGTGGAAGCTGGTGCTGGTGCTGGTGCTGGTGCGGAAGTGGACGCTGCCGCCGATGCTGATGCCGATGCCGATGCCGATGCCGATGCCGATGTTGGTTTTGGTGTTGGTGTTGGTGTTGGCGCGTAGGTATGAGTGGACTTATGTGCTTCAAAACCCGAGTTCACCTCGGTATCTCACGTCGGCGGATCTCTCCCAAACACCTCGGTCGGTTCCCTCTCCCTCTGGGAGAGGGCTAGGGTGAGGGCCGCTTTGATGACACACCGCAGAGCCAAAGCAAACCACTCACCCAGCCAGAGTTAATCGCCCCTCAAGTCTTGACCCGAAAGCGATCCTCTTCACCCAATCTCAAGTCGCCACATTCAAATACTTGCCCACCGACGCAGTGCTTTCGAGCGAGTACTGCTTGCTCAGATTGGCAATCATGCGGTTCAGCGCTTCGGTGGTGGTTTGAGTATTGCTGGCAGTCTGTTCGTCATCCGGGCGTTCGCGACCTGCATGCAGTGCAGCTTTCAGTTCGTCGCTGCTGACGCCTCCGCTGCTGTCGCTGTCCAGCACTTTGAGCAGTGCGGTGGCGGTGTCGGTGTTGTTTGAGGAGGTGCTGTCGCTGGTCTGCAGCGCGCTGTTCAGTTCGGTGGCGGTAACAGTGCCGTCGCCGTCTGCATCGAGTTGGCTGAAGAGTTCGTCGCTGGAGGCTTGCGGTGGTGGGGGTGGCGGTGGGGTGAGGCTGGCGGCGAGTTCGTCCTGGCTGACGACGCCGTCTTCGTTTTTGTCCAGGGCCGAGAAGATTTTGCTGCTGTCGGCGGTGCTGCCGGCGCTGGTCAGGCCGTTGCTCAGTTCGTCGCTGCTGATGGCGCCGTCGCCGTCGGCGTCGAGGGCGCTGATCAGGGCATCGGCCAGTTCGGTGTTCGGCGCTTGGTCGTGGGGCGGTGGCGGCGGAGGCGCCATGGCGGTCATTTCTTCGGCGCTGAGGCTGCCGCTGGAATCGCTGTCCAGATCGCCGAATTGTTTGCTCAGGCTGACCAGCAGGCCGTCGTTGGACTTTTGCGACAGGGCGCTGCCCAGTTCGTCCTGATCCACCGCGCCGTCGCCATTGCTGTCGAGTTTGGCGAACAGTTCCTTTTGCAGTTGCTGGCTGCGGGCGTTCTGGGTGGAGGTGCTGCTGGTGCTGGTATAGCTCGTGTAGTTGCTGACGCTACCGATCATCGGGCTCACTCCTTGGACTGGAAAACCGGTGGGTGTACCGGCTTATGCAGCCTCCAGTCGCAAGGTGTCGTGGGTATGTGGGGTTTGTACCGGTCGGTACACAGTCGGGATCAGTGGCGGGGCAGTTGGATTACGGCAGTCAGGCCGCCGCCGGGTGTTTCTGTCAGGGTCAGTTGTCCGCCCTGGCGTTGCGCGGCTTCCCGGGCGATGGTCATGCCCAGGCCGACGCCGCCGGAGTTGCGGTTGCGTGAGCCTTCGAGGCGGAAGAACGGTTCGAATACGGTTTCACGCTTGTCTGCCGCGATGCCCGGGCCGTGGTCGATGACGCGGATCAACAGTTGTTCGCGCTGGTCTTGCAGTTCGATGTGCGCTTGGCCGGCGTAGCGCAGGGCGTTGTCCATCAGGTTGTTGATGCACGAGCGCAGCGCCATTGGTTGTACCTGCAAGGGGGCGCAGTGGCCGCTGACCTGCACGTCGGCACCTTGATCCTGGGCGTTTTCGCACAGTGATTCGACCAATGCCTGCACGTCCATCAATTGCAAGGCTTCGCTGGTGCGCTGTTCGTGCAGGTAGGTGAGGGTGGCGTCGAGCATGCCGATCATGTCGTCCAGATCCTGGCGCATCTGGCCTTGCAGCTTGTCGTCGTTGATGTTTTCCAGGCGCAGTTTCAGCCGCGACAGCGGGGTGCGCAGGTCGTGGGAGACGGCGCCGAGCATCCGCGCCCGTTGCTGCACCTGTTCGCGGATGCGGTGTTGCATCAGGTTGAACGTGTGTGCGGCCTGCCGGGCTTCCCGGGGGCCGGTTTCGTCCAGCGGCGGGCTGTCGAGGTCTTCGCTCAGGCGCTCGGCTGCATCGCTCAGGCGCTGGATCGGCCGGGTCAGCAGCTTGGCGCCGTACCAGGCGGCGATGATCAGCGAGATGAACTGGAAGGTCAGCGGCACGATCGGTCCGCCGAACCAGGGGCGCGGCGGACGGGGCGGGTAGCGTGGATCCTGCGGCGGCTGTTTGCCGTCGATGGTTTCCGAGAACTCCGGCGGCGGAGGTGGTGGCGGCGGACCGTAGAGGCGGAACCATGCAAAGGCCAGCAAGTGCGCCAGGACGATCGCCACCAACAGCACGCCGAACAGACGGCCGAACAGCGTGTCGAAGCGCGCCCGCATCAGCCGATGTCTCGCGCGTCGAACAGGTAGCCTTCACCGCGTACGGTTTTGATCAACTGCGGGGCTTTCGGATCGTCGCCGAGTTTTTGCCGCAGGCGCGAGACCAGCAGGTCGATGCTGCGGTCGAAGGCTTCGATCGAGCGGCCACGGGCGGCGTCCAGCAACTGTTCGCGGCTGAGCACCCGGCGCGGACGTTCGATGAACACCCAGAGCAGGCGGAATTCGGCGTTGGACAGCGGCACCACCAGACCATCGTCGGCGATCAACTGGCGCAGGACGCTGTTCAGGCGCCAGTTGTCGAAGCGAATGTTCGCACGCTGTTCGGTGCGATCGTCGCGCACCCGGCGCAGAATTGTCTGGATCCGCGCCACCAGCTCCCGAGGTTCGAACGGTTTGGCCATGTAGTCATCGGCGCCCAGTTCCAGGCCGATGATCCGGTCGGTGGGTTCGCAGCGGGCGGTGAGCATCAGGATCGGGATGTCCGATTCAGCGCGCAGCCAGCGGCACAGCGACAGACCGTCTTCGCCGGGCAGCATCAGGTCGAGCACCACCACGTCGAAATGTTCGGCCTGCATCGCCTGGCGCATGGCCGCGCCGTCGGTGACGCCGCTGGCGTGAATGTTGAAGCGGGCCAGGTAGTCGATCATCAGTTCGCGGATCGGCACGTCATCGTCGACGATCAGGGCACGGATGCTCCAGCGCTTGTCGTCTTTCTGCTCGTCGTTCACGGAAGCTTGGGAGTTGTGCATGAGGCTGTTCATCTGCCAGTAGGCCGCCAACCACAAAGATAGGCTGCGAGGTTGTGGTTTCAGCATAGGCGTCCGGCCGTGAGGCGGGAAGGGCTGCTGTAAGGACTTGTTGCGGCTGGCGAGGCTAGCGCGGGCGCATGTTGCCGGCGTGTCGGTTGTGTATCGGGTTCGACACAATACCCTGCAAGGCTATGCTGATCACGGTTGGCGCGACGATTTACCGATCATCGGGTGCCGCGCCGCCGCCGGTTCCGCTACAATGCGCGCCGATTTCGACTTGCCTGAGAGCCCATCCATGTCCGCCTGCCAGACTCCTATCATCGTCGCCCTGGATTTCCCTACCCGTGACGCCGCACTGAAGCTGGCCGACCAGTTGGACCCGAAACTGTGCCGGGTCAAAGTGGGCAAGGAACTGTTCACCAGTTGCGCCGCGGAAATCGTCGGCACCCTGCGTGACAAGGGTTTTGAAGTATTCCTGGACCTTAAATTCCACGACATTCCCAACACCACGGCGATGGCGGTCAAGGCCGCTGCCGAGATGGGCGTGTGGATGGTCAACGTTCACTGCTCCGGCGGCCTGCGCATGATGGCGGCCTGCCGTGAAGAGCTGGACAAGCGCAGCGGCCCGCAGCCGTTGCTGATCGGCGTGACCGTGCTCACCAGCATGGAGCGTGAGGATCTGGCGGGTATCGGTCTGGACATCGAGCCGCAGGAGCAGGTGCTGCGTCTGGCGGCACTGGCCGAGAAGGCCGGGATGGACGGTCTGGTGTGCTCGGCGCTGGAAGCCACTGCGCTGAAAACCGCGCATCCGTCGCTGCAACTGGTGACCCCGGGGATTCGTCCGGCGGGCAGCGCCCAGGACGACCAGCGTCGCATCCTGACCCCGCGTCAGGCGCTGGATGCCGGTTCCGACTATCTGGTGATCGGCCGTCCGATCAGCCAGGCGGCGGATCCGGCCAAGGCACTGGCCTCGGTGGTTGCCGAACTGGCCTGAGCGAACAGCTGAAGCATCAAAGAAGGGAGCCCGATGGCTCCCTTCTTTGTTTTCAGACCTTCAACACCAGCTTGCCGAAGTTCTCGCCGCTGAACAGTTTGCCCAGGGTTTCCGGAAAGGTTTCCAGGCCTTCGACGATGTCTTCCTTGCTCTTGAGCTGACCTTTGGCCATCCAGCCGGCCATTTCCTGGGCGGCACTGGCGTACTGCGCGGCGTAATCCATCACCACGAAACCTTCCATCCGCGCGCGGTTGACCAGCAACGACAGGTAGTTGGCCGGGCCTTTGACCGCTTCCTTGTTGTTGTACTGGCTGATCGCGCCGCAGATCACCACACGCGCCTTGAAGTTCAGGCGGCTCAGCACCGCGTCGAGGATGTCGCCGCCGACGTTGTCGAAATACACATCCACGCCTTTCGGGCACTCGCGCTTGAGGCCGGCGAGCACGTCTTCGCTCTTGTAGTCGATGGCGCCGTCGAAGCCCAGTTCATCGATCAGGAACTTGCACTTGTCCGCGCCACCGGCGATGCCGATCACCCGGCAGCCTTTGATCTTGGCGATCTGCCCGGCGATGCTGCCCACCGCGCCCGCAGCGCCGGACAACACCACGGTGTCGCCGGCCTTCGGTGCGCCGACATCGAGCAGGGCGAAGTAGGCGGTCATACCGGTCATGCCCAGTGCAGACAAATAAACCGGCAGCGGTGCCAGTTTCGGATCGACCTTGTAGAAACCTCTTGGCTCGCCGAGGAAATAATCCTGCACGCCAATGGCACCGTTGACGTAGTCGCCGACGGCAAACCCCGGATTGTTTGACGCGACGACTTTGCCTACGCCCAGCGCGCGCATGACTTCGCCCAGACCCACCGGCGGGATGTAGGATTTGCCTTCGTTCATCCAGCCGCGCATGGCCGGGTCGAGGGACAGGTATTCGTTCTTGACCAGAATCTGCCCCGCCGCCGGCTCGCCGACCGGTACTTCCTGATAGGTGAAGGTCTCGCGGGTGGCGGCGCCCACCGGGCGTTTGGCGAGCAGGAACTGGCGATTGTTCTGGTTGGTCATGACAGGCACTCGAATTGAATGAAGCCTTGTTGATAGACCTTCATGGGCGATGCCGCAAGGTTGGCTCACGGGGCGAATGCAGGCTGATCCAGTACGGTGATAGTCCCCGGCGGGGTTTCATCACTGCGATTCATGCAAGCCTAACCGGCCTTTTGATAGTGCTGACGTCACTCAGGCCCCTGTGGCTATGCTGCCTTCATCAATCCCCCCGCATTCGAGGACATAACAATGAGCATGACGTTTTCCGGTCAGGTAGCCGTCGTCACCGGCGCGGCCAACGGCATCGGCCGCGCGACGGCCCAGGCATTCGCCGCCGAAGGTCTGAAAGTGGTGGTGGCCGATCTGGATGCGGCCGGGGGCGAGGGCACCGTGGCGCTGATTCGTACAGCCGGTGGCGAAGCGACCTTCGTGCGCTGCAACGTGACCGTCGAAAGCGAAGTGAAAAATCTGATGGACGAGGTGATCAATACCTACGGCCGTCTCGACTATGCCTTCAACAACGCCGGGATCGAGATCGAGAAGGGCAAACTGGCCGAAGGCTCGATGGACGAGTTCGACGCGATCATGGGTGTCAACGTCAAGGGCGTCTGGCTGTGCATGAAGTATCAGTTGCCGTTGCTGCTGGCTCAGGGCGGCGGGGCGATCGTCAACACTGCGTCGGTGGCTGGATTGGGCGCTGCGCCGAAGATGAGCATCTACGCCGCCTCCAAGCATGCGGTGATCGGCCTGACCAAGTCGGCCGCGATCGAATACGCCAAGAAGAAAATCCGCGTCAACGCCGTATGCCCGGCGGTGATCGACACCGACATGTTCCGCCGTGCTTATGAGGCCGACCCGAAGAAAGGCGAATTCGCCAACGCCATGCACCCGGTCGGTCGCATCGGCAAGGTCGAGGAGATTGCCAGCGCCGTGCTGTACCTGTGCAGCGATGGTGCGGCCTTCACCACTGGCCATTCGCTGGCAGTGGATGGCGGCGTGACCGCCTTCTAAGGAAGCGTCGACTGATACAAAAAAGGACCCGCCCATCGGCGGGTTTTTTTCGCCTCGGGAGCGGTTCCGTGAATCCGCTAAACAATGTGTTTCAAATGGTGAGAACGGAGGCTTTTGGCGGTTTTGTCGCACAGCCTCAAGGGCGTGGCTGTGATTTACTGCCGCCAGCAAAACGGACAGGAGTTTGCGTGCTCATGGAATTGAGAATTGACCGACTGGCAATGGTGCCGGTCGTACAGCAGATTGTTGACGGGTTGACCGAGTGGATCATGCAGGGGCAGGTGCCGCCGACGACGCGTCTGCCCTCCGTGCGAGAGATTGCGCGGTGCAATCTGCTCAGCCAGTCCTGCGTCATGGAGGCTTGCGAGCGCCTGGTGGCGCAAGGGGTACTGGCCTCGCGTCAGGGCTCGGGATTCATGGTGGCGGCTTCGTTGCCCGGGTGCTGCAAGGCGATCGATGGCTCCGGGTGTGAGGGGGAGCGCAGCGGGAGTGATCCCGCCGCCCGATGGCGCGGCGGTTTGACGCTGGGAAGTGGCGTCCTGCCGGAGAGTTGGCGCGAGCCAGATGATCTCGGCTATGCGATCCGCGAGGTGACGCGCGCCGACATGGCCAGTCTGTTCAACTACAGCACGCCCATGGGGCTGCCGGCGTTGCGCGAACAGATCGTCAAGCGCCTGGGATTGCTGAGTATCAAGGCCGTTGAAGAACAGGTAATGACCACCGCCGGCGCCAGCCACGGACTGGACCTGATCGTGCGTACCCTGTTCAAGGCCGGTGATTGCGTGGTGGTCGAAACCCCCGGTTATGCGCCGCTGTTCGATCTCCTGCGTTTGCACGGCGTGCGCATGCTGGAGGTACGCCGCACGCCGGGCGGGCCGGATCTCGAGGCGCTCGAAGCGTTGCTGCAGCAGTTTCGGCCCACAGCGTTGTTCATCAACAGTCACCACCACAATCCCACGGGCAGCTGCCTGCTGCCGGCCGTCGCGCGACGGATCCTGGAGTTGAGCAGGGCCTACGATCTGCGGCTGATCGAAGATGATGTCTACGCTGACCTGCATAACGGCAGCGGCACTCGACTGGCAGCGCTGGATGACGAGGGGCGGGTGATTTATGTCGGCAGTTTTTCCAAGACCCTGAGCAGCTCGCTGCGGGTGGGATTCGTGTTGGCCGACGGCGAACTGATCGAGCGGATGGCGCGGGTCAAGATGATCAGTTGCATGGGCACCTCGAGGTTTTGCGAGGCGGTGCTGGCCGGAATGCTGGCCAGTGGCGCCTATCGCAAACTGGTGCAGCGCCAGCGCCAGCGTCTCAATACCGATCGTGCGGCGGCCTTGCAGGCCCTGGAGGATGCCGACTGGGAAGTGTTCGGCAAGCCCACGGGCGGCCTGTTCATCTGGGCGCGCGCGCCGCTGGCCGATGAGGCGCACTTGCGCAGGCATGCCTCGCGCTGCGGGGTGCAGCTGTCTTGTGCAACGTCGTTCAGCCCCAGTGGCGAAGCCTGCGACTGGCAGCGCATCAACGTGGCTTACGCCTGTGATCCCCGGGCACGACAGTTTTTTCGCAGCACCACCGTGGATCGACCTCAAGCGTTCTGAAAACGACGCGTGCGTAGCTTTTTGCCATTATTCCGACGCCAGAGACTTGTGCTGGTTCAAGGCCGTTGCGAATCTTCGACAACAGACTATGGCAGGGGACTACGCGCAATGATTTCGGCCGTGCAAGGACGTTTTGCCAACCTCGGTATGGCAAAAAAACTGGGTATCGGGTTTGTGCTGGTGTTGCTGCTGACTGCACTGGTGGCAGCCATTGGCGTCTGGTCCCTGCAAACCATCAGTCAGCGCTTCGACGGCCTCAAGCAGATGTCGTCGCTCAACAGTGGTTTGCTCAAGGTGCGGCTGCTGGAGCAGGACTACGCCTTGCACGGCAACCCGAAAACCGTCGATGCCTTGCATGAGGGTGTCGACGGTCTGATCGCCATGGCCGACCAACTCAAGATTTTGTCGCCGGGCAATGAGTCGGTCATGAACGACGTCCAACAGTCATTGGGCGCTTACCGCAAGGCGTTCGATGAGTTCGTCTCGTTGTCCCAGGCTAAGGACCTGGCGCTGGAAATGGCCAGTTGGTCGGTGTCCAGCGTCGCCAACAATCTCGACGTGTTGCAGGCCGGTCTGGCCGACGACGGCGCGTACACCCTGAAAGACAGCGAGGGCAAGGACGGGGCGCAATTCATCGAGCAGGCCGGCCAGGTCAGCCAGGTCTCACGCTTGATGTTGCAGGCAATGAACGAAGCCCGGGTGCGTCTGGATCAGAGTCGCAAGGGTGACGACAGCGCCGGTCAGGGCAATATCGAGCAGGCTGCGCAAGCCCAGGCCCAGGCTGAGCAGCTCAAGTCTACGGTCAAGGACGAGGGTTACCTGACGGTGCTCAGTGAGGTCTCCGGGCACATTGCCGGTTTCAGCGACAAGCTTGCCGAGTACACCGGGTTGCTGGCCCAGGAAAAGACTGTCTATCAGCAGTTGCATCAGCGTGCCGACGAAGTCGTGGCGCGGGTCGATCAGGCGTATGTCGCGCAAGACGGCGCCATGCAGGGCGAACTGAAAAAGAATTCGGTGCTGATCATTGGCTCGTCGGCGCTGGCGTTGCTGGTCGGGCTGATTGCGGCGTGGGTGATCACCCGACTGATTGTGGCGCCGTTGCGCAGCGTGATCCATGTGGCGCAACAGATTGCGGCCGGCGATTTGAGCGCAACGATCGAGGTCTCCCGGCGGGACGAAATTGGTCAGTTGATGCTGGCCATGCAGCAGATGGGCGCGGGTTTGAGCACGATTGTCAGCGGGTTGCAGGCGGGGATCGAACAATTGGCCAGTTCGGCGCAATCGCTGTCGGCTGTGACCGAACAGACCAACCTTGAGGTCAGCAGCCAGAAAGAGGAAACCGAACAAGTCGCCACGGCCATGAACCAGATGACCGCCACCGTGCACGATGTGGCGCGTAATGCCGAAGAGGCGGCGCTCGCGGCGCAGACCGCCGATGGCAAGGTCGAAAGCGGCCAGCAGGTGGTGCGTCAGAGCATGGCGCGGATCGAGCAACTGGCGGATTCGGCGACATCGGCCAGTTCGAGCATCGAAAGCCTCAGTGCGGAAATCCAGAACATCGGCACGGTGCTGGGGGTGATCAAGAGTGTCGCCGAGCAGACCAACCTGCTGGCGCTCAACGCGGCGATCGAAGCGGCGCGGGCGGGCGAGCAGGGCAGGGGCTTTGCGGTGGTCGCCGATGAGGTGCGGGCGCTGGCCCGGCGCACGCAGCAGTCGACCGAGGAGATCGAGCGGTTGGTCAGTGCCCTGCGTTCGGCGGCGCATTCGTCGGTGCAGCAGATTCAGAGCAGTGGTGAGCTGGTGAAGCTGGCGGTGAGTGATGCGTTGCAGACCGAGAGTGCGTTGGGGAGTATTGCGGCGGCGGTTTCGTTGATTCAGCAGATGAATCAGCAGATTGCGGCGGCGGCCGAGGAGCAGAGTTCGGTGGCGGAGGAGATCAATCGCAGTGTGACGAGTATTCGGGCGAGTGCGGATCAGTCTTCGATTGCCATGCGGGGGAATGCGGCTTCGAGTGTTGAGCTGGCGCAGTTGGGGAGTGAGCTCAAGGGGATGGTGGGGCATTTTCGGCTTTGATTTGGACTTGGCGGCCTTTGGGCCGACCAGGTTCCCGTTTTATTGCGTTCATATCCGTTTCTGCGGGTGCTGCGGCTGGCGGTTTCGCCCTTACGGCGAGTCCCTTTGGCAAACGCCCCAAAGGAACCAAAGGTCTGGGCCCCGGCGTTCGGCCCCTCGCTGGGGCTCGGGGTTCCTTCGTTCCGGGATTCATCCGGGGGCATCGCCTCCGGTTTGCTTCGCTGCACCTCCTCTCGATGCATGCGGCTTCGCCGCACGGTCGCTGCGCTCCCACCCCCGGATAAATCCCTCCACTCAGCCTTCCGATGGGGCCGGCACGTCAAAAGCGGTACTCGAGCTAACGCTCATTGTGTTGAGTGGTGGGAAGCCAAAGCCAAAGCAGAAGCAAGAGTAGAAGAAGCAGAGGAAAATGCAGAAGGTGCAGAAGGTGCAGAAGGTGCAGGGTGCAGGGTGCAGCAGGTGCAGCAGGTGCAGCAGTGTGAGTTGAGTTGCATACGTTTCAAAACCCGAGTGCGACTCGGTATTTCACGTCGGCGTACCTCCCCCAGTCACCTCGGTCAGTTCCCTCTCCCTCCGGGAGAGGGCTAGGGTGAGGGCGCTTTTGATTTTTGATCTTTCTCGCGGGCAATAAAAAAGCCACCTCTCGGTGGCTTCTCTTTTTGACTGCACTCAGTCGTAAATCACTTTCTTCTTCCAGTCCGCATCAGCCTCGACATCTTTGAGGCCGGCAGTCAGTTGGTTTTCTTCGCCTTCGACCGGGGCGATTTTGTCCATGACCTGGGCGTTGGCGCGGGCCAGGAGTTTTTCCAGGTATTGGAGTTGTTCGGCGTAGATTTGCGGGTCCTGCTGTTTGCGCAGGTATTGCACGCCGCGTTCGAAGGCGAGGCGGGCCTGGCCGGGTTGGTTTTGCTGGAGGGCATGTTGGCCTAGGTTGTTGAAGAACTCGATGTGCAGGAGTACGAGTATGTGGCGTACTTCGCGGATCCAGTGTTTGGCTTCGTTCGGTGGCAGGAAGCCGTCCTGGGCGGCGCGGGTGATCTGGCCGTGGAGGGCTTCGAGGAGGAAGCGGACGTCTTTGGCCTTGGCTTCGGTCTGGATCGGGGCCGGTGGGTTGTTGACCGGGATCGATTCGCCCTGGGCGACGAGGGCGCTCAGTTCGGTGATGCGGGCCTTGGTGGTGGCGCTGGTCTTTTCCAGGTTCAGCAGGCGCTGGCAGACGTTCAGCTCAAGGCGGGTCAGCAGCAGCTTGAGGGCCGGGGTCATGAACTGGCCGGGGAAGGTTTCGGTCAGTTCGCCGCAACGGCGCAGGCGGTCGTTGAGTTCGACCTTGGTGCGGGCCTTCTCCAGTTTGGTGTTTTCCACCACATGGTTCATGTAGCCAATGGCGATCAAGATTGCGATCCCGGCTATGACTAGCAGGGTGATCATGAGTGGTGTCACCGGTAAGACCTCTTTATAGGGTTCGCGTGCGAGTGTAGTGGCTTGGCATAGAGGAGCCTAGCGCCGCTCGACGGGTTTGGATCGGCGAAGCTGAATCTGTATCGGCCAGGAACCGGCTTATATAAATGCTGGCCCTTGGGGTGCAGATTGCCATCACCTGTGCCGTGGACTATAACGCCTTGGCGAGTGTCGGAATATAGGCGTCAATCGTCGGGCGACGCAAAAGCCTGAAACGGCTGGTAAAGCAGGTCGAAGTCATTGATTTAAATAAATTTATATCTGGGGGTTGACGACCTTTCAATCCATCCATAGAATGCGCGCCACTTGCAGCGTAAAGCACACAGCGAAACGCGGCAGGGAGTGAATGTTGTAGTGTGTCCCCTTCGTCTAGTGGCCTAGGACACCGCCCTTTCACGGCGGTAACAGGGGTTCGAGTCCCCTAGGGGACGCCAATGCGGGAATAGCTCAGTTGGTAGAGCACGACCTTGCCAAGGTCGGGGTCGCGAGTTCGAGTCTCGTTTCCCGCTCCAATTTTAAACAGCAACGCTTTCGGGCGGTGCTGAGTGAAACCAGAACCCAATCTTCGGAGACGGATCTGGACACCGAAACACACACCATGTGTTCCGGGTAGCGTGTCCCCTTCGTCTAGTGGCCTAGGACACCGCCCTTTCACGGCGGTAACAGGGGTTCGAGTCCCCTAGGGGACGCCATTTGCGGGAATAGCTCAGTTGGTAGAGCACGACCTTGCCAAGGTCGGGGTCGCGAGTTCGAGTCTCGTTTCCCGCTCCAAATTCAAAAAGCGCCGCTTTGCAAAGAGCGGCGTTTTTATTAGTGAAAGTTGTAGCCTGTCCCCTTCGTCTAGTGGCCTAGGACACCGCCCTTTCACGGCGGTAACAGGGGTTCGAGTCCCCTAGGGGACGCCATTGCGGGAATAGCTCAGTTGGTAGAGCACGACCTTGCCAAGGTCGGGGTCGCGAGTTCGAGTCTCGTTTCCCGCTCCATATTCAACAAAAACGCCGCTCAGTGATGAGCGGCGTTTTTGTTTGTGCGTTTTTTGTCGCGCAATAAAAAAGGACCGCGAGGTCCTTTTTTTGTGGGCCCGCCAATGTGGCAGGCCCGATACGCGATCAGAGCTTCGGCAATTGCCCGATGCGTCCCATCATTTCGGTGACGATCTGCAGGTCCAGCAGGAACTGGTCAACGGTCTTGAACTCGCCGTCGGTGTGACCGGTGTACTTGACCTCCGGTCGTGCCAGGCCGAATTGCACGCCGTTCGGCAGTTCATGCACCGAGGTGGCGCCGGCCGAGGTGCCGAATTCGTGTTTCATGCCCAGATTCTCGGTGGCCACGGCCAGCAGCGCCTTGACCCATTCGCCTTCAGGGTTGCGGTACATCGGTTCGGCGATCGAATAGTCGAAGTTCACCGCGACATGGTTTTTCTTGCTCCAGGCTGCCAGTTTGTCGGCGATTTCGCTCTTGAGCACTTCCGGCGACTTGCCCTTCGGCACGCGCAGGTTGACCGCGAGTTTGAAGGTTTTGTCGTCCATGCCGACGTAGGTCAGGGAGGTGGTCAGCGGGCCCATGAAGTCATCGGCGAAACCGACGCCCAGTTTGCCCCCCTTGTAATCCAGGCCCCAGTTGTCGGCGGCGTAGTGCGCAGCGTCGGTGATGTGGTTGTGCTTGAAGGCGATCTTGCCGTCCACGCTGTGGATGAAGTCGAGCATGCGGGCGACCGGGTTGACGCCGGATTCAGGCTCGGACGAATGCGCGGAAACACCGGTGACGGTGAGTTTGACGTCTTTGCCATCGACCTTGGCGTTCACTTCGAAATCGCCGCCATTGCGCTTGGCGTATTCAGCGCCGGCCTTTTGCAGGCTGGCCGCCAGGTCGGCAGGTTTGTCAGTCACCAGGGTGACGACCGAAACTGATGGAATCTGGTTGGTCGCCAGGCCACCGGTCATCGAAGTGATTTCCGCGCCTTTGCCCTCGGCTTTGCGCTTGGCGAACTTGGCCATGACGGTGCCGTAGCCTTTCTCGGCAATCACCACCGGGTAGCCGCCGTCCAGTGCCAGGTTGTACTCCGGCGTCGGGTTGCGTTCGAAGTAGTAAGGAATCGCGTCACCGGTGGTTTCTTCGGTGGTGTCCACCAGCAGTTTGAAATTGCGCGCCAGTGGCAGCTTCTCTTCCTTGATCACCTTCATGGCGTAGAGCGTCACGACGATGCCGTTCTTGTCGTCCTCGGTGCCGCGGCCGTACATGCGGTCTCCGATCAGCGTGACCTTGAACGGATCAAGTTTGGTGCCGTCCTTCAGCACCCAGTTCTCCGGCGTTACCGGCACCACGTCGGCGTGAGCATGAATGCCGACGACGTCCTTGCCGCTGCCGTCGAGGGAGATTTCGTAAACGCGGTTGTCGATGTTGCGGTAGTTCAGGCCGAAGGACTCAGCCAGAGCTTTGATCTTGGCAGCGATCTTGATGAATTCGGGGTTGTCGTGCTGGTCGACACCGTCCTTGCGGAAGGTCGGGATTTCCACCAGTTCACGCAGGGTTTCCAGCGCAGCTTTGCCGTACTTCAGGCGGGTGTAGAGGCCGAGCAGGCGATGGATCTCGTTTTGCTGTTCGGCGGTCAGCGTCTTGTTGTCGAGGAAGGCGCTGATGGCCGGGCGCAGTTCGTCGGTCTTGCTCAGGTCGTTCTTGGCCAGATCGCCGAGAAACGCTCTGAAATCACTGACCTTTGCCTCGTTGAAGGTCTTGAGGATGGTCGCGCTCTGCTGCTCGGTAAGGTTGGCGTGGGCTGGCAGTGTGACGGACGAAAGGCTGGCCAGAATCAGTGTCGAGGCGGCCAGTTGCTTGAGTGAAAAGTCCATTGCTAAGGGCATTCCTTTGCAGGCAGTGAGTAGGATGTGTCTGATCGATGCGTCAGACGGTTTCGCAAACTAACACCACCAGCGAGTGATAGGGGAGCCCCCGAAGTGGGACGCGTCGCACAGAAATGCAAAAGCGGCGCAGAATCGAAAAAGGCCGGCTGGAAGTGTCTAGGACGGGACCGACAGTCAATATGGAAAATTTTCAGTCACTTTCCAGATCTGTCATGGGTGATCTACGCCCGGCCGAACTGGCGCATTTCCAGTCCTTCAACCTGACCTCATCCCTGATTTCGGCGCAGGCGCCGACAAGTCGTTCGACATCTTTCCCGGTGAGTTCCGAATTCATTGAGAAACGCATCAGGGAGCGATTGAGCGCAGTGGCCGGCGCGCAGAAAACCGATCCAAAAATACCGCGAGCCTGTAAGGCATCGCGCAACCGAAGCGTGAGCAGTTCTCGTCCAGGCTGTAATGCAATGATCTGTTCCGTGCCGGCGCTGACGTCATAGCCCAATTGCGCAAGGGCTGTCCGGACCAGGCGGGAGACTGCGCGCAGTCGGTCTCGTCGTTCATCGGCGTGTTGCAGAAAGTCCGCTGCGCGTTCAAACCAGCTCAATTCATTATCCCGCAGGCTGGAGCTGAAAATGGCGAGGTAGGACTCCGTGGCGAAGTAATCCTTGAACGAATCCGGGCAAGTGATCAGTCCTGCACGCCCGGCGAACGCCTTGGCCAGGCTGGCGGTCTGGAAGTGTACTTTCCCAGATAAATGCTCCTGAGCAACCAGTCCTGCACCCTCAGGGCCGTGTGTGCCAAGAGAATGGGATTCGTCGACGAGCAGCACGCAGTCACGGCGCTTGGCAAGAGCGGCAAAGTCCTTCAGGGGACAAAGGCTGCCGTTGGTGCTGTAGACCGCATCGACGACAATCACCCCTTGCCCATTCTTTTTGATTTGCCGTTCTGCATGCTCGGCATCGTTATGGATGAAGGGAATCGGACGCGCCCGCGCAGCCTGTGCGCCTTGCCAAAGCGACTTATGGGCGTTCATGTCCAGATAGACCGGATGATCCTCGCTGGCGATTGCCTGCAATAACCCGACGTTGGCAGCCCAACCTGACTGGCAGAGAATAGCGTTCCGGGCCCCCATGAATCGGGCCAATCGCTGTTCCAGTCGGGCCGTGGGCGTATCACCATGAAGGAAAACGGCCGACATCAGCAATTGATGACGAGCCTGGAGAACGGCTTGTGCCTGGGCCTCTATCAAATGATGTTCGCTAGTCAGACTCAGGTAGTCGTTGCTCGACAGGTGCAGCGCGCCGGGTGAGGGCTGTATACCTCGCAACAAGTGCTGACCCGCCCAGCGCTGTTGAACGCGACCGATGGTGTGGCTTTCGATTCGTTTTTGCACGAAGCCTGGCAGATCCGCATGAACGGATTCGCTTGGAGAATGAACGGATGGCTCATGAATCGGCATGATGGCGTTCCTATCAGCACGGGGCTGCGGGAGTACCCCGTGGATCGAACTACATGCCTTATCCGCTTTTCCGGCTACTGTCAGAGTTGACAGTCTGCGAAGAAAACCGACGAATGACTTCATTAAACAAGGCTCGCCAGTCCGACTGTGCGAGCCTTTTTTTGGTGGGTGGTTTACATCGACAACACCAGACGCCCGGCAAACAGGATCAGAATCACCCCCATGCTGCGCTCGAACCAGTGCCCCATGCGCATGAACAGCACGCGCACTTTGCTGCTGGAAAAGAACAGCGCGACGATCACGAACCACAACGCATTCACCCCGCACATCCACAACCCGTACAGGGCCTGAATTTGCAGCGGTGTGCTGGCGCTGATGATCGTGGTGAAGATCGCCAGGAAAAATAGCGTGGCCTTGGGGTTGGTGGCGTTGGTCAGGAAACCGGTGGTAAACGCCTTGAACAGCGATTGCTCGACCAGCGGTTCGTCGCTGGTCTTTTCGCCTTCCAGTGCCGTCTTGGGTTTACTGCGGATCAGGCTGACGCCCAGGTAAAGGATGTAAGCACCGCCGACCACTTTGGCGACGGTCAGCAGCCAGGGCGTGGTGTGCATCAAGGCGCCGACGCCCAGCAGGGTGTACAGCACGTGCACGGAAATTCCCGCGCCGATGCCCAATGCCGTGCAGATGCCGACCAAGCGGCCGAAACGTACACTCTGGCGGATGGTCACGGCGAAGTCCGGGCCGGGAGCGACCACGGCCAGAAAGTGGATGGTGGCCAGCGCCAGAAACTCGCCCAGGTAATTCGATGTCATTTCAGCTCCAGAAAGTCAGGGGTGAAGCATTGCCGCGATAGCCGACAAAAAACGAAAGGCTCAAGCGCGGATCGGCCACGCCCGGCGTTACCGAGTGCATGCGACGCGAATTGAACATGATGAAATCCCCCGGCTCCGGGCGTACTTCGAGTGCGGGCGGGCCGAGCAGTGCCGGGTCGATGCCGTAGCTGTCGCCACGCATTTCGTCGAAGCGGTCCGGCGAGATGTCGTCTTCCCACATCTGCAACGCGCCGCCCTCGGTCGGCATGTTGAGGTAGACGTTGCAGGCGAACTGCGCCTCCAGACTGCGGGCCTGGAAACTCTCCGGGGCGTCCTTGGCGAAGATGTCGTGATGGGCCAGAAAGCACACGCCCGGTTTCACCACTCGGGACAGGCCGACATACATCTTGCGACCGTAGAGGTTTTCCAGATGGGCACCCGCCGGCCAGGATTCGTCGAGCATGCAGCGCAGGGTGTCGACCGGCGACGAGTAGGGCGCGCAGCGGTTGCGCAGTTCGGCGATGTTGCTGGTGGCGCGCTCGAAGTAGTCTTCGATCAGCAGCGGCTGGTTTTCCGCCTCGTAGAACGCCATGCCGATGCGACCGATGCTGGGCGCGTTGATGTAGCCCTCGAAGCCGGGCGCGAGGATCTTGTCGCCAATCTGGATCGCCTGCGCCTGGGGCAGAAAGCCCTTGACGCGGATGGCGAGGACTTCTTCGTTGGCCAGTTTTTTTATGCACGTCTCATCGAGACGCTCGACGTCAAGCATCATGGTTTCAGGTCCATCTATCGAATAGTCAACGGAACCGGCGAACGCGGTTCCCCCGGCGTCGGACGCTGCATCTGGCAGCGCCCGAAATCCTCAATCCACGCTGTAGTGGACGGACAACGTGCCTTTCTTCTGCGAAAGGGACGCGATCGTGACTGTGCCCAGATCCTTCAGGCTGCGTACATGGGTGCCACCGCAGCCATAGGCTGGCAGTTCACCGAAACCGATTTCCCGCGCGCCTTCGCGCAGTGATGTCAGGCGTGGCAGATCGTGCTCGATCCATTGGCCGATGCCGTATTGAACGATTTGAGCATCGACTTCCTGGGCCGAATCCCCGGGTTTGAATTGCACCCGGCCTTCGTCCGGCCAATGGTGGGCCTTGATCGGCATCCAGCCCATGGCCTGGACAAAATGGCCGATCAAATGCCCGGCAGAGTGCATGCGGGTATTGAAGCGGCGGCGTTCTTCGTCGACGCGAATCTGGGTCATGCCCAGTGGCACCGGCTGATCGACGAAATGAATGATCCGGTCCGGTTCCTGGACGACCCGCAGCACCTGGCTGTCGCCAATCCAGCCGGTATCACAGGGTTGGCCACCGCCCTGGGGATGAAAAAGCGTGGCGCGCAACACAACGGCGAATTCGTTCTCGTGGGGCGTGCAGTCGAGGACTTCCACATTGGCCTTGAGGTCATCACTATGGAAAAAGAGGCGAAGCGTCATATTCCATGCCCTTATTAAAGTTTCTTTTTTAATTATATGAATCGTGCAATAACGTGATAATCCGTTCAAACATCAAAGGACTGTTGCGCTGTGAGCATAAATCTCCCGCTGCCGCTGCTCGGTGAAATGGCGATTTTCGTCAAGGTCGTCGAGACCGGCAGCTTCTCCGAAGCCGCTCGCCAATTGGGCTCATCGCCATCGGCCGTCAGCCGCAGCATTTCCCGGCTGGAGAAGGCGCTGGCCACACGGCTGCTGCAACGAACCACGCGCAAACTGCGCTTGAGCGATGGCGGAGAAGAAGTGTTCAAGCGCTGCCAGGAAATGGTCAGCGCAGCGAAGTCGGTGATGGAGATCAGCGGCCAGTTCACCCACGAAGCCGAAGGTCTGGTGCGGGTCAGCGTGCCGAAAGCGGTGGGGCGTTTCGTGATCCATCCGCACATGCCGGAATTTCTGCGGCGCTATCCAAAGGTCGATGTGGAGTTGTTGCTGGAAGACCGCCAGGTCGATCTGATCGACGATCATGTCGACCTGGCCATTCGCATCACGGATCGTCCACCGGCCGGACTGGTCGGACGACAACTGCTGACCATCGACCATTTGCTCTGCGCCACACCGCAATACCTCGCTGAACACGGGACGCCGACCCATCCCCATGACTTGCTCAACCACAGTTGCATCTATCTGGGCGAAACCCCGAGCGATGCGCGCTGGAAATTCAAGAAAGGCACGAAAGCCGTTACCGTCGGCGTGCGCGGGCGGTATGCCGCCAATCACACCGGCGTGCGTCTGGGCGCCGTGTTGCAACACATCGGCATTGGCAGCCTGCCGTATTTCACCGCGCGTTATGCCCTGGAGCAGGGGCTGATCGTGCAGGTGCTGCCGGACTGGACGTTCCTGGCGTCTTACCACGGCGGGTTGTGGTTACTGCATTCGCCGACGCGCTATCTGCCGCCGAAGTTGCGGGTGTTCATCGACTATCTGGTGGAGTGCCTGGAGAAAGAGCCGACCCTGAGCAAACCGGGAAAATCTGGCGGTTCAAAACCGTTGGCCGAGTACGAATTGCCCGAGAGTGAAGGGTTGCTTTGACCCGATAAAAAAAGGCCCGCATGGATCACCATGCGGGCCTTTTTTTATCGGGCGAAAATCAGTGCTTGCTGTCCTGGGCGGACATCGCCAGCAGCTGTTTTTCCTGGTTCCAGTCGAACGGTTCGTCGTTCTGTTCGGCTTCGTAGCGGCGCTCTTCCAGCGCCTGATACATGTCGATTTCTTCGTCGGACAGGTAATGCAGGCAGTCGCCGGCGAAGAACCACAGCAGATCCCGCGGGATCAGGTGGGCAATTTGCGGGTAACGGGTAATCACTTGAGTCAGGATGTCCTGGCCCAGGTATTGGCTTTCGATCGGCTCGATCGGCAGTGACGCAAGCAGTTCGTCGAAACGCTCCAGGAACAGGGCATGGCTTTCTTCGGGAACCTGATCGGCCTCACCTACGGCGACCAGGATACTGCGCAGGTGGTCGAGCAAAACCAGATGATCGGCAACGACGTTGGACACGAGATAAGTCCTCAAGAGCAAAACGGGCGCGGGAGTATAAAGCCCCTGCGCCCGTTTTTCACTGATTGAAGGGATCAGCGGATTTTGCCGTCCGCCGGTTTCAGTTGCTCCTTGTCGAAATCATCGACATCGATCACCTTGCGCCGCGCCGCTTCGGCATCACGCAGGGTCTGGGCTTCCACGGCTTGCAGCACTCCGGCTTCCAGCGCCGCATCGATGGCGTGTTCGCCGGCGACCGGTTTGACCTGACCGCTCTTGAGCGAGGTGTGCAGTTTCTTGTGCAACGGTTGCGCTGCATTCAGTTGATCGCAGGCATGTTGCAGCGCACCGACCGCATCGTCTGCCGATTGCGGGCGATAGCAGCCGGCAAGCAGTTCTTCCAGCGCCGGATCGCCCTTGGCCCGGCCGATGACCGTAGCCACTTCGGCACCGAGTCTGTCCGACGGGCCTTTGTGACGGCGACCGAACGGGAACACGATCACTCGCAGCAGGCAGCCGAAGACCCGGTTCGGGAAGTTGGTCAGCAGTTCATCCAGCGCTTTTTCCGACTGGCCGAGGCTTTCTTCCATGGCCCATCGGAACAGCGGTTCCATGTACGCCGGGGAATCGAGGTCGTGATAACGCTTGAGCGCCGCCGAGGCTAGATACAGGTTGCTCAGCACATCACCCAGACGCGCCGACAGACGCTCGCGGCGTTTCAGTTCACCGCCCAGCAGCATCATGCTCAGGTCGGCGAGCATGGCAAACGCGGCAGCCTGACGGTTGAGCGCACGGAAATAACCCTGGCTGAGCTTGTCTCCCGGTGCATGTTCGAAATGACCGAAACCGAGGTTCAGCACCAGCGTACTGGCGGCGTTGCTCACGGCAAATCCGATGTGCTTGAGCAGCAGGCCATCGAATTCCTTGAGTGCCTGATCCTTGTCCTCGCGTCCGGCGAGGGCCATTTCCTTGAGCACGAACGGATGGCAGCGGATCGCGCCCTGGCCGAAGATCATCAGGTTGCGCGAAAGAATGTTCGCGCCTTCCACGGTGATGAAGATCGGCGCGCCGTTCCAGCTGCGGCCCAGGTAGTTGTTCGGGCCCATGATGATCGCCTTGCCGCCGTGCACATCCATCGCGTGGCTGATGCACTCGCGACCGCGTTCGGTGAGGTGATATTTGAGGATCGCCGACAGCACCGAAGGTTTCTCGCCCAGATCCACCGCATTGGCGGTCAGCATCCGCGCAGCGTCCATCATCCAGGCGTTGCCGCCGATCCGCGCCATGGCTTCCTGAATGCCTTCGAATGCTGACAGCGGCAC
Organism: Pseudomonas sp. B37(2017); assembly: GCF_002112885.1. NCBI lineage: Bacteria > Pseudomonadati > Pseudomonadota > Gammaproteobacteria > Pseudomonadales > Pseudomonadaceae > Pseudomonas > Pseudomonas sp. B37(2017). The sequence goes on along the minus strand of NZ_NEIX01000005.1, from coordinate 302,036 downwards.
GTTGAACTGCTCGCGAATCTGCGCGTATTGCCCGGTCACCAGACTGGTGAACTTGGCCGCGCCGGTGCCCACCGCCGGCAGCGAGATCGAACGCCCGACCGACAGGCAGTTCATCAGCATCATCCAGCCTTTGCCGAGCATGTCCTGGCCGCCGATGAGGAAGTCCAGCGGGATGAACACGTCCTTGCCGGAGTTCGGGCCGTTCATGAACGCCGCGCCCAGCGGCAGGTGGCGGCGACCGATTTCCACGCCGGGAGTGTCGGTCGGGATCAGTGCGAGGCTGATGCCGAGGTCTTCCTTGTCGCCGAGCAGATGATCCGGGTCATAGGCCTTGAAGGCGAGGCCGAGCAAGGTCGCGACCGGGCCGAGGGTGATGTAGCGTTTTTCCCAGTTCAGGCGCAGGCCGAGGGTTTCCTGACCTTCCCATTCGCCTTTGCAGATGATACCGGTGTCGGGCATCGCACCCGCGTCTGAACCAGCGAGCGGACCGGTCAGCGCAAAGCACGGAATGTCGTCGCCCCGGGCCAGCCGTGGCAGGTAGTGATTACGTTGTTCGTCGGTGCCGTAATGCAGCAGCAGTTCGGCCGGGCCGAGGGAGTTGGGCACCATCACGGTGGAGGCCAGGTCGCCGCTGCGGGTCGCCAGTTTCATCGCCACCTGGGAGTGGGCGTAGGCGGAGAAACCCTTGCCGCCGAACTCCTTGGGAATGATCAGGGCGAAGAAACCGTGTTCCTTGATGTGAGTCCAGGCTTCGGGCGGCAGATCCATCGACTGGCCGATCTGCCAGTCGGTGACCATCGCGCAGAGCTCTTCGGTCGGGCCGTCGATGAACGCTTGTTCCTCGTCAGTCAGTTGCACTTTTGGATAAGACAGCAGCTTGTCCCAGTCCGGACGGCCGCTGAACAGTTCGCCGTCCCACCACACCGTGCCGGCGTCGATCGCGTCGCGTTCGGTCTGCGACATCGGTGGCAGGGTTTTCTGGAACCAGCTGAACAGCGGCGCGGTGAAGTGTTTGCGGCGCAGGTCAGGCAACAGCAGCGGGGCGGCCACCAGGGCCAGCACGACCCAGAAAATCAGCAGCAACCAGCCCGGTGCGTGGCTGAAAATCCCCATCGCCAACAGGTAAGCGGCAACGATGCCCAGTGCCGGCAGCGGGGCGATGCGCCGGTGGGCCAGATACGCCACGCCGACGATCAGAACCAGTATCCACAACAACAGCATATTTAATCCTCCGTGAACCAGGGCGAACCGACCCACCAGAGCTTAGACGGCATCTGCAAAACGGGGCGGTCAGAGCAAGGTGATTGAAATCGTGGGAAACCCCGGATGTCTTTTGTAGGTTCGGTGGGCAACACGCGTGGGAAATCGTTCGCCGCTTCCGCGTCTTTGCGTGCATGTTTGGCCGAAACGTCGTTATCTCTGTGCTGAACCTCTCGCTAGACTCGGGGCTCAATCAGGAGAATGTCGTCATGCACGAGTATCTGAGCCCCGGCCGCTTCATCGATAGTGACCACCCCTCGGTGGTGGAGTTCGCCGAGCAGCACCGTGGTGCCAGCCGCGATCCGCTCGCGCAGGCGATCAGTCTTTATTACGCCGTGCGCGAGGCGGTGCGCTACAACATGTACACCTTCAGCCGCGACCCGCAGACCTTGCGCGGCAGCTATGCGCTGGCGGCGGGTGAGAGTTATTGCGTACCCAAGGCCACGTTGCTCGCCGGTTGCGCGCGCCATTGCGGGATCCCCGCACGCATCGGTCTGGCGGATGTGAAAAATCATCTGTCGACGCCGCGTCTGCTTGAACTGCTGAGAAGCGAAGTGTTCGCCATGCATGGTTATACCGAGCTGTTTCTCAATGATCGCTGGGTGAAAGCCACACCCGCGTTCAACCAGAAACTCTGCGAAATGTTCAACGTTGCGCCGCTGGAATTCGACGGCGTGAACGACAGTGTTTTCCACCCGTACAACAGTGATGGCGCGCTGCTGATGGAGTACCTGGTCGATCACGGCCAGTTCGCCGATGTACCGGAATCTTTTTTCTTCGAACATCTGCAGAAATGTTATCCGCACCTGTTCAACGATCAGCAGAAGCCACTGTCCGGTGACATGCGCGGTGATGTCGGCAGCCTCTGATCCGGCGTATGCTGCCTGCCCATTTACTGGAAAAGAGGCGGTCATGCTGAAGATCTGGGGTCGCAAGAATTCGTCGAATGTCAGAAAGCCGTTGTGGGCTGCCGAAGAACTCGGACTGGCCTACGAGGCCATCGATGCCGGTGGTGCGTTTGGTGTGGTCGACACGCCGGAGTACCGGGCCATGAACCCGAACGGGCGGGTACCGGTGATTCAGGACGATGGTTTTGTGCTGTGGGAATCCAATGCCATTGTGCGTTACCTGCTGGCAAAGCATGCAGCCGACACTTCGTGGTACCCGGCGGATCCGCAGACCCGCGCCACCGCTGACAAGTGGATGGACTGGACGACTTCCAGTTTTGCAGGACCGTTTCGCACAGTGTTCTGGGGTGTCCTGCGTACCCCGGCAGACAAGCAGGACTGGCCGTCAATCCATGCGGCGATCAAGGAATGTGATGGTTTGCTGGCGATGGCCGATCAGGCGCTGAAGCACCAGCCGTATCTGTCCGGCAATGAAATCGGCATGGGCGATATCCCGCTCGGCAGTTTCATTTACGCCTGGTTCGAGATGCCGATCGAGCGCGCGCCACAGCCGAATCTTGAAGCCTGGTACGCGCGGTTGAAGCAGCGTCCGGCGTATCAGAAAGCTGTCATGACCGCGTTGACTTAATACCTACTATCGACACACTTGACTGTACTTGTGCGGCGACGGCAAGCACCATTGCGCTCGTGCGCTGCGGTTGTCTTCCTCGCCGCCGGCCTTTTATCAGTCCTTTTTTCTTCACTGGGTGCGTAAATCCGATATGAGTTCCGCTCTGTCCATCCGGCAGCTAACCAAAACCTACGGCAACGGGTTCCAGGCCTTGAGTGGTATCGATCTGGACGTCGCCGAAGGTGACTTCTTCGCCTTGCTCGGCCCCAACGGCGCCGGCAAATCCACGACCATCGGCATTCTCTCGACCCTGGTCAACAAGACCAGCGGCACCGTGAATATCTTTGGCCACGACCTGGACAAGAACCCGGCGGCGCTCAAACGCTCGATCGGCGTGGTGCCCCAGGAATTCAACTTCAACCAGTTCGAAAAGACCTTCGACATCGTCGTGACACAGGCCGGTTATTACGGCATTCCGGCGAAGATCGCCAAGGAACGCGCCGAGCAGTACCTGACCCAGCTCGGCCTGTGGGACAAACGCGATGTGCCGTCGCGTTCGCTGTCCGGCGGCATGAAGCGTCGTTTGATGATCGCCCGGGCGCTGGTGCATGAACCGCGTCTGCTGATCCTCGATGAACCGACCGCCGGGGTGGATATCGAACTGCGCCGTTCGATGTGGACGTTCCTCACCGAACTGAACCAGAAAGGCATCACCATCATCCTCACCACCCACTACCTGGAGGAGGCTGAGCAGTTGTGCCGCAACATCGGCATCATCGACCACGGCACCATCGTCGAGAACACCAGCATGCGTCAGCTGCTCGGCCAACTGCATGTGGAGACTTTCCTGCTGGATCTGAAGAACGGTCTGAGTGCCGCGCCGCAACTGGCGGGCTATCCGGCACGTCTGCTGGACGGCCATACCCTGGAAGTCCAGGTCGACAAGTCCATGGGCATCACAGCGCTGTTCGGCCAACTGGCCCTGCAGAACATCGAAGTGCTGAGCCTGCGCAATAAAACCAATCGCCTCGAGGAGCTGTTCGTGTCCCTGGTGGAGAAAAATCTGTCGAAGGTGGCGGTATGAGTTCCGAGCTGCGCCCCAACCTCGTTGCCCTCAACACCATCGTTTACCGCGAAGTCAGACGCTTCACCCGGATCTGGCCGCAGACCCTGCTGCCGCCGGCGATCACCATGGTCCTGTACTTTGTGATCTTCGGTAACCTGATCGGTCGGCAGATCGGCGACATGGGTGGCTTCACCTACATGGAGTACATCGTGCCGGGTCTGATCATGATGTCGGTGATCACCAACTCCTATGGCAACGTGGTGTCGAGTTTCTTCGGCAGCAAGTTCCAGCGCTCCATCGAAGAACTGATGGTGTCGCCAGTGTCGCCGCACACGATCCTGATCGGTTACACGATCGGTGGCGTCCTGCGAGGCCTGATGGTGGGTGTGATCGTGACGATCCTGTCGCTGTTCTTCACCCATTTGCAGGTACACCATCTCGGCGTGACGGTGCTGGTGGTGGTGCTGACGGCGACGATCTTCTCGCTGCTGGGCTTCATCAACGCCGTGTTCGCACGCAACTTCGATGACATCTCGATCATCCCGACTTTCGTGCTGACCCCGCTGACGTACCTCGGTGGCGTGTTCTATTCGATCACCTTGCTGCCGCCGTTCTGGCAGACCGTGTCGCTGGCCAACCCGGTGCTGCACATGGTCAACGCCTTCCGTTACGGCATCCTCGGTGTGTCGGATATCCGTATCGGCATCGCGATCACCTTCATGCTGGTGGCGACGGTGGTGTTGTATATCGGTTGTTCGCGGTTGCTGGTGAGCGGGCGCGGCATGCGCACCTGATCCCTTCAATGCTGCAATGAAAAACGGCCTCCCACAGTGGAGGCCGTTTTGCATTCACGCCTGACGTCTTTTCTTGCGCCGCGCCCATTGCCGGGCCACCCACCAGCGCCAGTACATCATCACCAGACAATAGGCGAGGGCGCCCAGTGCCAGCCCGACCACCACCGAACCCAGCAGGAACGGTTGCCACAAGGTCGAGAGCTCGCCGCTGATCCATTCCCAGGTCAATTCGTCGGGGAGCGTGCGTGCGGGCACATCCATCAGCCAGGCCCCGGCCTGATACGTGCAGAAGAACACCGCCGGCATGGTGATCGGGTTGGTCAGCCAGACCAGACTCACGGCAATCGGCATGTTGCCGCGCACCATGATCGCGAGGACAGCGGCCACCAGCATTTGCGCGGGAATCGGCAGGAACGCGGCGAACAGGCCAACGGCCATGGCGCGGGCCACCGAGTGCCGGTTGAGGTGCCAGAGGTTCGGGTCATGCAGCAACGTGCCGAGAAAGCGTAAGGATTTGTGTTCCCTGATGCTCGTCGGGTCGGGCATGTAACGTTTGAATAAGCGCCGGGGCATAAGGCTTCTCGGTCGGTTAAGGCGGCAAGTATGTCTGGATTCTACGAACCGCCCATTCAGACTTTGTGACAATTGATAACGACGCACGTGCCCCGCAACCGCTATGCCTTGAAGGGGGGACTCTCAAGGACGGGCTTATGCGCACAGGGATGATGGCGCTGGCGGTCGGTCTGCTGGCGCCGGTTTTTTTGCCGGCCTTGCCGCCGGTCGGGTTATTGCTGGTGTTGCCGTGGGTGGCGCTGATGCTGCTGCCGTTTCGCAGCTATCCGCTGGCGTTTTTACTGCTTGGATTCGCATGGGCGAGCTTCAACGCGCAGATGGCGTTGAATGACCGGCTGCCTTCCCGGCTGGATGGCGAAACGCGCTGGGTGGAAGGGCGCGTCGTCGGCTTGCCGCAGAATGCCGAGGGCGTCGTGCGCTTCGAACTGGCCGATGCACGCTCGCGTCACGAGAAACTGCCGTCGCTGATGCGCCTGGCGTGGTACGCCGGGCCTGAGGTCAGCAGTGGCGAACGCTGGCGACTGGCGGTCAAGCTCAAGCACCCCGGTGGCCTGCTCAATCCGGATGCGTTCGATTACGAAGCCTGGCTGCTGGCGCAGCGCATCGGCGCCACCGGGACGGTGAAGGATGGCCAGCGACTGGCGCCGGCTCATTGGGCCTGGCGCGACAGCATTCGCCAGCGCCTGCTTGCAGTGGATGCCCAGGGACGTAACGGAGCCTTGGCCGCGTTGGTACTCGGCGATGGTTCGGGGCTCAGTCGCGAAGACTGGCAGACCTTGCAGGACACCGGCACCGTGCACCTGCTGGTGATTTCCGGTCAGCACATCGGGCTGTTGGCGGCGTTGATGTATGCGCTGGTCGCCGGGCTGGCGCGGGTCGGGATCTGGCCGTTGCGTTGGCCCTGGCTGCCCTGGGCGTGCGGTCTGGCATTCACGGCGGCACTGGGTTACGGCCTGCTAGCCGGATTCGACGTGCCGGTGCGGCGGGCCTGCGTGATGGTTGCGCTGGTGTTGTTGTGGCGTTTGCGTTTTCGCCACCTCGGTGCGTGGTGGCCGTTGCTGCTGGCCTTCAACGGCGTGTTGTTGATGGATCCGCTGGCCAGTCTGCGTCCGGGGTTGTGGCTGTCCTTTATCGCGGTCGCCGTGCTGATCTTCACCTTCGGTGGCCGTCTGGGGCCATGGCGCTGGTGGCAGACCTGGACGCGCGCGCAGTGGCTGATTGCGATCGGCTTGTGCCCGGTGCTGGTGGCGCTGAGCCTTCCGATCAGTCTCAGCGGGCCACTGGCCAATCTGCTGGCGGTGCCGTGGGTCAGTTTCGCGGTGCTGCCGCCGGCGTTGCTGGGCACATTGCTGCTGCCGATCCCCTATGTCGGGGAAGGGCTGCTGTGGCTGGCCGGTGGACTGATCGACGGATTGTTCCGTGCATTGGCCCTGATTGCCGGTCGTTGGCCAGCGTGGGTGCCGACGACGATGGAGTGGTGGGTCTGGGCGCTGGGAGGTCTTGGTGCAGTGCTGGTATTGCTGCCTCGAGGCGTTCCCTTGCGTCCTTTGGGCTGGCCATTGCTGCTGGTACTGGCATTTCCGCCCCGAGAGCGTCTGGCCGAAGGCGTGGCCGATGTCTGGCAACTGGATGTCGGTCAGGGGTTGGCGATTCTGATCCGCACCCGGCATCACACCTTGCTGTACGACAGCGGCCCGCGTTTCGGCGACTTCGACCTCGGCGAGCGAGTGGTGCTGCCGGCCTTGCGCAAACTGGGGGTGGAACACCTCGATCTGATGCTGCTCAGCCATGCCGATGCCGATCACGCGGGTGGCGCACTCGCGGTGGCGAAAGGATTGCCGGTCAGCCGGGTCATCAGCGGCGATCCGCACGGGCTGCCCGAAGCGCTGAACGCCGAAGCCTGTGAAAGCGGCCGGCAATGGCAGTGGGACGGCGTTGCCTTTCATCTATGGCAATGGGCTGACGCCCATGACAGCAATCAGCGTTCCTGCGTGTTGCAGATCGAAGCCAACGGCGAGCGGTTGCTGCTGACCGGCGATATCGACAGCGCCGCCGAACGGGACCTGCTCAACAGCGCACTGGCAGTTCAAACCCAGTGGCTGCAAGCCCCGCATCACGGCAGCCGCAGTTCCTCATCGATGGCCTTGCTCAAGGCTTTGCAGCCACAGGCCGTGCTGATTTCCCGAGGGCAGGGCAATTCGTTCGGCCATCCGCACCCGACGGTCATCGCCCGCTACCGCAAACAGGGAATGCACATCCATGACAGCGCCGAGCAGGGCGCCATTCATCTGCAACTGGGGCGGTTTCAGCCGGCCCGCTCGATGCGTCAACAACGCCGCTTCTGGCGCGACCCGCCGTTGCCGGGGGCGGAGTACCGTTGAGCACGGTCGTCGGGGCGACGGGTCTTTATCGCGAACCGGTATGGTAAAGTGGCGCACTTTTTCGAGGGGGCTGTCACTGTGTGGGAATTGGTCAAATCCGGCGGCTGGATGATGTTGCCGATCATTCTGAGTTCCATCGCCGCCATGGCGATCGTCGCCGAGCGCCTGTGGACCCTGCGCGCCAGTCGCGTCACCCCTGAGCATCTGCTGGGTCAGGTCTGGGTCTGGATCAAGGACAAGCAGCTCAACAAGGAAAAACTCAAGGAATTGCGCGCCAACTCGCCGCTGGGTGAAATCCTCGCCGCGGGCCTGGCCAACTCCAAGCATGGTCGCGAGATCATGAAAGAGTGCATTGAAGAAGCCGCTGCCCGGGTCATCCACGAGCTGGAACGCTACGTCAACGCGCTGGGCACCATCGCTGCCATGTCGCCGCTGCTCGGTCTGCTGGGTACGGTGCTGGGCATGATCGATATCTTCAGTGCGTTCACCGGTTCCGGCATGACCACCAACGCTTCGGTGCTGGCCGGCGGTATTTCCAAGGCGCTGATCACCACTGCTGCGGGCCTGATGGTCGGTATTCCGGCGGTATTCTTCCACCGTTTCCTGCAACGCCGCATCGATGAACTGGTGGTGGGCATGGAGCAGGAAGCGATCAAACTGGTGGAAGTGGTGCAGGGCGACCGTGACGTCGATCTGGCCGGGGAAAAAGCGTGAAATTCCGTCGCAAGCCCCGGGAAACCATCGACATCAACCTCGCGTCGCTGATCGACGTGGTGTTCATCCTGTTGCTGTTTTTCGTCGTGACCACCACCTTCACCCGCGAAACCCAGCTGCGCGTCGATCTGCCGGAAGCGGTCAGCGGCTCGCCGGCCGAGGATCAGCAGGTCAAGCAACTGGACGTGGCCATCAGCGCCGAAGGCGTGTTCTCGGTGAACAATAAGATTCTGCCGAAAAACGATCTGGCGACCCTGATGGAAGCCATGCAGAAAGAAGCCAACGGCGACACCAACATGCCGTTGTCGATCAGTGCTGACGGCAAGACTCAGCACCAATCCGTGATCACCGCCATGGACGCGGCCGGCAAGCTCGGTTTCAGCCATCTGCGCATGACCACGGTCGAGGCGGCGCCCAAATCCTGATGGCCATGTCCGATCGTCTGCTCGCCGCGTGGTATCAGGGGCATCCGGCCCTGACGCTGTTGCGGCCGCTGGAGTGGCTGTACCGCCGCGTCGTGGCCGGCAAGCGTCAGCGTTTTCTCGACGGCGAGGGTGAGATCTATCAGTCGCCGGTGCCGGTGATCGTGGTTGGCAATATCACCGTTGGCGGCACCGGCAAGACGCCGATGATCCTGTGGCTGATCGAGCACTGCCGACGCCACGGGCTGCGGGTCGGTGTGGTCAGCCGTGGTTACGGCGCCAAACCGGCGCAACTGCCGTGGCGGGTCGAAGCTGACCAGACTGCCGACATCGCCGGCGACGAACCCTTGCTGATCGTGCAGCGCACCGGCGTACCGCTGATGATCGATCCTGATCGCAGCGCCGCCGTCAGAGCCCTGCTGGACAGCGAGCCGCTGGACCTGATCCTGTCCGATGACGGCATGCAGCATTACCGCCTCGCGCGGGATCTGGAACTGGTGCTGATCGACGCCGCCCGTGGCCTTGGCAACCAGCGCTGCCTGCCCGCCGGCCCCCTGCGCGAACCGGCCGAACGCCTGCAAAGCGTTGACGGTGTGCTGTTCAACGGCGCCCTTGAAGATCGCGACGGCGGTTTCGCTTTCCACCTCAAGCCGTCGGCGCTGGTCAATCTGCGCAGCGGCGAACGCCGGCCGCTCGATCATTTTCCGCCCCGTCAGGCCGTGCACGCGGTGGCCGGGATCGGCAACCCACAACGTTTCTTCAATACCCTCGAAGCGCTAGACTGGCGGCCTGTGCCCCACGCGTTTGCCGATCACGCCGAATACAGCGTGCAGGCCTTGAGTTTCACGCCGTCATTGCCAGTGGTGATGACTGAAAAGGACGCGGTGAAGTGCCGTGCCTTTGCCGCCGATGACTGGTGGTACCTGGCGGTCGATGCCGTGCCGTCGCCGGCCTTCGTGGCCTGGTTCGACACACAGTTGATGCGCCTGTTGCCGGATCGTCTTTTGCCTTAATCCGTTTTTATCCAGGGAATGTTCATGGACACCAAATTGCTCGACATCCTCGCCTGCCCGATCTGCAAAGGCCCGCTCAAGCTCAGCGCCGACAAGACCGAACTGATCAGCAAGGGCGCCGGCCTGGCGTACCCGATCCGCGACGGCATTCCGGTCATGCTGGAAAGCGAAGCCCGCACCCTGACCACCGACGAGCGTCTGGATAAATGACCACAGCCTTCACCGTTGTCATCCCGTCGCGATATGCCTCGACCCGCTTGCCGGGCAAGCCGTTGCTGGATATCGCCGGCAAGCCGATGATCCAGCACGTCTGGGAACAGGCGAGCAAAAGCAGCGCCAGCCGTGTGGTCGTGGCGACCGACGATGCGCGCATTGTCGAGGCCTGCAAGGCCTTCGGCGCCGAAGTGGTGCTGACCCGTGAAGATCACAACTCCGGCACCGATCGTCTGGCTGAAGTGGCTGCGAAGCTGGGTCTGGAGCCGGATGCCATCGTGGTCAACGTGCAGGGTGACGAACCGTTGATCCCGCCGAGTGTGATCGATCAGGTCGCCGCCAACCTCGCGGCCCACACCGAAGCGCGCATGGCCACCCTGGCCGAGCCGATCGAGGACGTGGAAACCCTGTTCAACCCGAACGTGGTCAAGGTTGTCAGCGACCTCAACGGTCTGGCGCTGACCTTCAGTCGCGCGACTCTGCCATGGGCTCGCGATGCGTTCGCCAAGAGCCGCGATGTTTTGCCGGAGGGCGTGCCGTATCGTCGTCACATCGGCATTTATGCCTACCGCGCAGGTTTTCTTCAGGATTTCGTGAGCTGGGGTCCGTGCTGGCTGGAAAACACCGAATCCCTCGAACAGCTGCGTGCCCTGTGGCACGGCGTGCGGATTCACGTGGCTGACGCGTTGATCGCGCCGCCGACCGGGGTCGACACCGCCGAAGACCTCGAGCGCGTCCGTCGCCTGCTGGAGGCCTGATGCGCGTTCTGTTCGTTTGCCTGGGCAACATCTGCCGTTCGCCCACCGCCGAAGGTGTGTTGCGCCACAAGTTGCGTGAAGCGGGGCTGGCGGATCAGGTCGAAGTGGCCTCCGCTGGCACCGGCGACTGGCACGTCGGCAATCCTCCGGACAAGCGCAGTCAGGCTGCGGCCAAACTGCGGGGTTATGACCTGTCGGCGCAACGCGCTCAACAGGTCAGCCGCGCCGATTTCGCCAGCTACGACCTGATCCTCGCCATGGACAACAGCAACCTGCGCAACCTCAAGGCCTTGCAACCGTCCACCGGCAAGGCTGAGCTGGATCTGTTCCTGCGCCGCTATGCAGGCGTGGTCGATGAGGTGCCGGATCCGTATTACGACGGCGATCAGGGTTTCGAGCAGGTGCTGGATCTGATCGAGCGTGCCTGCGATCAGCTGTTGATCGAAGTGAAGGGGCGGTTATGAGTTTGCAGGTGCAACCGCAGGTTTCCCTGAAACCCTTCAATACCTTCGGCGTCGACGTTCGCGCGCAGCTGTTTGCCGAAGCCCACAGTGACGCCGATGTGCGCGAAGCCCTGGCTTACGCGACTTCCCACGATGTGCCGTTGCTGGTGATTGGCGGCGGCAGCAACCTGTTGCTCACGGCGGACATCCCGGCGCTGGTGCTGCGCATGGCCACTCGTGGCATCCGCGTCATCAGCGACGACGGCAACCGCGTGGTGATCGAAGCCGAAGCTGGGGAGCCATGGCACCCGTTCGTGCAGCACACGCTGGCGCAGGGTTTTTCCGGGCTGGAGAATCTCAGTCTGATCCCCGGCACCGTTGGCGCCGCACCGATGCAGAACATCGGTGCCTACGGTGTCGAGATCAAGGATGTGTTCGCTGGCCTGACGGCGCTGGATCGCCAGACCGGCGAGCTGCGCGACTTCAGCCTGGAAGAGTGCAACTTCGCCTACCGCGACAGCGTGTTCAAGCAGCAGCCGGGGCGTTGGCTGATCCTGCGGGTGCGCTTCGCACTGGATCGAGTAGCGCATCTGCATCTTGAATACGGCCCGGTGCGTCAGCGCCTGACCGAGCAGGGCATCGAGCAGCCGACGCCGACAGACGTCAGTCGAGCGATTTGCAGCATCCGCAGCGAAAAGCTGCCGGACCCGGCGGTGCTCGGCAATGCCGGCAGCTTCTTCAAGAACCCGCTGGTGTCGGCGGCCGTGGTCGCACAGATCAAGGCCCAGCACCCGGATCTGGTGGCTTATGCGCAACCGGACGGGCAGATGAAACTGGCGGCCGGTTGGTTGATCGAGCGCGCCGGCTGGAAAGGTTTCCGTGAGGCCGATGCCGGCGTGCATAAATTGCAGGCGCTGGTGCTGGTCAACTACGGCGCGGCGACCGGGCTGCAATTGCTCGATCTGGCCCAGCGCATCCAGAAAGACATTGCAGAACGTTTCAATGTCGAGCTGGAAATGGAGCCCAACAGGTATTGAGGCTACGCTTTCAAGGCTGAACCCAAAGCCCTGCATTATTTAAAAAGTGCAGGGCTTTTTTGTTAATCGCGGGTTAACGTAGCCAGCTAACGATACCAGTCATTTGCTCCACCAAAGGCCCGGTGCAGACGTTCCCGTCGGCACAAGAGAGCCTGATTAGCCTGAGCCGATCTGCGCGAACCACTACCGTCCCTGCGGTGGCAGATGGCTCGACCCCATAACCTCCATGAATATGCGGGCGTGCCCATGATTACCCTGAAACTTAATGGTCAAGACCATCCACTCGATGTCACCGAGGACATGCCGCTGTTGTGGGCGATCCGTGACGTCGCCGGTTACAACGGCACCAAGTTCGGCTGCGGTATGGGCCTGTGTGGTGCGTGCACCATTCATATCGACGGCGCGCCGGCGCGCAGTTGCATCACCCCGATCGGTTCGGTGGTCGGGCAGAACGTGACCACCATCGACAACCTGCACGCCGATCCGGTCGGTCAGATCGTCCAGCAAGCCTGGCTCGACACGGCTGTGGCCCAATGCGGTTACTGCCAGGGCGGGCAGATCATGTCCGCCACCGCGTTGCTCAAGACCAACCCGAACCCGAGCGATGAGCAGATTGAAGAGGCGATGGTCGGCAACATCTGCCGTTGCGGCACCTACAACCGGATCAAGACCGCGATCCGTCAGGCCTCCACTCACCTGAAGGAGGCCAAGGCATGAGCCGTCTACCGAACGATTTCGCCCTGAGCAACCTGAGTCGCCGGGGCTTTCTCAAGGGCGTCGGCGCCACCGGTGCGCTGGTGCTGGCGGCGAGCTGGGGCTGGCAGGATGCGCTGGCCGAAGACAAACCGAAGCAGTTCGGCGCCGACGGCATGCCCAACGGCTGGATCGACGATCCGAAGGTTTACGTCAGCATTACCGCCGATGGCACGGTGACCGTGGTCTGCAACCGTTCGGAAATGGGCCAGGGCGTGCGCACCAGCCTGACCATGGTGGTCGCCGATGAGCTGGAAGCCGACTGGGCCCACGTCAAGGTTCAGCAGGCGCCGGGTGATGAAGTGCGCTTCGGCAACCAGGACACCGACGGCTCGCGCAGCATGCGTCACTGGTACGAACCGATGCGTCGTTGCGGCGCTGCCGCGCGGACCATGTTGGAGCAGGCCGCCGCCGCGCAGTGGAAGGTGCCGGTCGGCGAATGCCGCGCGCAACTGCATAAAGTCATTCACACACCGTCCGGGCGCGAGCTGGGTTACGGTGAGCTGGCCGCTGCGGCCAGTGCGCTGACGGTGCCGGCCCGTGACAGCCTGCGGCTCAAGCAGCCGTCGGAATTCCGCTACATCGGCAAGGAAGGCACCAAGGCCATCGACGGTGCCGACATCGTCAATGGCCGCGCGGTGTATGGAGCCGACGTGCATTTCGACGGCATGCTGTTCGCGGTTATCGCGCGTCCGGCGGTGTACGGCGGCAAGGTCAAGTCGGTCGACGACAGCGCCGCGCTGAAAGTGCCGGGCGTCCTCAAAGTCATCCAGATCGAACCCCGGCCATTGCCTTCGGAATTCCAGCCTTTGGGTGGCGTGGCCGTGGTGGCCAGCAACACCTGGGCGGCATTGAAGGGGCGTGAAGCGTTAAAGATCGAGTGGGACGATGGCCCGAACGCCACTTATGACTCGGTCGCCTATCGCAAGGAGATCGAAGCCGCTTCGCTGAAACCGGGCAAAGTGGTACGCAACACCGGCGACATCGACAAAGCCATCGGCAGTGCAGCCAGCACGCTCGAAGCCTCTTATTACTTGCCGCATCTTGCTCAGGCGCCGATGGAGCCGATGGTCGCCATCGCCCGTTACAAGGATGGCACCTGCGAGGCATGGGCACCCAGCCAGGCGCCGCAGGTCACCCGCGAGCGCATCGCCGAACGCCTGGGGCTGCCGTTCGATAACGTCACCTTCAATGTCACGCTGTTGGGCGGTGGTTTCGGCCGTAAGTCGAAACCGGACTTCGTCGTTGAAGCTGCCGTGCTCGCCAAGGAGTTTCCTGGTAAAGCAGTGCGTGTGCAGTGGACCCGGGAAGACGACATCCACAACTCGTATTTCCACACCGTGTCCGCCGAATACCTCAAGGCCGGCGTGGGCAAGGACGGCTTGCCTTCCGCCTGGCTGCACCGCACGGTGGCGCCGAGCATAACCGCGTTGTTTGCGCCGGGCATGAATCACGAAGCTGCGTTCGAGCTGGGCATGGGCTTTACCAACATGGCCTACGCGATTCCCAACGTGCGCCTGGAAAACCCTGAAGCCACGGTGCATACGCGGGTCGGCTGGTATCGCTCGGTGTCGAACATTCCCCATGGTTTCGCGATCCAGAGTTTTGTCGACGAACTGGCGCACAAAGCCAAGGAAGATCCGCTCAAGTACCAAATCAAATTGCTCGGACCGGATCGGCAGATCGACCCGCGTACGCTCAGTGAAGAATGGAACTACGGCGAATCCCCCGAGCGTTATCCGATCGACACCGGGCGCATGCGCACCGTGCTGGAAACGGCAGCCAAGGCGGCAGGTTGGGGGCGTCAATTGCCCAAGGGCCGTGGCCTGGGGCTGGCCGTGCATTACAGCTTCGTCACCTACGTGGCGGCGGTGATCGAAGTCGAGGTCAAGGACGACGGCACGCTGATCGTGCACAAGGCCGATATCGCCGTGGATTGCGGCCCGCAGATCAACCCCGAGCGGATCCGTTCGCAGTTCGAAGGCGCGTGTGTGATGGGCCTGGGCAACGCCGTGTGGGGTGAAATCAGCTTCAAGGACGGCAAGGTGCAGCAAGACAACTTCCATATGTATGAAGTGGCGCGCATGTCGCTGGCGCCGAAGGAAGTCGCGGTGCATCTGGTAACGCCGCCGGGCGAGGTGCCGCTGGGTGGTGTCGGCGAACCGGGCGTGCCGCCGATTGCGCCGGCGCTGTGCAATGCGATCTTCGCCGCCACCGGTCAGCGCATCCGTAACCTGCCGGTGCGCTACCAGTTGCAGGGCTGGCAGAAGGCGCAAGCGTGATGGACAGCGCCGATCTGAATGTCCTGCGCAGTGTGCTCGAATGGCGTCGTGCCGGACAGCGGGTAGTGTTGTTTTCGGTGGTGCAGACCTGGGGCACCGCGCCCCGGGCGCCCGGCGCGATGCTGGCGTTGCGTGAGGACGGCGTGGTGATCGGCTCGGTGTCCGGCGGTTGCGTCGAGGACGATCTGATCGCCCGGCTGCACGATGGGCGGATTCCCGCCAACGGGCCGCCGGTGCAGTTGATCACCTACGGCGTAACGCAGGAAGAGGCCGCGCGCTTCGGCCTGCCATGCGGCGGCACCCTGCGCCTGACCGAGGAGCGGGTCGGCGATCCGGCGTGGGTCGCCGAGTTGCTGGACCGTTGCGAGGCTCACGAAATCGTCGCGCGCGAGCTGAATATCGGCACTGGCGAAGTGGTGTTGCGCCCGGCCGGCAAGACCGACACCTTGAGCTTCGACGGCCAGACCCTGCGTGCCATTTACGGCCCGCGCTGGCGCCTGCTGTTGATCGGCGCCGGGCAGTTGTCGCGGTATGTGGCCGAGATGGCGCGGCTGCTGGATTTCGAAGTGCTGATCTGTGATCCGCGTACCGAGTTCGTCTATGGCTGGGAAGAGCAGCATGGGCGGTTTGTGCCCGGCATGCCCGACGAGGCGGTGCTGAATATCCAGACCGATGAGCGCACGGCGATTGTCGCGCTGACTCACGATCCACGGCTGGATGACATGGCGCTGCTCACGGCGCTCGACTCCAAAGCGTTCTATGTCGGTGCGCTTGGCTCGCGGGTCAACAGCATCAAGCGCCGGGAAAATCTCGCTGAGCTAGGCTTGTCAGAAGCGGCCATCGCCCGTTTGCACGGGCCGATCGGTTTGCATATTGGCAGCCATTCCCCGGCGGAAATCGCCTTGTCGCTGTTGGCGGAAATCGTCGCGATCAAGAATGGTGTCGAGCTCAAGCAGAAGAAAACAGTGGAGAGTGTATGAGCCGATCCATCGGAGTGATTGTGCTGGCGGCGGGCGAGGGCAGCCGCTTTCGCGAGGTGGCGGGTGCCGACAAGGACAAGCTGCTGGCCGATTGCACCGGGCGTGATGGCGCGGTGCGTTCGGTGATCGAGCAGGTGTTGGTCAACCTGCCGGCGAGCCTCGACCGGCGAGTGCTGGTGACGACCGAGGCGCGGCCGCAGGCGATGCGCATGGCGCAGGCTTACGGGTGTGACATTGTCTCGATCGAGACCGCGGGAATGGGCGATAGCATCGCGGCGGGTGTGGCGGCTTGCCCGGATGCCGATGGCTGGCTGATTGTGCTGGGCGACATGCCGTTCATTCTGCCGTCGAGCATTGAGCGGATCGTGGCGGCGATTGCCGAGGATGCGGTCAGCGTACCGACGTTGAACGGTGACTATGGGCATCCGGTCGGGTTTGGTCGCTCGTTCGCCGCAGGGCTGATGGCCTTGTCCGGTGACCGGGGCGCCCGACCGCTGTTTGCCCAAGGACGGGTGATTGAAGTCGCGGTGGATGATCCGGGTGTGTTGTGGGATATCGATGTGCCCGACGCGCTGGTTTTTCCGCCGTCCTGATAAAACCTTGAGGCATAAAAAAGCCCCGCCTGGATTACCAGGCGGGGCTTTTTATTGGCTTTTGGAATCAGACGAGGGGTTTAGGCTCGTGTTCTTTTTCCTGGGCCTCTTCGTGTTGCTCGACCGCTTCCTGAACGGAGCGTGGTGCTTCGGCAATCACGGCTTCAACGGCAGCTTCTTCAGCGACCGGGGCAGGAGCTGCCTCGACCACTTCGGCAACCACTGGCTCGGCAGCGACTGGAGCAGCAGCGGCAGCCAGTTCGGCTTCCTTCTGCAGACGCTCTTCTTCACGCTTGCGACGACGCACTTCACGCGGATCGTTCGGCGCGCGACCGCTTGGGGTCAGGGCGCTGACCGGAGCAGCTTCAACCACTGGCGCTGGTGCTTCGGCTACCACTGGCGCTTCAACCACAGGGGCTTCAACGACCGGTGCCGGTTCAGCAACAACTACTGGCTCGGCAGCCTTGGCTTCTTCAACAACAGGCGCTTCAACCACTGGCGCTGGTGTTTCAGCGACAGCCGGCTCGGCGACCCAGTTGAATGCGGTCTGTTCTTCGCGAACTTCACGCACGGTTTCGGTCACGGTTTCAGCGACGGTTTCGACAACCGACTCTTCAACTACGGCTGGTGCTTCGAAGGTCACTGCTGGTTCGGCAGCCGCTTCAACCTGAGGCTGAGCTTCGCGAACCGGAGCCACTTCGACTTCCGGAGCGGCAGCTACTTCTACCGGAGTGGTTGCTTCAACAACCGGCGCTTCTACTGGAGCAGTTTCCAGAGTGGCAGCGGTGGCGCGTTCAGCTTGCTCGTGGGCCTGAGCTTCAGCCGGAGCGCTGATCACGGTGCTGGCAACAGCAGCGGTCACAGCCAGGCCAGCGGCCAGATCGGCAGTGCTTGGGGCTTGAGCGTTTTCGCCGGACTCGGATTCTTCCGAACCTTCGATCACGTTGCCGTTGGCATCACGCTGACGCTCGCGACGGTTGCTGCGACGACGCTGACCACGGGAGCGGCGGCGTGGACGATCGCCTTCGGCGTTCTCCGAACCGTCTTCCGGCAGTTGCTCTTCGTTGGTGGTGATTTCTTCTTCAGCGACGGCAGCAGCGGCCTGTTCGGCACGCGGTTGACGCTCTTCACGCGGAGGACGTGGCGCACGTTCTTCACGCGGCTGACGGGCCGGACGCTCTTCAGCGGTGGCGGCGGCAGCAACGGCCGGAGCAGCATCCAGAGGTTCGCGCAGTTCACGTACGCGTTCTTCACGCTCGCCACGCGGCTTGCGATCTTCACGCGGAGCACGTGGTGCACGTTCTTCACGAGGCGCGCGTGGTGCGCGTTCTTCGCGGGCTACCGGTGCTTCGTCACGGGATTCGCGTGGCTCGCGGACTTCACGTGGTTCGCGCGGCTGACGCTCTTCACGCGGCTCACGCGGCTCACGTGGCGCGCGCTCTTCACGCGGTGCACGTTCTTCGCGCGGCTTGCGTTCTTCATCGCGGCGACCGTTACGGTTGCGGCTCTGTTGACGACCGTTGCGACGCTCTTCGTTGCGGGCCGGACGCTCGGTGGCTGGTTTTTCAACCACAACCGGAGCAACTGGCTCTTCCTTGGTGGCGAACAGGCTGACCAGCGACTTCACCAGGCCTTTGAACAGGCTTGGCTCTGGCGCGGCAACCGGAGCAGGTGCCGGGGCCGGCGCGGCGACTTCGGTCGGAACCGGAGCGTTGGCGCGGGCCGGAGCAGTCTTGACCGCGGCTTCCTGGCGAACCAGGGTGCGGGTCGCGGCGGCTGGCTGGACGTCTTCGACATCGGCGGCAGCGGCAGCGATTTCGTAGCTGGACTGGTTGGTCGCGGCTTCCGGGCTGTCGTCACGCAGGCGCTGAACTTCGAAATGCGGGGTTTCGAGGTGATCGTTCGGCAGGATGACGATACGGGCGCGGGTGCGCAGTTCGATCTTGGTGATCGAGTTGCGTTTTTCGTTGAGCAGGAACGCGGCCACCGGGATCGGCACTTGAGCGCGAACTTCGGCGGTGCGGTCTTTCAGGGCTTCTTCTTCGATCAGGCGCAGGATCGCCAGGGACAGCGATTCGACGTCACGGATGATGCCGGTGCCGCTGCAGCGCGGGCAGACGATGCCGCTGCTTTCGCCCAGCGAAGGACGCAGACGCTGACGGGACATTTCCAGCAGGCCGAAGCGCGAGATGCGACCGATCTGCACACGGGCGCGGTCGGCTTCCAGGCATTCGCGGACTTTCTCTTCCACGGCGCGCTGGTTCTTGGCAGGGGTCATGTCGATGAAGTCGATGACGATCAGGCCGCCGATGTCGCGCAGGCGCAACTGACGGGCGATTTCTTCAGCCGCTTCAAGGTTGGTCTGCAGGGCGGTTTCTTCGATGTCGCTGCCTTTGGTGGCGCGCGCCGAGTTGATGTCGATGGACACCAGGGCTTCGGTCGGATCGATGACGATGGAGCCGCCGGACGGCAGTTCGACGACGCGCTGGAAAGCGGTCTCGATCTGGCTTTCGATCTGGAAACGGTTGAACAGCGGAACGCTGTCTTCGTACAGCTTGATCTTGCTGGCGTACTGCGGCATCACCTGGCGGATGAAGGTCAGGGCTTCGTCCTGGGCTTCAACGCTGTCGATCAGCACTTCGCCGATGTCCTGGCGCAGGTAATCGCGGATGGCGCGGATGATCACGTTGCTTTCCTGGTAGATCAGGAATGGCGCGGAACGATCCAGCGAGGCTTCTTTGATGGCGGTCCAGAGTTGCAGCAGGTAATCGAGGTCCCACTGCATTTCTTCGCTGCTGCGGCCAAGGCCGGCAGTGCGCACGATCAGACCCATGTCGGCCGGAGCGACCAGACCGTTCAGCGCTTCACGCAGTTCGTTGCGCTCTTCGCCTTCGATGCGACGGGAGATGCCGCCGGCACGCGGGTTGTTCGGCATCAGAACGAGGTAACGACCGGCCAGGCTGATGAAGGTGGTCAGGGCTGCGCCCTTGTTGCCACGTTCTTCTTTTTCGACCTGAACGATGACTTCCTGGCCTTCGCTCAGGACGTCCTTGATGTTGACGCGGCCTTCAGGGGCTTTCTTGAAGTATTCGCGGGAGATTTCTTTGAGGGGCAGGAAGCCGTGGCGCTCGGAGCCGAAATCGACAAAGGCAGCCTCAAGGCTTGGTTCGATGCGAGTGATGCGGCCTTTATAGATGTTGGCCTTTTTCTGCTCGCGTGCACCGGATTCGATGTCCAGGTCGTAGAGGCGCTGGCCATCTACCAGTGCAACACGCAACTCTTCGGGTTGAGTTGCGTTAATCAGCATTCTTTTCATGTAGTACCGTCGGTTTCCGGGCTGCCGGAAACGGCGTTCGGCACACACGACTTCTCACGGTCGGTGTCAGGTGCGTCGGGAGTGGTTGGCCATTCCCGTGTCCAGCGATGTCCGGCCAATTGGGCCGTTATCGCGACGTACGCGTCCTGCTTGCTGTGGCTACTTAAGCACTCAGTCAGGAGGAGGAATCAACCGGTGGCTGTGGACGAGATGAAGCGTCTTGATAAAGCCTGTTGCTACACAGTCCAGCGGTTGTGCATCTCCACCCTACACGTATCCCTGATAATTCGGGTGCTGCCGCGCGCAGAATCCGCAGCGGGTTGGCATTTACCGTGAGCTCCGAAAGGGGAGGTCACGCATCATGGCTAATTCAGGCGGTGTTTCCGGAGTCTTCGCTCGGGGTCATCCGCGGCTGACTGCACTTTGTGAACTGGCCGTGAATATGGCTCGCGTGGCGAGTCAAAACTCTGCTTTGCGGCGTGATTCAGGCCTCATGTCACCTGCGCTTGTTACAGCTGCAAACTCCACCGTTACGTAGCAAAAGCCCCGTAGGACGGCCTCGCGTCCTGGTGAATTGCGTTGGTCAGGGCCGGTTTTTGACCGTGGTTCCGCTGTCCAGGCCGCTTTTGGCGGCGTTCGCGACTATAGCAGCAATGATTAAGTGCTTCAATTCCATAAAAAATTGTTATCATCGGCGCCATGACGACTACTGCCCCTTCGACTCCAGGCGTTCAACTGCTTGAGGTCTCGCCGGAATATGCCGGCCAACGAATCGACAATTTCCTCCTCGCCCGGCTCAAAGGCGTGCCCAAGACCTTGATTTACCGCATTTTGCGCAAAGGCGAAGTGCGTGTGAACAAAGGTCGGATCAAGCCCGAATACAAGCTGCAGGCCGGCGACATCGTGCGCGTGCCGCCCGTGCGCGTGCCTGAGCGTGATGAGCCGGTGCCTTTGGCCCAAGGCCTGTTGCAGCGCCTGGAAGCCTCGATTGTCTACGAAGACAAGGCCCTGATCGTGATCAACAAGCCCGCCGGCATTGCGGTTCACGGTGGCAGCGGCCTGAATTACGGCGTTATCGAAGCCTTTCGTCAGTTGCGCCCCGATGCCAAGGAGCTCGAGCTGGTTCACCGTCTCGATCGTGATACCTCCGGCCTGCTGATGATCGCCAAGAAGCGCAGCATGTTGCGTCACTTGCATGCCGCGTTGCGCGGTGACGGCGTCGACAAACGCTACATGGCCCTGGTTCGCGGCAACTGGGCGACCTCGATCAAGCAGGTCCGTGCGGCGCTCGGCAAGAGCAATCTGCGCTCCGGTGAGCGCATGGTCGAAGTCGACGAGGAGGAGGGCAAGGAGTCCGTGACCGTGTTCAAGGTCCTGCGTCGCTTTGGCGATTTTGCCACTTTGATCGAAGCCAAGCCGATCACCGGTCGCACGCACCAGATCCGCGTCCACACGTTGCACGCCGGGCACTGCATTGCCGGTGACACCAAATACGGCGATGACGGTTTCAGTAAGGAAATCCGTGATCTGGGCGGCAAGCGCCTGTTTCTGCACGCCTACATGCTGACCGTGCCGCTGCCTGATGGCGGTGAGCTCAAGTTGCAGGCGCCGGTCGATGAAATGTGGGCCAAGACTGTGGAGCGATTGAGTGCGCCCATCTGATTACAAACTGCTGATTTTCGATTGGGACGGCACGCTCGCCGATTCCATTCATCGGATTGTCGAGGCGATGCACTCGGCGTCCGGGCGCTCCGGTTTCGAGTTGCGTGATGACTTTGCCGTCAAAGGCATTATCGGTCTGGGTTTGCCCGAGGCGATCCGTACGCTGTATCCCGAAATCAGCGATGCCGAAATGACCTTGTTTCGCGAGTATTACGCCGATCACTACATCGCTGCAGAAGCCGTGCCTTCGCCGTTGTTCGAAGGCGTAGTCGAGTCGATGGCGTCCTTTCGCGAGCAGGGTTATCACCTGGCTGTCGCGACCGGCAAGAATCGTCGCGGGCTGGATCGGGTGCTCAAGGCCAATGGCTGGGAAGATTATTTCGATATCACCCGCGCGGCCGATGAAACTGCAAGCAAGCCGCACCCTCTGATGCTGGAGCAGATCCTTGCGCATTGCGGTGTGCGTGCCGAGCAGGCGCTGATGGTTGGCGATTCGTCCTTCGATCTGCTGATGGCGCGCAATGCGGGGATGGATTCGGTGGCGGTCAGTTATGGCGCGCAATCGATCGAATCGCTGCAGCAATTCGAGCCGCGACTGTCGATCGACCATTTTTCCGAATTGCACGCCTGGCTGGGGCAGCAGGCTTAATACGTTTTTGCTGGGGTGGATGGCATGACCGACGAATGGAAAGCACCGGCCAAGGCAACTGCCGACGACGGTGATGCGAAAAGCTGGAAGCTGCTGGAAAAGACCCTGCTGGCCGGCGTGCAGGAGCAGCGTCGATCGCGGCGCTGGGGCATCTTCTTCAAGCTGCTGACCTTTGTTTATCTGTTTGTTGCGCTGATCCTGTTCACGCCGTTGATGGACATGGAGAAGAGCGCTACGCGCAGCTCCAACTACACCGCGTTGATCGACGTCACCGGCATGATCGCCGACAAGGAGCCTGCCAGCGCCGACAATATCGTCGGCAGCCTGCGTGCAGCGTTCGAAGACAAGAAGGTCAAGGGCGTAATCCTGCGCATCAACAGTCCGGGTGGTAGTCCGGTGCAGTCGGGTTATGTGTATGACGAGATCAAACGTCTGCGCGGCCTGCATCCTGACACCAGGCTGTACGCGGTGATTTCCGACTTGGGCGCTTCCGGTGCCTATTACATCGCCAGTGCTGCTGATCAGATCTATGCCGACAAGGCCAGTCTGGTGGGCTCTATTGGTGTGACAGCGGCCGGTTATGGGTTTGTCGGCACCATGGAGAAGCTTGGTGTCGAGCGTCGAACCTACACCTCCGGCGAGCACAAGGCGTTCCTCGATCCGTTCCAGCCGCAGAAGCCGGAAGAGACGGCGTTCTGGCAAAGTGTGCTGGATACCACGCACAAGCAGTTCATCAATAGCGTCAAGCAGGGGCGTGGCGATCGCTTGAAAGACAAAGAGCATCCGGAGCTGTTCTCCGGGCTGGTCTGGTCTGGCGAGCAGGCGCTGCCACTGGGTTTGATCGATGGTCTGGGCAATGCCAGTTCGGTGGCGCGTGACGTGATTGGCGAAAAGGAACTGGTGGACTTCACCGTTCAGGAATCGCCGTTCGACCGCTTCTCGAAGAAGCTCGGTGCCAGCGTTGCCGAGAAACTGGCAATGTGGATGGGTTTCAACGGCCCGTCGTTGCGCTGATCGAATGCTGCAAGAAAAACCGGCCTGAGGGCCGGTTTTTTGTGGGTCAGGGAATCTGTACGCCTTCCATCAACAGCATGTCGATCAGGCGAATCAGCGGCAGGCCGATCAGGCTGGTGGCGTCCGGGCCTTCGGTGGATTGAAACAGGCTCACGCCCAGTCCTTCGGCCTTGAAGCTGCCGGCGCAGTCGTAGGGCTGCTCGGCGTGCAGGTAGCGCTCGACGCGGGTCTGGTCCAGCACGCGCATGTGCACGGTGAAAGGCACGCAGTCGACCTGGCAGTGGCCGGTGTGGCTGTTGAGCAGGGCCAGGCCGGTGAGGAAGGTCACGCTGGCGCCGCTGGCGGCCATCAGTTGTTCGCGGGCGTTTTCGAAGGTGTGCGGCTTGCCGATGATGCGCTCGCCGAGTACCGCAACCTGGTCGGAGCCGATGATCAGATGAGCAGGGTGGCTGTCGGCCAAAGCTTGGGCCTTTTGTTCGGCGAGGCGCTTGACCAGCTCGATTGCCGACTCGTCCGGGCGATGGCTTTCATCGATATCCGGCGAGCTGCAGACGAACGGCAGGCGCAGGCGGCTGAGCAATTCCCGACGATAGGTCGAGCTTGAAGCGAGTAATAAAGGCAGCATTCGCATCTCCAGAGGCAGGCGACAGATTCTAGCGGAGCCGCGCAAGTGACGGACAGGGCACAATTTCCTTTGACATGGGTGGGTGCATCCCTATAATGCTGCGCCTATGTTGAATGACCCGATTCCACCTCACGTTGACCCGCGCAAATTGGCTGACCGTGGCACCACCCTTCAAGGTGAACTGCTGCTGGCCGATTTGAAGAGACTCTGCGACCCGCTTTCCGACGATGTCGGTACGGTGCAGGCAAAATTCGTTTTTGAACGAGATGAACGTAAATCTGTGGTGATCCACAGCTTTATCGACACCGAAGTCAAAATGGTTTGCCAGCGTTGTCTTGAGCTGGTCACCCTGCCGATCCACAGCGAATGCAGTTACGCTGTTGTGAAGGAGGGTGCGAATACCCAGTCGTTACCGAAAGGTTATGACGTGCTGGAACTGGGCGAAGATCCATTGGATCTGCAGTCACTGATCGAGGAGGAGCTTCTGCTCGCCTTGCCCATTGTGCCTGCTCATCATCCGGAAGAATGCCAGCAGCCGGCGGGAGCAGATGAGCCCGAACCGAGCGAGGACGAGGTAACGCGGTCCAACCCGTTCAGTGTATTGGCGCAGTTAAAGCGTGACCCAAACGTTTAGGAGTTAATCAATTATGGCTGTTCAGCAGAACAAAAAATCCCGCTCTGCCCGTGACATGCGCCGTTCGCACGACGCTCTCGAGGCTAGCACCCTGTCTGTAGAAAAAACCACTGGTGAAGTTCACCTGCGTCACCACGTATCGCCAGAAGGCGTATACCGTGGCCGTAAAGTGATCGACAAGGGCGCTGACGAGTAATCACTTGTCCGCTCAAGTCATCGCGATTGACGCAATGGGCGGGGACTTCGGTCCCCGCAGCATTGTTCAGGCCAGCCTTGCTTGCCTTTCTGCTACACCCTCGCTGCACCTGACCCTAGTCGGTCAACCCTCCCTTCTTGAAGAACTGATCACCGGCCAATCGGCTGCCGATCGCGCGCGCCTGACGATTGTTCCGGCGTCCGAAGTCATCACCATGAACGAAAAACCTGCCCAGGCCCTGCGTGGCAAGTCGGACTCGTCGATGCGTGTCGCCCTCGAATTGCTGCGTGACGGCAAGGTTCAGGCCTGTGTCAGTGCCGGCAATACCGGTGCCTTGATGGCCCTGTCGCGATTTGTGCTCAAGACCCTGCCGGGGATTGATCGTCCGGCCATGGTCGCCGCGATCCCTACCCAGAAGGGCTATTGCCAGTTGCTCGATCTGGGCGCCAACGTCGATTGCAGCGCCGAGCATCTGTTGCAGTTTGCCGTGATGGGGTCGGTGGCGGCGCAAACCCTGGGCATTGCCCGACCGCGTATCGCGCTGCTGAATATCGGTACCGAAGACATCAAGGGCAATCAGCAGGTCAAGCTGGCTGCGACGTTGCTGCAGGCTGCTCGGGGCATCAATTACATCGGTTTCATCGAAGGCGACGGCTTGTATCGCGGCGAGGCAGATGTGGTGGTTTGCGACGGTTTCGTCGGCAATATCCTGCTCAAGTCCAGCGAAGGTCTGGCGACCATGATCGCTGCGCGCATCGAGGCCTTGTTCAAGAAAAACCTCGCCTCCCGCGCTGTCGGCGCACTGGCGCTGCCATTGATGAAGCGTCTGCAGGCTGATCTGGCACCTGCGCGACATAACGGCGCAAGCTTCCTCGGTTTGCAGGGCATTGTCGTGAAAAGTCACGGTTCGGCCGGGGTTCAGGGGTTTCAGAGTGCCATTCAGCGAGCGCTGATCGAGATTCAGGAGAATCTTCCCGAACGCCTGCACGGCCGTCTGGAGGATTTGTTGTCTTAGGCGTTTTCGTCGGACAATGCTTAAATGTGACCGCCCGGTTCAAAGGGCCATCCAACTGTCAGTTTCTTGCGTCCCTCTAGCGGGATGCCATTTTTCCGACGACAAGATCATTAGGGGCTTGTTACATGTCTGCTTCCCTCGCATTCGTCTTTCCAGGACAGGGTTCGCAGTCCCTCGGCATGCTGGCCGAGCTGGGCGCGCAACATCCACTGATCCTCGAAACTTTCAAAGAAGCATCCGATGCTCTGGGCTACGACCTGTGGGCGCTGACCCAGCAGGGCCCGGAAGAGCTGCTCAATCAAACCGACAAAACCCAACCGGCCATTCTGACCGCTTCGATCGCCCTGTGGCGTCTGTGGTTGGCGGAAGGCGGTGCGCGTCCGGCCTTCGTTGCCGGTCACAGTCTGGGTGAATACAGCGCGCTGGTCGCTGCCGGCAGCCTGAGCCTGGCCGACGCGGTAAAGCTCGTTGAACGCCGTGGCCAACTGATGCAGGAAGCCGTTCCGGCCGGGCAGGGCGGCATGGCTGCCATCCTCGGTCTGGAAGATGCCGATGTTCTCGCTGCCTGTGCCGAAGCGGCGCAAGGCGAAGTGGTCAGCGCGGTGAACTTCAACTCCCCGGGCCAGGTGGTGATCGCCGGTGCCAAGGCTGCCGTTGAGCGCGCCATCGAAGGCTGCAAGGCCCGTGGCGCCAAGCGCGCCATGCCGCTGCCGGTCAGCGTGCCGTCGCACTGCGAGCTGATGCGCCCGGCCGCCGAGCGCTTCGCCGAATCCATCGCTGCCATCGACTGGCAGGCGCCGCAGATCCCTGTGGTACAGAACGTCAGCGCCCAGGTGCCGGCGGATCTGGAAACCCTCAAGCGTGATCTGCTGGAGCAACTCTACAAGCCGGTACGCTGGGTCGAGTCCGTACAGACTCTGGCCGCCAAAGGCGCGACCAACCTGGTCGAGTGCGGTCCTGGCAAGGTGCTGGCCGGTCTGAACAAACGTTGCGCCGAAGGCGTTTCGACTTCCAACCTCAATACCCCAGACGCTTTCGCTGCTGCTCGCGCAGCGGCTGTCTGAATCAGGAGAAGCTTGCATGAGTCTGCAAGGTAAAGTTGCACTGGTCACCGGCGCAAGCCGTGGCATCGGCCAGGCTATCGCACTGGAACTGGGTCGTCAGGGCGCCATCGTTGTTGGCACCGCGACTTCCGCTTCGGGCGCCGAGCGTATTGCTGCGACCCTGAAGGAAAACGGCATCCAGGGCGCAGGTTTCGAACTGAACGTCACCAGCGATGAGTCGGTCACCAAGGTGCTGGCGAGCATTCAGGAGCAGTTCGGTGCGCCGGTGGCGATTCTGGTCAACAATGCCGGCATCACCCGCGATAACCTGATGATGCGCATGAAAGACGACGAGTGGTACGACGTGATCGATACCAACCTGAACAGTCTGTATCGCCTGTCCAAGGGCGTTCTGCGCGGCATGACCAAGGCGCGTTGGGGCCGAATTATCAGTATTGGCTCGGTGGTGGGTGCCATGGGCAACGCTGGCCAAGTAAACTATGCAGCCGCCAAGGCCGGTCTGGAAGGTTTCAGCCGTGCCATGGCGCGTGAAGTCGGTTCGCGTTCGATTACGGTCAACTCGGTAACCCCTGGGTTCATCGACACCGATATGACTCGCGAGCTGCCTGAAGCACAGCGTGAAGCCTTGCAGACGCAGATTCCGCTGGGCCGTCTGGGACAAGCTCAAGAGATCGCGTCCGTGGTCGCTTTTCTTGCATCCGACGGTGCGGCATACGTGACCGGGGCTACAATCCCGGTTAACGGCGGGATGTACATGTAATTCAAATGTGACGGATTGCTTCAAAAAAATGTCATACGAGCTGTCTAAAATCCGTTATAAAGCTGCAATCTATTTATAGGCAGAGGGCCGCAGGGTTTGAGGAGTGAAGCTTTCAGTTGAAAAGCTGAAAAGTCTTTCTATACACTTACCCACTGGCCAGCTGCCTGAATTTGTCCATTAGGAGTGAAAACAAGGTATGAGCACCATCGAAGAGCGCGTCAAGAAAATCGTTGCCGAGCAACTGGGTGTTAAAGAAGAAGAAGTGGTCAACACCGCTTCCTTCGTAGAAGACCTGGGTGCCGACTCCCTTGACACCGTTGAGCTGGTGATGGCTCTGGAAGAGGAATTCGAGACCGAAATCCCTGACGAAGAAGCTGAGAAGATCACTACTGTACAAGCTGCAATCGACTACGTTACTAGCCACCAGGCGTAATAGTTTGTAATCGTTGCTTGCTGTCATGGAAAAACCGCACTGCCATCATGGCGTGCGGTTTTTTCTTTAGGCCTGATGCAAAGTCGTCATTTGAAAAAGGAGAGTGCTGTGTCGCGTAGACGCGTCGTAGTCACCGGTATGGGTATGTTGTCGCCACTGGGCACGGATGTGCCGAGCAGTTGGCAGGGCATTCTGGCTGGCCGCAGTGGCATTGGTCTGATCGAACACACCGACCTTTCTGCCTATTCCACCCGCTTTGGCGGCTCGGTAAAGGGCTTCAATGTCGAGGAATACCTGTCGGTCAAGGAAGCGCGCAAGCTCGACCTGTTCATTCAGTACGGTCTGGCGGCCGGCTTTCAAGCCGTACGCAATGCCGGTCTGGAAGTCACCGATGCCAACCGTGAACGCATTGGCGTGGCCATGGGTTCGGGTATCGGCGGTCTGACCAACATCGAAGAAACCAGCCGCACCCTGCACGAGACTGGCCCGCGCCGGATTTCTCCGTTCTTTGTGCCTGGCTCGATCATCAATATGATTTCCGGTTTCCTGTCCATCCACCTGGGTGCACAGGGGCCTAACTACGCCATCGCCACAGCGTGTACCACCGGTACGCACTGCATCGGCATGGCGGCGCGCAACATCATGTACGACGAAGCCGACGTGATGATTGCCGGCGGTGCCGAGATGGCCGCGTGCGGTCTGGGCATGGGCGGCTTTGGTGCTTCCCGTGCGCTGTCGACCCGCAACGACGAGCCGACCCGCGCCAGCCGTCCGTGGGACAAGGGTCGTGACGGTTTCGTACTGTCCGACGGCGCCGGTGCCCTGGTGCTCGAAGAGCTCGAGCACGCCAAGGCCCGTGGCGCGACCATCTACGCCGAGCTGATCGGTTTCGGCACCAGTGGCGACGCCTTCCACATGACGTCGCCACCCGCCGACGGCGCTGGTGCCGCGCGCTGCATCACCAATGCGCTGCGCGATGCGAAGATCAACGTCGATCAAGTGCAATACATCAACGCCCACGGCACTTCGACGCCGGCCGGCGACCTCGCTGAAGCCAACGCGATCAAGTCGGTGTTCGGTGATCACGCCTACAAGCTGGCGGTCAGCTCCACCAAGTCCATGACCGGTCACCTGCTGGGTGCGGCGGGCGCGGTCGAGGCGATCTTCAGCGTGCTGGCGATCAACAGCCAGGTGGCGCCGCCAACCATCAACCTCGATGAGCCGGACGAAGGCTGCGACCTCGATTTCGTGCCGCATACCGCGCGCAACATGGACATCGATGTCGTGCTGTCCAACTCGTTCGGGTTTGGCGGCACCAACGGCACGTTGGCGTTCCGTCGGTTCGCCGGCTGATGGACTGCTGGGTCGACGGTCTGCCGGCTGACGCTCTGTCGCTGAAAGATCGCGGCCTGGCTTACGGCGACGGTCTGTTCGAGACCATCGCCGTGCGTGGCGGTCAGCCGTTGCTGCTGGATCGGCATCTGACGCGACTGGCCGATGGCTGTGCGCGTCTGGCCATCGCAGCCGACATCGAGCAGGTTCGCCATGAGCTGCAATCCTATGCCGCCGCAATGGGCGAGGGCGTGCTCAAGCTCATCCTCACCCGTGGCGACGGATTGCGCGGTTATGCGCCGGATCCTTCGGCGCAGGGCCGACGCATTCTGCAAGGCAATCCTCCCGCCGCTTATCCAGCGGCCCACGCCGAGCAGGGCGTTCGCCTGTTTCCGTGCAGCACGCGTTTGTCCAGACAACCGTCGCTCGCCGGGCTCAAACACCTCAATCGACTGGAACAGGTTATTGCCCGCGCCGAATGGCAGGACAGTGAGCATGCCGAAGGTTTGATGCTCGATCAGGCCGGTCGGGTGATCGAAGGCGTGTTCAGCAATCTGTTCCTGGTGCGTGACGGTGTGCTGATCACGGCGGACCTGAAACGCTGCGGCGTGGCCGGGGTGATGCGCGCAGAAATATTGTTTCAGGCCGAGTCCCTGGGCATCCCCGTGCAAATCACCGACATCCCCCTCGAACAGCTGCAATGGGCGGATGAAGTCTTTGTCTGCAACAGCGTGTATGGCGTCTGGCCGGTACGCGCCTGTGCTGCTCTGAGCTGGCCGGTTGGCCCGCTCACCCGTAAACTGCAAACCATTGCCCGCGCGCTACTGGATGCCTGATTCGTGAGACGTAAACTTTTGCTGCTGCTGGAAACCGGACTGGTTCTGGCAGGGCTGCTGTTGGGCGCCAGCGCCTGGAAGATTCATTCGGCACTGGAACAGCCCCTGAACATCACGCAGGAAGAACTGCTGGATGTGCCCAAGGGATCCACCCCGACCCGTACTTTTCTTGGACTCGAAGCCGATGGCGTCATCAAGGACGCTTTCTGGCTGCGGGTCTATTGGCGTTTCAACCTCGCCGGCACGCCGATTCACAGCGGTGAATACCGCATGCAGCCGGGCATGACCGTCAACGGCCTGATCGACCTGTGGAAGCGCGGCGATGTGGTTCAGTACAGCCTGACCCTGGTCGAAGGCTGGAATTTCCATCAAGTGCGCGCCGCGCTGGCCAAAGATGAAAAGATCGAGCAGACCCTCAACGGCCTGAGCGACAGTGATGTGATGGCCAAAATCGGTCACAAGGGCCTGTTCCCTGAAGGCCGCTTTTTCCCCGATACCTACCGCTTCGTGCGCGGTGTGACCGATACCGAACTGCTGAAAAAGGCTTTCGACCGCCTCGACGAAGTGCTGGCCAAGGAGTGGGAAAAACGCTCCGCCGACGTGCCTTACACCGAGCCCTATCAGGCGCTGATCATGGCGTCGCTGGTGGAGAAGGAAACCGGCGTGCCTCAGGAGCGTGGCCAGATTGCCGGCGTCTTCGTGCGGCGCATGGCGCTGGGCATGCAGCTGCAGACCGATCCGACGGTGATCTACGGCCTGGGTGACCGCTACAACGGCAAACTGACTCGTGCGCATCTCAAGGAAGCCACGCCGTACAACACGTACATGATTCCCGGCTTGCCGCCGACGCCGATCGCCATGGTCGGACGTGAAGCCATTCACGCCGCACTCAACCCGGTGGATGGCACCAGCCTCTACTTTGTTGCCCGTGGCGATGGCAGCCATGTGTTCTCCGATGATCTGGACGCGCACAACAACGCGGTGCGCGAGTACCAGCTCAAGCGGCGCGCGGATTACCGCTCGAGCCCGGCGCCGGCGACCGCGCCCGAGGAGGCGATTCCTGCCGCCTCGCCCGATACCGCACCGGAATCGTTGCCGCAGCCGCCTGCTCAAGAGCCTGCGCCGACGCCGGAGCCGGAAGCGTCCGCTCCCCAAAACACGCAATGACTTTGATTAAGGACTGCCTGTGACTGGCTTGTTTATTACCCTGGAAGGCCCGGAAGGCGCCGGCAAAAGCACCAACCGCGAATACCTCGCCGAGCGCCTGCGCGCCGCCGGTATCGAAGTGGTGCTGACCCGCGAGCCCGGCGGTACGCCGCTGGCCGAGCGCATTCGTGAGGTGTTGCTGGCCCCGGTCGACGAAGTGATGAACCCGGACACCGAGCTGCTGCTGGTGTTCGCCGCCCGTGCCCAGCATCTGGCTGAAGTCATTCGCCCGGCGCTGGCCCGTGGTGCGGTGGTGCTGTGTGATCGTTTCACCGATTCGACTTACGCCTATCAGGGCGGTGGTCGCGGCTTGTCGCTGGAGCGCATCGCGGCGCTGGAGACATTCGTGCAGGGCGATTTGCGTCCCGACCTGACGCTGATTTTCGATCTGCCGGTGGAAATCGGCCTGGCCCGGGCCAGCGCCCGTGGACGTCTGGATCGTTTCGAGCTGGAAGGCCGTGAGTTTTTCGAGGCCGTACGCAGTGCGTTCCTCAAGCGCGCCGAAGCTGATCCGGCGCGCTATGTGCGGATCGATGCCGGCCAGCCGTTGGCCAAGGTTCAACAATCGCTGGATACGCTGATTCCGAACTTGCTGGAGTTGAGCCGTGGCTGAGGCCTATCCGTGGCAGGACAGCCTCTGGCAGCAACTGGCCGGTCGCACTCAGCACGCCCACGCGTATCTGTTGCATGGCCCGGCCGGTATCGGCAAACGCGCGCTGGCCGAGCGGCTGATGGCCAGCCTGCTGTGCCAGCGTCCGATGCCTGAAGCCTGCGGCGAGTGCAAATCCTGCCTGCTGCTCAAGGCCGGCAGCCACCCGGACAATTACATCCTCGAACCGGAAGAAGCGGATAAGGCGATCAAGGTCGACCAGGTGCGCGATCTGGTCAGTTTCGTGGTGCAGACCGCGCAACTGGGCGGGCGCAAGGTGGTGCTGATCGAGCCGGTGGAGTCGATGAACATCAACGCCGCCAACGCCTTGCTCAAGAGCCTTGAAGAGCCGTCCGGCGATACCGTGCTGTTGCTGGTCAGCCACCAGCCGAGCCGGTTGTTGCCGACCATCAAGAGCCGCTGCGTGCAGCAGGCCTGTCCGCTGCCGAGCGAATCCGTGAGCCTGCAATGGCTGGCTCAGGCACTGCCGGAATGTTCCGAAGACGAACGTGTCGAACTGTTGACCCTGGCCGCCGGCTCGCCGTTGGCCGCCGTCACGTTGCAGGGGCAGGGCGTGCGTGAACAGCGCGCGCAGGTGGTGGAAGGCGTGAAGAAGCTGCTCAAACAGCAGCAATCACCGACACAACTGGCCGAGGAATGGAAAAGCATTCCGATGCTGCGGCTGTTCGACTGGTTCTGCGACTGGTCGAGCCTGATCCTGCGCTATCAATTGACCCAGGATGAAGCAGGCCTCGGCCTGACCGACATGCGCAAGGTCGTGCAGTATCTGGCGCAGAAAAGTGCTCAGCCTAAAGTGCTGGATATTCAGGACTGGATTCTCGCCCAGCGCCAGAAAGTCCTGAGCAAGGCCAACCTCAACGCGGCGTTGCTGCTGGAAGCGTTGCTGGTGCAATGGGCGAGCTTGCCTGGCCAAAGATAAGAATGTGTACCTAGACTCTGAACATCAGCAGTGGAGGTCAACATGAATGAACCTGTCAGCCCGGGGCCGCGCAACGGCATCTTGTCCCTGACCATCAAGGACAAGTCGGTCCTTTACGCCGCCTACATGCCGTTCATCAAGAACGGTGGCCTGTTCATCCCGACCAACAAGAGCTACAAGTTGGGCGACGAGGTGTTCATGCTGCTGAACCTGATGGATGAAGCGGAGAAGATTCCGGTGGCCGGCAAAGTGGCCTGGATCACCCCCAAGGGCGCCCAAGGCAACCGCGCAGCCGGCGTCGGCGTGCAATTCAACGATGGCGACAACACCGCGCGCAGTCGCATCGAAACTCATCTGGCCGGAGCCCTGAAGTCCGACCGTCCCACTCATACGATGTAAGTTGCAGTCCTTTTTATGCTCGTAGATTCCCATTGTCACCTTGATCGCCTCGACCTCGCCGTTCACGACGGTTCACTGGATGCCGCGCTGGATGCGGCCCGTCAGCGCGGGGTCGGACACTTCCTGTGTATCGGCGTCAGCGCCGACAACGCGGCCGACGTCAAAGCCCTGGCCGAGCGTTACGACGACGTCGATTGTTCGCTCGGCGTGCATCCGCTGGATGTGCAGCCGGGCGCGGCGCCGGCGCTGGACTGGCTGTTGCACGAGCTCAATCACCCGAAAGTGGTGGCGATCGGTGAAACCGGTCTGGACTATCACTACGAGCCAGAAGCCGCCGAACTGCAGCAGGAATCGTTCCGTCTGCACCTGCAAGCTGCGCAGCAGACCGGCAAACCGGTGATCATCCACACCCGTGGCGCCCGCGCCGACACGCTTGAATTGTTGCGCGAAGCCGCTTTGCCCCAGGCCGGTGTGTTGCATTGCTTCACCGAAGACTGGGACATGGCCAAGGCAGCGCTGGACATGGGTTATTACATTTCCCTGTCGGGCATCGTCACCTTCCGCAATGCCGACGCGCTGCGCGATGTGGCGAGCAAGGTTCCGGCCGATCGCCTGCTGGTGGAAACCGATTCGCCGTACCTGGCGCCGATCCCTTATCGCGGCAAACCGAACCTGCCGCAATACGTGCGGGAAGTGGCAGAGTTTCTGGCGATGCTGCGCGGCGAGAACTACGAGCGTTTTGCCGAGCAGACCACCGAGAATTTCAAGCGACTGTTTCCGCTTGCGAATGTAAAAGCCTGAATCGCAGGCAAAAAAAACCCGGGTTCTGGGGGGTGAATCCGGGTTAAGACCATTAGGAGTAAAACAAAGGCACGCGGTCCCTTGGTACCTTTACCGGCGCGACACTTGGGGGAGATGTCGCCCGACAGTTCAAGTATTGATCAGTCTGGCGCCGAGTCCAGTTGGCCGGCCGGGGTTTTTAAACAAATTTGGAATACGTTCGCTTCGGTTATGTTCTCATTCCCCCCGAAACGTTCGTGAAATGAACAAGAAACACAGATATGGTCGGATGATCCGTGCATTTTTGCGCAAGTTAGGCATAATACGCGGCTTCGAATTTTGACCCCTACAGACCTTTTCTTATGCACAAAGAACCTCGTAAGGTCCGTGAGTTTCGTCGCCGCGAGCAAGAAATTCTCGATACCGCGCTCAAGCTGTTCCTCGAACAAGGTGAAGACAGTGTCACCGTCGAGATGATTGCTGATGCCGTGGGTATCGGCAAAGGCACGATCTACAAGCACTTCAAGTCCAAGGCCGAAATCTATCTGCGCCTGATGCTCGATTACGAGCGCGACTTGAACGAGCTGTTGCATTCGGCCGATGTCGACAAGGACAAGGAAGCGCTGTCCCGTGCCTACTTTGAATTCCGCATGCGCGACCCGCAGCGCTATCGCCTGTTCGATCGCCTGGAAGAGAAGGTGGTCAAGGGCAATCAGGTGCCCGAGATGGTCGAGGAGCTGCACAAGATCCGTGCCTCGAACTTCGAACGTCTGACGCTGCTCATCAAGGGCCGCATCAGCGAAGGCAAGCTTGAGGACGTGCCGCCGTACTTCCATTACTGCGCTTCCTGGGCGCTGGTGCACGGCGCGGTGGCGCTGTATCACTCGCCGTTCTGGAGCAATGTGCTGGAAGATCAGGAAGGTTTCTTCCAGTTCCTGATGGATATCGGCGTGCGTATGGGCAACAAGCGCAAGCGTGACCCTGAAACCCCAAGCAGCTGAGTCATTCAGTCGCCTTATGCGCCGTGTTTTTCGCTACATGGCGCAGTACCGCAGGAATATACTCAGGCATAGGGCTTGCTAAAACTTGAATTGTGAGTCAAGTTTTAGCCGCTCGATTTTCCATCGCCGGAGTGCTTCATGATCGTTGACCGTCAAGGCAGGCGTTTTCGCAATTTGCGGATCAGTCTGACTTCAGCCTGCAATTACGCCTGTACCTACTGCGTGCCCAACGGCAAGCGGCTGGTGGCTGCGCAGGATGAACTGTCGGCCGAGGCCATGGCACGTGGCGTGGCCTATCTGATCGAAGCCGCCGGCATCGAGCGCCTGCGCATCACCGGCGGCGAGCCGCTGGTCAGCCCCAAGCTCGAATCCTTCATGAGCGCCGTCGGCAGGATGGGCCTGGAAGACATCAGCCTGACCACCAACGGTCAGCTCCTGGCGAAAAAACTCCCGCTGCTGGTCGATGCCGGCCTGCGACGCATCAACGTTTCCCTCGATACCCTGGACGCCGGCGCGTTCCGCAGCATTGCCCGTGGCGGCGATCTGGCCACCGTGCTGGATGGCATGGATCAGGCGGCCGCGGCGGGGATGAAGATCAAGGTCAACATGGTGCCGTTGCGCGGACAGAACCTCGACCAGGTGATGCCGCTGCTCGATTACTGCCTCGAGCGCGGCTTTGAGCTGCGCTTCATTGAGCTGATGCGCATGGGCCACCTGGCCTCTGATTCCAATGCCTTCCTGCAACAGTTCGTCAGCCTGCAACAGCTGCTGAGCCTGATCGGCGAACATTACGAGTACGCGCAAACCGACGCGCCGGTGGACGCCACGGCGGTTCGCTATGCGATTCCCGGTCGGGGCAACTTCGGCGTGATCGCCAACGAAAGCGTGCCGTTCTGCCGAACCTGCTCGCGCCTGCGCCTGTCGTCGACCGGATGGCTGCATGGCTGCCTGTCGTCGAGCAACCGCCACTACGTCGGTGACCTGCTCGACAAGCCGCGTCACGAAGCGCTGCCGGCGTTGCAGCGACTGCTGGTCAAGGCTTTGGGCGACAAGCAGGAAGTCGCATTCTCCGGCGGCGCCACCGTTATGAAGATCATCGGCGGCTAAGTCCGGTTTAGCCACAAAGTCTTATTTCAAAGCGGATACCTGCACATTTCCAAGGACTGGCGCAAAAGCTGCATCCTACGGCCATTCGCCGGTTTTCCGTCACCGGCTTCTGGAGGATTAGGATGCGTAGCCTGGTTTTGCTGCTGGCCGTTTTGGCGCTGGGCGGCTGTATGACTGTCAGTGACATGGCCGAAGGGACTCGCTACCAGATGAGCGACGCTGGGCTGCTGGATCACAGCGACAGCCGTCGCGTAAACAATTTCCGCATTCAGCCGGATTCGTTCATCTACATTGCGCAAGGCTCGTTCGCGCCGCCGGGTGGTTCTTACCCGCGTCCCAACGTCGTCGCCGAAGAGGCCTTCAAAGGCTTCGTCGAATACTTCCCGATGGTCCGCCGCGCCCGCGCGCCGGAAGGCCTCGATCAGGCGATGGGCGAAGCTCGCGACGCCGGTGCCCACTACCTGCTGTACACCCGTTTCGCCAAGGCGGACGACCGCATCGGCAACTCCGATGAATGGCTGGATCAGGAAGCAGTGGATCGCCTCGGTATCGACGGCGGCGTGATTCAGATCATGTTGATCGAGACCAGCACCCAGTATTTGATTGATACTGCACGGATCAAGAGTCGTGGCGGTTTACTGACGTTCCACGACAACAAGCCCGAAGACCTGATCGGCCCACCGCTTGCGCAGTACGCGCGCAGCCTGCTGGGCGTCGGGGACCAGTAATTCAAGGAGTACGCCATGAGTGGCCCGCAAAAAGCCAATGACCTGCTGGGGCAAATCCCCAAAACCAAAGGCTTGCCGCCGGTGCACTTGTGGAACCCGGATTTCTGCGGCGACATCGACATGCGCATCGCCCGCGACGGAACCTGGTATTACCTGGGCACGCCGATCGGGCGCAAGCCGATGGTCAAGCTGTTCTCCACCATCATCCGCCGCGACGGCGATGACTATTTCCTGATTACTCCGGTTGAGAAAGTCGGGATCAAGGTCGACGACGCGCCATTCGTGGCGATTGCCGTCGAGGTGGAAGGCGAGGGTGAGGCGCAAGTGCTGCGCTTCACCACCAACGTCGATGAAACCACCGAGGCCGGCGCGGAACATCCGATCCGGGTCGAGATCGATCCGACCACGCAAGAGCCCGCACCTTACGTGCATGTACGCACCAACCTCGAAGCGCTAATCCACCGCAACGTGTTCTACCAATTGGTCGAACTGGCAGTCAGCCGTGAAATCGATGGCCAGCGCTGGCTCGGCGTCTGGAGCGGCGGCGAGTTCTTCCGCATCAGTCTCGAACCTTAAAAAAACCGCAGTCTGTGAAAGCAGGCTGCGGTTTTTTGTCGTTGACTCTTAATCGTATGATGATTAGCGTGGGCATCCACAGCGAACGGCTTCGGGGTGTCCATGTCGAGCAGTTTTCACGCATCAACGGTTGACTGGCTGGGCGCCTGGATTGCCGCCGGCCAGGTCAAACCCGGGCAGGCGATCAAGGTCGAGGCCGATCTGGGCGAGCAGCTCGGGGTCAGCCGCACCGTGATCCGCGAAGCCATCAAGACCCTCGTCGCCAAAGGCATGCTCGAAGTCGGGCCGAAAGTCGGCACGCGGGTGTTGCCGATCAAGCGCTGGAACCTGTTCGATCCGCAAGTCGTGGGCTGGTTGTCACGCAGCGGCCTGCCGGAAAACTTCGTCGATGACCTGCTCGACCTGCGCCGCACCATTGAACCGATGGCAGTGCGCTGGGCCTGCGAGCGGGCGACCGTCGAACAGGTCCAAGCCGTGCAGCAGGCCTACAACGCGCTCGAGCGGGCGGTCGACAGCGGCATCGATTACAACCGCGCCGACCAGTTCTTCCACGAATGCATTCTCGCCGCCAGCCACAATCAATTCATCGAGCAAATGGTGCCGGCCCTCGGCGCGCTGCTTGCCGTGTCCTTCGAAGTCTCGGCGGCCGATCCTGACGAACTGCGCCGCACTTTGCCCATCCACAAAGACATGGCCGACGCCATCGCCGCCCGGGATGCCGCGCGCGGGGTGTGGGCCTGCATGACCCTGATCGACAATGCCGACCTGGCCATCAAGCGGTTCTACCCGCAGGTGATGGCCGACAAAAAAGCCAGCTGACAAAAACAACAAGACAGGAGGTTGCATGACGTGGACTGCGGTGACAGAACATCGGGCGCAACTGGGCGAAGGCCCGTTCTGGGATGCGCCGACCCAGGCGCTGTACTGGGTGGACATCGCCGGCCAGCAGGCGCTGCGGCTGATCGGGCAGAACGTGCAGATCTGGCAGATGCCGGAGCACGTCTCGGCGTTCATTCCTTGCGCCAGCGGCGACGCGCTGGTGACCCTGAGCAGCGGCGTCTACCGGCTCGATCTCGATTCCCCCGGACTTGAGCCGCGACTGACGCTGTTCTGCGTCGCCGACCCGCAGCCGGGCAATCGCGCCAACGAAGCACGTTGCGATGGCCAGGGCCGCTTGTGGCTCGGCACCATGCAAAACAATATCGGCGAGCAGGGCGAGGATCTGCCGATCACCCGTCGCTCCGGCGGGCTGTTCCGGGTTGATCCGGATAAACGCGTCACGCCATTGCTGCGCGGCCTGGGCATTCCCAACACGCTGCTCTGGAGCGACGACGGCACCACGCTGCTGTTCGGCGACAGTCTCGACAGCACTTTGTACCGCTATTTCATCCACACCGATGGCAACCTCGACACCGCCCAGCCTTGGTACAGCGCCGATCAGAACGGCGGCCCGGACGGTTCAGCGATGGACGCGGAAGGCTATGTGTGGAACGCCCGCTGGGACGGCAGCTGCCTGCTGCGTCTGACACCGGATGGCCA
Source organism: Pseudomonas sp. B37(2017) (assembly GCF_002112885.1). Taxonomy (NCBI): domain Bacteria; kingdom Pseudomonadati; phylum Pseudomonadota; class Gammaproteobacteria; order Pseudomonadales; family Pseudomonadaceae; genus Pseudomonas; species Pseudomonas sp. B37(2017). The sequence goes on along the minus strand of NZ_NEIX01000005.1, from coordinate 262,775 downwards.
GATCGATCGCAAGATCGAACTGCCGATCAGCCGCCCGACCAGTTGCGTATTCGGCGGCGCCGACCTGAAAACCCTGTACATCACCAGCGCCAAAAGTCCGCTGAACCACCCGCTGGACGGCGCCGTGCTGTCTTTGCGAGTGGACGTCGCCGGAAAGCTCTGTACGCGATTTGCCGGTTAAATCCCAAAATATGGGATGCAAAATTATATATTGAGATTATTCGGTGGTCGGGTTTATAGTCGGCTCCAGCAGTAACACGCACTCACACTTAAAAAGAACAAAACAGGTGAAGTGATGCAGCGAATTTCCATCGCACTCCACAGCGGAGTCAGCGCTTCGGGCCGTTTAGGTACTGAGGCGTGCGCTCGCCTGTTTTGTTCCACAAGCCTTCCAGACCGGACATCGTCAGATGCCCGGTTTTTTTATGCTTTCGAACAGGAGTCCTGATTCATGGCTGAACCTCTGTCCCTGCCACCGGTGCCCGAGCCACCGAAAGGTGAGCGCCTGAAAAACAAGGTCGTGCTGCTGACCGGCGCCGCTCAAGGCATCGGCGAAGCAATCGTCGCGACCTTCGCCTCGCAGCAGGCCAAACTGGTGATCAGCGATATCCAGGCTGAAAAGGTCGAGAAAGTCGCCGCGCACTGGCGCGAGCAGGGCGCCGACGTGCAAGCGATCAAGGCCGACGTCTCGCGTCAGCAGGATCTGCATGCCATGGCCAAACTGGCCATCGAGCTGCACGGTCGCATCGACGTGCTGGTCAACTGCGCCGGGGTCAATGTGTTCCGTGATCCGCTGGAAATGACCGAAGAAGACTGGAAACGCTGCTTCGCCATCGACCTCGACGGCGCTTGGTACGGCTGCAAAGCCGTGTTGCCGCAGATGATCGAGCAAGGCATCGGCAGCATCATAAACATTGCCTCGACCCATTCCACAAACATCATTCCCGGCTGCTTTCCGTACCCGGTGGCCAAGCACGGCTTGCTCGGGCTGACCCGCGCGCTGGGCATCGAGTACGCGCCGAAGGGCATTCGCGTTAACGCCATCGCCCCGGGCTACATCGAAACCCAGCTCAACGTCGATTACTGGAACGGCTTCGCCGACCCACACGCCGAACGTCAGCGCGCCTTCGATCTGCACCCACCGAAACGCATCGGGCAGCCGATTGAAGTGGCGATGACCGCCGTGTTCCTGGCCAGTGATGAAGCGCCGTTCATCAACGCCTCGTGCATCACCATCGATGGTGGTCGCTCGGTGATGTACCACGACTGAAAAATCCGGATTTCAGGTGGCAAGCTCCGCCTGAAATCCAATCATCATACGATATGACTATTGTCGTCATGATTTGCGGGAAACGCTTCGACCGCTGTAACGCTTTTCAAATAACGCTCAAGAAAAATAACAAGGAGTCTGCTTATGAAACGTCGTTTCGGGATTCGTACCCTGTGCAGTACCGCTCTGGCGGTCACTGCGTTCAGCCTGAGCAGTTCGCTGCTGGCCGCCGATCCGGTGAAGATCGGTTTCCTGGTCAAGCAGGCCGAAGAGCCGTGGTTCCAGACTGAATGGGCCTTCGCCGAGAAAGCTGCCAAGGACAAAGGCTTCGAGCTGATCAAGATCGCCGTACCGGACGGTGAGAAAACGCTCTCGGCCATCGACAGCCTCGCGGCCAACGGCGCCAAGGGTTTCGTCATCTGCCCGCCGGACGTGTCCCTCGGCCCTGCGATCATGGCCAAGGCCAAACTCAATGACCTGAAAGTCATCGCCGTCGACGACCGCTTCGTCGATGCCAATGGCAAGTTCATGGAAGACGTGCCGTACCTCGGCATGGCCGCGTTCGAAGTCGGCCAGAAGCAGGGCGCCGCCATGGCCGCCGAGGCGAAAAAGCGTAACTGGGACTGGAAAGACACCTACGCGGTGGTCAACACCTACAACGAACTCGACACCGGCAAGAAGCGCACCGACGGCTCGATGAAGGCCCTCGAAGACGCGGGCATGCCGAAAGATCACATTTTGACAGCCGCTCTGAAAACCCTCGACGTACCGGGCAGCATGGACGCCACCAACTCGGCGCTGGTCAAGCTGCCGGGCGCGGCGAAGAACCTGATCATCGGCGGCATGAACGACAACACCGTGCTCGGCGGCGTGCGCGCCACCGAAGCCGCCGGGTTTGCCGCGGCCAACGTGATCGGTATCGGCATCAACGGCACCGATGCGATCGGCGAGCTGAAAAAGCCCAACAGCGGCTTCTACGGTTCGATGCTGCCGAGCCCGCACATCGAGGGCTACAACACCGCGAGCATGATGTACGAGTGGGTCACCACCGGCAAGGAACCGCCGAAGTACACCGCGATGGACGACGTCACCCTGATCACCCGCGACAACTTCAAGCAGGAGCTGGAGAAGATCGGCCTGTGGAACTGACGGCAGCGGCGGCCCGGGCAGCCGGGCCGCTTGAACGGTGTGATGAGGTGGCTTAAATGCACGCGCAAGTACAGACACAAGAACACAGCGCCAGCGGCAGCCTGCGTTTCAACGGGATCGGCAAGACCTTCCCGGGCGTGAAGGCGCTGGACGGCATCAGTTTCGTCGCTCACCCCGGGCAGGTCCACGCCTTGATGGGCGAGAACGGCGCCGGCAAATCGACCCTGCTGAAGATCCTCGGCGGTGCCTACATTCCGAGCAGCGGAGAACTGCAGATCGGCGAGCGGACGATGGCATTCAAGTCCACTGCCGACAGCATCGGCAGCGGCGTGGCGGTGATTCACCAGGAGTTGCATCTGGTGCCGGAAATGACCGTGGCCGAGAACCTGTTTCTCGGTCATCTGCCGGCCAGTTTCGGCCTGATCAATCGCGGCGCGCTGCGCCAACAAGCCTTGGCTTGCCTCAAAGGCCTGGCCGATGAGATCGATCCGCAAACCAAGGTCGGACGCTTGTCCCTCGGTCAGCGGCAACTGGTTGAAATCGCCAAGGCGCTGTCCCGTGGCGCGCATGTGATTGCCTTTGACGAACCGACCAGCAGCCTTTCGGCGCGGGAAATCGACCGGTTAATGGCGATCATCGGCCGACTGCGCGACGAAGGCAAAGTCGTGCTTTACGTCTCCCATCGCATGGAAGAAGTGTTCCGCATCTGCGACGCGGTGACGGTGTTCAAGGACGGTCGCTACGTGCGCACCTTCGACGACATGAGTCAGTTGACCCACGATCAACTGGTGACTTGCATGGTCGGGCGCGACATTCAGGACATCTACGATTATCGCGGTCGTCCACGCGGTGCCGTGGCGCTGAGAGTCGATGGCTTGCTCGGCCCGGGCCTGCGCGAGCCGATCAGTTTCGATGCGCACAAAGGCGAGATTCTGGGCCTGTTCGGACTGGTTGGGGCAGGGCGCACCGAGCTGTTCCGGCTGCTCAGCGGTCTTGAGCGCAACACCGCCGGACGCCTGGAATTGCGCGGCCATGAACTGAAGCTGCGTTCGCCCCGCGATGCAATTGCTGCCGGGATTCTGCTGTGTCCGGAGGATCGCAAGAAGGAAGGCATCATCCCGCTCGCCAGCGTCGCCGAGAACATCAACATCAGTGCGCGTGGCGCGAACTCCGGTCTCGGTTGCCTGCTGCGCGGGATCTGGGAAAAGGGCAACGCCGACAAACAGATCAAGGCCCTGAAGGTGAAAACGCCCCACGCCGGGCAACAAATCAAGTTCCTGTCCGGCGGCAATCAGCAGAAGGCGATTCTCGGCCGCTGGCTGTCGATGCCGATGAAAGTCCTGCTGCTCGACGAGCCGACCCGGGGCATCGACATCGGCGCCAAGGCCGAGATCTACCAGATCATCCATAACCTGGCCGCCGACGGTATTTCGGTGATCGTGGTGTCCAGCGATCTGATGGAAGTAATGGGTATCTCCGACCGCATTCTGGTGCTGTGCGAGGGCGCCCTGCGTGGCGAAGTCAGCCGCGACCAGGCCAACGAATCCAACCTGCTGCAACTGGCTTTGCCGCGCCACCGCGCTGACGGCGTGGCGAACTGAGAGGTGACTATGATGACAACCCAAAACGAAACCCTGCCGACCGAGCGCAAACCTCTGGATATGCGGCGCTTCCTCGATGACTGGGTGATGCTGCTGGCGGCGGTGGGCATTTTTGTCGCCTGCACCTTGCTGATCGACAACTTCCTCTCGCCGCTGAACATGCGTGGCCTGGGCCTGGCGATTTCCACCACCGGGATCGCCGCGTGCACCATGTTGTATTGCCTGGCGTCGGGACATTTCGACTTGTCGGTGGGTTCGGTGATTGCCTGCGCCGGGGTGGTTGCGGCGGTGGTCATGCGCGACACCAACAGCGTGTTTCTCGGCGTCAGCGCGGCGCTGGTGATGGGCCTGATCGTCGGCCTGATCAACGGCATCGTGATCGCCAAGTTGCGGGTCAATGCGCTGATCACGACGTTGGCGACCATGCAGATCGTCCGTGGCCTGGCCTACATTTTTGCCAACGGCAAAGCGGTGGGCGTATCGCAGGAATCGTTCTTCGTGTTCGGCAACGGCCAGTTGTTCGGCGTGCCGGTGCCGATTCTGATCACCATCGTCTGCTTCCTGTTTTTCGGTTGGTTGTTGAACTACACGACCTACGGGCGCAACACCATGGCCATCGGTGGCAACCAGGAAGCGGCGTTGCTGGCAGGGGTGAATGTTGACCGCACGAAGATCATCATCTTCGCGGTGCATGGGGTGATCGGTGCGCTGGCGGGGGTGATTCTGGCGTCGCGGATGACTTCGGGTCAGCCGATGATCGGGCAGGGTTTTGAGCTGACGGTGATTTCGGCTTGCGTGCTGGGCGGGGTGTCGCTGAGTGGCGGGATCGGGATGATCCGGCATGTGATTGCCGGGGTGTTGATTCTGGCGATTATCGAGAATGCGATGAACCTCAAAAATATCGACACGTTCTACCAATACGTTATTCGAGGGTCGATTTTGTTGTTGGCTGTGGTTATCGACCGACTCAAGCAACGGTAATCCGCAATACCCTGTGGGAGCGAGCTTGCTCGCGATAGCGGTAGATCCGACACTTTGATGTCGGATGTGCAGGCCTTATCGCGAGCAAGCTCGCTCCCACAGTTCATCCTGTCTACCGAACCTTCCGTCACTTCCAGATAAATACTCCTTGCTCGCCCTGTCTTGTTTCGGTTATCACTTTGTACATGATTAGACAGGTACGATTTGACAAGAAACAACGGGTGGTCGACGAGCTCGTCCGACGCATCGAAAGCGGTCTCATGGAGGACGGCTTTCTGTTGCCCGGCGAGCATCAGTTGGCTCAGGAATTCAACGTCAGCCGTGGCACGTTGCGCGAAGCGCTGGCCGAACTGAAGCGGCGCAATTACATCGCCACGCAAAGCGGGGTCGGCTCCATCGTCACGTTTGACGGGGTGGTGCTCGACCAGCGCAGCGGCTGGGCCCAGGCCCTGGCCGACAGCGGGGCGATGATCAATACCGACGTGCTGCGTCTGGAGGCCGTGACACGTGCGGATCTGCTTGCGCGTTTCGGCTCCGATCAATTCATTCTTCTCGAACGTCGCCGCCGTTCCAACGACGGCACGGCGGTGTCCCTTGAACGCTCTCTGATGCCCGCCAGCGGAGGCCTGGAAAGCCTGCCGCGAGTGGGCCTGATCGATAACTCCCTGACCATCACCCTGGCCGCCTACGGTTACATCGGCGAGCGCGGCGATCAGTGGATCGGTGCCGAACCGCTCAACGCCGTGGACGCCGAACTGCTCGGCCGCCCAGAAGGCACGGTGTTCCTCAAGGCATTGCGCACCACCTACGACCGGCAGAACCGTTTCATGGAACAGGTCGAAAGCCTGCTCGACCCGGTGCATTTCCGTCTGCACCTGCAATTTGGAGAATCGAAATGACCGCCCTCGACCGTGCCTTGGGCGCGTTTTATGGCCTTGCCCTGGGCGACGCGCTGGGCATGCCGACCCAATCCCTGAACCGCGAAACCATCAAGCAGCGCTTCGGCCAGATCACCGACCTGCAGGACGCCGGCCCCTTGCAGCCGATTGCCGCGAACATGCCCAAAGGCTCGATCACCGACGACACCGAACAGGCGATTCTGGTCGGCGAGTTGCTGGTCGAAGGCAAGGGTCAGATCGAACCGGCGGTGCTCGCGCAACGGCTGATCGAATGGGAAGCCGAGATGCAGGCCAAGGGCTCGCAGGACTTGCTCGGCCCGTCGACCAAACGTGCGATCGAAATGATCCTCGCCGGCCATTCGCCCGAAGAGGCCGGGCGCTACGGCACCACCAACGGCGCAGCCATGCGCATCACCCCGGTGGGCATCGCGGCGGATGTCGCCGACCCCGAGCGTTTTATCGCGGCGGTGGTGCAGGCGTGTCAGGTCACTCACAACACCACGTTGGGGATTTCCAGCGCGGCGGCGGTGGCGGCGGTGGTTTCGGCCGGCATCAACGGTCTGGATCTGGGTGAGGCGCTGAACCTCGGCCAACAGATCGCCCAGCAAGCTGAATCGCACGGCCACTGGGTGGCCGGCGGGCGCATCGCCTCGCGAATCAGTTGGGCGCGCAGCATCAGTGTCGAGAGCGACCCGGTGTTGCTCGCGGATCTGCTGTACGACGTGATCGGCACCTCGGTGGCCTCGCAGGAATCGGTGGTGGTGTCGTTCGCCCTCGCGCAGCAAGTCGCGGTCGGTGAAATGACGCCGTTCGATGCGCTGTGCATGGCCGCGAGCCTGGGTGGCGACACCGACACCATCGCCGCGATTCTCGGCGCCATGCTCGGGGCCTGCCTGGGCCTGCAGAGCTGGCCGGCGCCGATGATCGAGACGGTGAAGTCCGTCAATGGTCTGGAGCTGGAACCGTTGGTGCAGGGGCTTTTGGCCCTGCGTTGACCGGGCTGACGCCATCGCGAGCAAGCTCGCTCCCACAGGGGTAACGCCGTACTTGTGGGAGCGAGCCTGCTCGCGATGGGCGCACCACAAGTCTTGAATATTCACCCGCAATGGATCGTGCAGACAGGCCCAGGAAGGGCGGGATGTCTTGTCGTTCTGCGTCATTGCCACAACCACAATAAAGGCAAACAGGAGCATTTTTCATGAGTTCATCGAACGCCGGGCAAAGCGCCGGGCAACTGGAAACCCGGGGCATCGAACCGGTGCCGGAGGGCGAGTGCAACGGCCATCCGCTGCAACTGTTCTGGGTCTGGTTCGCTGCCAATATTTCCATCCTCGGCCTGCCGCTGGGCGCCACGCTGGTGGCGTTTCGCGGCCTGGCGATCTGGCAGGCGATCATTGTCGCGATCCTCGGCGCTGCCGGTTCGTTCGCAGTGGTGGGGATCATCTCGATTGCCGGCCGTCGCGGTCGTGCGCCTAGCCTGACCCTGTCGCGGGCGATCTTCGGTGTGCGCGGCAATATCGGCCCGACGCTGGTCTCGCTGATGTCGCGTCTGGGCTGGGAAACCGTCAACACCACCACGGCCGCATTCGTGCTGCTGTCGTTGTGCTCGATCCTGTTCGGCTCGCCGGTGGAAGCCAAAAGCGCGCCGGTGCTGACCCTGATCTTCATCGCGATTTTCGTGCTGCTGACCCTGTCGGTATCCGGCCTCGGCCACGCCACGTTGCTGGTGATCCAGAAGTGGGCGACCTACGTGTTCGGCGCGCTGAACATTCTGGTCGGCGGCTTCCTCTGCGCGACCATCGACTGGAGCGCGGTGTTCAACGCCACACCAGCTCCGATGAGCGCAATGATCATCGGTATCGGCACCATGGCCGCCGGCACCGGGATCGGCTGGGCAAATGCTGGCGCCGACATGTCGCGCTATCAGCATCGCAGCGTCAAAGCCGTGCGCCTGGTCGCTTCGGCGGCGTTCGGCGCAGGGATTCCGCTGGTGCTGTTGATCACCCTCGGCGGCCTGCTGTCGGTGGGCAACAACGACCTGGCGTCGGCGACTGACCCGATCGTGGCGATCCGCGACATGCTGCCGACCTGGATGGCCGTGCCATACCTGATCACTGCATTCGGCGGCCTGCTGTTGTCGAACAACCTGTCGGTGTACTCCGCCGGCCTGACCACGCTGACCCTCGGCCTGAAGGTCAAGCGCGTGTACGCGGTGGTGGTCGACATCGTGGCGATCTTCGCCGGTTCGATCTACTTCATGCTGATCGCCGACAGCTTCTACGGCCCGTTCATCACCTTCATTTCCCTGCTGGCAGTGCCGATCACCGCGTGGGTCGGGATCTTCGTGGTCGACCTGATTCACCGTCACTACTACAGCCCGCAAGACCTGCTCGACGTCAGCCCGAGCAGCGCCTACTGGTACAGCGGCGGCATCGAATGGCGCGCGTTCGGCGCGTGGGCGATTGCCATCGTGCTGGGCTTCAGTTTCACCACCATCGGCACCACGGCTGAAAATGTCTGGTTCAAGGGCTTCCTGTCCGACTCGTGGCTGGGCCACAACGGCCTGGGCTGGATCGTGACGTTCGTGGTCGCCGGCGGCCTGTACTTCGTACTCGGCGGGGCGAGAGATCGCCGCGCTGCGCAATCCGAGAATGCTCATGCCTAAGATGTTGCACACCGGCCAGGTCATCATCGACCTGGTCATGGCCGTGGATGCGCTGCCGCAAATCGGCGGCGACGTGTTGGCGCAGTCCGCCAGTTTCGAAGCCGGCGGCGGCTTCAATGTGATGGCTGCCGCTGCGCGTAACGGCTTGCCGGTGGTCTATCTCGGTCGCCACGGTAGCGGCCGATTCGGCGATCTGGCGCGGCAGGCGATGAACGCCGAAGGCATCCGCATCGGCATCGAACAGCCTGCAGAACGTGACACGGGCATCTGCGTGGCGCTGACCGATGCGTCGGCCGAGCGCAGTTTCATTTCCTACATCGGCGCGGAAGGTGAGGTGACGGCAGCGGAGCTGAACAGCGTTGCCGCCGAGGCGGGGGACTACGTCTACGTCAGCGGCTACAGCCTGCTGCACAGCGGCAAGGCCCAGGCGCTGCTGGACTGGACGCTGGCGCTGCCGAAGACGATCAACGTGGTGTTCGATCCAGGTCCGCTGGTGGAATCGCCGGACTCACCGATGATGCAGGCGTTACTGCCGCGCATTGATGTGTGGACCAGCAACCGCGTCGAGGCGCTGCGTTTCACGGGCGCGGCTGACATTGAAACCGCGCTGGACCGATTGGCCGTGCATCTGCCACAGGAAGTTTTGATGGTGGTACGCGATGGCCCGCAGGGTTGCTGGATTCATCAGCGCGGCGAACGCCAGCATGTGCCGGGTTTCAAGGTGCAGGCGGTGGACAGCAACGGCGCGGGCGACGCGCATGCAGGCGTATTCGTCGCCGGGCTGGCACAAGGACTGGCCGCTCACGAAGCCGCCCGGCGCGCCAACGCTGCGGCTGCGTTAGCGGTCACTCGCTGGGGCCCGGCGACCGCTCCTGGCACTGCGGAGGTTGATGTGCTGATCAGCAAAAAATGCACTGACTGAACGATCGCAATCGCTGGCAAGCCAGCTCCCACAGGTTTCAGTAGGGGGCGCAGTTTTTGCGAGCACTTTGATTTCTGTGGGAGCTGGCTTGCCAGCGATAAGGCCTTCAGGCGTTACGTCCAGTCTGGACCTAGCCGGCTCTGCGCAACGCCGCAATCAACTCATCTTTACGCATCGACGAACGCCCGGGAATCTTCCGCTCCCGGGCCTCCTTACGCAGACTGTCGACCGTCTGCACTTCGCGTGAAGCCTTGCTATCGCGCGAATGTCCCTCACGACTCACCGCCGCGCGCCGCGCTGATTCCTTGCGATCCTCGGCCTTGGCATTGGCCGGTTTCCGACGCCCGGAACCTCCGGCCTTCTCGCCGCCGCCGGACTGTTTGTTCACTGTCGCCCAGGCGCGGGCCTCGGCTTCGTCCTTGGACATCCCTTTGTTTTGATAGCTGTCTTCGATGTGTTCGGCTTTGCGCTTCTGTTCTTCAGTGTATTTGGCTTTGCTTCCACGAGGCATGGCGAGTCTCCTGGTGGTTGGATAAATCCCGGTATGAGCTGGCGCAGGCAATGCATTCGAACACTGCCTGCGCCAGTGACCGCAAGCGTCAGGTATCGAGTTTACGCGCCGCTTCCACACCTGCAGCGCTGAGCTTGATCGGCAGATTCAGCGAATGCTCTCCTGCTTCATTGCAAGTGATGTGTCCGTGGTGAATCAGTCCACGCTCCTGCAAGGCGGCGAGGGCACTGGCCACGACTTTCTCGCCGCGATAATTGTCCAGCACCTCTTTGCCGAGGCCGCTCGGGTGGGCATGCAGCAGGCGGGTGAGGACTTCTTTCTCCAGGTTTTTATCGACGTTCATGGTTACCTCTTCAGGGAAGTGGATAAGACACGTTGCGTGGATGAAGCACGGATCACTGTCCTGCGCCTTCAGAGCCCGAACCACCCGTGGTGGTTTTCGAGCCGACGCCGGGACCGGCGTTGTCGGGGGCGGCCGGAGCGTCGGGGGTGTTCATGCCGCCCTGGCGTCCGGGATCGCTGCCTTGGGTGCGAGGATCTGTTCCCGTGGCGGGTGGCTGATTGATCAGCGGTACACCCGAACCGTCGGTATTCATACCGGGGGCACTGTTGATGGCGGGGGCTCTTGGCTGGGTAACCGGATCGGTCGGTCCGGTACCGGCAGCGGTAGTCGAGGCGGCGAATACCGCCGGGCTGAGGAGGGTAGCGAATACGAGTGCAGTCAACCTTGACGAGATCATAGGGTGTCTCCAGTGATTGAAATCCTTACCTCCTTTTGGTCTGCCCTCGTGAAAGATTGGTGCCTGATGATCGACGAACGGTTCAGAAGGGCTGAGCGCTTTCGAGGCCGATCTCTTCCTTGAATTGCTCCATGAAACCTTTCAAGCGTCGATGACGGAGCTGTGCCAGACGTTGACCGGCAACGGTCTGGAAACCGTCGGCGAGGTGCAGCAGTTTGGTCTGGAAATGGTCGAGGCAGAATCGCTTGTCGTCGTAGTCCCTTTCCCGGGCCTCGGGATCTTGCGGGTCGTACAGCGCGCTGCCCATGCGTCCGGCGGTGTAAAAGGTGCGGGCGACGCCGAGCATGCCGAGGGAGTCGAGACGGTCGGCGTCCTGCACCAGTCGCGCTTCGAGGGTGAGCGGGGCGATGTTTGCGGAAAAGCTGTGGGCCTCGATGGCGTGGGTAACGGCGTCGATTTTGGCTTCGGGCCAATGCATGTTCGCCAGCACCTTCGAGGCTTTTTCCGCTGCCAGGCGTGATGCCTGTGAACGCAGCGGCGAGTTCTTTTCCACGGCCACACAATCGTGCAGCAACACTGCAGCGAGCAGCACTTCAAGGTCGCCACCTTCCTCGGCCTGCAAGGTGCGCGCGTTGTGCCAGACCCGTTGCAGATGCGACAGATCATGAGCGCCGTCTTCCGACGGTTCCAGCGCGTGGGGCAGCAGTTCGGCGGCGAGTGAGGCCAGTGGTTCGAATGCGTTCATGAATATCCTTCAGACCAGTCAAAAATCCCTGTGGGAGGGTAGTGTTTGCTTTGCCATGTGACGAGCGCCGCGCGCCGCCTTAGTATGGCGTTTTCCTTTTTCCGACAAGGCCCGTCCATGACGATCGAAATCCGCCCGGCGACCCCCAGCGATGCACCGCAAATCCTCGCGTTCATCACCGAATTGGCAGACTTCGAAAAGGCCCGTCACGAAGTCATCGCCAGCGTTGCCGACATCGAGCGCAGCCTGTTCAGCGAAGGCGCCACCGCCCACGGTCTGATCTGCCTGCGCGACGGCGTACCGATCGGTTTTGCGGTGTTCTTCTTCAGCTATTCGACCTGGCTGGGCAGCAACTGCCTGTACCTCGAAGACCTCTACATCACCCCCGAACAACGAGGCGGCGGCGCTGGCAAAACCCTGCTGCGTCACCTCGCGAAAATCGCCTGCGCCAACGACTGTGGCCGCTTCGAATGGAGCGTGCTGGACTGGAACACTCCGGCCATCGAGTTCTACAAATCCCTTGGTGCCCAGCCGCAGGAAGAGTGGGTGCGTTACCGCATGGATGGCAAGGTGTTGCGCGAGTTTGCCGAGGGCTGAACAAATAGTGGCAATCTGACTGCTGATCTGATTGTCCAAACCGCTCTAGTCCGGCATTCTACGCGCCATTTTTGCGCGCTCACGGACGACACCTGCAATGCCTCTGGCACTCTTTCTCCACGCCCGTGGAGCCTTCGCTGCGTCAACGAGTGACCGGCGATGAGCGGACTACGGGCGTCGATCCGCCTGTACGGTCTGGTCAAAAACCTCGGCTCAAGCGACAACCCGAACCGCCAACCGGTGGACATCCTCTGCACGGTGAATCGCATGGGCGGCAAAGCCATCCGTGCGTTTGTCTCGCGCCTCGATGCCGAGCTGATGACGCGCAGTGCGGGCTACGAAAACTACCGGGTGATACCGCTGCGCACGTTCGATCCGAACGGATTTATCGATGCGCATCAAGGCTGGCTGACATTGCACGTGTGCTGCGGTTTTGTCGCGCCCGCGGGGCAATCGATTTTCCACCAAGGCGTGTTGTCGCCGATGGGCTGGTACGTCTACTCGGAAACCGGCCGCTGGACAGCCGAGCGCTATCTGGAACTGGGCCCGCAAATGGCCGAGCTGCTGCAAACCACCTACGACCAGCACCGACTGACCGGCTACAACACCTGGCTCAACCAACTCGACGACGCCACAACTGCAGAGTTGAACTGGTTTGCCGACGAAGCCTGGCAACAACTGCAAACCCTCACACCCCCGAACAGCCGCGAGCATTGTCACGCGCTGTTTGATTCCGTCGACAACCGCTGGCGTTTCGCCGCGACCGACGTCGACCTCTATCAGCCTCACCCGGAACCTCTGAAGCAAGGAGCTTTGAATTGAGTGGTAAACCCGCTGCACGCGTCACCGACCCAACCGCCTGCCCACTGCCTGGCCACGGCAACAACCCGATTGTCTCCGGCTCGCCGGACGTGTTCTTCGACGGACTCCCCGCTGCGCGCATGACCGATAAATCGGCGTGCGGCAGCCCGATTACCGGCGGTGTTTCCGCCACGGTCTTCATCAACGGCCTGAATGCCGCGATGCTCGACAGCACCGGCGGGCACGGCAATGTCGTGGTCGGTGGGTCGGGGACGGTGATTATTGGACAGAGCGGGGGAGGGGCGGCGTTTAGTGGGTTGTTGCCGATGCCGGTGCATTTCAATGATCGGATGCAGGTGATTAACGAAATTACTGGTGAGCCCATGCCAAATCACCCTTACGCGATTCAACGCGCTGATGGGAGCGTGGAGCACGGCGTAACCAATGACGCGGGCTTCACCCATACGGTGAGTTCGCATTTGCCTGAGTCGATCAAGCTGTTCGTGGAGCAGGAAAGATATGACCGCTGAAAATCCTGCTCTGAAAGGGTGTAAAAGACTGGTCGTGACCCACGACCTGACCTGCAAAACGGACGGAACAGTCAAGCAGGCCACGATCACTCCCAAAAAGATTGTTCTGTTTTTTGTGGGTGGTGCGGGTGATAAAGAAAGTTATTACGGCACAGGCCCCAATAATAACGTTGCTGACGTCATGAAGGTGTTCGTTAGGGATATGGAGGCTGAGGGTATTTGTTCTGATAACTATGATGCCCACCATATTGGTTATAACTATTTTATTAGTGATGATGATCTGAAAAAGAATGTGCTGGAAAAAATTACTGATGTGACCACGCCTGTATATATCATTGGGCATAGCCTGGGCGGATGGAATGGTGCGCACCTGTCAGCTGTATTGACTGATAAGGGGTATCGAATTCCGTGTCTGGTTACACTCGATCCGGTTGGCGAAGGAAAAATCGTGTGGGGGGTTTCTAACATCTACCGTCAGGAGCCGAAGCCGAAGGCGGAATATTGGGTTAACGTCAGAGCTGATGCCAAAGACTGGAATTTTTCCGATCTCGTAGCCGATTTCGGAGAGCAATGGGATATGAAAAGTGGGCCCAATATGAACGGGCGAGTGAATGTGAATCACGCCGATGCCTGGGTTATCTACACATCAGTCCTGCAAAGTGGGATCTCGGCCAGAGACGCTTTGACGCAGGTTGTTGTTACTCATTTTAAAGGACGGAAATGTGCGTAATATAATTTTATGCATGGCTTTCTTGCTTTGCACTTCCTGTGCGATGAATCATGGTAAGCCCATTGCTCATTTACAATACGTTGGAGTTGAACGTTATTTGGACAGGGGTATTTATCAGGTGCGTTTCTCGTCCGATGTTGATGTTGTCAATCTTTTCAAATCAAAAGTAAGCCAGACGCTGCTGTGTTCTTTTGAGGGCGATTTCGATTTTTCGGCACCTCACTCTGCGGGTAGATATGGAGAGGGTTTTATCGAGCCTGAAATTTCAAGTGCCGGGCCGGTTTTCAGGGCGGATGTTTTATTTTTCGAAAGAAAAAACGATACCAGTGAAAAAATCATTGAAGGTGAGGTATTGAGGTCTTTATTAGTGGGCCGAGAGTCTATTGCCTGTAAGGTCAGGATTAATTCCTACTCCTATAAAATATATTTGTCGGAGGACATGGAAGTTCCAACGGCAGATCTATTAAGAGAGATCGATAAGTTTTAAACGAACTGCGATTGCTGCTCAGCTCGCTGTCCGATTTTCTAGGAATGCGAATCCCAAAATATGGGATGCAAAATTACATATTGAGATTTCCAGCCTGAGAGGTCTATAGTCCAGCTCACTCACTGCCAATAACAAAACAGGTGAAGCGATGCTGGCGCAATTGATCGCGCTCGATTGGGGGACGACCTCACTACGTGCTTACAAACTCGCGGCGGGCGGGCAGGTGCTGGCGCAGCGGTCGCTGTCGTTCGGGATCATGCAGTTGCCGAAGACGCCGCGGGTCATCAACGGTCGTGAATGCTCCGACGGTTTTGAACTGGCGTTCGACGAGGCCTGTGGCGACTGGCTCGACGCGCAGCCCGACTTGCCGGTGATTGCCTGCGGCATGGTCGGCAGCGCCCAGGGCTGGCGCGAAGCGTCCTACCGCGATACGCCGGCCAACGTGGCCGATCTCGGAAAATCCCTGCAAACCGTTCGCAGTCTTCGCGGTGTTGATGTGCACATCGTGCCGGGTGTGATTCAGCGCTCGACGCTGCCGAACGTGATGCGCGGCGAAGAAACCCAGGTACTCGGCGTCCTGCAGAATCTGCCGGTCGAGGCGGGCAATGATCTGCTGATCGGCCTGCCGGGCAGTCATTCGAAATGGGTGGAAGTGGCCGACGGCTGCATCACCCGTTTCGACACCTTCATGACCGGCGAAGTGTTCGCCGTACTCAGCGAACACAGCATTCTCGGCCGTACCCAACAGCACAGCGCGACGTTCGATGCCGAGGCGTTTGATCGCGGCGTGCAGGTGGCGTTGTCGGCAGAAGGCGAAATCGGCGTGCTGTCGACCCTGTTCAGCGCCCGCAGCCTGGGCCTGACCGGTGAACTCGGCGCCACCGCGCAACCGGACTATCTGTCCGGCCTGCTGATCGGCCATGAACTGACGGCGCTGGCCGCCGTGCAACGACGTCGGCGCAACAGCACACATCTTCCTTCGATCATCCTCATCGGCAACGCGCAGTTGTGCGCCCGTTACAGCCGTGCCCTCGACGCCTGCGGTTTCGCCCGGGTGACCCTGGCCGAGCAAGCCACCGAACGTGGTCTGTGGCAACTGGCGCTCGCCGCCGGACTGATCGATTCCTCATCCCGTTAACCCTGACTGGAGGCCTGACATGCTCAAGCAAGCACTGGCGCAAAACGGTCTGATCGCGATCCTACGCGGCCTGCATCCGCAGGAAGCGGCCGCTGTCGGAGAAGTCCTGTATGCGGCCGGATTTCGCGTCATTGAAGTACCGCTCAATTCCCCTGCACCGTACGAAAGTATTCGCATCCTGCGTAAGACTTTGCCCGCCGATTGCCTGATTGGTGCCGGCACGGTGCTGACCCCGGAACAAGTGGAATTGGTAAAGGAGGCCGGCGGCCAGGTGATCGTCATGCCTCATAGCGATGCCAAGGTGTTGCGGGCAGCGAAAGCGGCGGGGCTGTACCTGTCGCCGGGCGTCGCCACACCGACCGAAGCCTTCGCGGCACTGGAGGAGGGCGCGGACATTCTCAAGCTGTTCCCGGCCGAACAGATGGGCCCGGCGGTGGTGAAAGCCTGGCTGGCGGTGTTGCCGGTCGGGACGATTCTGGCGCCGGTCGGCGGCATCACGCCGGACAACATGCAGGCGTTCATCGACGCCGGCGTCAAAGGCTTCGGCCTCGGGTCCGGGCTGTTCAAACCGGGCCTGACGACTGAGCAAGTGGCGGTCAATGCCAAGGCCTACGTGGCGGCCTGGAAAGCCCTTCGCTAAGACTTTTCCGGCGCTGCGTGCGCTGCATCTAACAAGAGAGACAAGCAGATGAAAATCATCAAACTCACCACCTTCATCGTCCCGCCGCGCTGGTGCTTCCTGAAAGTCGAAACCGACGAGGGCGTGACCGGTTGGGGCGAGCCCGTGGTCGAGGGTCGGGCCCACACGGTTGCCGCAGCGGTTGAGGAATTGTCCGACTACCTGATCGGCAAAGACCCACGCAATATCGAAGACATCTGGACTGTGCTGTATCGCGGCGGCTTCTACCGCGGCGGCGCAATCCACATGAGCGCACTGGCCGGCATCGATCAGGCGCTGTGGGACATCAAGGGCAAGGCGCTGGGCGTGTCGGTCAGCGACCTGCTCGGCGGCCAGGTGCGGGACAAGATCCGAGTGTATTCGTGGATCGGCGGCGACCGTCCGGCGGACACCGCGCGAGCTGCGAAAGAGGCGGTGGGCCGTGGTTTCACAGCGGTGAAAATGAACGGCACCGAAGAGCTGCAATTTCTCGATACCTTCGAAAAAGTCGATCTGGCGCTTGCCAACGTTGCCGCCGTACGTGATGCGGTCGGGCCGAACGTCGGCATCGGCGTCGACTTCCATGGCCGGGTGCACAAACCCATGGCCAAGGTGCTGATGAAGGAACTCGACCCGTACAAACTGATGTTCATCGAAGAGCCGGTGCTCAGCGAAAACTACGAAGCGCTGAAA
This sequence comes from Pseudomonas sp. B37(2017), assembly GCF_002112885.1. Classification (NCBI taxonomy): domain Bacteria; kingdom Pseudomonadati; phylum Pseudomonadota; class Gammaproteobacteria; order Pseudomonadales; family Pseudomonadaceae; genus Pseudomonas; species Pseudomonas sp. B37(2017). Next base: position 245,658 of record NZ_NEIX01000005.1, on the reverse strand, counting down.
GAACTGGCACCGCTGACCAGCACCCCGATTGCCCTCGGCGAGCGGCTGTTTTCGCGGTGGGACTTTAAACGGGTGTTGAGCGAAGGTTACGTCGACATCATCCAGCCGGATGCCTCCCACGCCGGCGGCATCACCGAGACCCGCAAGATCGCCAACATGGCTGAAGCCTACGACGTGGCGCTGGCACTGCACTGCCCGCTGGGGCCGATTGCGCTGGCCGCGTGTCTGCAACTGGACGCCGCTTGTTACAACGCGTTTATCCAGGAGCAGAGCCTGGGCATCCATTACAACGAGAGCAATGACCTGCTCGATTATGTGAAGGATCCGCGGGTGTTCGACTACGACAAAGGCTTCGTGAAAATCCCGAACGGCCCGGGCCTGGGCATCGAGATCAACGAGGAATACGTGATCGAACGCGCGGCGGTCGGCCACCGCTGGCGCAACCCGATCTGGCGTCATGCCGATGGCAGTTTTGCCGAGTGGTGAGTCGCTGATTTCCTTCTAAGAGATCGTTCCCACGTCGAGGCGTCGAACCGCCCGCGTGGGAATGCCTCAATGGACGTTCTGCGTCCGCTCTTGGGACGCAGAGCGTCCCGGGCTGCATTCCCACGCGGAGCGTGGGAACGATCTCGCCAACAACCCCCGACCTCAATAAACATAAGAAGAGGCGCTCCCCATGCAACCGCAAACCCTCACCGGGCAAGCGACGTTAGTCACGCCCAGCCGCAAGCGATTTTTCATCATGGTGTTGCTGTTCATCACCGTGGTCATCAACTACCTCGACCGCAGCAACCTGTCGATTGCCGCCCCGGCACTGACGACGGATCTGGGCATCGACCCGGTGCACGTCGGGCTGATCTTTTCCGCCTTCGGCTGGACCTACGCCGCCATGCAGATCCCCGGCGGCTGGCTGGTGGATCGGGTGCCACCGCGCATCCTGTACAGCGTTGCGCTGCTGTTGTGGTCGCTGGCCACGGTGATGCTCGGTTTCGCCGCCAGTTTCATCGCCCTGTTCGTGCTGCGCATGGCGGTCGGTGCGCTGGAAGCACCGGCGTATCCGATCAACAGCCGCGTGGTGACGACCTGGTTTCCCGAGCGTGAGCGGGCCACGGCCATCGGCTTCTATACCTCCGGGCAGTTTGTCGGGCTGGCGTTTCTGACCCCGGTGCTGGCGTGGCTGCAACATGAGTTTGGCTGGCACATGGTGTTTGTCGCGACCGGCGCGGTGGGCATTGTCTGGGCGGCGATCTGGTACGCGGTGTATCGCGAACCGCGTGATTTCAAAGGCGCCAACCAAGGCGAAATCGATCTGATCCGCGAGGGCGGCGGGCTGGTGGATATCGCCGCCGAAACCGCCAAGGTGAGGGCGAAATTCAGCTGGACCGATCTCGGCATCGTCCTGAGCAAACGCAAGTTGTGGGGGATCTACCTCGGCCAGTTCTGCCTGAATTCGACGCTGTGGTTTTTCCTGACCTGGTTCCCGACCTACCTGGTGAAGTATCGCGGAATGGACTTCATCAAGTCCGGCCTGCTGGCGTCGCTGCCGTTTCTCGCCGCGTTCATCGGCGTGCTGTGCTCCGGGTTCTTCTCCGACTTCCTGATCCGTCGCGGCTGCACCGTCGGGTTTGCACGCAAGCTGCCGATCATTGGCGGGCTGCTGATTTCCACCTCGATCATCGGCGCCAACTTCGTCGAATCGACGCCGTTGGTGATTGCCTTTTTGGCGCTGGCGTTTTTCGGCAATGGGCTGGCGTCGATCACCTGGTCTCTGGTCTCGACACTGGCGCCGGCGCGGTTACTGGGCTTGACCGGCGGGGTGTTCAACTTCATCGGCAACCTGTCGGCGATTGCCACGCCGATTGTCATCGGCTTCCTGGCCAGCGGCGATTCGTTCGCACCGGCGATCACCTACATCGCGGTTCTGGCATTGATTGGTGCTTTGTCCTACGTGCTGCTGGTGGGCAAGGTCGAGCGCATCGAGTTGTAGTCGGCCATGCCGGGCGACCATAATGCCGCCCGTTCCCTCGCTCAACGCTAAAGGCTGGATATGCAGGAAGACGCCCCAAAAACCGCCAAGGACGCCGCGCCGACCGGCACCCAGACCCTGCTTCGCGGGTTGGGTGTGGTGCAGGCCGTCGCCAGTGGCGCCCGCGATCTCAAAGAGATTGCCCGCCTGATCGGTACCACGCGCAGTACCACTCATCGTCTGGCCAGTTGTCTGGTGGACGAGCGCTACCTGCGCGTCGTGCCGCAAGTCGGTTATCTGCTGGGGCCGAAGCTGATCGAACTGGGTTTCCAGGCGCGCGAAGAGTTGCCGCTGGTGACCCTGGCCGGTCCGTATCTGGACGAGTTGTCGGCGCTGACCGGCGACACCGTTCACTTGGGGATTCGCGAAGGCGACGAGGTGCTTTATTTGCTGAAGAATCCGGGACGCAACGGCCCGGAAATGCGCTCGCGGGTCGGCCATCGCATGCCGTTGGCGCGGACCGGGATCGGCAAGGCCTTGATGCTGGATGACGCGCCGCAGGACTGGCAGCGTCTGTACGACATCAGTCTGCCGGCGGGTGGGAAAAGTCAGTTCTGGCCGCAGCATCCCCAGCAGTCGTGGGAGCAGCTGGAGCAGCGGATGACCGAATACGTGGCCGGCGGCTACGCGTTCGATCTGGAAGACAACGAGCCGTCGATCCGTTGCGTGGCGGCGCCGATCCGCGACGCGAGCAAGCGCATCGTCGCGGCGATCAGCATCGCCAGCACCGTGCCGTACATGCCGCTGGAAAAAATGGCCGAGCTGATTCCCCTGATCAAAGGGGTCACAGCCCGGCTCTCGGCGGAGCTAGGCTTGAAGGTCTGAGGAATCAGAGCTTCAGAGTCGCCATGTCGATGACGAAACGATACTTCACGTCGCCGGCGATCATGCGGGCGTAGGCTTCGTTGATCTGGCGGATGTCGAGCATTTCGATGTCGCAGCTGATGTTGTGCTCGGCGCAGAAATCCAGCACTTCCTGGGTTTCAGCGACGCCACCGATCAACGAACCGGCCAATACGCGACGACCCAGCACCAGTTTCGCGGCGTGAACCGGCGGATCGATCGGTTCGATCAGGCCCACCAGAATGTGCACGCCGTCGAAGCGCAGGGTGTCGAGGTACGGGTTGAGATCGTGCTGCACCGGAATGGTGTCCAGCAGGAAGTCGAAACGACCGGCTGCAGCTTTCATCTGCTCTTCGTCGGTGGACACGATCACATGATCGGCGCCCTGACGACGACCTTCCTCGGCCTTGCTCGCCGAGCGGGTGAACAACGTCACTTCAGCGCCCATGGCCTTGGCGAACTTGATGCCCATGTGGCCGAGGCCGCCCATGCCCAGAATCCCGACCTTGTCGCCGGCCTTCACGCCGTAGTGCTTGAGCGGCGAGTAAGTGGTGATGCCAGCGCAGAGAATCGGTGCGGCAGCCGCCAGATCCAGCTTCTCTGGAATGCGCACCACGAAGTGCTCGCTGACCACGATGCTGTCCGAATAACCGCCCATGGTGTTGCTGCCATCGACCCGGTCCGGAGTGGCGTAGGTCATGGTCGGGCCTTCGAGGCAGTATTGCTCGAGGTTCGACTGGCAGGCTTCGCAGGTGCGGCAGGAGTCGACCATGCAGCCGACGCCGACCAGATCGCCGACCTTGTGCTTGGTGACATTCGCACCGACGGCGGTGACTTTTCCGACGATCTCGTGGCCGGGCATCAACGGGTAAACGGCGATGCCCCATTCGTTGCGCGCCTGGTGGATGTCGGAGTGGCAGACGCCGCAGTACAGAATTTCGATGGCGACGTCGTCGGCCCGTGGGCTGCGGCGTTCGAACTTCATCGGGGCGAGGGGCGTGGTGGCCGTTTGAGCGGCATAGCCGATGGCGGTGTACATGTGAAACCTCGCAAAAGCAGTGACAAGTGAGGCGGCGCATTCTGGGCGCCGTCCGGTCGTCCGGCCATGGCGATTCCTCCGGGTGTCATGCCTAATCCTCCGGCATGCGGGGTTGATCGGTCGCATTGGCAAAAGGATCTGCGATGATGCTTTCATCCCTTTTTTCGTGATTTTTTCTGAAGAGCTACCCGATGCAATTGACCCGTCACCTTGATGCCAACGCCACCCTGGTTTCGCTGATCGAACCGCTGGCGCTGCGCGATGGTTACAGCCAGACCGGGCTGCCGGGCGTGCAGGTGTTGCGCGCCAGTTGCGATGTCGCCCGTGGTCCGCACATTTATGAACCGAGCCTGATGATCATCGCCCAAGGCAGCAAACTGGCGTATCTGGGGCCGCGCACCATGGAGTACGGCGCCGGGCATTACCTGATTCAGGCGTTGCCGGTGCCGTTCGAGTGCGAGACCTACGCGTTGCCGGACGCGCCGTTGCTCGGCGTGTCGGTGGCGATCGACCGGGTGCTGCTCGGTGAACTGGTGCTGGCCATGGGGCTGGCGCCGGGGCGGCATATTCCGGCGCAGACACCGGAGTCGATGACTTCGGTGGTGCTCGACGATGACATGCGCGGTTGCGTCGAACGCTTGCTGCGCTGTCTGCACGATCCGCTGGAGTGCCAGATTCTCGGGCCGGCGCGGGTGCGGGAGTTGTTGTTCGTAGCCTTGCGCGGTCCCCAGGCCGATGTGCTGCGGGCATTGGTGGAGCAGCAGGGTCAGTTTGCCCGGGTGGCGGCTTCGATCAGCCATTTGCACTCGCACTACACCGAACCGTTGAACGTCGAGACGCTGGCCAGTTGCGCGAACATGAGCGTTTCGACCTTTCATGAGCATTTCAAACGCAGCACGTTGCTGTCGCCGGTGCAGTATCTGAAGCGTTTACGTTTATTGAAGGCGCAGACGTTGTTGATCGCCGAAGGACTGGGAGTGGCGCAGGTGGCGCATCGGGTGGGGTATCAGAGCACGTCGCAGTTCAGTCGCGAGTACAAACGCTATTTCGAGCGCAGCCCTGGGGATGAGCGAGCGGCTTGATCTTCAGCAAATCGCGGGCAACAAAAAGGCCCCCGTTTCGGGAGCCTTGATGTTCAGCAATTCGACTTACATGTTCGGGTAGGTCGGGCCGCCGGCGCCTTCCGGCGTCACCCAGGTGATGTTCTGCGAAGGGTCCTTGATGTCACAGGTCTTGCAGTGCACGCAGTTCTGGGCGTTGATCTGGAAGCGCTTCTCGCCGTCTTCCTTGGTGATCACTTCATACACACCGGCCGGGCAGTAGCGCTGTGCCGGCTCGTCGTACAGCGGCAGGTTCTTGCTCAGCGGGATAGTCGGGTCGGTCAGTTTCAGGTGGCACGGCTGTTCTTCTTCATGGTTGGTACCGGAGATGAACACCGAGCTCAGCTTGTCGAAGCTGATCTTGCCGTCGGGTTTCGGGTAGTCGATCTTCTTGCAGTCGGCCGCGAGCTTGAGGCAGGCGTAGTCAGGCTTGGTGTCGTGCAGGGTGAACGGCAGTTTGCCGCCGAAGATGTTCTGATCCAGCCAGTTGAAACCGCCGCCGACGATGGCGCCGAACTTGTGGATCGCCGGGCCGAAGTTGCGGCTGGCGAACAGTTCTTCGTAGAGCCAGCTCTTCTTGAAGGCGTCAACGTAAGTGGTCAGCTCTTCGGTGCCGTCCTTTTCAGCGAACAGCGCATCAGCCACGGATTCAGCGGCGAGCATGCCGGACTTCATCGCGGTGTGGCTGCCCTTGATCTTGGCGAAGTTCAGGGTGCCGAGGTCGCAACCGATCAGTGCGCCGCCCTTGAACACCATCTTCGGCAGCGAGTTCAGGCCACCTTTGCAGATTGCACGTGCGCCGTAGCTGATGCGCTTGCCGCCTTCCAGGTACTGCTTGAGTACCGGGTGATGCTTGAGGCGCTGGAATTCGTCGAACGGCGACAGGTAGGTGTTGCTGTAGGAAAGATCGACGATCAGACCGACCACCACCTGGTTGTTTTCCAGGTGATAGAGGAAGGAACCGCCGGTGTTCTCGGTGCCCATGATGTCCATCGGCCAACCGGCGGTGTGCACCACCAGGCCTGGCTGGTGTTTGGACGGGTCGATTTCCCAGATTTCCTTCAGGCCGATGCCGTAGTGCTGGGCGTCGGCGTCGCTGTCGAGGTTGTAGCGCTTGATCAGTTGCTTGCCGATGTGGCCACGGCAGCCTTCGGCGAACAGCGTGTATTTGCCACGCAGTTCCATGCCAGGGGTGTACAGGCCTTCTTTCGGGTGACCTTCGCGGTCGACGCCGAGGTCGCCGGTGATGATCCCGCGCACCACGCCGTTTTCATCGATCAGCGCTTCCTGAGCGGCGAAGCCCGGGTAGATTTCCACGCCCAGGTTTTCAGCCTGCTGAGCGAGCCAGCGGCACAGGTTGCCGAGGGAGATAATGTAGTTGCCTTCGTTGTGCATGGTCTTGGGCACAAAGAAGTCAGGAATTTTCTGCGCGCTTTCGGCGTTTTTCAGCACGAAAATGTCATCGCGGGTGACTGGCGTGTTCAGCGGAGCGCCGAGTTCTTTCCAGTCCGGGAACAGTTCGTTCAGGGCACGTGGTTCGAATACGGCACCGGACAGGATGTGCGCGCCGACTTCGGAGCCTTTTTCGACCACGCAGACGCTGATTTCCTTACCGGCTTCGGCGGCCTTCTGCTTCAGACGGCAGGCGGCGGACAGGCCAGCGGGGCCGGCACCGACGATGACCACGTCGAATTCCATGTATTCGCGTTCCACAGGCTATCTCCTACTCAAGGCTCAACAGTTTTTTTTCTAATTTGGAGGTTCGGTGTCGTATCCGTTATTGCCTTTACGTTAACGTCAAGGCTAATAATGGGCAAACCACCTTTCTCTCTAGGCGGCGCATTATATCTACACCACTCCTAGCGTCCAATACAAACGTTTGTTTGAATCGGCTCCAGCCCAGAGAAATCAAAGAAGCGCGGCTTATGACAGGGCATTTTGGCGTATTGACCAGAATGGGCGTTCCGGTCAAGATACGGGCGGTTTTGCGCTCGCCGTAGGCTGAATGGTGGTTTCAAGAGCACCTCTAAAGACAGGGCGTAGGCGGTAACCGGTGATGCGCAGCGCAGGTTCGGCGCGCAGTTTACACACCGCGAAGCGGCATGACTCGTCGGTCACGACTGACGAACGGTCATCCCGCTCAGCCGGCGTTTTTAGAGGTGCCCTTGTGCCCGATGAGCATCAACCGCCAGGTTCGCCTAGGCGACTTTCTTTTCACCGGAGAGTAACGAGGAATCCATGAAGGTTCTTGTAGCTGTCAAACGCGTTGTGGATTACAACGTCAAGGTTCGCGTCAAGGCGGACAATTCCGGCGTAGACCTCGCCAACGTCAAGATGTCGATGAACCCGTTCTGCGAAATCGCAGTGGAAGAAGCCGTACGCCTGAAAGAAAAAGGCGTTGCGACTGAAATCGTCGTCGTCTCCATCGGCCCGTCCACCGCTCAGGAACAGCTGCGTACCGCACTGGCTCTGGGTGCCGACCGCGCCATCCTCGTCGAATCCGCTGAAGACCTGACTTCCCTGGCCGTGGCCAAGCTGCTCAAGGCCGTGGTCGACAAGGAACAGCCTCAGCTGGTGATCCTGGGCAAACAGGCCATCGACAGCGACAACAACCAGACCGGCCAGATGCTCGCTGCACTGAGCGGCTACGGTCAGGGCACTTTCGCCTCGAAAGTCGAAGTCTCCGGCGACAGCGTTGCCGTGACCCGCGAAATCGACGGCGGCGCGCAGACCGTTTCCCTGAAACTGCCAGCGATCGTCACCACCGACCTGCGTTTGAACGAGCCGCGCTACGCGTCCCTGCCAAACATCATGAAAGCCAAGAAGAAGCCTCTCGAGACGCTGACTCCGGACGCTTTGGGCGTTTCCACCGCCTCCACCAACAAGACCCTGAAAGTCGAAGCGCCGGCTGCACGCAGCGCGGGCATCAAGGTCAAGTCGGTGGCTGAACTGGTCGAGAAACTGAAAAACGAAGCGAAGGTAATCTGATCATGACTATCTTGGTAATCGCCGAACACGACAACAAGGTGCTGGCTCCGGCCACCCTGAACACCGTGGCTGCCGCTGCCAAAATCGGCGGCGACATCCACGTTCTGGTTGCAGGCCAGGGCGCTGGCGCCGTGGCTGAAGCCGCCGCGAAAATCGCTGGCGTGAGCAAAGTCCTGAACGCTGACAATGCTGCCTACGCGCATCAGCTGCCGGAAAACGTTGCTCCTCTGGTAGCAGAGCTGGGCGCTGGCTACAGCCACATCCTGGCTGCCGCCACTTCCAACGGCAAAAACATCCTGCCGCGCGTTGCTGCCCAGCTGGACGTTGACCAGATCTCCGAGATCATCTCGGTAGAAAGCGCTGATACCTTCAAGCGTCCGATCTACGCCGGTAACGCCATCGCTACCGTGCAATCGACCGCTGCGATCAAAGTGATCACCGTGCGTGCCACCGGTTTCGACCCGGTTGCCGCTGAAGGTGGTTCGGCTGCCGTTGAATCCGTTGCCGCTGCTCACAACGCCGGCACTTCCAGCTTCGTCAGCGAAGAACTGGCCAAGTCCGATCGTCCTGAGCTGACCGCTGCCAAGATCGTCGTTTCCGGCGGCCGCGGCATGCAGAACGGCGACAACTTCAAACACCTGTACGCTCTGGCCGACAAGCTGGGTGCTGCTGTGGGTGCATCCCGCGCCGCGGTCGACGCAGGTTTCGTACCGAACGACATGCAGGTCGGTCAGACCGGCAAGATCGTTGCGCCACAGCTGTACATCGCCGTCGGTATTTCCGGCGCGATCCAGCACCTGGCCGGCATGAAAGACTCCAAAGTGATCGTTGCGATCAACAAGGACGAAGAAGCGCCGATCTTCCAGGTGGCCGATTACGGCCTGGTGGCGGATCTGTTCGAAGCCGTACCTGAGCTGGAGAAGCTGGTCTAATTCGGCCGCTTCACTTATAAAGAGCCCGACCTTTTGGTCGGGCTTTTTTTTGTCTCGGATTTGAGTGGGAGCGTTTCGCCATGGATCTGCATCGTCGGTTGGGCTGCTCGTGGTTGCTGGGGCTGGCATTGTTGCCGGGCCTGTCGGTGGCGGCGGGCAAATGCGAGCGGCTGGTCGTCACCGGCAGCCCGGATGCACCGCCGTATCTCTGGCAGGATCCGCAGAACCCCAAACAACTGATCGGTGCCAGCGCCGACCTGTTGCAACAGGTGGCGAAAGAGCTGGGGATCAAAGTCGATCTGCTGTACGCCGGCAAGCGTTCCCAGGCCCTCGACGAAGTGCGCAGCGGGCGCATGGACATGCTGGCTGACGCGCCGCTGACCTTCAACGAGCTAGAAAACCTCGACTATATACACCCGCCGTTGCTGGAAAACGACTATCTAGTTTGGACCCGCAAGGGGTCGACTCTGGTCTACAGCGAAGCGAAGGATCTCCAGGGCCATCAAGGAGGCTTGTCGGAAAAGTCTCGAATGACCCCGGCATTCGGCACTTTCGCCGAGCAGCAATTGACCCTGACCCGTACGGCAAACCTGACCCAGGCGTTTCAGAAACTTCTGCTGGGCGAGGTGGAATATGTACTCGCCGGTCGCTACTCAGGCATGGCGGCCGCGCAGGCACTGGGCATGGCCAATGATCTGCTGGCTTTTGAACAACCCATCGACCGGCCCGGTCTGTTCCTCGCGGTTTCGCACAACTCGGCCTGCAACGATCCGTGGTTGCGCGGACAGTTGGCCAAAAAGATGACAGAATTGCCCGCGTCCGGCCTGACGGAAGCCGCGCTGCAACGCAACATCGAGCGATGGAAGGCGCAGCAGCAACAGCCGCCGCAACCACCTGTCAGCGCCCCAAAACAGTAGGGATTCTTAGTGAGTAATCGACTTCTTTTCGCGGCCATGGCCGTTCTGGCCCTGGCCGGTTGCGCCAGCGATCCGGCACCCAACGAACAAATGCGCCTGACCGAGCAGGCCCTTGAGCAAGCCAAAGCCGTGGGCGCCACCGCCGAAGACGTGCCGGAAATGAAACTGGCAGAAGACAAGTTCAACCGGGCCAAAGGCAGCATGGCGGGTGAGTCCTACAAGAATGCGCGGATGCGATTCGAACAGGCCGAACTCGACGCACGTCTGGCGGAAGCCAAAGTGTTGACCCAGAAGAGCGAAGAGCAAGTGAACGTGCTCAACACCCGCATCGTCCGACTGCGCAAGCAACTGGGGGATGCCCAATGAGCCTGAAGTCCAAAGCCCTCGGCACTCTGATCCTCGCCGGTTGCGCCAGTCTTTACGGCTGCGCCGGTCAGCACAGCGAATCCGCATTGCAGCAGGCCAGCACCGACTTCCAGAAGGTCAAGGAAGATTCCAACGTGCTGCGTATCGCGCCGAAAGACGTGATCCGCGCCGGTGAGTCCCTGGCCCGTGCCGATCGTCTGTCGACGTACTGGGGCAGTGGCTCGGACGTGGTGCATTACGCCTACCTGAGCCAGCGCTACAGCGAAATCGCCCGTGAGCACACCAATCAGGTGCTCAACGAAGAGCGTGTGGCGAAGCTGGAGCTGGAGCGCCAGCGCCTGCAACTGGCCTTGCGCGAGTCCAAACTGCTGAGCGTGCAACAGCAGGGCAAATGGCTGGAAGAGCAGATCGTCGCGCTGGCCACCACCCAGACCGATCGTGGTCTGGTGATGACCCTCGGTGACGTGCTGTTCGATACCGGTGAAGCCGAGCTGAAAAACTCGGCCAACCGCGTGGTGCTGAAGATCGTGCAGTTCCTGCAACTCAACCCGAAACGCATCGTGCGCATCGAGGGCTACACCGACAGCACCGGCGGCAAGCAGGAAAACCTCAAGCTGTCCCGTGATCGCGCGCAGTCGGTGGCTGACGTGCTGACGGACCTGGGCATCGACGAAAAACGCATTCAGGTCGAAGGCTACGGCGACGAATATCCGGTGGACGCCAACGCTTCCGAGCGTGGGCGTGCGCAGAACCGTCGAGTGGAAATCGTGTTCTCCGACGAAAAAGGCCAGCTCGGCGCCGCCCGCTGAGGGTGGCGTTACTGGAAAGCCCGGGCTGTCAGGCAGCACCGGGCTTTTTTACGTCTGTCGATTACCTCACAAAGCAGTACAGATTTAACCGACACAGCACTGTATGGTTGACTAATATGGCAACTGTCCCAGTACACTTCCAAACTGTTCCGGTATTGTTTCACACAAGAATAAAACGCCCGTGAAATCGAGTGCTGCGTCATGACCAATCTCTTGCTCTACCAACGTATTGCTCAACAGCTGGCCGAAGATATCCGCCGTGGCGTCTATCAACCGGGCGAGCGCGTGCCTTCGGTGCGCAAGATGAGTTCGCAGCTCAACGTCAGCCATGCCACCGTGTTGCAGGCTTACGCGAACCTCGAGGATCAGGGCCTGATCCGCGCGCGGCCGCAGTCCGGTTACTATGTCCACCAGACTCCCGCACTGACGGCGCCCACGCCGGACATTGCCCGGGTCGAGCGGCCAGGCCTGGTCACCCGCAGCAGTATCATTCAACAAGTATTGGTCGAGTCCCGTCGTGAAGGCGTGTTCCCGCTGGGGGCGGCGGTGCCGAGTGTCGATTACTTGCCGGTACGCGCCCTGCATCAGCAACTGGCCAAGGTCACCCGCTTTCACAGCCCTCGGGCGTTCAGCTACATGTTCAGCCCGGGTTTCGAGCCGCTGCGCCGGCAGGTGGCGATTCGCATGCGTGATGCAGGTGTGGTGGTTGACCCGTCGGAAGTGGTGATCACCCACGGCTGTGTCGACGCATTGCAGATGTCGTTGCGAGTGCTGACCCGCCCCGGCGACCTGATCGCCGCCGAATCCCCCACCTATTACGGGTTGCTGCAACTGGCCGATCTGCTGGGCCTGAAAGTCATCGAGATCCCCAGCGACCCCGCCACCGGCATGAGCCTCGAAGCCCTGCAACTGGCGGCCAATCAATGGTCGATCAAGGCGCTGGTGCTGACCACTCGCCTGAGCAATCCACTCGGCGGCACCATGCCCGAAGAGCGGCAGAAACAACTGCTGCGCCTGGCCTCGGACTTCGACATCCAGATCGTCGAAGACGACATCTATGGCGAGTTGATGTTCGAGCAGGGCCGCACCAAGTCTCTCAAGGCCTACGACCGGCTCGACCGGGTGATCTACTGCTCGAGTTTTTCCAAGACGTTATCGCCCGGTGTACGCATCGGCTGGATGATCGCCGGCAAGTACCAGCAGGAAATCCAGCGCTTGCAGACTTTCAGCACCCATTCGGCGTGCAGCGTTACGCAAATGGCCATCGCGGCGTACCTGGAAAACGGCGGCTATGACCGGCATTTAAGGTACATCCGCCAGGAATACCGAAAAAATCTCAGCGCGTTTCAACTGGCAGTCCAGCAGTACTTTCCCGAAGGCACGCAGATGACCCGGCCCACCGGCGGATTCATTCTGTGGGTCAGTCTGCCAGGGCGGGTCAATACCCAGGAATTGCACGTGCGGGCGCTGCAACAGGGCATCAGCATTGCGCCGGGCCTGATCTTCAGCAACACGGAACAGTTCAACCACTGCATCCGGTTGAACTGTGGCATCCCGTGGAATCGCGAGGCGGAACGGGCGCTGATGACCCTCGGAATGCTGGCGACACAGCTCTGCCAGGAGATGGCCGGCGGATTTTGAAACAATGGCGGAGCTTGTCATGTGGCGTCCAACAGGCGAGCATATGGCCCTCTGCCGTTAGCTTCGTTGGGTTCATGAAAGCGAAATTTTCTGCCGTCTGGGTTGTGCTCTGCCTGTTGATGATGGGCCATGTGCCTGGCGCCATGGCGGCCGCGGCTCAGGAAAAGACGCCGGCCGCTGCCGCCGCGAAAAAACCGGTCACGGCCAAGAAAACCGTTCCAGCGAAAAAAGCACCGCAGAAAAAGGCTGCTCCCGCCAAGAAGCGCGCTCCGGTCGCTTCCAAGTCGAAGTCGGCGAAAGAAGTGGCCAAGACGCCATTGCCGTCCGCGAAGCTCGATTTGAGTCTTCCCAAAGACATGGTTCAGGAGTTGAAGCCTCCTGGCTCCGTGACGCTGCCCAAGCGCGAACCGATCCTGCCGCAGATGTTCGGCGACAAGAACAGCGGGTTCCAGCTCAACGGCCGTTTGCTCAGCAACGAAATGCAGTTGCAGCTGCGTAACGAAGAGCGCCGGGAAGTCGAAGGCGCGGCGCTGGATTTCGAGTTCAAGCAATAAATCGTCCCCGTCGGTGACCCGCAGACCAGACGCTTTGTCGGAGACTGGTCAGTCACTTTCGTTTCTGCGTAAAAACCCCGGTTCAGGCAATTTAAAACAGCCGTTTAAGCGGTTACCCTGTTCCGCGTCCCTTTAACACATTGCCCGCTGCGAGGAATGCGTCGTCATGAAATGCCGTGAAGGCTGTGGCGCCTGCTGCATTGCCCCTTCCATCAGTTCGCCGATTCCAGGCATGCCCGATGGCAAACCTGCCGGTGAACGCTGCGTTCAGTTGTCGGTCGATAACCTGTGCAACATTTTCGGCCGACCGGAACGTCCGGCGGTCTGCTCAGGATTCAAGGCCGATCCCGAAGTCTGCGGCAGCAGCCAGGAAGACGCGATCAGACTGCTCGGCTGGTGGGAGCAGATGACGGCGGCGTGATGTGTCAAACGAACGGAACTTCAACAATAAGGAATAAGACTATGGGTTCGCTGCATCGTATCGCTGTGTTGTGTGGTTTGACGGCCGTGCTGGCCACCTCGGCCGCCCAGGCTGAAGACTGGAAAGTCGCCAAGAACGAGGACGGCATCAAGGTCTCCCTGAGCGAAGTGCCGGGTTCGGACTACAAGTCTTATCAGGGCGTGACCGTGATGAAGACCACCATCGCCAAACTGCGCGCCTTGCAGGAAGACGTCTCCGGTGCGTGCGCGTGGATTCACGAGTGCAAGACCCAGAAACTGCTCAAGCACGAAGGCGACCAGAGCTGGACCTACACTCAGTTCAACACGCCATGGCCGGTGACTCCGCGCGATTCGATCCTGCATGTCACCACTGTTGAAGGCGCCGATGGCAGCCTGACCCGTAATCTGGAAGGCGTGCCGAAGTACCTGCCTGAAGAAAAGGGCTTTGTGCGGGTTGCTCAAGTCAAAGGCTTCTGGAAGTTCGTACCAAAAGGCGACCAGGTTGAAGTGACCTATCAGGTTCACACCGAGCCGGGCGGCAGCGTGCCGTCGATGATCGCCAACAAGTTTGTGGTCGATGCACCGTTCAACACCCTGAAAGCCTTGAAAGAACGCGCCGAGAAGTAACGGTCGCGTTCATCTGTAAACGCCCCGAAGAACTCGGGGCGTTTTGTTATCCAGGTTTATTGTGTTTCCAGATATGCGTTGGACGAAATTTTCACAAAGTCTCCAAGACAATTCGCCCGCGCTGTCTGCACCTGTCCCGGTGCGCCGTGCCTTGAATGAAAGCGTCCGGCAACGGGCACTAATCAATGGCAATGCCGCCGGTGATCGTGCAACATTTGCGCTCCGCGCAAGCCCCGGGGCCTGGAATGGCCAACAGAGGGCAGGGCGCAGCTGAATTTTTGCAACTTCAACTTCCAATGGGTCCTAAAACGACATGGCAAACCCGGACGCCCTGAGTCAGCAGCGATCTTCCAGTCGCCTGCTGCAACCGACCGTCAAATCGCATCTGGCCTACACGCTCCTGTGCGCGCTGGTCATGATGGTGATGTTTTCCGTGCTGCGCCTCGCGCTGCTGGTCTACAACCGCGAGATGATCCTCGACACCCCGGCCTCGACCTTCCTCGAAGCCTTCGCCAACGGCCTGCGCTTCGATATTCGCCTGGTGGTGTATGTCTGCATTCCGCTGGTGCTGGCGCTGTTCAGTGCCCGGGCCATGGCGGCGCGCGGGTTCTTCCGTCTGTGGCTGACCGTCGCTTCGAGCATCGCGCTGTTCCTCGGCCTGATGGAGATGGACTTCTATCGCGAGTTCCACCAGCGCCTCAACGGCTTGGTGTTCCAGTACGTGAAGGAAGACCCGAAAACCGTGATGAGCATGCTCTGGTACGGTTTCCCGGTGGTGCGCTACCTGCTGGCCTGGGCCGTGGGCACGCTGATCCTGACCCTGGCGTTCAAGGGCGCCGACCGTCTGACCCGTCCGCGTGGCCCGTTCAGCGGTGGCAACGTCGGCACCCGTCAAGTGGCGCCATGGTATGCGCGTCTGGCGGTGTTCGTGGTGTGCCTGCTGATTTGTGTGGTCGCCGCTCGCGGCACCCTGCGTCAAGGCCCGCCGCTGCGCTGGGGTGACGTGTACACCACCGATTCGAACTTCGCCAACCAGCTCGGCCTCAACGGCACGCTGTCGCTGATCGCGGCGGCCAAGGACCGGATGGGCGAGGATCGCGACAACATCTGGAAAGCCACGCTGCCGCAGGATCAGGCGCAGAAAGTGGTTCGCGAAATGCTGATGACGTCGGACGACAAACTGGTGGATGCCGATATCGCCGCCGTGCGTCGTGAATACACGCCGCCTGCCGACAAGATCCTGCCGATCAAGAACGTCGTCGTGATCCTGATGGAAAGCATGGCCGGTCACTCGGTGGGCGCACTGGGCGCGCCGGGCAACATCACGCCGTACCTCGACAAGCTGTCGAAGGAAGGCCTGCTGTTCGACCGTTTCTTCTCCAACGGCACCCATACCCACCAGGGCATGTTCGCCACCATGGCCTGCTTCCCGAACCTGCCGGGTTTCGAATACCTGATGCAGACCCCGGAAGGCAGCCACAAACTGTCCGGCCTGCCGCAGTTGCTCAGCGCTCGTGACTATGACGACGTGTACGTCTACAACGGCGACTTTGCCTGGGACAACCAGTCCGGTTTCTTCAGCAATCAGGGCATGACCAACTTCGTCGGCCGCAACGACTTCGTGAACCCGGTGTTCTCCGATCCGACCTGGGGCGTGTCCGACCAGGACATGTTCGACCGTGGTCTGGTGGAGCTCAAGGCGCGCGAAAACGGCAAGCCGTTCTACGCGCTGCTGCAGACCCTGTCCAACCACACGCCGTACGCCTTGCCGACACCGTTGCCGGTCGAGCGCGTGACTGACCGTGGCCCGCTCAACGAGCACCTGACCGCCATGCGTTATTCGGACTGGGCGCTGGGTCAGTTCTTCGAGAAGGCCCGCAAGGAGCCGTACTTCAAGGAAACCCTGTTCGTCATCGTCGGCGACCACGGCTTCGGCAACGAGCGTCAGATCACCGAAATGGACCTGGGCCGTTTCAACGTGCCGATGCTGATGATCGCACCGGGCATCCAGGAAAAATTCGGTACTCGTGACCACACCGTGGGTACGCAGATCGACATCGTGCCGACCATCATGGGTCGCCTCGGCGGCGAAGTGCGCCATCAGTGCTGGGGCCGCGATCTGCTGAACCTGCCGCAGGGTGACACCGGTTTCGGTGTGATCAAGCCGTCGGGCAGCGAGCAGACCACCGCCATCGTCACCGCCGACCAGATCCTGGTGCTGCCGAAAGAGAAGGAAATGGCACCGAAGATCTATCAGTACGAACTGGGCGCGAACCCGCACGCCGAAGTGGTACCGGATGCACCGCGCACTGCCGAGCTGAAACTCAAGCTCGAAGCGTTCCTGCAAACGGCCACCAAGAGCCTGATCGACAACACCGCCGGTGTGATTAACGGCAAGCCGGACTGATCATTCGGCGCAATAAAAAAGAGGCCCTTGAAGGGCCTCTTTTTTTTGTCGGTCAAACAGTCATATCCGACCGAGTAACAACAGCACCAACAGTACTACCAGCACCACACCGATAATGCCCGAAGGGCCATAACCCCAACTTCTGGAGTGCGGGAAGACCGGCAGACCACCGATCAGCAACAGGATCAGGATAATGATTAGAATTGTGCCCATGTCTATTTCCTTGTTGATAGTGTCTGTGAAGTCTTGGTGTTCAAGGGCGGCTGGAAGTTGAACTAAATCCAGACGGCTTACAAATTCCGACTGGTGCGCATGAAAGAAAATTCAATGTTTTTTTAAGGTATTTGGCTCGCGTGCTTATTTCGTTTGTTGTCGCGGTTTGCCCTCGCCATTCAGCAATCTGATGGAGCGTGGGTCGCTGCGGATCCTTCGCTACACTCCGCGCATCTTCCCCGGAACAACAAGGCTGTCTGCTATGCAAAATCGCATGATGATCACTGGCGCGGGCTCAGGCCTGGGTCGCGAAATCGCGCTGCGCTGGGCGCGTGAAGGCTGGCAACTGGCCTTGTCCGACGTCAGCGAGCCCGGTTTGCAAGAGACCCTGAAACTGGTTCGCGAGGCCGGCGGCGACGGTTTCATCCAGCGCTGCGACGTGCGTGATTACAGCCAGCTCACCGCGTTTGCCCAGGCCTGCGAAGTGAAACTTGGCGGCATCGACATCATCGTCAACAACGCCGGTGTGGCCTCGGGCGGTTTCTTCAGCGAGTTGTCGCTGGAAGACTGGGACTGGCAGATCGCGATCAACCTGATGGGCGTGGTCAAGGGCTGCAAAGCGTTCCTGCCGCTGCTGGAACAGAGCAAGGGCAAGATCATCAACATCGCCTCGATGGCCGCGCTGATGCAGGGCCCGGCGATGAGCAACTACAACGTGGCCAAGGCTGGAGTGGTGGCGCTGTCGGAGAGCCTGTTGATCGAACTGGCCCAACAGGAAGTCGGGGTTCATGTGGTCTGCCCGTCATTCTTCCAGACCAATCTGCTGGATTCTTTCCGTGGCCCGACGCCGGCGATGAAAGCCCAGGTCGGCAAGTTGCTGGAAAGTTCGCCGATCACCGCCAGCGATATTGCCGATTACATCTATAAGCAAGTCGCAGCCGGCGAGTTCATGATTCTGCCCCACGAACAAGGGCGCATGGCCTGGGCGCTCAAACAGAAGAACCCGCAGTTGCTGTACAACGAAATGACCGCGATGGCCGAAAAGATGCGCGCCAAGGCCAAACAGAACAACGGCTGAACTTGCCCGGGGTTCGTCGCATCGTTAGGGTGGCCGCAACAGTCACCCTGACGAGATGTCTTGCATGCTCAATTACCTGTGGTTCTTCCTCGCCGCGCTGTTCGAAATCGCCGGCTGTTTCGCGTTCTGGATGTGGTTGCGCCAGGGCAAGAGCGCCCTCTGGGTGATCCCGGCGCTGATCAGCCTGACTCTCTTTGCGCTGCTGTTGACGCGCATCGAAGCGACCTACGCCGGTCGCGCCTACGCCGCTTACGGTGGCATCTACATCATTGCTTCGATTGGCTGGCTGGCGGTGGTCGAGCGCGTCCGCCCGTTGGGTTCGGACTGGATCGGTGTGGCGCTGTGTGTGATCGGGGCCAGTGTGATCCTGTTCGGGCCACGGTTTTCCGCGAGCTGAATCTTGCAGCCCTGAAGGAAACGTCTGAAGGCTTGCGCGACCTGACGCGTAGGGAATGACTGAATTGCCCGGCGTGCATTGTAGGGCGGTCGAAACCCGCGCATCTTCAAGACTCGCAAACCTTGAAGGACACCTCCCATGCTTGTACTCAGCCGTGTTGTCGGTGAACTGATTTCCATCGGCGACAACATCACTCTGCGCGTTCTGGCGGTCAACGGCTCCAGCGTGCGGTTCGGCGTCGAAGCGCCGGAGCAGGTCGGCGTGCATCGCGCCGAGGTCTACGAACGGATTCAGCGCAAACAGGCCAGCGGCAAGGGCCGCTGACCGTTTTCAGTCGAACAGGTGCTTGGGCACGTCGTGCTTGAGCATCAACTGGCATTGCTCGCTTTCCGGATCGAAAACGATGAGCGCCTGGCCTTTGGTCAGCGCCTGGCGAACCCGCAGTACGCGGGTTTCCAGCGGCGTGTCGTCACCGTTGTCGGTACCGTCGCGGGTGACGAAATCCTCGATCAGGCGGGTGAGGGTGTCGACTTCGAGCGCGTCGTAGGGAATCAGCATGGGCACCTCGGCTAAATCAATGTCGGGATGCTACGGCGAATGATCGCCGAGGGCCAGACTCAACTGTCCGAGCGTTGCCCCACCAGGCTGTCCACCGATGGCACACGGGTGTCGCTCTCCATCTGCGTTTCGTGTTCGATCTGATGACTGAAGCGGTCCAGTGATCCAGTGGCCGGTTGCGCATCGCTGGCAAATACCGGCGGACTCAGAATGTACGCCCCCAACAAGCGACTGAGCGCCGCGAGGCTGTCGATGTGCGTGCGTTCGTAGCCGTGGGTTGCGTCGCAGCCGAAGGCGAGCAGGGCGGTGCGAATGTCGTGACCTGCAGTGACCGCCGAATGGGCGTCGCTGAAGTAATAGCGGAACAGGTCGCGGCGCACCGGCAGTTCGTGCTCACCGGCAAGGCGCAACAGGTGGCGCGACAGGTGATAGTCGTAAGGCCCGCCGGAATCCTGCATCGCCACGCTCACCGCATGTTCGCTGGAGTGCTGGCCCGGCGCGACCGGGGCGATGTCGATGCCGACGAACTCGCTGACGTCCCACGGTAACGCGGCCGCTGCGCCGCTGCCGGTTTCCTCGGTGATGGTGAACAGCGGATGGCAATCGATCATCAACTCCTGACCGCTGTCGACGATGGCTTTCAGCGCTGCCAGCAGAGCGGCGACGCCGGCCTTGTCGTCCAGATGGCGGGCGCTTATGTGGCCACTTTCGGTGAATTCCGGCAGCGGATCGAACGCCACCACATCACCCACGCTGATGCCCAGCGAATCACAATCGGCGCGGGTCGCGCAGTAGGCGTCCAGACGCAGCTCGACGTGATCCCAACTGATCGGCATCTCGTCCACGGCTGTATTGAAGGCATGCCCGGAAGCCATCAATGGCAACACGCTGCCGCGAATCACACCGTTGTCGGTGAACAGGCTGACGCGGCTACCCTCGGCGAACCGGCTCGACCAGCAGCCCACCGGCGCCAGGGTCAGTCGCCCGTTGTCTTTCACCGCGCGCACGGCGGCGCCGATGGTGTCCAGGTGTGCCGAGACCGCCCGGTCGGGGCTGTTTTTCTTGCCCTTGAGGGTGGCGCGGATCGTGCCGCGACGGGTCATCTCGAAGGGAATGCCAAGTTCCTCCAGACGCTCGGCGACGTAACGCACGATGGTGTCGGTGAATCCGGTAGGGCTGGGAATGGCGAGCATTTCCAGCAGGACTTTCTGCAGGTAGTTCAGATCCGGTTCGGGAATTTGGGTGGTCATGGAAACTCCTGTTGCGGGGCGTCATTCGCGCGTTGAACGCGCGAATGACGCCGAAGAGAGATCAAACGGCCGGCTGACTGTGCGGAAACAACAGATCGACAAACCGCTCGGCCGTCGGTTGCGGCTCGTGGTTGGCGAGACCCGCCCGCTCGTTGGCTTCGATGAACACGTACGCCGGTTGATCCGCCGCCGGCACCATCAGGTCGAGGCCGACCATCGGGATCTCCAGCGCTCGGGCCGCGCGCACTGCAGCGTCGGCCAGGGTCGGGTGCAGAATCGCCGTGACGTCTTCCAGCGTGCCGCCGGTGTGCAGGTTCGCGGTGCGCCGCACGAACAGATGCTCCCCGGCCGGCAGGATGCTGCTGTAGTCGTAACCGGCCGCGTGCAGGGTGCGTTGGGTTTCGTGGTCCAGCGGGATTTTGCTTTCGCCGCTGGTGGCTGCTTGTCTGCGTCGGCTCTGCGCTTCAATCAACGCGCCGATGGAATGATGACCGTCGCCGACCACTTCCGCCGGGCGGCGGATCGCCGCTGCAACCACCTCGAAACCGATCACCAGAATCCGCAGGTCGAAGCCTTCGTGGAAGCTTTCGAGCAGCACGCGAGTGTCAAACTGTTTGGCGGCTTCGATGGCCTGCTGCACGTCCTCGATGGTTTGCAGATCCACCGCCACGCCTTGACCCTGCTCGCCATCCAGCGGTTTGACCACCACGCGCTGGTACTCGTCGAGAAACGCCAGATTGTCGTCCGCATTCCCCGCCAACTGTTGTGACGGCACATTCAACCCGGCAGCTTTCAGCACGTTATGAGTCAGGCTCTTGTCCTGGCACAGGTTCATGCTGATGGCGCTGGTCAGGTCGCTGAGGGATTCGCGGCAACGCACCCGGCGCCCGCCGTGACTGAGGGTGAACAGCCCGGCGTCGGCGTCATCCACTTGCACGTCGATGCCGCGCCGATGGGCTTCCTCGACGATGATTCGCGCGTAAGGATTGAACTGCGCCTCCGGCCCCGGACCTAGGAACAGCGGCTGATTGATGCCGTTCTTGCGCTTGATGGCGAACGTCGGCAGGTTGCGGAAGCCGAGTTTGGCGTAGAGGTTTTTCGCCAGGCGGTTATCGTGCAACACCGACAGATCGAGGTAGCTCAGACCGCGACTCATGAAGTGCTCGATCAGATGGCGCACCAGCACTTCGCCGACACCGGGGCGCGAACACTGCGGATCGACCGCCAGGCACCACAGACTGCTGCCGTTTTCCGGGTCGTTGTAAGCCTTCTGGTGATTGAGGCCCATGACGCTGCCGATCACCGCGCCGCTGTCGTCGTCTTCCGCCAGCCAGTACACCGGGCCGCCCTGATGGTGCGGGGTGAGCAGGGTGGCATCGATCGGCAGCATGCCGCGCGCCTGATACAGCTGATTGATAGCCTGCCAGTCCGCGTCACTTTGCGCACGGCGAATGCGAAAACCACGAAACACCCGGGTGGCCTGACGATAATCACTGAACCACAAGCGCAGAGTGTCAGACGGGTCGAGAAACAGTTGGGTCGGTTCCAGGCCGAGAATCTGCTGCGGCGCGGCGACGTACAAGGCAATGTCGCGCTCGCCCGGCTGTTCGTTGAGCAGTTCCCGCGCAAGGCTGGCCGGATCGGGAAAAGTGTGGCCGATCAGCAACCGGCCCCAGCCGCAATGCACCGCAATCGGCTCGGCGGCCGGCTCGCTGCCGTCCTCGGCCAGACGCGCCTGCAAGCGTTCGTAGGACGGTGTCTGACCGCGCAGTAGCCGTTGGCTGTAAGCCGTGGCGTGAGGTTTCATCGATCAGATTCCTTGTTCGCTGAGCCACAGATTCAGGGCCGCCAGTTGCCACAGCTTGGAGCCGCGCAACGGGGTCAACTGGCCTTGTGGATCGGTCAGCAATTTGTCGAGCATGGCGGGGTTGAACAGGCCGCGATCCTGACTTGGATCGAGCAGCAGTTCGCGCACCCAGTTCAGGGTATCGCCCTGCAAATGTTTGAGACCCGGCACCGGGAAGTACCCTTTCTTGCGGTCGATCACTTCGCTTGGGATGACCAGTCGCGCGGCTTCTTTCAACACCTGCTTGCCGCCGTCCGGCAGTTTGAATTTGCCCGGAACACGGGCCGACAATTCCACCAGTCGATAGTCAAGAAACGGCGTACGCGCTTCCAGGCCCCAGGCCATGGTCATGTTGTCGACGCGTTTGACCGGGTCGTCCACCAGCATCACTGTGCTGTCCAGGCGCAGGGCCTTGTCGACCGCCGCATCGGCGCCGGGCTGTGCGAAATGTTCCTTCACGAAGTCACCGGCAGCGTCATTGGCGGTCAGCCATTTCGGCTGCACCGTGGCGGCGTAGTCGTCGTAGCTGCGGTCGAAAAACGCCTCGCGATAGGCCGCATACGGATCGGCCGCGCCGTCGACTTGCGGATACCAGTGATAACCGGCGAACAACTCGTCGGCGCCCTGGCCGCTCTGCACCACCTTGCAATGCTTGGCCACTTCGCGGGACAGCAGATAGAAGGCGATGCAGTCGTGGCTGACCATCGGCTCGCTCATGGCGCGGAACGCGGCGGGCAATTGTTCGATGATCTCTTTTTCGTCGATGCGCAGTTGATGGTGCTGGGTGCCGTAGTGCTTGGCGATCAGATCGGAATACTGAAATTCGTCACCGCGCTCGCCACCGGCATCCTGGAAACCGATGGAAAAGGTCGACAGGTTCTCCACGCCAACTTCTCGCAACAGGCCGACGAGCATGCTCGAATCGACGCCGCCGGAAAGCAGCACGCCGACATCCACCGCCGCCCGTTGGCGGATCGCCACGGCTTCGCGGGTGCTGTCGAGCACGCGGTCTCGCCAGTCTTCGAGAGTCAGGTTTTTCTCGTCGTCGTGTGGGCCGTAGGGCAGGGTCCACCAGGTTTTCTGCTCGGTGGTGCCGTCCGCTTCAATGCGCATCCAGCTCGCGGGCGGCAACTTTTCAATGCCCGCCAGCAAGGTGCGCGGCGCTGGCACCACGGCGTGGAAATTCAGGTAATGGTTGAGCGCCACCGGATCGAGGATCGGGTTGATGTCACCGCCCTTGAGCAGCGCGGGCAGGGCCGAGGCAAAGCGCAAACGCTGGCCGGTGCGCGACAGGTACAGCGGCTTCACACCGAGACGGTCGCGGGCGATGAACAGGCGCTGGGCATCGCGCTCCCAGATGGCGAAGGCAAACATGCCGTTGAGTTTCGGCAGCAGCGCTTCGCCCCAGGCGTGATAACCCTTGAGCAGCACTTCGGTGTCGCCGCCGGAGTAGAACGCGTAACCGAGCGCTTCGAGTTCGGCGCGCAGTTCCGGGAAGTTGTAGATCGCGCCGTTGAAGGCCAGGGACAGGCCCAGTTGGCTGTCGATCATCGGCTGCGCCGAGCCGTCCGACAGGTCCATGATTTTCAGGCGTCGATGGCCCAGGGCAATCGGCCCCTGGGCATGAAAGCCCCACGCGTCAGGGCCGCGAGGCGCCAGGTGATGGGTGATTCGCTCGATGGCTGCAAGGTCTGCAGGTTGTTGATCAAAACGTAACTCGCCAGCTAATCCGCACATAAAGTCCTTACCGGTTTTTCCGTTGGGGAGGGTGTCGCTGCACCGCGCCGAAATGGCCGGTACTGAGAAACTGACCCGGCCCGGATGCTGGAGTTTTAGAACGATCAGTTATAAGCGCGTTGGTCTGACCGGTGGCCCATTAACAGCTTGGGTGAAGGGGGAGGTAGTAGATAAGTATTCGAAACATACGGATTGCTGGTTGTTTCTCGGCCCGAACGGGCAGTTATTCGTGTTTTTTATTCGGCGGCGGGATCGATAGGGTGGGAGGGACTCAACAGCAATAAAGGAATATTGCCCATGTCCACTACACCCGCGTCGATCGCACCGATCGCCCTTACGGAAAAACAGAAACTGAGCTTTTTGCTGGAAGCCACCGGCGATCTGGACACCGCCACGGCCTTGCAGAAAAACTTCCCCTCCGTGCTGCTCAATGCCAGTGCCGACACATTGGCGGCACTGGACAAGACCGCCTGTGACCTGCACACCATCCAGGCCCAGGTCGAGACAGACTTGAGCCGGCTGCAATCGCTGAAAAGCTTTTGCATCGCGCAATTGAAATACGCCCTGACCAAACGCTGGTCAGCTGTGTTCGATGCCGAGAAAGACCACCTCGAGTTACCGGGAAGTTATTGCGGTTGCGAGCCGGTAACGCCACCAGGCGGCGGAGCGAAGGTCACGCCGTCCGCTACCCCGACGCTGCTGGAAGCAGCGATGCAGAACTTCACGCAAGACGAGGCGCAAGCCGATTACTTCCCCGAAGGCAGCTTCGTGCGCATTGCCAGCGCACCTGACGGCGTCCCCGGTCTGACCCCGCCGGCGTTCGCCGCGCTCTGCCGGGAGCTGGATCTGGGGCGGCTGTATCAGGAGCATTTCCAGCAGGTGTTCGGAGTCAGGGAAGTCAATGGCAGTCGGGTCGCCACCGGTACGATGGTTCGCAATATCTCGGTGATGAAAAAGCAGATGCTGCAACTGGATCTGCACCTGGCGCTGATGAAGGAACACGTCTCCCGGGACGGTTTTCAGACGGTTCAGCGCCTGATCGACGCCGGTGGCATAGCTGATGCCAAAAGCCTTCAGTTCAAGGGGCGACCGCTGATCATGCAGGGCATTGAAGCGCTGGAAAGTTGCCTCTGGGGTGTTGTGGTCTTCTCCGAAAAATCGGTCGAGCTGGATCCGGATCAATGGTGTCTGGTGTACATGCCCGGGGAACCTGACCAGCCCCTCTACGAGTACGCGAGTTTCACGGCGTTCATCGCATATCTGGAGTTCAAACTGGGAGTCGGCAGTTACAAAAGCTACTTCACCCACTGCATCGGCGAAGTCGACAAGGTCGAGTTTTTCAAGACGTTTGCCGAGAACGATAGCCTGGGGCACGTCAAACAATTGGAAATGCCCGGCCCGCTGTTCGATTTCATGCTCAAAAGTCATGTCGGCAAACTGCAACTCGACGCCCGTGCGCTTGCCGTGCCGACTGCCGATGTCGATGAGGAAGAGCGCAAGAAGCGTTTGATCCAGTATCTGGAAGTCGGCATGACGGTCGCCAACGTGGCGGGATTCGTCGTTCCGGTACTGGGGCAACTGATGATGGGCGTGGCTATCGGACAAATGCTCGCCGAAGTGTACGAAGGAATCGAGGACTGGAATCGCGGCGACCGCCAGGAAGCTTTTTCACACCTGCTCAGTGTCGCGGAAAACCTTGCCCTGATGGCCGCCGTGGGTGCCGGCGTCAAGGTCTTGAAGTCCCTGGCGATCAAAACCGTTCAAAAACACCCGGATTTCTTTCAGCCCTTTACCGCCATTCTCGACCGCAGTGGTCAGTCCCGATTATGGAAGCCGCAACTGAGCGCCTATGAACAGCCTCTTCCTGTCGAAGAGGGCCTCGAACCTGACGCGACGGGCTTGTATCAGGTCAACGGCAAGACTTTCGCCCGCATTGACGACCGCACCTATGCCGTGGCGCTGGATCCTTCTTCGAAGACCTGGCGGATTCAGCACCCTGTCCGTCCACAGGCGTATGCGCCGACGCTCAAGCCCAGCCGACACGGTGGCTGGCGTCATGCCTCGGAGCCGAGCGAGCAATGGTCCGGCGCCTATACCCTCAAACGCATCGATCCGCAGTTGGCGAGTCTGGACGACAGTCGACTGGAGATGATCCGGCGGCTGACCGACACGCGCTTCGACGAACTGCATCGCTTGAGCGATGACAGTCTGCCAATAACGCCTCGTTTACGAGACATGATCGAGCGGTTCGCTCTCGAGCGCCGGGTGCGTGACTTCGTTGCCGCCATGGAGCGTGGCGAAGCGACCGATGCACGGCATGTCCAGGAACAGTTGCAGGCGCTGCCAAGGCTTTCCGGTTGGCCGCAGGATCGCTACATCGAGGTCGTTGATGAAAAAGGGGAGATCACCGAGACCTTTCCTCCCGGCTCGATTGAAGATGACACCCTGAGCGTCATTGTCAGCAACGATCAGTTGGAGAAGGGCGAGTTGCTGCAGACCGTCATCGACGGTCTGTACCCCAAAGAGGTCGAGGCTCTGGTCGGCGCTGACGTTGCGCTGACCGATCGGGGGGTGAAACTGGCGAAAGTCATCGGGGCGGCGGTCAAGGCTGATCGTCGTTCGACGTTCGATCATCTGTACCGGCGCTATGACCAGACGCTGGACAGTGAGGTGCTCAAGACCAGAGCGGCTTATCCCGACGTACCGACGCGTTACGCACAGGAACTGATCCGTCAGGCTTCGAGCGTCGAGCGCACGCTTCTGCGCACCACCGGACGAGTGCCCATGGGCCTGGCGCAGCGCTTGAGCGAGGCCGTGAGCAATGTTCGCCTGGATCGGGCGCTGACCGGGTTCTACCTGGCTGAAGTCGCCAACGCCGACACCGAAAAACTGGCCATTGGCTTGTTGCCGCAACTCGAGGGTTGGGATCCGCAGCTTTACCTGGAATTGCGGGCTCAGTCACTCAAGGGAGACCTGCTTGAGACCCTCGGCAAGAAACCGCTCACTGCCGGGAACTCGCTCACACTGGTCAGGCTCGACAACGGCTTCGAGGTGTTCGACAGCCAGGCCAGGTCTCTCGGAAAAGCGCTGGGGCCGGACAGTCTCTATCAGTCGATCCTGAAGGGGCTTTCACCTCGTCAGCTGAAGTCCATCGGCCTGGAAGGCGTCAAACCTGAGGATGGCTGGCGTCTGCGAAGCAAGTTACTCGACACCGCACTGGATGAGCGGGAAGGATGCAACCGGTTGTTAAGCGGCGAGCAGTTTGAACCGCCGGCTCCCGAGCCTGCATGCGTGCTCGCCGATCCACCCGGCGAAGCCGCAAATCATCCACAACGTCTGTTGCGCAAGGTGAAAAAACTCTACCCCTTGTTTTCCGATATCCAGGCCCGGGAGTTTCTTGATCAGTTGGGCGCAGACCATCTGACACGCGCACTTCGGGTCAGGCAATTGCAGGATGACCTGGCGCGCCTGCGAGAGGTGCTCGATACCTGGATGGACGATGCCGCGGCCATCAAGGCTCAGGGCGGGATATCGACTGAAGTGCGCGAATGCCGGCATCTCGTGGCGTACGAGATCGAAGACAGTTTTCGCCGGCTGGTTTTACTGCCCGACGAGTATTACCGTCCGGCCTATGGCCTGAAGCTCGATGGCATGCGGTTCGGAAAGCTGCCGATCCTGCCGCCCGGGCTGAGCTTCGATCACGTGAGGCATCTGTCACTGCAAAACATGCAGCTGGACAATGATGTCGCGTATTTCCTCAAAGCCTTCAAGAACCTCGAGACACTTGAGCTGGGTCGCAACAGGCTCACCCAGTTGCCGGAGGCGGTCTCGCTCATGCCGAATCTCAGGCGTTTGGGCCTGATGCACAACCGTCTTCAGATGACCGAGCATGCCCTGGTGAAATTGTCGCGAATGCGCAATTTGCAAAGCCTGGACCTAAGCGAAAACCCTCTGGGGGCGACGGTGGACGTCAGCGGGATGTTCGAGCTGTCTGACCTGAGCGTGCGCAATACCCGAACCACTGAACTACCCAAGGGGTTGCACCGTTTGCCAAACCTGGATCGGGTAGATTTGCGCGACAATGACATTCGCGATTTACCACAGTGGCTGTTTGAAACACCGCGGCGCTTCAGTGAAACGATCAATCTGCGCAACAACCCGATTTCCGCTCTCAGCAGTACTCATCTGGAGAACTACCGCAAGAAAATCGGGGTCGGCATGGGGTATCTGGAAAACGATATCGCGCGCCTGGATGAACACCAGGCACGTTCGATCTGGCTGACCGAAACCGGAGGGACGGTGGGTTCCAGGCGGCTGCAAACATGGAACGCGATCAACGACGATCCGATGGCTGAAGGCCTGTTTCATTTGCTGGCGGAGCTGGGCAATACCGCTGACTCCGAATTCGTGCGAGAGGATATGTCCAGGCGGGTCTGGGCGGTGCTTGAGGCGACGCAGGCCAACGCCGAACTGCGCGAGCAGATTTTCAATCTGGCGGCCAACCCGATCAATTGCACGGATAGCGCAGCGCTGAACTTCAGTCATCTGGAGGTCGCCGTGCATGTGCGCAATGTATTGCGCTTTGC
Organism: Pseudomonas sp. B37(2017); assembly: GCF_002112885.1. NCBI lineage: Bacteria > Pseudomonadati > Pseudomonadota > Gammaproteobacteria > Pseudomonadales > Pseudomonadaceae > Pseudomonas > Pseudomonas sp. B37(2017). The sequence goes on along the minus strand of NZ_NEIX01000005.1, from coordinate 217,303 downwards.
CGGTGAGAGGCAGGTCTCCCCGACGGTCCTGATGAAGCTTGCCCGAGGCTTGTTCCGGCTTGAGCAAATCGACTTGATAGCGGCGGAACACGCCCGGGATCAAGGATCCCCCGACCCTCTGGAAGTGACCCTTGCGTATCGCACGGGGCTGGCACGGGCGTTCGACCTGCCTGGGCAGGCGGCGCATATGCGTTACAGCGAACTGGCTGATGTGACGAATGATGAATTGATAGCGGCGCTCCACCGAATCCAGACGGCTGAACTGTCCTCCAGCTGGGTGAAGTTTCTGGTTCGCCAGCCGTTCTGGAGTGACTACCTGAAAACCCGTTTCGCGCAGCAGTTCGAAGACGCCATTGCCCCTCACCATGAGGAAGTTCAGGCACTGTTCGAAAAAGCTGAGGAGCTCACTTCTGCCGACTACCTGAGTGAAATGGGTCTGTGCACCTCGCGTAAGCAACAAACCGAGAACGCCCTGTTGCAACGCTTGACCCAGCGTATCGCGGAGCAGATCGAGCGGGGCACCTGCATCGTGCCCGGTGACTGACAGCGTCTGGACGGAGCGCCCGGTTCACTTGCCGCGAATCAACTGGCGCAGGGCGAAGCGGTTGGGATGACAAGCCTCGGCCACGGCTCTGGGCAGCGGCAGCGGCTCGTTGTCCAGCCACGCGGCCAGTAACTCGCCAGACAGTGGCGCGGTGATCAAGCCGCGTGAACCGTGGCCACTGTTGACGTACAGACCGTCCAGCCACGGGCAGGGAATGTCCGGCACTTGCCGGGCATCCTTGCTCAAGGCGCGATAGGCCTCAGTGAAGGCTTCGCGATCGGCGAGCGGGCCGACGATGGGCAGGTAATCGGGGCTGGTGCAGCGGAAGGCAGCGCGGCCCTCAAGGCTGGCGGTGTCGAGTTCGTCGATGTGCAGGCGCGCGACCAGATCCGTGGAGATCTCTTCGAGCATCCCCAGATTGCCCAGGTGTTCGGCGGTGGTCGGTGTCAGGTCGTCGCTGTTGAAATCGAAACTGGCGCCGAGGGTGTGTTCGCCCAAGCGTGCCGGTGCGACATAACCTTCGGCGCACACGACAGTGGTCAACGCCTGGCTTTGTGTGGTCTGCGTCAGCCGGGTGATCTGCCCGCGAATACGCTTGAGGGGCAGGTCGGCACTTTGGGCAAAACGCTTGATTTCGGCAGCACCGGCCAACACCACGACCGGTGCTGTTGCGATCAATCGTTCACCGTCGAAGGCTTGCCACTGACCGTCGACCTTGCGCAGCTCCACGGCTTCCTGATGGGTAAGCAGCGAGACGCCCGGTTGTGCGGATTGCGCCTGACACAACGCCGGCGGATGCACCCAGCCGCCCTCGGGATAATACAAACCGCCATGGGCCAGACCGATCCCGGCACGGGCCTGTGCTTCGGGTTGATCGAGCCATTGCAGAAGGTCTTCGGGAAACGCGGCCGCCAGTTGCGCCTGACGCTCGCGTTCCTTTTCATTGAACGCAAGTTGCAGCACGCCGCAGTCGTCCCAGTCGGTGCCGCGTTGCAGGGTTTCCAGCAGGCGTCGGGTGTAGCCGAAACCGCTGACGATCAACTGCGACAGTGCGGTGCCATGGGCGGACAGTTTCAGGTACAGCACGCCTTGGGGATTGCCCGAGGCTTCCTGTGCTACCGCGTCATGCCGTTCCAGCAGACTGACTTGCCAACCCCGCGCCGCGAGGCTGGCTGCCGTGGCGCAACCGGCCAGACCGGCACCGATCACCAGGGCGCGACGCTCACCGCTCAACGGAGCCGGGCGGGCGAACCACGGTTTTTCGGCGGCGGGGGGCGCAACGTCCTCGGGCCAGCCGAGAAATTGGCCGCGCAGGATCTCCCACTTATGGCCGATGCCCGGCGTGCGCTTCATCTTGAAGCCGGCGGCGTTCAGCAGGCGCCGTACCCAACCGGTGCTGGTGAACGTGCTGATGGTCGAACCGGGCGCCGCCAATCTCGCCAGTTCCGCGAACAGTTCGGCAGTCCACATCTCCGGGTTTTTCGCCGGGGCGAAACCGTCGAGAAACCACGCGTCGATCTGGCCGTCCAGTTGCGGCAACTGCTCCAGTGCATCACCGATCAGCAGCGTCAGGGTCACACGACCGTTATCCAGAACAATGCGCTGAAAACCCTGATGGATTGCCACGTAATGCTTGAGCAACTGATTGGAGAATTGCTTCAGGTCGGGCCACAACGCCAGTGCCCGTTGCAGGTCGGCAGGGCTCAACGGAAACTTTTCGACGCTGACAAAATGCAACCGCGCACCGGCCACCGCATGCTGTTCGAACAACTGCCAGGCGCAGAGAAAATTCAGCCCGGTGCCGAAGCCGGTTTCACCGATCACCAGTCGCCCACCCGCCGACAGCGCGGCAAAACGCTCGGCCAGACGGTTCTGTTCAAGGAACACGTAGCGGGTTTCATCCAGCCCCGACTGGTCGGAAAAATACACATCGTCGAACACTCGCGAACGCGGGCGTCCCTGGTCATCCCAGTCGAGTTGGGCGTGGGGCATTACAGGTTTCATGGCAGGCTCGGCAACGACAAGGCGGCCATTCTAGCCGATCACGCAGGCGGCGCTTGATCCATGGCAAGCCTTGCAGACTATCACTCAAGGACAATCCGCCGCCGGCGGGAATTTCTGTGCCGCGTCAGAGCCCAATCCGCTAGTCTTGCTGAATCCTGGAAGGAGCCGTCCCTATGTTCGAATCCGCTGAAATCGGTCACGCCATCGACAAAGACACCTACGAAGCCGCCGTGCCCGCCCTGCGTGAAGCGTTGCTTGAAGCCCAGTTCGAGTTGCAGCAGCAGAAGCGTTTCCCGGTGATCATTTTGATCAACGGCATCGAAGGCGCCGGCAAGGGCGAGACGGTGAAGTTGCTCAACGAGTGGATGGACCCGCGCCTGATCGAAGTGCGCACCTTCGACCAGCAGACCGATGAAGAGCTGGCACGGCCACCGGCCTGGCGTTACTGGCGGATGCTGCCGGCCAAGGGGCGGATGGGGATTTTCTTCGGCAACTGGTACAGCCAGATGCTGCAGGGCCGGGTTCACGGCTTGTTCAAGGATCCGCGTCTGGATCAGGCGATTGCCGGCGCCGAGCGCATGGAAAAGATGTTCTGCGATGAAGGCGCGCTGATCTTCAAGTTCTGGTTCCACCTGTCCAAGAAACAGATGAAGGCGCGGCTCAAGGCCCTGGCCGATGACCCACTGCACAGCTGGCGCATCAGTCCTCTGGACTGGCAGCAGTCGGAAACGTACGACAAGTTCGTCAAATACGGCGAACGCGTGTTGCGTCGCACCAGCCGCGATTACGCGCCGTGGCATGTCATCGAGGGTGTCGACCCGTACTACCGCAGCCTGACGGTCGGCAAGATTTTGCTCGAAGGCCTGCAAAACGCGCTGAAGCGTCCCGATGTGCACCCGCATGATGTCAGCGCCCAGCCGCTGGGCTCGTCGGTGGATCAGTTGAACCTGCTCGACAGCCTCAACCTGACTCAGCGTCTGGAGAAGAAAGACTACGAAGAGCAATTGATCACCGAGCAGGCGCGGCTGTCCGGCCTGATGCGTGACAAGCGCATGCGCCGTCACGCGCTGGTGGCGGTGTTCGAAGGTAACGATGCGGCGGGCAAGGGCGGTTCGATTCGTCGTGTGGCGGCGGCGCTCGATCCGCGCCAATACAGCATCGTGCCGATTGCCGCGCCGACCGAAGAGGAAAGGGCGCAGCCGTATCTGTGGCGTTTCTGGCGGCACATTCCGGCGCGGGGCAAATTCACCGTGTTTGATCGCTCGTGGTACGGCCGGGTGCTGGTGGAGCGGGTCGAGGGCTTTTGCAGCACCGCCGACTGGATGCGTGCCTACGGCGAAATCAATGACTTCGAGGAGCAACTGGCCGACGCCGGGGTGATCGTGGTCAAGTTCTGGCTGGCGATCGACAAGGACACGCAGATGGAGCGCTTTCAGGAGCGTGAAGAAATCCCGTTCAAGCGCTTCAAGATCACCGAAGACGACTGGCGCAACCGCGACAAGTGGGACGCCTATCGCGCCGCCGTCGGCGACATGGTCGACCGCACCAGCACCGAAATCGCGCCGTGGACCCTGGTCGAGGCCAATGACAAGCGCTGGGCCCGGGTCAAGGTGCTGCGCACGATCAACCGTGCGCTGGAAGATGCTTTCGAGAAGTCCGACAAGCGAGCCAAAAAGCACAAGGACTGAACCGATGGGCCCGCATACGCGAGGTGAATGATTGTCGCGGTCGGCGATTGGGTGGACTTATGCTCGGTCCACTCTCAACCGACTGCAACAATGAGGTATGCCATGCGTGAAGTGGTGATCGTCGACAGCGTACGGACCGGCCTGGCCAAGTCCTTTCGCGGCAAGTTCAACCAGACCCGTCCCGATGACATGGCGGCCCATTGCGTCAATGCGTTGCTCTCGCGCAACGACATCGACCCGGCCAGCGTCGAGGATTGCATCGTCGGCGCCGGTTCCAACGAAGGCGCCCAAGGCTACAACATCGGCCGCAACGTCGCGGTGCTCTCGCAATTGGGCACCGGCACCGCCGGCATGACCCTCAACCGTTTCTGTTCTTCGGGCTTGCAGGCGATTGCGATTGCCGCCAACCAGATCGCGTCGGGTTGCAGCGACATTATCGTCGCCGGCGGCGTCGAGTCGATCAGCCTGACCCTGAAAAGCGTCAACACCGATCACCTGATCAACCCGTTGCTCAAACAGCAGACCCCCGGCATCTACTACACCATGGGCCAGACCGCCGAAGTGGTGGCGCGCCGTTATGGCGTCAGTCGCGAGGCGCAGGATCGTTACTCGCTGCAAAGTCAGATCCGCACCGCTCAGGCGCAGGCAGCCGGCCTGTTCAGCGATGAAATCGTGCCGATGGCGGTGAAGTACCGCGTTGAAGACAAAAACAGTGGTGAAGTGCAGGTCCTCGACGGCGTCGTAGATCGTGACGACTGCAACCGCCCGGACACCACCTATGAAAGCCTCGCCGGGTTGAAACCGGTGTTCGCCGAGGACGGTTCGGTGACTGCTGGCAACTCGTCGCAGTTGTCCGATGGCGCTTCGATGACGCTGGTGATGAGCCTGGAAAAAGCCCTGCAACTGGGGCTCAAGCCGAAAGCGTTTTTCCGTGGGTTCACCGTGGCCGGTTGCGAGCCGGACGAAATGGGCATCGGCCCGGTGTTCTCGGTGCCGAAACTGCTCAGGGCCAAAGGCTTGCAGGTGGCGGATATCGATCTGTGGGAATTGAACGAAGCGTTCGCCTCGCAGTGCCTGTACGCCCGTGATCGTCTGGAAATCGACAACGAGAAGTACAACGTCAACGGCGGCTCGATTTCCATCGGTCACCCGTTCGGCATGACCGGCTCACGGCAGGTCGGGCATCTGGTGCGCGAGTTGCAGCGGCGCAATCTGCGCTACGGGATCGTGACCATGTGCGTGGGCGGCGGGATGGGCGCGACCGGGTTGTTTGAGGCTGTGCGTTAAGTCCGGGAATTTGTTTTGCTCTCTCGATAGCTTTCGCGAGCAAGCTCGCTCCCACAGTTGACCCTATTCTTATTGAAGGAATGTGATCGAATGTGGGAGCCAGCTTGCTCGCGAAGGGGGCGACCGGATCTACCTGCCAGCATCCCGCAACTGCATCCGCGCGATGTAGGCGCGGATTTCCTGCTCGGCTTTCTCGGGGCTGTCGAACGGCCCTTCGAGGGTATTTTCCCGGGTGCTGAAATACAGGTCGCCGTTGACCCGGCACACGCGGTCGCTGCGAAAGCGCGTGGCGGGGGCGGTGTCCTGGGCGCGCATGCCTAACATGACGGGGTCTCCTTGGTGATTGATGTCCCGGGCTGGATCCAAGAAGCTTATGCCTGAACCACTTACCCTGCCCGGCCGGCCGATCAACGGCCCATCGTCAATTTTCCGCTGCGACCTGCACAGTTTCATTTGCGGCTGGAGCGCAACTGTCCCTGTGTCGGGCAGGGTCTGTGCGCCTAGAATGAGCGCTCCTGTCTCTGGCGCTTGGGGTTCTCATGCACGTTTCATCGGGTCGTTGGGTGTACGGCATGTTCCTGGCGTTGTTGACGGCGTTTTTGTGGGGAATCCTGCCGATCAAGCTCAAGCAGGTGCTGGTGGTGATGGACCCGGTCACGGTGACCTGGTTTCGCCTGCTGGTCTCCGGCGGCTGTCTGTTCATTTATCTGGCGGCGACCAAAAGGTTGCCGAGTCGCAAGGTGCTCGGGCCTAAGGGCGGCTGGCTGGTGCTGATGGCGGTGCTCGGGCTGGTAGGCAATTACGTGCTTTATCTGATGGGCCTGAACCTGCTCAGCCCCGGCACCGCGCAACTGGTGGTGCAGATGGGGCCGATCATGTTGCTGATCGCCAGTCTGTTCGTGTTCAAGGAGCGCTTCAGTATCGGTCAGGGCATTGGGCTGGCGGTGCTGTTGATCGGGTTTGCGCTGTTCTTCAATCAGCGTCTGGCTGAATTGCTCACCTCTTTGTCTGACTACACCGCCGGCGTGTTGCTGGTGCTGTTGGCCTCGACGGTCTGGACCTTTTATGCGCTGGGGCAGAAGCAACTGCTGACCGTGTGGAATTCGCTGCAGGTGATGATGGTGATCTACCTGTTCTGCGCCATGTTGCTGACGCCTTGGGTGCATCCGCTCGAAGCGCTGTCACTGAGCCCATTGCAGGGCTGGCTACTGCTGGCGTGCTGCATGAACACCCTGATCGCCTACGGCGCGTTTGCCGAAGCACTGGCGCACTGGGAAGCTTCACGGGTCAGCGCGACGCTGGCGATCACGCCGTTGGTGACGTTCGGTGCGGTGGCCGTGGCGGCCGGGGTGTGGCCTGAATATGTGCACGCCGAGCAAATCAATCTGCTGGGGTATGGCGGGGCGGTGCTGGTGGTGCTGGGTTCGGCGCTGGTGGCGCTCGGGCCTTCGCTGATTGCCGGGCTCAAGGCGCGGCGGATGCGCATGGCAGCAGGTTAACCGAGTCATCGTTCTTCGCGAGCAAGCCCGCTCCCACTTTTAACCGCATTCCTGACATGGGATTGCGGTCAACTGTGGGAGCGGGCTTGCTCGCGAAGACTGACTTACAGACGCTGCAGATCTCAGCCCTTGGCGCCGGCCTCGATCATGTTTTCCGGCCGCACCCAGGCATCGAACTCCTCATCGGTCAGATAACCCAGCTCCAGCGCCGCTTCGCGCAGGGTCTTGCCTTCGCTGTAAGCCTTCTTGGCGATTTCCGCCGACTTGTCGTAGCCGATGTGCGGGTTCAGCGCCGTTACCAGCATCAGGCCGCGTTCCAGATGTTTCGCCATGACTTCGGCGTCCGGCTCAAGCCCGGCGATGCAGTGCTGCTGGAAGTTGCTGCAGCCATCGGCCAGCAGACGGATCGATTGCAGCAGGTTGTGGATGATCACCGGTTTGAACACGTTCAGTTGCAGGTGACCCTGGCTGGCGGCAAAACCGATCGCCACGTCATTGCCCAGCACCTGGCAGGCGAGCATCGACAGCGCCTCGCACTGGGTCGGGTTGACCTTGCCGGGCATGATCGAACTGCCCGGCTCGTTGGCCGGCAGGCGCACTTCGGCAAAACCGGCACGCGGACCGGAACCCAGCAGGCGCAGATCATTGGCGATTTTCATCAGCGCCACGGCGAGGGTTTTCAGGGCACCGGACAGCGTGGTCAGCGGCTCATGGCCGGCGAGGGCGGCGAACTTGTTGGGCGCGGTGACGAATGGCAGGCCGGACAACGCCGCCAGTTCAGCGGCAATCGCTTCGCCGAAACCGTGGGGCGAGTTGAGCCCGGTGCCGACCGCGGTGCCGCCCTGGGCCAGTTCGCAGACTGCCGGCAACGCCGCGCGAATCGCCCGTTCGGCGTAATCCAGCTGCGCTATGAAACCGGAGAGCTCCTGACCGAAGGTGATCGGCGTGGCGTCCATCATGTGGGTGCGGCCGGTTTTCACCAGCTTCATGTGCCGCGCCGACAGTTCGGCCAAACCGCCCGACAGCTCGGCGATGGCCGGCAGCAGTTGGCCCTGCACTGCTTGCGCGGTGGCGATGCTCATGGCGGTGGGGAAGCAGTCGTTGGAGCTCTGCGAGCGGTTGACGTGATCGTTGGGGTGCACTGGCGTCTTGCCGCCACGCGGGTTGCCGGCCAGTTCGTTGGCGCGGCCGGCAATCACTTCGTTGGCATTCATGTTGCTTTGGGTGCCGCTGCCGGTCTGCCAGACCACTAGCGGGAATTGGTCGTCGTGCTGGCCGTCGAGCACTTCGTCGGCGGCCTGTTCGATCAGGCGGGCGATGTCGGCGGGCAGGTCGCCGTTGCGGTCGTTGACCCGGGCCGCGGCTTTCTTGATCAGGGCCAGGGCGTGCAGGACCGGCAAGGGCATGCGTTCCTGGCCGATGGCGAAGTTGATCAGCGAGCGTTGCGTCTGAGCGCCCCAGTAAGCGTCGTCCGGGACCTCGATCTGGCCCAGGCTGTCGGTTTCGATACGGCTCATCGTGCACACTCCTGTTGGTCTGTTTGCGCAGTTTAGGCCGGTGTCGGCCCGGGTGGTTCCCTCCGGCCGATTGTTGACCGGCAAATCCCCGCCAATCAAGCGCGGCAAGGCCCGGGGGTTGAGCCGCAGCGTTATTCAGGCGCAGAATGGTCGCCCTTGGGGTTTTACCTCGCCTAGCTGAAAAGGAAACTCGATGACTCGTCTTCGTGCCATCTGCACCGCGGTTGCCCTGGTTTGCGCCAGCGGCCAGGTGCTTGCCGATACCGCCAGCCACAACGCCAGTGCCGAAGCTTTCCTGACCCTGGCACACGCTGACAAGCTGGGCACTCCGGTGTACATGCAGGTTCAGCAGATGTTCGCCCAGCGTTTTGAACAGACCAAGGCGCCGGAATCCAAGAAAGCCGTACTGGATACCTACCAGGCCAAGGCCAACGCCGCTCTGGACCAGGCCATTGGCTGGAACAAGCTGAAACCGGACATGGTCAAGCTCTACACCACCAATTTCAGCGAATCCGAGCTCAAAGACCTGGTCGCGTTCTACCAGTCGCCACTGGGCAAGAAAGTCCTGGAAAAAATGCCGCAGCTGACTCAGCAATCGGCGCAGATGACCCAGGCCAAGCTGGAAAGCGCCGTACCGGTGGTCAACAAGCTGCTGGACGACATGACCAACGAGCTGGCACCGAAAGGCGCGGCTCCGGCCAAGAAGAAGTAAGCGGAGTTCGTGATGACCATGCAACAACGCATCGAATCGACGCTGGCGCTGCTTCAGCCTGAGCATCTGCAAGTGCTGGACGAAAGCCACATGCACAGTCGCGGGTTGCAGACCCACTTCAAGGCAGTGGTGGTCAGTGCGCAGTTCGAGGGCCTGAACCGGGTCAAGCGCCACCAGAAAGTCTACGGCACGCTCGGCGAGCTGATGGGCGAGTTCCATGCGTTGGCGCTGCACACCTACACCCCGCAGGAATGGGCAGAGACAGGCGTCGCTCCGGCGTCGCCGACCTGTGCCGGCGGCAGCAAGCATTGAGCCTTGCAGCAATGAACTGAGGTTTTTTGCTAGAATCCGCAACGCGCCGCTCACCCGGCGCGTTTTTTTTCGCATCCGGTTCACCCTTTACGAGGGTAGCCACCTGGAGAAATACCCATGACACAACCGATTGTCGTGGCGGCACTGTACAAGTTCGTCACCCTCGAAGATTACGTCAACCTGCGCGAGCCGCTGCTGCAAGCGATGGTCGACAACGGCATCAAAGGCACCCTGCTGATCGCCGAAGAAGGCATCAACGGCACGGTTTCCGGCAGCCGTGAAGGCATCGACGGCCTGCTGGCCTGGCTGCGCAACGATCCGCGCATGGTCGACATCGATCACAAGGAATCATACTGCGACGAGCAGCCGTTCTATCGCACCAAGGTCAAGCTCAAGAAAGAGATCGTGACCCTGGGCGTCGAAGGCGTCGACCCGAACAAGAAGGTCGGCACCTACGTCGAACCGCAGGACTGGAACGCGCTGATCAGCGACCCGGAAGTGCTGCTGATCGACACCCGCAACGATTACGAAGTCTCGATCGGCACCTTCGAAGGCGCCATCGATCCGAAAACCACCAGTTTTCGCGAATTCCCCGACTACATCAAAGAACACTTCGATCCGGCCGTGCACAAGAAGGTCGCGATGTTCTGCACCGGCGGCATTCGCTGCGAAAAAGCCTCGAGCTACATGCTCGGCGAAGGTTTCGAAGAGGTTTATCACCTCAAGGGCGGCATCCTGAAGTACCTCGAAGAAGTGCCGCAGGAAGAAACCAAATGGCAGGGCGACTGCTTCGTCTTCGACAACCGCGTGACCGTGCGCCATGACCTGAGCGAAGGCGACTACGATCAGTGCCACGCCTGCCGCACTCCGGTCAGCGTTGAAGATCGCGCTTCCGAGCATTACGTGGCCGGCATCAGCTGCCCGCACTGCTGGGACACCCTGAGCGAGAAGACTCGCCGCAGCGCAATCGACCGCCAGAAACAGATCGAACTGGCAAAAGCGCGCAACATGCCGCACCCGATCGGCTACAACTATAAGCAAGCATCCACCGAGGCTTAATCATGTCTGCACGCCTGCTCTATGTGATGGATCCGATGTGTTCGTGGTGTTGGGGATTTGCTCCGGTCGCCAAGGCATTGGTGGAGCAGGCGCAGGCAGCCGGGGTGGAACTGCACCTGGTGGTCGGCGGGTTGCGCACCGGCAGTGGTGCGGCGCTGGAGCCGACCACCCGGCGCTACATTCTCGAACACTGGCAGGCGGTCACCGAGGCCACCGGCCAGCCGTTCAAGCTGGAAGGCGCGTTGCCGGACGGCTTTGTCTACGACACCGAACCTGCCTGCCGGGCCATCGTCACCGCGCGCAGCCTGGCACCGGATTGCGCGTGGAAACTGGTCGGGTTGATCCAGCACGCGTTTTACGCTGAAGGTCGCGATGTCACCCAGGCCAGCGTACTGGTGGAGCTGGCAGAGCAGGCTGGCGTGCCGCGCATCGAATTTGCTGCCCTGTTTGATCACGCCGATCAACACAAGGCGACCCAGGCCGATTTCAGTTGGGTCCAGGATCTGGGCATCGCCGGATTCCCGACCCTGCTCGCCGAACGCAACGGCCAACTGGCGTTGCTGACCAACGGCTACCAGCCGCTCAGTGAACTGTCGCCGTTGCTCGGTCGATGGCTGGAGCGCGCGGCCTGTGTCTGACCCGGCCAATGACACGCCAGCCGTCAAGCGTGTCGACCGGCTGAGCTGGGCTGAAGTCCGGCGACTGGCACTTCATCACAAAAAATCCCTGTGGATCGCCAACGGCGTGGCCGTACTGGCGACGCTGTGCAGCGTGCCGATTCCGTTGCTGCTGCCGTTGCTGGTGGACGAGGTCCTGCTCGGCCACGGTGATGCCGCGCTGAAAGTCATGAACCATGTGCTGCCCTCAATGTGGCAGCAGGCGGCGGGCTACATCGGCCTGATGCTGGTGGTGACGCTGACTCTGCGTTGCAGTGCCCTGTGTTTTGGCGTGTTGCAGGCGCGGTTGTTTGCGCGGCTGGCCAAGGACATCGTTTATCGCATTCGCGTGCGTTTGATTGAACGACTCAAACGGATCTCCCTCGGCGAATACGAAAGCCTGGGCAGTGGCACGGTCACCACGCACCTGGTCACCGACCTCGACACCCTCGACAAGTTTGTCGGCGAAACCCTCAGCCGTTTTCTGGTGGCGATGCTGACGCTGGTCGGCACCGCCAGCATCCTGATGTGGATGCACTGGAAACTGGCGCTGCTGATCCTGCTGTTCAACCCGTTGGTGATCTACGCCACGGTGCAGTTGGGCAAGCGGGTCAAGCACCTGAAGAAACTGGAGAACGACAGCACCTCGCGCTTCACCCAGGCGCTGAGCGAAACCCTCGATGCAATCCAGGAAGTGCGAGCCGGCAACCGGCAGGGCTTTTTCCTCGGACGGTTGGGTCTGCGTGCGCAGGAAGTGCGCAACTACGCGGTTAACTCGCAGTGGAAGACCGACGCCTCGAACCGCGCCAGTGGTCTGCTGTTCCAGTTCGGCATCGACATCTTCCGCGCGGCGGCCATGTTGACGGTGTTGTTCTCTGACCTGTCGATTGGCCAGATGCTCGCGGTGTTCAGCTATCTGTGGTTCATGATCGGCCCGGTCGAACAGCTGCTGAACCTGCAATACGCTTATTACGCGGCGGGCGGTGCGCTGTCGCGGATCAACGAACTGCTGGCCCGCGCCGACGAGCCGCAATACCCCGGCGGCGTCGACCCGTTCAAGGGGCGCGATACGGTCGGGATTCAGGTGCAGGGTCTGAGCTTCGGTTACGGCGACGAACTGGTGCTGGATCAGTTGAACCTGTCCATCGCGCCGGGCGAGAAAGTGGCGATTGTCGGCGCCAGTGGCGGCGGCAAAAGTACCCTCGTGCAATTGCTGCTGGGCCTGTACACACCGCTGGCCGGGACGATCCGTTTCGGCGGATCGTCCCAGCAGGAAATCGGCCTGGAAACGGTTCGGGAAAATGTCGCGGTGGTGCTGCAACATCCGGCGCTGTTCAACGACACCGTACGCGCCAACCTGACCATGGGCCGTACCCGCAGCGATGAAGCCTGCTGGCAGGCACTGGAAATCGCCCAGCTCGAACCCACCATCCGCGCCTTGCCGGACGGCCTGGACAGCATCGTCGGCCGCTCCGGCGTGCGGCTGTCTGGCGGTCAGCGTCAACGTTTGGCCATCGCGAGGATGATCCTCGCCGAGCCGAAAGTGGTGATTCTCGATGAGGCGACGTCAGCCCTCGACGCCGCCACCGAATACAACCTGCACCAGGCCATGGCGCGCTTTCTCCATGGCCGCACCACGTTGATCATCGCCCACCGCCTGTCAGCGGTGAAGCAGGCAGATCGGGTGCTGGTGTTCGACGGCGGGCAAGTGGCCGAGGATGGCGACCACCAGCAACTGATTGCCGATGGCGGGTTGTACGCCAAGCTTTATGGGCATTTGCAGAGGTTGTAGATCATTTCCATAGCACCTCCAGTGCGTTGGCCGTGCCGTCGTAGCCAAACTCTTTGACGATCACTGAACAACTGGTGCATGGAGGCATGGTTGTAGCCACGTCGATCGAAGCGATCATGTGGTTTTCGGGGTATTTCTTGCGAAGCACACTGATCAGTTTGGCCTCGCTGTCCAGAGAGGTCGGCCGACGGGTCAGCGCAGGCGTGTAGGTGTCGATGTCCTTTATCGTATGGGGAATCGCCACCAATTGCCCTTTGCTCGAGACTTCCAGTGAGGTTCTGTTGAAGGTCTGGTCGAAGTCGATATTGAAGTAGGTGGTGTCGCCGATGATCACTTTGTCTGACATGGGCAGCGCCTTGAAAAGCGGCAGTTCGCCAGTCAGTCCTTGCGAGCCGGAAACGCTTATATAGACCTCACGGTTTCCGGTAGCGGTCACGATGTCTGCATAGGCGATGTTTCTCGAATTCTGTGCTCGATAGCTGCGAGGGAGCAGCGCTTGAAGCTTGTCCATCGCCTTATTGATTTTCAGATCTGCGTGCTGCCGGACATTGATTGTTTTCTCGCAAAACAGCGTATCGAAGATATCGGCGGTTCGTTGGCGAAAGCTGTCTGAAGCATCCCTGCTACGTGACCAGGATGCAGCACCATTCGGCAGCCGGCTGACGATCATGCGCGTGGAATGATCGAACAACACCGCTTCACCGGGGCTGGTATCGACTTTAAGCAGTTTGAGCGTGTCGGGCGGGTTCGCATGGCCACCAATGCGAATGGCAATTTTCTCCATGGTTTCGAGGGCGCGTTCCACGGCTGGAATACCGTAGATTCTCGCCATGTTGTTGGCGTTGAGAGACCCGGTGTACACCGTCATCAGCTCACCCTTCAGATTGGCAGGCAGGGTATTGGCCTTGCGCAGCGTCAACGGAGTGGTGAGGCTCTGACCTTTGGGCAGTTCGGCGACGTAGAAGGATCCGGCGTCCAGTCGGGTGAACACATAGTGCCTTGAGTCGTCGATAGCGGGGACGATGATGGCGCCGGCCTCGAAGGTGTCGAACTGATTCCGGGTGCCGAAGGGGATATCCACTTTGATCCTCCCGTAAATCCCTTTTTGAAACGCTATTGCCGCCAAGTGTCTGCTTTTCTTTTTCAGGGACTTGAGCAGCATCGCTCGACCCGCTGTGGCCGGGGTGTAAATGCTGTCCCCGAACCAGGGTGCCCAGCCTTTATCCGTGTCGTAAGTGCCGTTGGCTGGCGTGGGGGCCGGATTGCGGGTGACATAGCTCGTTTTACAGGCGTCCGACCCCGGCATGCGCCGCACTCTGCAGGGCAGGGCTTTGAGTAGCGACTGATCATCGATCAGGTCGGCGCGGCGCAGCTGGTTGCCGTCCGGTCGATAAGGGATGTCATCAATCAGCAGCGTGGTTCGACCATCGACCTCAAGCACTTCACGAACATGGGCGTTTTCTGGAACTTGCGCAACGACGTGGGTTTCGCTCGGGGGCAATGTCTTGAAGCCGGATCGACCTTGTGCGAGATTTTTGCCGTTGTTGCGCAGGCGCGGGCCGTAGGGCAGGGAGGTCATCGGGTCGACCAGATGAAAGCGTTCCAGTCCCGAAGAGTCTGTATGGCGCAGGAGTACATCATCAATACCGTTGACCGTCGCGAGCTGATCACCGTTCGTCAGCGGCTTCCAGTCCCCGGGATCGATGGCTTGTGGCAGATTCTGGACCAGGCGGAAGCCATCGGCCTTTCCCGTCAGTTTTCTGATGCCGACAACGCTCATTCCGCCGATGAAGAGCAGCCCTTTTCCGGCACCGCTTCCCAGTCCCTTGAGCAGCGAGGGAATACCGTCCAGTGGGTTGAGGTTCGCCAGTGAGCGGGTGAGGAGATGGCGGGCCAATGTCGAAAACGGCGGCAGCGTTGCATTGACGACCATGCGAGTGGTGCCGGCAGCGGCGCGGAGCAGGCGCACCGAACCCGAGATGAATTTGCCGATCGGGCACAGGAACGAAGCCAGGTCGAACAGCAGTCCGATCCCGCCCAGGGCTTTGCTTTTGACATCGTCGGAGAGCAGGTCCTCGATGCTGCCCCAGAAAGGAACGAACCCTTTGACGATCGTCACGAATACTTCCAGCCGTTTCTCGATCTTCGCCCTGTGGCTGTCGAAGATTGTCATGCCTCGGGCTTGCTGGCGCAGGTGTTCTTCATCGACGTAGAGGTAGTTTGTCGCGATGTAGTTGGCCAGTGCGTCCAGTCGTGATGTCAGCGTCGCAGCATCGGTCCCGGTATCCATGGAGGCTGCGGCTATAGTGCCCACGGTGTCGAGGTAGCCGATGCAGGCCCCCCGGGCGGCAGGTGTCCTGCCGTGGAGATGGGCCGACCAGTCGAGCAGCAACGAAGTACTGATGTCACGCTCGGGTGAATAGGTTTGCCCGGGGATGGTGGCGTGCAAGGCAAACTCGGTCCGAACGCCATTGACGGTTGAAAACCTCAAGGTGGGTCGAAGGCGAATGACACCGGCACTCGGGATCAGCTCGTAGTAGGCAATATTTCCCTGGTGGGTCACTTTTATAACGAAGCCCTTCCTGGCCCGGGTCAGATCCGGCGGTTCGTTGGGTACTGATTTTCGACGCATCCCCAACAACTCGATTTCACCTATTGCCAATGCCTGGCGTTCGCTCGCTGGCAGTGAAGTCAGCAAGCTGGCGATCAAGGTCTGATAGGGCGGCCTGATCGTCGCCAGATGTTGGTTGAAGGCGCTTTCAAACTGCGCATTAATATCCGGCAAGGATTTGCCGGCCCAGCTGTAGTCATCTGCATTTACCCGTTCATAACCACCCCGCGAGTTTTCACGCTCGGCATAGAGGACGCGCTGGTCATCCAGCCGGAGTGCTGTGGTGGATCGCGTTGTGCCGTCGGGCATGGAGACAATCCATCGCTTTTCGCCATCGAGCTGGCCGTCTGCATAGACATCCAGAAAGTCGTGGCCCTGCTGATTCTTCTGGTCCAGTGGTGCTCTTGAATGACTATGGCTCGGATCGGCAGACATCAACTTGCGTCCGTCCTTGTTGAATGTAAAACCACTGAACCGGTCAGCCAGCACGTCCCTGGCCATCTGTATCCGGTCAGGCGGGGTGGAATCCAGCGTCATCACGGCCTTGTTCAGGTTTTCGCTTTGTTCTTCCAGCGCAGTCAGCGCTCGCTTGATGTCTTCCTGATCGTGACCGGATGCCGCTCGCGCCGGGATGACGCCAGTGCACACCGCCCATTCAAGGGCGGGG
The DNA here is from genome assembly GCF_002112885.1 of Pseudomonas sp. B37(2017). NCBI lineage: Bacteria > Pseudomonadati > Pseudomonadota > Gammaproteobacteria > Pseudomonadales > Pseudomonadaceae > Pseudomonas > Pseudomonas sp. B37(2017). Next base: position 200,955 of record NZ_NEIX01000005.1, on the reverse strand, counting down.
CCTATTCGCAGTCGTGCAATTGTTTCCAGCTCTGCGGGGGAGGCGCCAGCACTGCGTTCCAGAGCCAGACTGACCAGTTGCTGGAAAGACAAGGGTTGAGACTGATCCAGGCCAAGCACCTCGGCCAGCAGCACGCCGTGCATGAAGTTCACCCACACGATCGACGTCTTGTAACGAAGCTCGGGCGGGATATCGCGCACGGCAAAGTCTTTCGACAGGCGATGTTGAAACACCTGGGCCAGCAGGATCGCCTCTTTGGTAGTGGCAACCCGTCGGGTACGCAGCAAATGCTGTTCGAAATCGCGGCGCAGGGTCTGGTAGCTTTTGCCCCAGTGAGCAGGGTCTTGCCAGTGGAATCCGGCGAGCTCCTGCGACTCGTCGGGAGACGGCGCATGCAAATGCAGGCAGATGGCTTTGCATGACAACTGATAGCGTACGGACGACGGCGTCTGTTCGCCGGGGGATGCACCGAACCATTTGAGCCTTTTCAGCAGCCGTTCTGTCAGGTCCAGTGATTCGGGGGAATTCAGTACTCGCTGGAGGAAAACCGAAGGGGTCGCGCGCAGTTCGTCCGTGTCGGCGAGCCGCAGGATATCGCCACTCAAATGACGGATCAGCGAAGGTTTGCCGATCAAAAAGGTTTTGACCGTGTCGAGCATTCGTTCATTGATGCGTTGTGCCATGTACTGTTCGAGGGTCATGGCGGGTGTAATAGCCGGTGTTGCGACTCGGGCTGCCTTGAACCTTTTGCGGTCCCGGCCGGTCGGTTGGGGAATCAGGGATTCGATATCCGGGCCGGTATCCAGTCCAAGCGCCTCGATGGCGCTGGTTTCTGCGGTTGTCGATAGATCGGTTGAAGCTGAAGACGTCGAGGGCATGTCACACTCCTTGTGAAGGCATTCCCGTTACAGAGGGGGGGAGACCTGAAGTGCCCAGTAAATCGATGCCGCCAGCGACCGTGGCTGTACATATGTCTATCCGGCGTTTGTCCTGAACTGAGGCGGATCCGCCGCTTGCCGGAAACCCGAACGCCTCCTAGTCTTTGGGGGTTGGTCTGATAGAGACGGACAATCAGGCAGTGACCACGCAAGGAACTCCATGAAGCAAAAGCGGACTCTCGGAACGCCTCGGTTGCTGGGCATCGTCTGGCCATTTATCGCCGTCGTGTTGTTTCAAGCCTTGTTGGGGGGCGTGAGTCTTTACGTCCTGTCGGCCGTTCGCGGCTATGTCGCTGGTGAAAGCCTTTGGTCCAAGGGCCAGAAAGACGCGATCTATTACCTCAATCTCTACGCGGACAGTCGCGACGAGGCGATTTACCTTAAATACCAGAACGCCATTGCCGTGCCTCAGGGCGGCCATCAATTGCGCCTGGCGCTGGACAAGCAACCGCCCGACTTGCAGGCGGCGCGTGAGGGCATTCTCAAGGGTGGCAACCACCCGGATGATGTTTCCAGCCTGATCTGGCTGTATCTGAACTTTCGTCACTTCAGTTATCTGGAAACCGCCATCGACCGCTGGACGCTGGGCGATGCCTATCTGGTGGAGCTCGATGGCGTGGCGCAGGAGATGCATCAACGTATCACTGCCAATGCCGCCACCGAGGCTGATATCCACCGCTGGAAAGACCGGATCTTTGCAATCAATGACGGCGTGACCCCGGCCGCCAAGGCGTTCAGCGATGCCTTGGGTGAAGGCTCGCGGATGATTCTGCGGCTGCTGCTGTTCACCAACCTCGCCACCGCGCTGGGCCTGATCGTGCTGGCGCTGCTGCGCACCCGCAAGTTGCTCAAGCAACGGCATGCCTTCGCCGAAGCGCTGCAACTGGAAAAGGATCGGGCCCACGTCACCCTGCATTCGATTGGCGACGGGGTGATCACCACCGATGTGAGCGGGGCGATCGACTACATGAACCCGGCGGCCGAGGCGTTGACTCACTGGAAGGCCGAGCAGGCTGCCGGTCTGCCGTTGGCGGCGTTGTTCAACTTGCTGGATGACAACGCCCAGACCGAAGGGCTGACCCTGATCGAACACATTCTCAGCGGCCAGCTCACCGGCGGCAGCGAACACTCGAAGCTGATTCAGCGGCTGGACGGCAGCACCGTGTCGGTGACCCTGGTCGGCGCGCCGATCCGCAATGCCGGCAAGGTCAGCGGTACGGTGCTGGTGCTGCATGACATGACTCAGGAGCGGCAATACATCGCCAATCTGTCGTGGCAGGCCACCCACGATGCGCTGACCGGCCTGGCCAACCGTCGCGAGTTCGAATACCGCCTCGAACAGGCCCTGCACAACCTGACGCGGCAGGCCGGGCGACATGCGCTGATGTTCCTCGATCTCGATCAGTTCAAGCTGGTCAACGACACCTGCGGGCACGCGGCAGGCGATGAGTTGCTGCGCCATATCTGCGCGTTGCTGCAATCAGGCTTGCGTGAGGGCGACACCCTGGCGCGGCTGGGCGGCGATGAGTTCGGCATCCTGCTGGAGAACTGCGCACCGGAGGCGGCCGAGAAGATCGCCGAGAGCTTGCGCCAGACCGTACAGAACCTGCATTTCGTCTGGAAGGGACGGCCGTTCCTGACCACCGTCAGCATTGGTCTGGTGCACGTCGCACAGAACCCGACCACCCTCGAGGCCTCGTTGCGGGCCGCCGACATGGCTTGCTACATGGCCAAGGAAAAGGGCCGCAACCGGGTGCAGGTCTACCACGCCGACGACTCGGAACTGTCCCTGCGTTTCGGCGAAATGGCCTGGGTGCAGCGCCTGCACATGGCCCTGGAGGAAAACCGGTTCTGTCTCTACGCCCAGGAAATCGCCCCACTGGGTTCGGTTGCCGGTGGCACCCGCGGGCACATCGAAATTCTGCTGCGCCTGCATGACGAAGCGGGCCGTATGATTCTCCCGGACAGTTTCATACCGGCGGCAGAACGTTACGGTTTGATGACGTCGCTGGATCGCTGGGTTGTGCAGAATGTATTTAAGGTTATTGCTCAATGTATTAACGAAGAGTGCGAAGGCCCTCTGGCAATGTGTGCGATTAATCTTTCAGGCATTACTATCGGAGATGACGCGTTTTTGCACTTTCTACGCGAGCAGTTTGATAACTACGGCGTACCGCCTGAAATGATTTGTTTTGAAATTACAGAAACCAGTGCCATTGCAAATCTCGGGAGTGCAATCAGATTTATTAATGAACTCAAAGGCTTGGGTTGTTATTTCTCACTCGATGACTTTTGTGCCGGAATGTCTTCATTCGCTTATCTGAAACATTTGCCTGTAGACTTCCTGAAGATCGACGGGAGTTTCGTAAAGGATATGCTGGACGACCCGATTAACCGTGCAATGGTCGAAGTGATCAATCACATCGGGCATGTCATGGGTAAGCAGACAATTGCCGAGTTTGTCGAAACAGCGCAGATCGAGCAGGCATTGCTTGAAATCGGCGTGGATTACGCTCAGGGTTATGTTGTGGAGCGTCCGCAGTTGTTTACCTGTGACAGTTTGCAAAGTCGGCCCGCCAGACCGCAGCCGTTGTTATTCAAGGCGCCTGGCACGTTCCGTTGAAGTCTCTTGCCGATCCGTACAATCACAAATCAAAAGGAGCCGAACAGTGATCGACACATTCAACCGAACCGGACCACTCATGGAAGCTGCAAGTTATCCCGCCTGGGCGCAACAGTTGATCCAGGATTGCAGCGAGAGCAAACGCCGGGTTGTCGAACATGAACTTTATCTGCGCATGCGTGATAACAAGCTCAGCGCCAAAACCATGCGCCAGTACCTGATCGGGGGCTGGCCCGTCGTTGAGCAATTCGCGTTGTACATGGCGCAGAATCTCACCAAGACCAAATTCGCCCGTCATCCGGGTGAAGACATGGCGCGGCGCTGGTTGATGCGCAATATCCGCGTCGAACTCAACCACGCCGATTACTGGCTGCACTGGAGCCGGGCCCATGGGGTGAGCCTGGAAGACCTGCAAGCGCAGCAAGTGCCACCGGAGTTGCACGCCCTGAGCCACTGGTGCTGGCACACCAGTTCGGCGGATTCACTGATCGTGGCCATCGCGGCCACCAATTACGCCATCGAAGGCGCGACCGGGGAGTGGTCGGCGCTGGTGTGTTCGACGGGGGTCTACGCCGCGGCCTTCCCTGAGGAAGATCGAAAGCGGGCCATGAAGTGGCTGAAGATGCACGCCCAGTACGATGATGCCCATCCGTGGGAGGCGCTGGAGATCATCTGCACCCTGGCCGGGTTGAACCCGAGCAAAGCCTTGCAGGCGGAGCTGCGACAGGCGATCTGCAAGAGTTACGACTACATGTACCTGTTCCTCGAACGCTGCATGCAGCTCGAACTGTCGGAGCGGGTGTTAGTCGGGCGTGAACGTCGGGCGCTGGTCGAAAGCTGATTTCGGCGACATCCATAAAAAAACGGGAGCCTTGGCTCCCGTTTTTTGTTGGCGGCGAATAGTCAGCCCGCCATGGTCAGGCGATTGCGGCCCTCGCGCTTGGCGACATACAGCGCGCTGTCGGCGCGGCGCAGCAGGCTGTCGGCGGATTCGCCCGGCAACAGGGTCGAGCAGCCGAGGCTCACGGTCAGTTCGATCAATTGATTATTGGCGTAGTAATCCTGGGCCTGCGCTGCCTGACGCAGGCGCTCGCCGACCATGGCGGCCGCATCGCGACCGGTGTTGGACAGCAGGATCAGAAACTCTTCCCCGCCATAACGGAACACCATGTCGACATTGCGCAACTGGCCCTTGATCGATGCCGCCACGGCTTTGAGCACGTCGTCGCCGGCGCTGTGGCCATGGAGGTCGTTGACCTGTTTGAAATGGTCGATGTCCAGCATCAGCAACGACAGCGGTTGCAGGTGCCGGCGGGACATCTCGATCTCGCGCAGCAGCGTCTGCTCCATGGCAATGCGGTTGCCGGCACCGGTCAGCGGATCACGCAGCGCGCTTTGCGTGGCTGCGCGGTACAGCAGCGCATTGCGCATCGGATACAACAGGGCCGACAACAGTGATTCGAGATTGCCCAGTTCCTGTTCGCTGAAGCGCTGGTTACGGCGGAACACCAGTTCACCCATGTGCTCGCCTTCGTGGCTCAGGCTATAGCTGGCCGAGTGATGGCCGCGGGCGCCGAATTCCAGGCGCAGGTCGCTGCCGTTGTGCACGTAGGTCAAGGCGTCCAGCGGCACCAGGCGCTGAACTTCGCGGAAAAACAGACCGAGGATGCGTTGAGGCTCAAGGCTGGTTTGCAGTTGCAGGCTCATTTGCTGGCGCAATTGCGCTAGGCTGACAGGTCGCGCCAGGAGGGGCGGCTGCTGACCAAAGCCCAGGCGTTGCAATTTGGCACTGTCGAAGTCAATTGCAGTGGTCTGGGAGGGTGATTTCATATGGCGTGAGCCCCTAAGCAGTAAGTCTGTCTTACAGGCTGGGTGAGAGCGGCTATGGGCTGCGCGTCATACTGATCCATCAGTCCCGTAGGACATTTGGCGTAAGTTTAGTCTGCCCGATGACGATTAGTCAGCTATCGAATCAGGCCTTGCCCGACTGCCTTCACACGGCGTGCTTTGAGGAAATGTAGAGCGAAAGTCGTGCCATACGGTTCATATTTTATTAAAACCGTTTTGAATCAATGGCTTAAGATTTTCGCGGAAAGAGGGGCGGTGGTTATTTGACTGAATTTGCCGCGCTCAAAGCGGCAATTGCATGCCGCGACGGTATTCCGCCACGGCAACAAATGCGACGTATGGCATTACTGGGCGTTGAAGGCCTGGCCATTGATACCGGTGCTGTCGGGGCCCATCAGGTACAGATAGACCGGCATGATCTCTTCCGGAGTCGGGTTGTTCAGCGGGTTTTCACCCGGGTAAGCCTGGGCGCGCATGCTGGTGCGGGTGGCGCCCGGGTTGATGCTGTTGGAGCGCACCGGAGCGACGTTTTCGACTTCGTCGGCGAGGGTTTGCATCAGGCCTTCGGTGGCGAACTTGGACACACCATAGGCGCCCCAGTAAGCGCGGCCCTTGCGCCCGACGCTGCTGGAGGTGAACACCACCGAGGCGTCCTGCGACAGTTTGAGCAGCGGCAGCAGGGTGCTGGTCAGCATGAACATCGCGTTGACGTTGACCTGCATGACGCGCATGAAGTTTTCACCGGACAACTGCTCGATCGGCGTGCGCGGGCCGATGATCGAGGCGTTGTGCAGCAGGCCGTCGAGGTGGCCGAACTCGGTCTCGATCATCGCCGCCAGCTCATCGTATTGATGGGGCAGGGCGGTTTCGAGGTTGAACGGGATCACGGCCGGCTGCGGATGCCCGGCCGCTTCGATCTCGTCGTAGACCTGGGTCAGGTTGGCTTCGGTCTTGCCCAGCAACAGCACGGTCGCGCCGTGGGCGGCGTAAGTCTTGGCGGCAGCCGCGCCGATGCCGCGACCGGCACCGGTGACCAGAATGACCCGATCCTTGAGCAATTCGGGGCGAGCGGAGTAATCAAACATAAGAAACCTCTAATCCATTAACTTCTGATCGTTCCCACGTCTTGCGCGGGAATGCAGCGATGGTCGCTTTGCAGCACCACTCAGCAACTGCACAGCGCGTTGTCGAGCACCTTGCGCAACTCCAGCGGATGATCCACCACCACGTCCGCGCCCCAATGACGAGGGTTGTCGTCGGGGTGAATGTAGCCATAGGTCACGGCAGCGGTTTTGGTGCCGGCGTCACGGCCGGATTCGATATCGCGCAGATCATCGCCGATAAACAGAACGGTCGACGGATCGAGATCAAGCATCTTGCAGGCAAGGGTCAGCATCTCGGGATCCGGCTTGCTGTTTTTCACGTGATCCGGGCAGATCAGCAGCGCCGAGCGCTCGGCCAACCCCAGTTGCTGCATGATCGGCTCGGCGAAGCGCAGCGGCTTGTTGGTGACTACGCCCCAGACCAGATGGGCTTTCTCGATGTCGGCCAGCAATTCGCCCATGCCGTCGAACAGCTTGCTGTGCACGGCGCAGCCCACCAGATAGCGCTCGAGGAACTCCAGACGCAATTCCTCGAAGCCCGGCGACTCCGGGTCCATCGAGAACGTCACCGCGACCATGGCCTTGGCGCCGCCGGAGATTTCGTCGCGGATGTGCTTGTCGTTGATTGGAGGCAAGCCACGATCCGCGCGCATCGCCTGGCAAATGGCGATGAAGTCCGGCGCGGTGTCGAGCAGAGTGCCGTCCATGTCGAAAAGGACTGCTCTGATGGCCATCGGCTTACTCCTCGCGCAGGGTCTGGATCATGTAGTTGACGTCAACGTCCGCCGCCAGTTTGTAGTGCTTGGTCAGCGGGTTGTAGGTCAGGCCGATGATGTCCTTGACGGTCAGGCCGGCCATGCGGCTCCAGGCGCCCAGCTCGGACGGGCGGATGAATTTCTTGAAGTCGTGAGTGCCGCGCGGCAGCAGCTTCATGATGTATTCGGCGCCGACGATGGCGAACAGGTACGCCTTCGGGTTGCGGTTGATGGTGGAGAAGAATACCTGGCCGCCGGGCTTGACCATGCGGAAGCAGGCGCGGATCACCGAGGACGGGTCCGGTACGTGCTCGAGCATTTCCAGGCAGGTGACGACGTCGAACTGCTCGGGCATTTCTTCGGCCAGGGCTTCGGCGGTGATCTGGCGGTATTCGACGTTCACGCCGGACTCCAGCTGATGCAGCTGCGCGACAGCCAGCGGTGCTTCGCCCATGTCGATGCCGGTCACGGTTGCGCCGCGCTGGGCCATGGCTTCGCTGAGAATGCCGCCGCCGCAACCGACGTCCAGAACCTTCTTGCCAGCCAGGTTGACGCGCTCGTCAATCCAGTTGACCCGCAGCGGGTTGATGTCGTGCAGCGGTTTGAACTCGCTTTCGCGGTCCCACCAGCGATGGGCCAGGGCTTCGAATTTGGCGATTTCGGCGTGGTCGACGTTGCTCATGATTCAATCCTCTAAAACTTGAAAAAGGCTGTAGCCCCGGAGTTTGCTCCGGGGTGTTTACGATTCGGTGTGGCCGCTGATGCGTCGGCCCCAGGCCCGGGCGGTTTCGCCGAGCTGTTGTTCGTCCAGTCGGGTCAGGCGGCGGTCGTCGAGCAACTGCTTGCCAGCGACCCACAGGTGTTTCACGCAGTCGCGACCGGTGGCGTATATAAGCTGCGAAACCGGGTCATAGACCGGTTGTTGCGCAAGGCCGGACAGGTCGAAGGCGACGATGTCGGCTGCCTTGCCGAGCTCCAGCGAGCCGGTCTCGGCTTCGATCCCCAGGGCTCGCGCGCCATTGAGCGTGGCCATGCGCAGCGCCCGGTGGGCGTCCAGCGCGGTGGCCGAGCCGGCGACGGCTTTGGCCAGCAGGGCGGCAGTGCGGGTTTCACCCAGCAGGTCCAGGTCATTGTTGCTCGCGGCGCCATCGGTGCCGACCGCGACATTGACCCCGGCCTGCCACAGGCGCTCCACCGGGCAGAAGCCGCTGGCCAGTTTCAGGTTCGACTCCGGGCAATGGATCACACTGGTGTTGCTTTCTACCAGCAACGCCAGGTCGTCATCGCTGATCTGGGTCATGTGCACGGCCTGGAAGCGCGGGCCCAGCAGACCGAGGCGACCGAGGCGGGCCAGCGGGCGTTCGCCGCGCTGTTCGACCGCTTGCTGCACTTCGAACGCGGTTTCGTGGACGTGCATGTGGATCGACGCATCCAGCTCTTCGGCGATCACGCGGATTTTTTCCAGGTTCTCGTCGCCCACGGTGTAGGGTGCATGAGGGCCGAAAGTGATCTTGATGCGCTCGTGATGCTTCAGGTCGCCGAACAGTTCAACGCCCTGACGAATGGCTTCATCGGCGCTGGCGGCACCCGGAATCGGGAAGTCGAGGATCGGAATCGCGATCTGTGCACGGATTCCGCTGTTGTGTACGCGCTCGCTGGCAACCTTCGGGAAGAAGTACATGTCGGAAAAACAGGTGATGCCACCTTTTATCTGCTCGGCGATGGCCAGATCGGTGCCGTCACGCACAAAATCTTCATTGACCCATTTGCCCTCGGCCGGCCAGATGTGGTTCTCCAGCCAGGTCATCAGCGGCAGATCGTCGGCCAGGCCACGGAACAGCGTCATTGCCGCGTGGCCGTGGGCGTTGATCAGGCCGGGGCTGAGCAGAACGTCCGGCAGTTCGCGGACTTCGGCGGCGTTACACTTCAGCGCTTCGGCACGCGGGCCGATAAACACGATGCGACCGTCGCGGATGCCCAGGCCATGCTCCTTGAGCACAACGCCTGCGGGTTCGACGGGTACCAGCCAGGTCGGCAGCAATAATAAGTCGAGCGCAATGGCAGGTTTCGGCATCGAGGGTCGGTTCCAGTGCTTTTGTAAAGGATGGCGAAGTATACCCGAGCGTCTTCGCGGGGGGATCGCTATAATCGGCGGCTTTTGTTCATGAGTGCGGGGTGAGGGATGCGCGATCGACTGTTGGCTGCTGAGAAAGTAAAGGCCATCGATTGGCGTGATGGCGCGCTCCACCTGCTGGATCAGCGCGTTTTGCCGTTCGAGGAAAACTGGATCGCCTACACCAGCGCCGCCGGCGTGGCCGAGGCAATTCGTTCGATGGTGGTGCGCGGTGCGCCGGCCATCGGCATCAGTGCCGCCTACGGCATCGTATTGGCAGCCCGTGCCCGGATTGCCGAGGGCGGCGACTGGTACGCGTCGCTGGAAGAGGATTTCATGCTGCTGGCCGATTCCCGGCCGACCGCGGTGAACCTGTTCTGGGCGTTGAACCGCATGCACGACCGGCTGGACCGTTTGAAGGAAAACGCCGATCCGCTGGCGGCGCTGGAAGCTGAAGCCATCGCGATTCATGAAAGCGATCGCGAAGCCAACCTGACCATGGCCCAGCTCGGCGTCGACCTGATCCGCAAGCATCAGGGCAATGCCCAGGCGATTCTCACTCACTGCAACACCGGCGCCCTGGCCACCGGCGGTTTCGGTACGGCGCTCGGAGTCATTCGCGCGGCGTTCATCGAAGGCATGGTCGAACGTGTTTACGCCGATGAGACCCGGCCGTGGCTGCAAGGCTCGCGCCTGACCGCGTGGGAACTGGCCAACGAAGGCATTCCGGTGACCCTGAACGCTGACTCCGCCGCTGCGCACATCATGAAAACCAAAGGTGTGACCTGGGTGATCGTCGGCGCCGACCGGATCACCGCCAATGGCGACGTGGCGAACAAGATCGGCACCTATCAACTGGCGGTCAACGCCATGCACCACGGCGTGCGTTTCATGGTGGTGGCACCGAGTTCGACCATCGACATGAATTTGGCCAGCGGTGATGACATTCCGATCGAAGAGCGCGACGGCGCCGAGTTGCTGGAGGTTGGCGGCAAGCGCGTCGGGGCTGACGTTGAAGCGTTCAACCCTGTGTTTGACGTAACCCCGGCAGATCTGATCGATGCGATCGTCACCGAAAAAGGCATCGTCGAGCGCCCGGACACCGCGAAGATGGCGCAGTTGATGTGCCGCAAGCGCTTGCATTGATTGGCTTGATGTCCGCGTTGTCCTCTTCGCGAGCAGGCTCGCTCCCACAGGTTTTGTGATCGCCACAGAACCTTGTGGGAGCGAGCCTGCTCGCGATGGGGCCTTGAAAGTCAATAAACATCCGCAATTTCGTCCCGAAATTTGCATTCAGGGAAGCTCTGAGCCTCTCTCGTCCCCGTTAAGCCTGTCATCGGTCATCTAACTATGCTCCATGCGCATCTGGGGGATAGGTGCGTGGCGGCTCTTGTGATAACATCCGGCGTTTTCCGAGGCAGTCCCACGGGGTTGTCTTCACTGCGCAAATCCAGGGTCAACTTGTCGATTTGTCGTAAGTCGGCGCATGGCACTCGGCCTGCATCGACGAGCTTCGTGCGTCCCCTATGGATATGGCGAAGTTTCACCAGAAAAAGGAATCAGGCTTCTCATGGGCGAACTGGCCAAAGAAATCCTCCCGGTCAATATCGAAGACGAGCTGAAACAGTCCTATCTCGACTACGCGATGAGCGTGATCGTCGGCCGTGCACTGCCGGATGCGCGCGATGGCTTGAAGCCCGTGCACCGTCGCGTGCTGTTCGCGATGAGCGAGCTGGGCAACGACTTCAACAAGCCGTACAAGAAATCTGCCCGTGTCGTTGGTGACGTGATCGGTAAGTATCACCCGCACGGTGATACCGCGGTGTACGACACCATCGTCCGCATGGCGCAGCCTTTCTCCCTGCGTTACCTGCTGGTCGACGGCCAGGGCAACTTCGGTTCGGTGGACGGCGACAACGCCGCGGCCATGCGATACACCGAAGTGCGCATGACCAAGCTGGCGCACGAGCTGCTGGCCGACCTGCACAAGGAAACCGTGGACTGGGTGCCGAACTACGACGGCACCGAGCTGATCCCGGCAGTCATGCCGACCCGCGTTCCGAACCTGCTGGTCAACGGCTCCAGCGGTATCGCCGTGGGCATGGCGACCAACATTCCGCCGCACAACCTCGGTGAAGTCATCGACGGTTGCCTGGCCCTCATCGACAACCCCGAGCTGACCGTCGATGAGCTGATGCAATACATTCCCGGTCCGGACTTCCCGACTGCCGCGATCATCAACGGTCGCGCCGGCATCATCGAAGCCTACCGCACCGGCCGCGGTCGCATTTACATGCGTGCCCGCTCGATCATCGAAGACATCGACAAGGTCGGTGGCCGTCAGCAGATCGTCATCACCGAACTCCCTTACCAGTTGAACAAGGCGCGTCTGATCGAGAAGATCGCCGAGCTGGTAAAAGAGAAGAAACTCGAAGGCATCACCGAACTGCGCGACGAGTCCGACAAGGACGGTATGCGCGTCGTGATCGAACTGCGTCGCGGCGAAGTGCCTGAGGTGATCCTCAACAACCTCTACGCCCAGACCCAGCTGCAATCGGTATTCGGCATCAACATCGTTGCGCTGATCGACGGCCGTCCGCGGATCCTGAATCTCAAGGACCTGCTGGAAGCCTTCGTCCGTCACCGTCGCGAAGTGGTTACCCGCCGTACCGTGTTCGAACTGCGCAAGGCGCGCGAGCGTGGTCACATCCTCGAAGGTCAGGCCGTTGCCCTGTCGAACATCGACCCGGTGATCGCCCTGATCAAGGCTTCGCCGACGCCGTCGGAAGCCAAGGAAGCGCTGGTCAGCACGCCGTGGGAATCCTCGGCTGTGGTGGCGATGGTGGAGCGTGCCGGTGCCGATTCGTGCCGTCCGGAAAACCTCGATCCGCAATACGGTCTGCGTGAAGGCAAGTACTTCCTGTCGCCAGAACAGGCGCAAGCCATTCTGGAACTGCGTCTGCACCGTCTGACCGGTCTGGAACACGAAAAACTGCTGGCCGAGTATCAAGAGATCCTCAACCAGATCGGCGAGCTGATCCGTATCCTCAACAGCGCCGTGCGCCTGATGGAAGTGATCCGCGAAGAGCTGGAAGTGATCCGCGCCGAATACGGCGACGTGCGCCGCACCGAAATCCTCGATGCCCGTCTCGACCTGACCCTGGGCGACATGATCCCGGAAGAAGAGCGCGTCGTGACCATCTCCCACGGTGGCTATGCCAAGACCCAGCCGCTGGCTGCGTACCAGGCCCAGCGTCGTGGCGGTAAAGGCAAATCGGCCACCGGCGTGAAGGATGAGGACTACATCGCTCACCTGCTGGTCGCCAACAGCCACACCACGCTGCTGCTGTTCTCCAGCAAGGGCAAGGTGTACTGGCTGAAGACCTACGAAATTCCGGAAGCGTCCCGCGCCGCCCGTGGTCGTCCGCTGGTCAACCTGCTGCCGCTGGATGACGGTGAATACATCACCACCATGCTGCCGGTCGAGGAATACACCGAAGGTCACTACATCTTCATGGCTACCGCCAACGGCACCGTGAAGAAGACACCGCTGGAATCCTTCAGTCGTCAGCGCAGCGTCGGTCTGATCGCGCTGGAGCTGGACGAAGGCGACGTGCTGATCTCCGCGGCCATCACCGATGGCGAGCGTGAAGTGATGCTGTTCTCCGACGGCGGCAAGGTCACCCGCTTCAAGGAATCCGACGTGCGTGCCATGGGCCGTACCGCCCGCGGTGTGCGCGGCATGCGTCTGCCGGAAGGGCAGAAGCTGATTTCGATGCTGATCCCGGAAGAAGGCAGCCAGATCCTTACCGCTTCCGAGCGTGGCTACGGCAAGCGCACCGCGATCACCGAGTTCCCTGAGTACAAACGTGGCGGCCAGGGCGTGATCGCCATGGTCAGCAACGAGCGTAACGGCCGTCTGGTCGGTGCGGTTCAGGTGCTCGACGGCGAGGAGATCATGCTGATTTCCGACCAGGGCACGCTGGTGCGTACCCGTGTCGACGAAGTTTCCAGTCTGGGTCGTAACACCCAGGGCGTGACCCTGATCAAGCTGGCCAAGGATGAAACCCTGGTCGGTCTGGAGCGGGTCCAGGAGCCGTCGGAAGTCGAGGGTGAAGAGTTTGAAGGTGAAGAAAGTGTCGAGCTGGAAGAAGGCGTGATCGGCGCCGAACCGGACGATGCGGTCGATAACCTGCAGGCGGACGCCGCAGACGAAAAAGAGTCGCAAGACTAACCAAATCGTAGCAGGGCAGAGTGTTTGCTCTGTCCGCTACCGTGATTGCATAGCGAGAGTGGATGTGAGCAAACGAGCCTTTAACTTCTGCGCAGGTCCCGCTGCGCTGCCTGAAGCTGTCCTGTTGCGTGCCCAGTCCGAGATGCTCGACTGGCACGGCAAGGGTCTGTCGGTCATGGAAATGAGCCATCGCAGTGATGACTACGTGGCCATCGCCGAGAAGGCCGAACAAGACCTGCGCGACCTGCTGTCCATCCCCTCCAATTACAAAGTGTTGTTCCTGCAGGGCGGTGCGAGCCAACAGTTCGCCGAGATTCCGCTGAACCTGCTGCCCGAGAACGGCACTGCCGACTATGTCGAAACCGGCATCTGGTCGAAAAAAGCCATCGAGGAAGCGCGTCGCTTCGGCAACATCAACGTTGCTGCCAGCGCCAAGCCTTATGATTACCTGACCATTCCTGGCCAGAACGAGTGGAAGCTGACCCCGGGTGCGGCCTATCTGCACTATGCGTCCAACGAAACCATCGGCGGCCTGCAGTTCGACTGGGTTCCCGAGGCCGGTGACGTTCCGCTGGTGGTCGACATGTCCTCCGATATCCTCTCGCGTCCGATCGATGTGTCGCAGTACGGCCTGATCTACGCCGGCGCGCAGAAGAACATCGGCCCGAGCGGTCTGGTCGTGGTGATCGTCCGTGAAGACCTGCTGGGTCGCGCCCGCAGTTCGTGCCCGACCATGCTCGACTACAAGATCTCCGCCGATAACGGCTCGATGTACAACACCCCGGCCACCTATTCCTGGTACCTCTCGGGCCTGGTCTTCGAGTGGCTGAAGGAGCAGGGCGGCGTCGCCGCGATGGAGCAGCGCAACAAGGCGAAGAAAGATCGCCTGTACGGCTTCATCGACAACAGTGACTTCTATACAAACCCGATCAGCGTCAACGCCCGCTCGTGGATGAACGTGCCGTTCCGTCTGGCTGACGAACGCCTGGACAAGGCGTTCCTGGCCGGTGCCGACGCCCGTGGCTTGCTCAACCTCAAGGGCCATCGTTCGGTGGGCGGCATGCGTGCCTCGATCTACAACGCCCTGGGTCTGGACGCCGTCGAAGCGCTGGTTGGCTACATGGCTGAATTCGAGAAGGAGCATTCCTGATGTCCGAGCAGGAGCTCAAGGCGCTGCGCGTTCGCATCGATAACCTGGATGAGAAGATCCTCCAGCTGATCAGTGATCGCGCGCGCTGCGCCGAAGAAGTTGCCCGGGTCAAAATGGCCAGCCTGGCCGAAGGCGAGCAGCCGGTGTTCTATCGCCCCGAGCGTGAGGCGCAGGTCCTCAAGCGCGTGATGGAGCGCAACAAGGGGCCGCTGGGCAACGAAGAGATGGCGCGCTTGTTCCGCGAAATCATGTCTTCGTGCCTGGCCCTCGAGAACCCGCTGAAAGTGGCTTATCTCGGTCCGGAAGGTACTTTCACCCAGGCGGCGGCCATGAAGCACTTCGGTCACGCGGTGATCAGCAAGCCGATGGCGGCGATCGACGAAGTGTTCCGTGAAGTGGCGGCCGGTGCGGTGAACTTTGGCGTGGTGCCGGTAGAGAACTCCACCGAAGGCGCGGTCAACCACACCCTCGACAGCTTCCTCGAGCACGACATGGTGATCTGCGGCGAAGTCGAGCTGCGGATTCACCATCATCTGTTGGTCGGTGAAAACACCAAGACCGACAGCATCAGCCGCATCTATTCCCATGCCCAGTCGCTGGCCCAGTGCCGCAAGTGGCTGGACGCCCATTACCCGAATGTCGAGCGTGTGGCGGTTTCCAGCAACGCCGAAGCGGCCAAGCGGGTCAAGGGTGAGTGGAACTCGGCAGCGATCGCCGGTGACATGGCAGCCGGGCTGTATGGCCTGACCCGTCTTGCCGAGAAGATCGAAGATCGTCCGGACAACTCCACGCGCTTCCTGATGATCGGTAACCAGGAAGTGCCGCCGACCGGCGACGACAAGACTTCGATCATCGTATCCATGAGCAACAAGCCCGGCGCGCTCCATGAGCTGCTGGTGCCGTTCCATGACAACGGGATCGACCTGACCCGGATCGAAACCCGTCCGTCGCGCAGCGGCAAATGGACCTACGTGTTCTTCATCGACTTCGTCGGTCATCACCGTGATCCGCTGATCAAAGGTGTACTGGAAAAGATCAGTCAGGAAGCAGTAGCACTCAAGGTGCTGGGTTCCTACCCGAAAGCAGTTCTTTAAGGGGTGGTAGCAATGAGTGGCAACTTCCTCGCTCTGGCACAGCCGGGCGTGCAACAACTTTCGCCATACGTGCCGGGCAAGCCCGTGGACGAACTGGCGCGCGAGCTGGACCTGGATCCGGCAAGCATCGTCAAGCTGGCGAGCAACGAAAACCCGTTGGGCGCGAGCCCGAAAGCGCTGGCCGCGATCCGCGAAGCGCTGGACGAGCTGACCCGTTATCCGGACGGCAACGGTTTTGCCCTGAAATCCCTGCTGGCCGAGCAGTGCCGTGTCGAGCTGAACCAGGTGACCCTGGGCAACGGCTCCAACGACATTCTCGAACTGGTGGCGCGCGCCTATCTGGCGCCGGGCCTGAATGCCGTGTTCAGCGAGCACGCGTTCGCGGTCTACCCGATCGCGACCCAGGCGGTCGGCGCTCAGGCCAAGGTCGTTCCGGCCAAGGATTGGGGTCATGACCTGCCGGCGATGCTGGCGGCCATCGACGCCAACACCCGTGTCGTGTTCATCGCCAACCCGAACAATCCGACCGGCACCTGGTTCGGCGCCCAAGCTCTGGACGAGTTCCTGCAGGACGTGCCGGAGCATGTGCTGGTTGTTCTGGACGAGGCTTACATCGAATACGCCGAAGGCAGCGATCTGCCGGACGGTCTGGATTTCCTCGCGGCTTATCCGAACCTGCTGGTCTCGCGCACGTTCTCCAAGGCCTACGGTCTGGCGGCGCTGCGCGTTGGTTACGGCTTGTCCACCCCGGTGGTGGCGGACGTGCTGAACCGTGTACGCCAGCCGTTCAACGTCAACAGCCTGGCCTTGGCCGCGGCATGTGCGGCGCTGAAGGACGAGGAATATCTGGCGCAGAGCCGTCAGCTCAATGAATCCGGCATGCAACAGCTGGAAGCGGGTTTCCGCGAGCTGGGCCTGAGCTGGATTCCGTCCAAGGGCAACTTTATCTGTGTCGATCTCGGTCAGGTGGCGGCTCCGGTGTTCCAGGGTCTGCTGCGCGAAGGCGTGATCGTGCGTCCGGTGGCCAACTACGGCATGCCGAACCATCTGCGGGTGACCATCGGTCTGCCGGCGGAAAACAGCCGCTTCCTCGAAGCGCTGCGCAAGGTTCTGGCTCGTGGGTGATGTCACTGCGCTGCAATCTGCTGCACCTATGATCGGGCGCCTGGTGGTGGTCGGTCTGGGGTTGATCGGTGGTTCGTTTGCCAAAGGCTTGCGTGAAAGCGGCGTGTGTCGCGAAGTGGTCGGGGTCGATCTCGACCCGCAATCGCGCAAGCTGGCGGTCGAGTTGGGCGTGGTGGATCGCTGCGAAGACGACCTGGTGGCGGCTTGCCAGGGCGCGGACGTGGTCCAGTTGGCGGTGCCGATCCTGGCCATGGAAAAAGTGCTGGCCCGTCTGGCCAGCATGGATCTGGGGCAGGCGATCCTCACGGATGTCGGCAGCGCCAAGGGCAATGTGGTGCGTGCGGCGACCGAAGCGTTCGGTGGCATGCCGGCGCGTTTCGTGCCGGGCCATCCGATTGCCGGCTCCGAGCAGAGCGGGGTGGAAGCCTCCAACTCAGAGCTGTTCCGCCGTCATAAAGTGATTCTGACCCCGCTGGAGCAGACCGATCCGGCTGCCCTGGCGGTGGTTGATCGTTTATGGCGCGAGCTGGGCGCCGATGTAGAGCACATGCAGGTCGAGCGTCACGATGAAGTGCTGGCCGCGACCAGTCATCTGCCGCACCTGCTGGCCTTCGGTCTGGTCGATTCGCTGGCCAAGCGCAATGAAAACCTTGAGATCTTCCGTTACGCTGCGGGCGGTTTCCGTGATTTCACAAGAATCGCCGGAAGCGACCCGGTCATGTGGCATGACATCTTTCTCGCCAATCGCGAGGCTGTCCTGCGCACACTCGATACATTTCGCAGCGACCTCGACGCCTTGCGCGACGCGGTCGATGCAGGGGATGGGCACCAATTGTTGGGCGTCTTCACGCGCGCCCGGGTTGCCCGCGAGCATTTCAGTAAAATCCTGGCCCGCAGGGCCTATGTGGACGCTATGAATTCCAACGATCTGATTTTCCTGGCTCAACCTGGTGGCCGCCTGTCCGGTCGGATTCGCGTACCGGGTGACAAATCGATTTCCCACCGTTCGATCATGCTCGGTTCCCTGGCTGAAGGCGTCACCGAAGTCGAAGGCTTCCTCGAGGGCGAAGACGCCCTGGCGACCTTGCAGGCGTTCCGCGACATGGGCGTGGTCATCGAAGGCCCGCATCACGGCCGCGTGACCATCCACGGTGTCGGCCTGCACGGTCTGAAGCCTGCGCCGGGCCCGATCTATCTGGGCAACTCCGGCACTTCGATGCGCCTGCTGTCCGGCCTGCTGGCCGCGCAGGACTTCGACAGTACCCTGACCGGCGATGCGTCGCTGTCCAAGCGTCCGATGAATCGCGTCGCCAACCCGCTGCGGGAAATGGGCGCCGTGATCGAAACCGCTGCCGAAGGTCGTCCACCGATGACCATCCGTGGCGGTCACAAGCTCAAAGGCCTGACCTACACGATGCCGATGGCCAGTGCCCAGGTTAAGTCCTGCCTGCTGCTGGCGGGTCTGTACGCCGAAGGCAAGACCACCGTCACCGAGCCGGCCCCGACTCGTGACCACACCGAGCGCATGCTGCGCGGCTTCGGCTACCCGGTGAGCGTCAATGGTGCCACGGCATCGGTTGAGTCCGGCGGCAAGCTGGCTGCGACCCACATCGAAGTGCCGGGCGACATCTCGTCTTCGGCATTCTTCCTGGTGGCCGCGTCGATCGCCGAAGGTTCGGAGCTGGTGCTCGAACACGTCGGCATCAACCCGACCCGTACCGGCGTGATCGACATTCTGCGCCTGATGGGCGCAGACATCACTCTGGAAAACCAGCGTGAAGTGGGCGGCGAACCGGTTGCCGACCTGCGCGTGCGAGCGGCTAAACTCAAGGGTATCGAGATTCCGGAAGCGCTGGTTCCATTGGCCATCGATGAATTCCCGGTGCTGTTCGTGGCCGCGGCCTGTGCCGAAGGGCGCACCGTGCTGACCGGCGCCGAAGAATTGCGGGTCAAGGAGTCGGACCGTATCCAGGTCATGGCGGACGGTCTGCTGGCGCTGGGCGTCAAATGTGAACCGACTCCGGACGGCATCATCATCGACGGCGGCCAGATCGGCGGCGGCGAAGTGCATGGTCATGGCGATCACCGCATCGCGATGGCTTTCAGCGTGGCCTCGCTGCGCGCCACGGCACCGATCCGCATCCATGACTGCGCCAATGTCGCGACATCGTTCCCGAACTTCCTGGCGCTGTGCGCACAGGTCGGCATTCGTGTGGCGCAAGAGGCTCAGTCGTGAACAACATTGCACCGGTCATCACCATCGATGGGCCAAGCGGCTCGGGCAAAGGCACCGTAGCCGGGATTCTGGCCAAGCGTCTGGGCTGGAACCTGCTGGATTCCGGTGCGCTGTATCGCCTTTTGGCGTTTGCTGCGCACAACCATGGTGTCGACCTGACCAATGAAGAGCTGCTGAAGAAACTGGCCGCTCATCTGGATGTGCAGTTCATCGCGGCGACCGACGGTCAACTGCAACGCATCATTCTGGAAGGTGACGAAGTCAGCGATGTCATCCGTACTGAAAGCGTCGGTTCCGGCGCTTCTCAGGTGGCTGCATTGCCGGCCGTGCGCGAGGCGCTGCTGCAGCGCCAGCGTGCTTTCCAGGAAACCCCGGGCCTGGTGGCCGATGGTCGGGACATGGGCACGGTGGTTTTTCCGAATGCGCCCCTGAAGATTTTCCTCACCGCCAGTGCCGAGGAGCGGGCTCGCCGTCGATATTTGCAGTTGAAGGGCAAAGTCGAGGGTGTTAGTCTGTCGAGTCTGCTAGATGAGATCCGTGCGCGCGACGAGCGTGATACCCAGCGAGCGGTGGCCCCGCTCAAGCCGGCGGCTGACGCCATACAGCTGGATTCCACGGAGTTGTCCATCGATCAGGTGCTGGAACGCATCATGAGCGAGATCGCCATTCGCGATATCGCCGGGTGACCAGGAAGGCCGCAGGGGACCAGTCATAGTCCTGCGGTGGCTTCCTTTAAATGAAACTGACCCGCATCGTCTGGGATGTGGAGACGGGCGTATTTTTCGCCCTAATCAACAGGAATTAAAATGAGCGAAAGCTTTGCGGAACTCTTTGAAGAAAGCCTAAAGACCCTGAACCTTCAGGCAGGCTCCATCATCACCGGTGTTATCGTTGATATCGATTACCAAGCTCGCTGGGTAACCGTTCACGCTGGCCTGAAGTCCGAAGCACTGATCCCTCTGGAGCAGTTCTACAACGACGCTGGCGAACTGAACATCAACGTCGGTGACGAAGTTCACGTTGCTCTGGACTCGGTTGAAGACGGTTTCGGTGAAACCAAGCTGTCCCGTGAAAAAGCCAAGCGCGCTGAATGCTGGATCGTTCTGGAAGCAGCCTTCGCAGCTGAGGAAGTGGTCAAGGGCGTTATCAACGGTAAGGTTAAAGGCGGCTTCACTGTCGACGTTAACGGCATCCGTGCGTTCCTGCCAGGTTCCCTGGTTGACGTCCGTCCAGTGCGCGACACCACGCACCTGGAAGGCAAAGAGCTGGAATTCAAGGTCATCAAGCTGGACCAGAAGCGCAACAACGTTGTCGTTTCCCGTCGCAGCGTCCTGGAAGCCGAGAACTCCGCCGAGCGTGAAGCTCTGCTGGAATCCCTGCAGGAAGGCCAGCAAGTCAAAGGTATCGTCAAAAACCTCACCGATTACGGCGCATTCGTCGATCTGGGTGGCGTGGACGGCCTGCTGCACATCACCGACATGGCGTGGAAGCGTATCAAGCACCCTTCCGAAATCGTCAATGTTGGCGACGAGATCGACGTCAAGGTTCTGAAATACGATCGCGAGCGCAATCGTGTTTCCCTGGGCCTGAAGCAACTGGGCGAAGATCCATGGGTTGCTATCAAAGCCCGTTACCCAGAAAGCACTCGCGTTACCGCCCGTGTAACCAACCTGACCGACTACGGCTGCTTCGCTGAGCTGGAAGAAGGCGTTGAAGGTCTGGTACACGTTTCGGAAATGGACTGGACCAACAAGAACATCCACCCTTCGAAAGTCGTACAAGTCGGCGACGAAGTGGAAGTCATGGTTCTGGACATCGACGAAGAGCGTCGTCGTATCTCCCTGGGCATCAAGCAGTGCAAGTCGAACCCATGGGAAGACTTCTCTGGCCAGTTCAACAAGGGCGACAAGATCTCCGGCACCATCAAGTCGATCACCGATTTCGGTATCTTCATTGGTCTGGACGGCGGCATCGACGGTCTGGTTCACCTGTCCGACATCTCCTGGAACGAAGTGGGCGAAGAAGCCGTACGTCGTTTCAAGAAGGGCGACGAGCTGGACACCGTTATCCTGTCGGTTGACCCGGAGCGTGAGCGTATCTCCCTGGGTATCAAGCAACTGGAAAGCGATCCGTTCTCCGAGTACGTCTCGGTTAACGACAAAGGCGCAATCGTTACTGGCACCGTGAAAGAAGTTGACGCCAAAGGCGCCATCATCGTTCTGGCCGACGATATCGAAGCGACTCTGAAAGCCTCCGAAATCAGCCGTGACCGCGTTGAAGACGCGCGCAACGTTCTGAAAGAAGGCCAGCAAGTAGAAGCCAAGATCATCAGCGTTGATCGTAAGAGCCGCGTAATTCAGCTGTCGATCAAATCGAAAGACGATGCTGAAGAGAAAGAAGCCATCCAGAGCCTGAAAGCAGCTCCGGAAGGCGAAGCAGCTGACACCACTATGGCGGCACTGCTGCGTCAAGCAATGGCCAAACAGAACTGAGTTCTGTCTGATCATTAAAAAAAGGGCGACTTCGGTCGCCCTTTTTTGTGCCTGCGATTTGGTGGGGCATCGCTCGCTGTTTGTTCGAGTGAAACCATTCCCTTTGCCGGGCGGTCTGTTTCTTTAATCGGATCAATCGTCTATTCGCGTCTAGGCTTAGTCTGAAGATTGCAGTAGTCGGGCGGGCGCCTGGCATAAGGAAGTGAATGAGCAAGTTTATAGTGTTTATAGGTGTCTTGATGTTGGCGGGCTGCACAACGAGCGCCAAGACCCATGCGGTGCGTGGAGTCAGTGGTATCGAGGTTGACTGCTCCGGCTTGGGTTCGGGCTGGGAGAAGTGTCAGAAGCGTGCCGCCAAGGAATGCAAGGGGGCGGGGTATAAGGTGGTCACGCGATCTGATGACGCCCGGGATGAGGATGAGTTTCCCTTTGGCTTCAATCCGGCAGGCTACGTCACTCGAACCATGTTGGTGATTTGTCGGTGAGTGAGTGTTGGCGGGCTTGTCATCCGATGCCCTGAAAATGGGCGTTTCGGCGAGCGGAAAGATATGTCAAGCCCTGGGCTGTTCAAAATCTTCCGGGCGTGCTAAAACCTTTCAAGCGCTGATCTAGCTGCTTGAAAAAGAAGGGAAAAATATGACGAAGTCGGAGTTGATCGAACGAATTGTCACCCATCAGGGGCTGCTCTCATCCAAGGATGTGGAGCTGGCCATCAAGACCATGCTTGAGCAAATGTCCCAGTGTCTGGCCACGGGGGATCGTATCGAGATCCGTGGTTTTGGCAGCTTTTCCTTGCACTATCGTGCGCCGCGTGTCGGTCGCAATCCAAAGACCGGTCAGTCCGTCAGCCTTGACGGTAAATTCGTTCCGCATTTCAAGCCAGGCAAGGAATTGCGCGATCGCGTGAATGAAGAAGAGGAGGAGGGGGCTTGACGGTCACCGTTACGCAAGGAGTCGCTCATGAGTAATCTCAAGCGCATTTTGTTTTCCGTTTTAATTCTATTGCTTGTGTTGGCGATCCTTGCGTTCGTTCTCGAAAATCAGCAATCGGTCTCCCTGCTGTTTCTTGGTTGGGCAGGACCACAACTTCCGGTATCGGTGATTACGGTTGGTGCATTGCTGGTAGGTATGCTGATCGGGCCGTTTTTTGGCTGGTTTCTGGGACGTTCGTCCAGAGCTTCACGCAAGCGTGTAGTGTGATAACGGCAGGCGCAGGGCGTCTGTCGAAATTGCGTCCTTACCTGTCTATATCCATTAGTAAAAGATTCATTAAGCTGTAAAATGCGTCCCTTGTTCGATAGTGGCATATTCCCACATCGATTTAGACTGACTCTGACGGAAGCCACAGGTTTGATGGCTTCTGCATTCATGGATTAGGCAGTGCTCGTTGGTGACACTGTCCGCAGCTCAAGGGTATGGTTTCGCGTGAAAATTCTAGTTACCGGCGGCGCCGGCTTCATCGGCTCAGCAGTCATCCGTCACATAATTTCCAATACCAACGACGCAGTGATCAACGTCGACAAGCTGACGTATGCCGGTAACCTCGAGTCGCTGGCCGAGGTTAGCGGTAATTCACGCTATGCATTCGAGCGCGTCGATATCTGTGATCGTGACCAGATCGACCGTGTTTTGCGTGAGCACCAACCAGATGCCATCATGCATCTGGCCGCAGAGTCTCACGTCGATCGCTCGATTACCGGTCCGTCCGAGTTCATTCAGACGAACATTATCGGCACTTACACTCTGCTGGAAGCTGCTCGCCATTATTGGGCGCAATTGGATGGTGCGCGCAAAGCCAACTTCCGTTTCCATCATATTTCGACCGATGAAGTTTACGGTGACCTTGAAGGCCCTGAAGACCTCTTTACCGAAACCACACCTTATCAGCCAAGCTCGCCTTATTCGGCCAGCAAAGCCAGCTCCGATCACCTCGTTCGCGCCTGGGCTCGCACTTATGGCCTGCCGACATTGGTTACCAATTGCTCGAACAACTACGGCCCGTGCCACTTCCCTGAGAAATTGATTCCATTGATCATTCTCAATGCACTGGAAGGCAAGCCCTTGCCGGTTTACGGCAAAGGCAATCAGGTTCGCGACTGGCTGTATGTCGAAGACCACGCCCGTGCGTTGTACAAAGTTGTGACCGAAGGTGTGGTTGGTGAGACATACAACATCGGCGGTCATAACGAAAAACAGAACATTGAAGTCGTGAACACGCTTTGTGCACTACTCGATGAATTGCGTCCAGACTCCGCTCATCGCCCTCATTCGAGCCTGATCACCTACGTTCAGGATCGTCCCGGTCATGACCAGCGTTATGCAATCGATGCGAGCAAAATCCAGCGAGACCTGGGTTGGACTCCGGAAGAAACATTCGAAACCGGCATCCGCAAGACTGTCGAGTGGTATTTGAGCAATACCCAATGGGTAGAGCATGTGAAGAGTGGCAGCTACCAGCAATGGATCGACCAGAACTACGCAGGTCGCTCGAACAAAGCATGAAAATCCTACTTTTAGGAAAAAACGGCCAAGTGGGCTGGGAGCTGCAGCGCTCCCTTGCTCCAATTGGTGAGTTGATTGCATTGGATCGTCACTCGGTGAGCGGGCTAAGCGGCGACTTGTCCGACCTTGAAGGCTTGCGCGCAACGATTCGTCAGTGCGCACCCGATATCATCGTCAATGCTGCGGCGTACACCGCGGTCGACAAAGCTGAATCTGAAAAAGAGTTGGCTGAGCGCGTAAATGGTTTGGCGAGTCGAGTGATGGCTGAAGAGGCTGCCGCTTCCGGTGCCTGGCTGATTCACTATTCGACAGATTACGTCTTTAGTGGCGAGGGCTCCGTGCCATGGCAGGAGACTGATGCTGTTGCGCCAGTCAATTACTATGGTTTCAGCAAGCTCGCTGGCGAACAGGCGATTATCGCATCTGGCTGCAAATATCTGATTTTTCGCACAAGTTGGGTATATGGCGCTCGCGGCAATAATTTTGCGAAGACTATGCTGCGTCTGGCGAAAGATCGCGGAACGCTCAATATTATCGCTGACCAGATCGGCGCCCCTACTGGCGCGGATTTGATTGCCGATGTGACGGCGTTAGCTATTCAGCAAGTTCTTAAGCGCCCGGAATTAGCAGGTCTCTATCACTTGGCCGCTGCCGGAGAAGTGTCCTGGCATGGTTATGCCAGTCACGTGATTGAGTTTGCCAAGGCGCAAGGTGAAGAGTTGGCGGTAACAGCCATTAACCCAATCGATACAACCGCCTATCCAACGCCGGCGAGCCGACCGCTGAATTCGCGTTTGAATACTCGCAAGCTGCGCGACAATTTTTCTCTACACTTGCCGGATTGGCAAAGTGGTGTAACCCGAATGCTTAGGGAAGTTCTGAACAAATGATCACGACAAATCGTAAAGGCATCATCCTCGCCGGTGGCTCGGGCACGCGCCTGCACCCGTTGACCCTCGGTGTGTCCAAACAAATGCTGCCGATCTACGACAAACCGATGATTTTTTATCCGCTGTCCGTTTTGATGCTGGCGGGTATGCGAGAAATCCTGATCATTTCCACGCCGGAAGATTTGCCGTGCTTCCGTAAACTGCTGGGTGATGGAAGCCTGTACGGGATCAAGCTCACTTATGCCGAGCAGCCAAGCCCGGACGGCCTGGCTCAGGCGTTCATTATTGGTGAAGAGTTCATCGGTCAGGATCCATGCTGTCTGATTCTGGGGGACAACATCTTCTACGGTCAGCATTTCTCGGATAATTTGCGCTCCGCCAGTACCCAACAAAAGGGCGCAACCGTATTTGGCTACCACGTCTCCGATCCTGAACGCTTTGGTGTCGTCGAGTTTGATAAAAGTGGCAAGGCTTTGAGTATCGAAGAGAAGCCGCTGAAGCCAAAATCGAACTATGCGGTCACCGGTCTGTATTTCTACGATAACGATGTGGTCGAGATCGCCAAGAGCATCAAGCCCTCCGAGCGTGGCGAGCTGGAAATCACCGACGTCAACCGTGCGTATCTGGAGCGCCAGACCCTGAGCGTGGAAATGCTCGGTCGCGGTTTTGCCTGGCTGGATACCGGTACTCACGACTCACTGCTTGAAGCCAGTCACTTCGTTCACACGATCGAACAGCGTCAGGGTCTGAAAGTGGCGTGTCTGGAAGAGATCGCCTATCACAATGGCTGGATTTCTGCCGAGCAGCTTAACGCACAAGCGCAAGCACTGAAGAAGACGGGTTACGGTCAATACCTTCAGAAGTTGCTGGACTCGCCGTCTGCCTGATCGAAAGTTCTGACTTTCGCAACGCTATGTTTATCGCTGCAAGCAGGAATGGCATGCCAGTAGAACATCCCAAGGTTGCGATTTTGCTGGCCGCCTACAATGGCATGCAGTGGATCGAGGAGCAGTTGGCCTCGATCCTCGGTCAGGCAGCTGTCGACGTAACCGTTTATATAAGTATTGATCCCTCCAATGACGGTACCGAGGCATGGTGCGCCGATTATGCTGCGCAGCATCCGAACGTAATCGTCTTGCCCGACGCCGGTGCGTTTGGTGGGGCCTCCCGCAACTTCTTCCGTTTGATTCGAGATGTTGATCTTGAAGGCTACGATTTCATCGCTTTTGCTGATCAGGATGACGTCTGGTATCTGGACAAGATCGAGCGCGCTATCCGGTCGATCAAATCTCTTGGCGTGGATGCTTACTCGAGTAACGTAGTTGCGTTCTGGCCTGATGGTCGTAACCAGGTACTGGACAAGGCCCAGCCGCAAACCCGCTGGGACTTTCTCTTTGAGGCTGCCGGACCGGGCTGTACGTATGTCATGAGCAAAAGGATGATGCAGTTGCTGAAGGGCTCATTGTTCAAACATTGGGATGCCTTACAACAGGTCAGTCTGCATGACTGGTATTGCTATGCGTTCGCACGCAGTCGTGGTTTGCGCTGGTTCATTGATCCGCAGCCATCCATGTGTTATCGCCAGCACGAAAGTAATCAGATCGGGGCCAATACCGGTATAAATCCACTGATTGCGCGTTATAAAACTATCCATGACGGTTGGTGGTTTTCTCAGATTCGAATGATTGCGCAGTTGGTGGGTCTCGCCGATGATCCATTCGTCCGGCAATGGCTACCTTTGGGCCGTCGACAATTATTGCGACTGTCGTTAACAGCCGGTGAATGTCGTCGTCGAACCAGGGACAAGCTGTTCTTTTTCTTTATTTGTTGCGCGACTGCCGTGATCGGGAAGAAAACCAAATGAAAGGTGCTCGGGTATTGGTAACCGGGGCGACGGGGTTTGTCGGCGAGGCCGTGGTGTTCCGCCTGCTTCTCGACAAGATCTACACACCAGTTGCGGCTGCGCGTGGCGAAACTCGGTTGAGTGGTTTGTGTGATGTCGTGTCTTTTGATTTGGATGAGCGCGTTTTATTGCCGCCATTGAATAATGTTCAGACGGTGATTCATTGTGCGGCCAGGGTTCATGTAATGAACGAGGGGGAGGCTGATCCGCTTGCCATGTTTCGGCAAATGAATGTGCAGGGCACTGCGCGGCTGGCCCGTCATGCGGCAGCGTCCGGGGTGAAGCGCTTCATCTTTGTCAGTTCGATCAAGGTCAATGGCGAAGAGTCACCCGCCGGGAGGCCCTTTACCGCAGCCGATATTCCCGCGCCTGTTGATCCTTACGGTATTTCCAAGTGCGAGGCAGAGGAAGTCGTGCGTCAAATCGCACTGGAAACCGCAATGGAGTTGGTGATTATTCGACCGCCTCTGGTGTACGGGCCGGGTGTCAAAGCCAACTTTCTAAGTATGATGCGCTGGTTGCAAAAAGGATTGCCACTGCCATTGGGGGCATTGGGCAATCGCCGCAGCCTGGTGGCAATCAGTAATCTGGTGGATCTTTTGGTGACCTGCATCGATCATCCAAAAGCAGCCAATCAAACGTTTCTGGTAAGTGATGGCGAAGATCTTTCGACCACTCAATTGCTTCAAAGGATGGCGAGTGCCCTGACTGTCCGAGCGCGATTGTTGCCCGTGCCTCCGTTTGTTCTGCGCCTTGGGGCGGCTTTATTGGGTAGGAGAGCCTTGGCTCAACGACTCTGCGGCTCGTTACAGGTCGATATGGAAAAGACGCGCACAGTGCTGGAGTGGACGCCGCCCGTCAGCGTGAGCCAGGCACTTCAGGCCACTGCCAACCATTTTCGGGAGCGCTAAACGGGTCGGTATTTTTTGTGGATGTCACTTTTCCGCTAAGGCTTGCTCGATAAAGCATGGCCATTGATCTGACCCTCGAAGAATTGGCAGATTGCCACCCTTTTGCCAATTAGGGCGCCTTGATACCCTACGCAGCCCAAATCAGTACGCCTTGGCAGGATTTTTCCGGCTCAAGGCAACATTCAGATTACTCTTTTCATACCATGACCACCGCCTTGTGCTGTTGAAGGTGGTGATGTCACTGGGCTATCAAATTGGTATGACTTATAATGGCAAATTTTTCGCTGTCGGGAGCGGTCCATGAGAGGGGCATGTGATTTTCATGCTGCCAAGGCTGTACCTCTTGATGTTGAGCGAAACGACATCGTCATTATTTTATCTTCAATGCAATGGAGTGCTCGGTGGTAGCCCCTCTTCCACAATTTGATCAGACAGGCGAGCAGCCTGGCAGCGGTTCTGACGTTGGTATTCACGGTCATGAAACGCAACCGGCCCGCGTGACGATTCTGATGTGTACCTACAACGGTGAGCGCTTTCTCGCACAACAACTGGATTCGATAGCTCGCCAGAGTTATCGCGAATGGACCGTCGTTGTTTCTGATGACGGTTCTACCGACGCGACACTGGATATTCTGCGCCAGTACAGCTCGATCTGGGGAGAAGGCCGACTGACCATTCTGCAAGGGCCCAAGCGAGGGTTTGCGGCTAACTTCATGTCCGTTGCCTGCGATGCGCCCGTGCAATCGCAATTTTATGCATGGGCCGACCAGGACGATATCTGGCAAGCCAATAAACTTGAGTCTGCCGTAAAGGTATTGGAGGCGCTGCCGTCCGGTCTTCCGGCGTTGTATTGCGCCCGGACCGAGTTGATTGGTGACTCGGGAACGGTCATCGGTCGCTCGCCACTATTTTCTCGCCCCGCCAGTTTTGCCAATGCACTGGTACAAAGTCTGGCCGGGGGCAATACCATGGTATTCAATCATTTGGCTCGGGACGTGCTCTGTCATGCCGGCAGCCAAGTGGATATCGTTTCCCATGACTGGTGGGCCTATCTCCTGATTACCGCGGTGGGTGGCAAGGTCGTCTATGACGCCTCGCCTTCCATTCTGTACAGGCAGCATGAAGCGAATCTGATTGGCGCCAACTCTGGAGTGCGCGCACGGATCATGCGCTTGCGGATGATGTCTACGGGTCGCTTTCGTGACTGGAATGACAAAAATATCGCTGCACTTGAAACGGTTCGCTCACGCTTGAGTGCAGACAGCCTGCAGACCTTTGAGCAATTCAAGAAAGCCCGTGATTCAAAAGGATTCGGCCGTTTCGTCTGGCTCTACCGCGCGAAGGTCTATCGGCAGACGTGTTTGGGTAATCTTGGGCTGATGCTGGCCGCGGTGCTCAACAGAATTTGATGCCATCATCGTGCAGGGCGGGACGTGAAAATTGCTCCGTGGCGTCCTCCCGGTATCTCAACAAGAGAGTTTTTGTATGAAGTCTGTCTCCCTCGATTTATCTCAGGTGTGTGCATAATGCTTAATTTTTCCACGTCGCCAAAGGAAATGGTCAGCAGTTTCTGGCGTAATCGGAGCCTGATCGCGGCGCTTGTACAGCGAGAAGTCGTTGGGCGTTACCGTGGATCGTTCATGGGGATTCTCTGGTCGTTTTTTAACCCCGTGTTCATGTTGGTTGTCTACACCTTTGTCTTTAGCGTCGTTTTCAAGGCACGCTGGAGCGGCGGAAGTGACTCGAAAACCGAGTTTGCACTTATTCTGTTTGCGGGACTTATCGTCTTCAACTTTTTTGCGGAGTGTTTCAATCGAAGCCCGACGCTGATTCTCTCGAACGCCAACTATGTGAAGAAAGTTGTGTTTCCATTGGAGATCCTTCCCTGGATCACAGTCGGTTCGGCGCTCTTTCATATGGTGATCAGCCTGACTGTGTGGCTGCTGGCCTATTTGATACTGTTTGGCACGCCGCACCTGACCGTCCTGTTGTTCCCGTTGATTATCCTGCCGTTGATGCTGATGATCATGGGTTTGACGTGGGCCTTGGCGTCGCTCGGCGTCTACTTGAGAGATGTCGCGCAATTCATCGGCATCCTGACCACCGTCCTGATGTTTCTGTCGCCTATTTTTTACCCTGCCAGTGCGCTACCTGAGAAGTATCAACATCTACTGATGCTCAATCCGCTGACGCCTGCAATCGAGTACGCCCGGGACATTCTGTTTTGGGGAAAGCTGCCTGACTTTACCGTATTGGGCATTTATCTCGCCGGCTCGGCGTTGATTGCGTGGCTTGGATTCGCCTGGTTTCAGAAAACACGAAAAGGATTCGCCGATGTCATCTGAGGTCGCTATCAAAGTTCAAAATCTCAGTAAGTGCTATGAGATTTACGACAAACCGCGCGACAGACTGCTTCAGATGCTTAGTCGCGGGAAGAAAAAATATTGCCGTGAGTTCTGGGCGCTACGCGACGTTTCCTTCGAAATTCGCAAAGGCGAAACGGTCGGTATCGTTGGTCGCAACGGCAGTGGCAAGTCCACCTTGCTGCAAATTCTTTGCGGTACGTTGAATCCAACCAGTGGTACGGTTGAAACCCATGGCCGGATCGCTGCATTGCTCGAACTGGGCTCCGGATTCAATCCCGAGTTCACTGGACGCGAGAACGTCTACCTGAACGCCTCGATTCTGGGTTTGAGCAAAGAAGAAATCGACGCAAGATATGACGCGATCATCGAATTCGCGGACATTGGCGATTTCATCAATCAACCGGTCAAGACATATTCGAGCGGTATGTTGGTGCGACTGGCGTTTTCCGTTCAGGCGCAAGTAGAGCCCGATATTCTTATTGTCGATGAAGCGCTGGCAGTGGGGGATGCAAAATTTCAGGCCCGTTGCTTTGATCGGTTGAAAAAGCTCAAGGAAAACGGCACGAGCATTCTGCTGGTAACGCACTCCAGCGAACAAATCGTTACGCACTGTGACCACGCCTTTCTTTTGAACAACGGTGTGCAGCTCGCTGAAGGCGAGCCGCGCATGGTCGTCAACCGTTACCTTGATTTGTTGTTCGGCAAGACTCAGCAATCGGCCTCTGTCGAAAGTGCAGAAGCGTCTGACGAGTTGGCAGCGTATCAAACGCCTGAAGGCGGCCTCGATGTATTTGAAACGCATCCGAACTACAACCCGAACGAATATCGTTGGGGTGACAGATCGGCCACTATCATCGACTTCCACCTGAGCGCAGGAGGGCTTGAGTACCCCATTGCCCTGGACACTGGCGTGCAGATCAAACTATCGGTATTTGTACGTTTTGATACTGATCTGGTGTGTCCGATTCTCGGGATGACGATCAAGACCAAAGAGGGCGTTACCCTCTATGGCGTAAATAGTGAAACGCTGGATTGCCTGGAATTCAGAACGTGCGGGCGCAAGGGCGAGATCGTCGAAGTTGAGGTACTTATATCTTGTGATCTGGCCCCGGGTGACTACTTCATTTCTGTCGGAGTGTCGACCAAAGATGGAGAAGAGGTTACTCCCCGTGACAGGCGTTATGATTCGATCCACTTCCAGGTTCGTCCGACTGACAAATTTTTTGGGCTTGTAAATCTGGACTCCAGCATTCGTGCCAAGAAGGTTTCAAATTGAATATTTTATTGAAACAAGCGGGCTATCAGCTTAATGACGAGCTCAACATCTGGTCGAGGCCGGATTATTCGAGCATCAACTACAGCGATGGTGATAGCACCGAACTGCGCATAAAATTCTTGATCGATCAGGCCAGTGACGTCAGTGTTTTTTCTGATGAGCTGCGAAGATCGTGCACCGATTGGCCATCGCTTTATTACCTCTCAAGTACCCGTTCGAACTTGTTGCGGGTGTTCGATGCCGATCTGCGTGGCGATGTGCTCGAGATCGGTGCCGGTTGTGGTGCAATTACCCGGTATTTAGGTGAGCAGGGCGGCAGAGTGCTGGCGCTGGAAGGTAGCTCGCGTCGCGCCAGCATCGCCCGTGCACGCACCCGAGACTTGCCAAACGTCTCGGTTCTGGCTGAGTCGTTCGAGAATTTCAGCATTGATACCCAATTCGATGTCATCACCCTGATCGGCGTTTTTGAGTATGCCAACCTGTTCGTATCGGGTGATAACCCGGGTGCGAGAATGCTTGAGAAAGTTCGCTCACTGCTTAAACCTGACGGTTTGCTCATCATCGCGATCGAAAATCAGCTCGGCTTGAAATATTTCGCCGGAGCGCCTGAAGATCACGTGACGACGCCGATGTACGGTGTCGAGGGGCGCTATAACAGCGCTACCGTGCAGACCTACGGGAAAAAAGCTCTCGCGTCGTTGTTGGCGACAGCCGGGTTTACCTCGAGTGAGTTCTTTGCGCCATTTCCCGATTACAAGTTGCCCGTTTCGATCATCACCGAACAGGGGTTCAAAGATCCTGATTTCGATGCCAGTGCATTCGCATCGCAAAGTGTACAGAGAGATCCGCAATTGCCGGATCTGTGCACCTTCTCACTGGAATTAGCCTGGTCGCAGATTTTCAGGAACGGCTTGGGCATGGACATGTCCAACTCCTTTCTTGTAGGTGCTTCGCCGGTCTCGCGCAGCGCAGTCGACCCGCAGACCCTGGCGTATCATTACAGTTGCGATCGACGCTCGATGTACTGCAAACGTTCGGAATTTCGTCGCGATTCCGAAGATGCGATCAATGTGCATTACCAAAAACTCGGAAAGACTATCGATGAGGGTGAAGGGCAATCGCTCGTCGCTTTTAATCTTGCTGCGTCCGAGCCTTACATCAATGGTTATGTGCTTGGCACTAAGCTGATCGATATAGTCAATGCCGAGGGCTGGACTTACGCAGGTATCGGCGCCTTCCTCAAAAATTATCTGAGCATGCTAAACGTGCTCTGTGATAACGCCGAGAGCCAGCCGGGTGAGGTGTCGGGAGCGTTGATCGATGCGGTCCCGCAAAATATTGTGATTGATCTGGACGGTCGTCCGCAGTTGATCGACAAAGAGTGGACACTCAACACGAATGTTCGCTACGAGTACCTGCTGTTCAAAGCGCTAACGCAGTTGCTGGGTTCGATTACCCGTATCAGCAAGGGGGCAGAGGCTGGCCCGGTTACACGCAAAGACTTTGTGTTCCGAGCTTGCGAAGCCGCCGGGTACCCACTTTGCGAAGAAGATGTGGAAGAGTTTCTGGCCATCGAGGCGCAGATTCAGAATGCGATTAACGGCCGAAGCCCGAGTGAATTTACGGCGTGGGGCGAAGATCGATTGATTGTCGAAGACAATCTGTTTTCTGCTTTCAGCAGTTCGCAGATTGCATTGGCTCAAACCCGTGAAGCGCTTGCAAGCGCTGTCACTGACGCCAGGCAGAAAATCGAAACGCTGAGTGCAAAACTGGACCAACGTGAAGCTGACTATAATCAAGTCATTAACTCCAACTCTTGGTTCATCACTAAACCTGTACGCTTCCTTGTGCGCTCGTTGCGGCAGGGGAAAGGCGTGTTGCGCAGCAAAGTGGAGACTTCCAAGCAGGCGCTGACGGCCTATCTGCGCGGCCAGGAAGCCAATCTGCCACAGCCGGTTGACGACGTAATTGAAGCGCCTGTCGCGCGCACTCGCTCGGTCAGCGTCATTCTGCCAATCTATAAAGATGTCGAAATGACTCGTCGCTGCATCCTTGCCGCGATGCCAGGGATTATTGCTTTCGACTCCAAACTGGTCGCGATCAATGATGCGAGCCCAGATGCAGGCATGCAGGCCATGTTGATCGAATTGCAAATGCAATGGCCGCAGGTGATGACCGTTCTCGAAAACGAAGTCAATCTTGGCTTTGTCAAAACCGTCAATCGCGGCATGCGCCATGCCAGCCAGGACGATATCGTTTTCCTTAACAGTGATGTCATCGTGCCTGTTGACTGGCTGGAGCGGCTGACCGCTGAGGCTTACATCGCGCCAAACATCGGTACCGTTACACCGTTTTCCAACAACGCGACTATTTGTAGCTTCCCGGCGTTTCTTTACGAAAACCAGCCAGCCTTTGGTTTAAGCGTCGAGCAGATCGATGCTGTGTTTTCCGGCCCGCGTTTGCCGGTCAGCCAGGCACCGACAGGTGTAGGTTTCTGCATGTACATTCGCCGCGATTGTCTGGATGTCGTGGGGCTGCTGAACGAGGAAAAGTTCGGCAAGGGTTATGGTGAAGAGAACGATCTGTGCCAGCGCGGGCTGAAAGCCGGTTGGCTCAACATCGTGACCCCTAACCTGTATGCATTTCATGAGGGCGGGGTCAGTTTCTCCTCTTCCAAGCAGGCGTTGACCGAGCATGCAACCAAGGTCATCACCGAGCTGCATCCGGATTATCACTTGGATATCCAGAGGTTCATCGCAGCTGATCCGCTGAAAGCAGTACGGGTAAAACGTCTTGCGCAATTGATCGCATCGTTGGACCGGCCAAAGGTCTTGCACATTTCGCATGAGGCTGGAGGCGGTGTGCAGCAGCATCTGGACGAGTTGGCAGACGCTCTTGAGTCCGATGTTTGCTGCCTGTTCCTGGCGCCTCGTCGTGGCCAGTCCGCCGTTACTTTGCGGATGGGGAGTTTTCCGGGGGCCGACGAGCTTCTTTTCCAGTTGCCGGAAGAGCACAACCTTTTGGTCGAGTTCTTGAAGGGCTGTGGTGTCGGCTTCGTGCACTTCCATCACACGCTCGGTCTGAATTCGCAACTGGTTCAATTGCCCGCTGAGTTGGGCGCTGAATATGCATTGACGGTTCATGATTATTACTGGCTATGCGGCAACCCTACACTGACCGATGCGCAGGGCGTTTATCCAGGCAGTTATGCCGACGACATCGTCAATCCTGACTTCCCTCTGCCGGATGGTGTATCGCCGGCACAATGGCGTGAGCAATTGCGCGGCTTTATCGACGGGGCGAAAGCGGTAATTTTCCCTTCGGCGTACACCCTCGCCAATTATCGACTCAACTTCGAGTTGCGTAACGCTGTCGTTGCAGGTCACGTAGAGCACAAACGCAATATTGGGCAGGGTGTCGCGGCGGTCGCGCAAAAGATCCGCTACAACGTGGGCGTTATCGGTGCTCTTGGTAAAGAAAAGGGTGCCGATTATCTGGAGCAAGTGGCGGAGGCGGCAGCGACGGTCAATGCACCAATCAACTTCCGGCTGGTCGGTTTCGGCTACAGAGAGTTGGGCGGTGTCCTGACTACAGGTCGTTACGATGCCAGTGAGCTGTCTTCCCTAATGGCCGCAAATGAGTTTGATGTCGTCCTGTTTCCAAGTCAGTGCCCGGAAACCTACAGCTATACCCTCAGCTATGCGCTGGAAGCCGGGTTGCCAATTATTGCGCCAAACATTGGGGCATTCCCGGAACGATTGTCCGGACGTGAAAACACTCTTGTTTATGATTATGGGCTTGAGCCAGCCGAGTTGATGCGGCGAATCAGCGAGTTTGTGAAAAGGCTCGCAGCCGGTGAGCAGTTGACTGCGCCTGTCGTGGATACCCACCTGCAGCAGCCGGCGTTTTATAGCGTTGATTACCCGGCCTTATGCGGCGTCGGCAGTGATAAGCACAGCAAACCAAAAACCGGTTTCGAACTGCCGAAATTCTCGGCCCCGACAACTGTGTATGAGGCGCCGCTGACGACCAAGGAAATCGCGCTATTGGCCATCTGGACGCTTTACCGCCATCCGCGCATGGAGCGCATCAGCCATGCGGTGCCTTACTCACTACGGCAAAAAATCAAACGCGTGCTGAGCAAGCGTCCGCTGCATGAGATCGTGGATGTGAACAAAAACTGATGCAGTGCGCCCGCCTGGCTTATCGAACCTCATGATCGGCCAGGCGGGCGCAATGGTTTTTGTTTGCCAGTGACGAATGCTGGCTTTTATTTGGAGCTACTGCCGCGATGAATTTCAGCTGGTTTGTGCTGATCGCTTTAATTATTTCGTTCCTTCTGACTGCTGTTTTGCGCCGGTATGCCCTTGCCAGAAGTCTGATGGATATTCCCAATGCCCGTAGTTCGCATACGGTCCCCACGCCAAGGGGAGGGGGTGTTGCGATCGTCGTGACGTTCCTTGTCGCCATGTGCTCGCTGTATGCTGCTGACTTGATCGCATTCAGAGATTTCGCTGCAATCGCCGGTGCTGGCAGCCTGGTGGCGATCATCGGATTCATGGATGATCATGGCCATATTGCTGCGCGCTGGCGTTTACTTGGGCACTTTTGCGCGGCGATCTGGGCGTTGGCCTGGTTGGGTGGCCTACCGCCCGTCAGTGTGTTCGGACAGGTCTTCGATCTGGGCTGGGGCGGGTTTGTATTGGCTAGCCTCTACCTCGTCTGGATGCTCAATCTCTACAATTTTATGGACGGTATTGACGGGATTGCCGGGGTCGAGGCGGTAACTGCGTGTGTCGGGGCGTGCGTGCTGTACGCCCTGGACGGGCATGTCGGGCTGATGGGGCCGGCCCTGCTACTGGCTGGTTGTGCGGGAGGATTCCTGTTGTGGAACTTTCCGCCAGCGAAAATTTTCATGGGCGATGCGGGCAGCGGCTTTCTGGGTATCGTCTTGGGCATTTTGTCGATACAGGCCGCCAATGCCTCATTTGAGTACTTCTGGGGTTGGTTGATCCTGCTCGGGGTGTTCATCGTCGACGCAACTTTCACCTTGTTGCGTCGATTGCTGCGCGGCGAGAAAGTGTATGAAGCGCATCGCAGTCATGCTTACCAATTCGCCTCGCGCCGTTATGGCAAGCACCTGCCGGTGACCCTTGTCGTGGGCTTGATCAATGTGTTTTGGCTCCTGCCGATTGCAGTGGCTGTCACGCACTTCAAGCTGAATGGCTTTGTCGGTGCCGTGGTGGCTTACGTGCCACTGTTCATTCTGGCGTTGCGGTTCCGCGCGGGAAAATCCGAAAAGGATGTTGCGGCATGAACATCGAGGCGGGATCAGCCTGATTGCGCTGATAGCGTTCAGCAATTAAAAAAGGCAGACGGATTATTCCGTCTGCCTTTTTTTAGCGAGTAACCGCTCCGGGTTTGACGAATACCAGCTTCGTCAATACGTATGTAAGTGGTAGCGACAGAATGATCGCCGCCAGTGGAGCCAGGTATTCAGGCAGCGACAGCTGTTTGACCCAGAACCAGACGACAAACATCCCCAATACGTATTGCGCGACGTAGACGAGTGGGAACAGCAGGATCGATTTGATCCCCTGGTGTTCTTTGAAGACAAGGAACCGGCTCATCACGAACGCGAAAACAATCCCGCAAACATAGCTGATCGAATAAGCCCATGTGTAGGGAAGTACACTGAGCAATATGAGATACAGCGCATACGTAATTCCGGTGTTCAGCCCGCCTGTCAGGAGGAACCGGAAAAACCTGATTTCCATCAGTTCGGAAATTTTCACGGCTATTAACCAATCTGCGCTTTTTTCTCGATCAGGAATTGATCGTAATCGCGTATGTAGTCGTCAGCAGCGTAATGCTCGGAAGCAAAAACCAGCAGCACCGCGTCCGCCGAGTACTTGTACTGAATACCCCAGGTCATTGCTGGCAGGAACAGGCCCAGTGTGTGGTGGTCCAGAACAAACTCCTGGCGGTGCTTTCCATTGTCGGCAACTACGTGCACGGTGCCTTTGACCGCTACCAGAAACTGGTGGCATTCGCGGTGAGCATGTTCACCACGTGTTTCAGCAGTCGGAACGTTGGTTACCAGGAAGTAACGCTTCACTTCGAACGGAACGTCCTTACCGCATTCGCCAACGCTCAGGCTGCCGCGCATATCGACGGCTTCCATCATGCGGTGCAGCGTAACGCCACAAGGATGGACATCTGATTGGCCGACTTTTACCGGGTTGTCTACGACTGTGCCTTCGGTAGGCTTGGCATCGACGTAGCCGATGATCTTCGCCGGGTTACCGACCACGATAGCATTCGGTGGAACGGATTTGGTGACGACCGCGCCTGCGCCGACCATTGCCGAGGTGCCAATGGTAATTCCGGGCAGAATCGTCGAATTGGCGCCCAGGGATGCACCTTTGCGGATGATGGTGCGAGAAAACGCTTCCGGATAGATTTTGCTGCGTGGAAACTTGTCATTGGTGAACGTGACGTTCGGTCCCACGAAAACATCGTCTTCTATGGTGATGCCGTCCCAAACCTGAACGCCGCATTTGAGTGTTACCCGGTCACCAATGATGACGTCGTTCTCGACAAACACGTTGTCGCACACGTTGCACTCGGCGCCGATACGGGCGTTCGGTAATACGTGTGCAAACGCCCAGATACGCGAGCCTTTACCGATAGTGGACGATTCACAAATCGCACGGTCGTGAACGAAAAAATCGCGCGAATCAATCATTTATTGGCTCCAAACTCAGAAACTTTCATAGGGATCGCCAAAGGGCGCCCTTTGGTATTTTCATAGGTACGCCAGGCGTACGAACCGATCACGCCGAGCCCCAGCAGATTGAGGCTGCCCAGCAGGGTAATGGTAAACAGTGTCATGGCATAACCAGGGACATCGATCAGGCCGCCTATCTTCGCGAGGATTACACTGACGCCGTATAACGCCGAGAGTGCTGAGCCGGCTGCACCTACACGAATAAGCAGGCGAATGGGCAAGTCCGTGAACGAGAAGACACTGTCCATCAGATAGTTCACTTTCTTTCGCAATGTCCACGCCGACTTGCCGTGTTCCCGGGCAACTCGAGTGTAACTGACTACCTGTCGGCGGAAACCCAGCCAGAAAATCTGCGCGATCAAAGAGCTGTGGCGTTCTTCGAGTTTGAGCAGGTTGTCGCGAAACTCCAGGTTGCAGCCGAACATGTCGACGCCGCCGGCAGGCATTTCCGGGATAACGTAACGTTTGTACAGACCCCAGAAGGTTTTCGACGCCAGTTTAGACAGGAATGGATCGTCACGACCCTCGCGGACACCGACTACTACATCCACCGGCTCGGTATTCAACACCCGGTTCATGGTCAGCACCAGGCTTGGCGGCTCTTGCAGGTCGGCGGCCATTACGGCAAACGTGCGACCCTTGCCATGCTGCAAACCTGTACGTATCGCCATGAAAGAACCGAAGTTCTTCGACAGCAGAATCAGCTGGGAGGCAAAACGTTGCTCGGGCAGGCGATCTCGCAGGATCTCGTAACAGCGATCCGGGCTGCCATCGACCACGAAAACCACCTCAAGCGCGCCTTGAAGCTCGACGTTCAAATCATCGACGGCTTTGAGCAATGACGGCAGCGATTCCTCGTTACGGTAAACCGGAATAACCAGCGAAAGCACCCTAAATCTCCTGCTTGAAGTAGGCGCAAACCACTTCAATGACACGATCGACTTGCTGATCGGTCAGCCCAGGGAAGCAAGGTAACGAGACCAGTCGGGTGCATGCTGACTCGGTCACCGGAAGATTGAATGTTTCGCGCGGTGTGTACGCTGTTTGCCAGTGGTCTGGAACTGGATAGTGAATATCGGTACTGACGCCATGCTCTTTTAGGTAGGCAGTGAACGCTTCACGATGTTCGACACGCATTACGAACAGGTGGGCAACAAAGTCGTCGCCCAGACTTGCAGTCAATTTGACTGGCAGTTGGCTGAAGGCTGCACAGTAGCGGCTGGCAATCGAGCGGCGCTGCTCGTTCCATTGGTCGAGAAGAGGCAGTTTGACCCGCAGGATGGCAGCCTGCATCTCATCGAGTCTGCTGTTACGGCCGTGCGGAACGGTAACGTGATATTTGGTCGACCAGCCGTATTGGCGAAGCGTGAGCAGGCGGGCGGCAATCTCGGAGGATGAAGTTACGATCGCGCCACCGTCGCCCAGTGCGCCGAGGTTTTTGGTGGGGTAAAAGCTGAAGCAGGCCAGGTCGCCGAACGATCCACAAAGCCGATTATCAGAGCGCGCACCGTGGGACTGGGCGCAATCTTCGAGCACGACCGCCCCGGCCGAGCGAGAAATGGCTGCCAGAGTTTCGATGTCTGCCAACTGTCCGTAAAGGTGCGTGACAATCACGACCTTCGCCGGTTGGGCCAGCGCCTTCTCCAGTGATTTCGGGCACATGGTCAAAGTGTTCTCATCGACATCGACATATACCGGCTCGGCGCCGACAGCGTGGATGGCGGTGCTGCTATAAAACCCGGCGTTGGCAACGGTGATAACCCGATCACCCGGGCCCACACCCATGCCCAGCAAGGCGATTTCCAGTGCTTCCGAGCCGTTCGCGACCGAGATGCAATGTTCTGCGCCGACATAGTTGGCGAACTCTCGTTCGAAGTTCTTTACTTCTTCACCCAAAATGTACCAGTGCCGATTAACGACGCGCATAAGCGGTTCGGAAAAATCAATACCGGAATTCGCCGCTACTGCAGAAAACAAAGGAATTTGATGATTTGCGTCCATGATCCATCCAGAATTTTTGACTGCGCACATGATAATGGCCGCAATTTTACTACACATTCAGACAGTGATGTCGGCTCAATCTGGCAGGTCTGAGCCGACGTAATCCGCCGATTTAGGGGTGGTTGGCCGTGTCAGCCACCATGCAGCCGTGAAGATCAGGCACGCAATCGCAGTGATCAGGTACGTCGAATGCGACATCCATGGTCCCTGACGCCCAAAGTACAGCTGCCACAATGGATCACTCATGGGTAAGCCCGCTGCAAAGGCACTGGCTATGGACTTGGCCAGCCAGAATAATGGGGTCGCCATCAGCAGGGAAAAATAAAGAATCAGCTTCGTGGTTTTATCCGAAACTCCGGATTGCGCAACGTACGCTACCAGAAATGGAAGAATGGCGATCCATTGGCGACTTTCGGAACCGACGACCAACAGTGGCAAGAATCCCAATATGGCAATTTGAACGGCGCGCACCGGGCGCGCGCTTCGATTGCTGGTCCACACTAGCTGCAAGGCAATAAGCAAGCATGGGCCAAAATAACTAAAGTGCGAGAGGATGGGTTTGAATGGCGTATTCAAACCTTGATAAAACATGTTCTGCACCAAGTCCGGGCCTCGGAATCCCTGGCTCCAGTCCAGTCCGAAGTAGAGAGTTGCATGGCCGCACGCCGTCGCAATGGCGGCCAGGAAAAACCACTTGATGGACAATACTGGCAACGCACCATCACGCCCCAGAAGTCGACTCCAAAGCCAGGCAACGCCAATCAGGGCCAGAATCAAGTAAGTGGAGCTAAGCCATCTGAGTCCAGGAATGCCCGAGGCAAGTGTAGAACCGACATGTAATAGTTCGCTGTCTTCGATACGTGTGAACCACAGGCACGCATAACCCACCATGGCGGCAGCCAGACCTAGAAAAACCAGCATCCTGACTTTCATGCCGAAAGTCAGACGGTTGATGAAGGAAACTTGCGTTTCTGGCTGTGAGAAGGTGAGAAGCGTCAGCGGCAGGAGAAACAAGCCTGGCATGATCAATGGTGCTATCAGGCAGGTTGCCAGTAGCCATTTGAAGTGTTTGTGCGAAAAGCACCACAAGCTCCAGCACGACAGTACTATTGCCAAATGGTCGCTTAAAAGGGGGTAGTAAGTCGACATGACCAGGATTGGCCACGTCAAAAGTAAGGCAGTTGTGTACTGCACTGCCCGCCTGGTCGGGATGCCGGACTTCATCAAGTAGTCAGTAAATAGCCCGGCGGCTACGCTGATACCGAGCACATTGAAAGACATCTGTACATATAAAAGCTGTTGTCTGGTCAGATCTAGCAGGAACTCTGCTACTACCGTTGGAAAAAAGCCCGTGAGGCGACTGATACGGTAGGGATCCGTGACAGGAATATGCCCGGAATTTTTCCAGTCGAACAGAAGATTCAAATAGGCGTTGCCGTCCCAGCCCGCACCATCGCCCACCGCAATAAGTCCGGTTAATTGATATACGGCTATCAAAAGAAGCGCCGCCAATACCGACATGCGATAGGCGATGCTTTCGTCGAAAATTATTTTCCCGAGGATGAACAGCGTGCAGCTCAGGATCAACCAATAAGCGAAAGTCAGCAGCGCTGCGCTATAAGCTATTTCCTTGAACCTGACCGAGTCGCTGATTTCGAACTTGATTTGCGGGTCGTCATTATCAAACGTCAATGTGACCGAAGACGCTTCGGTCGACAATGACGTTGGTGCATTGCCAGGAGCCAGAACGCTTAGCGGCAGTGCTTGCCGCAGACCCCAAAAGTTTATTTCGCCTTGACTGACACGCATCTCGGACGCAACGTTGTTGGGATCCCAGCGCAGGAAGCGCTGACCTGTCGCGACCGAGAAGCAAACACGCTGAGTACCGGCGTCGATCCTTTGCGAATCCGATTGTGATTCACTGAAAGCGCCAGATTCGCTGGACCAGAACAGTTGCGTCACGCCTTTGGATGACGAATCAATGCTCAAGCAAATGTTGTGTCTGGTGGCGTCGAACGTACCGGTTGCCTTGGCGAGATAAAGGGACGCAAGTGCTGCTAGCAAAGACAGCCCGGCAAGCGCAAGGTAGGCGAAAAAGGGTCGCATGCCTGCCTTGTTAATCATTGCGACTCGACTCGCTTGTACTGTGCGTGCGTCGGGTCGGCAACTTCGCTCAACTTGACAAGATAAACGCCGTTTTCATATCGCACGGAGCCTTCTGCCGGCCATACCGGCATGTTGTCAAAGTGCGGTGTCAACGGAATACGCAGCGCGTTGCCCAAGGCATAAACATTCGAGAAACCGATCAGGCGCATGTACTCCAGCATGCGATAGACGTTGCCTTGGTCCCAATCGAAAAACGAAGAACTCATGGTCGAGGTTTCCGGGCCTGGATAGCGGCTCGCGAATGGCATTCGTCCATAAACATCGACCATGATGCGTTCATTCTTGTCAAATTCGGGGTTGGCCTTGCTGATTCGATCGTAAAGCGCCTCGGCGGTGAATCGGTCGTGGGTCGTGGCCATCATCGTGCTTGCCGAGTATTGACCATTTACCGAAATCATCTGGAATAGCAGTGTGACTGCGAGCACAGCGCCGAAGATCCGCAACAGCCCCTGTTTTTCCAGAACGATGATCGTGGTGAACCACGCAACAAAGGAAATGGCCAGCATGGCGCGCAGAGGCAAATAAATACCTCCGGCGACGAAGTTCAGCAGGAATGGGGAGATCAACAATGCTCCGATGAGGAGAGTCATCCACAAAGCAGCTTTCCAAGTATTCTGTGTGACCAGGAAGAGGGCTGCAAATCCCAATGCGATGGCCGCACTGAAGAATGAAACGCCGTAGCTCAGAGGGGAGCCTGAGTAGAGTTTCCACGCTTCTAACAAAACCAGCTTGGTAATTAGAACAGGGTCCGCGATCAGTTCGTTGATACGCAGAAAGTTATCGATGTAACCACGGTCGGAAGGGTAAGCCAGTTGGGCAAGCTTGTTTATGATGACATAGAAAGCAACGCCGCCAACGAGGGTGCCGAGCAACAAGGCTGCACGCTGGATTGTCGGATAAATTGATAGTACGGCTGTCGGGTTGTCTTTTCGGAAGTTGAAAAGAACGACACCGAGACCGGCAACAATGTAGAACATGACCAGTGATTGGTAGGCGCCGATTGCCACGGACAGCAATACGCTGGAAAGCAACGCCAAGCGGGCAGTTTTGCCTTTCAAGTCGTCGCCGATACGGCATTTTGAAAATACAAAGATGCCGATCGACAGTGCCAGTACGCCTACACCGATCGAAGGAATGTTGGAGTAGAACTCGCCAATGAACCACCAGATCGGGTGCGCAATGAAAATGCAGTAGGCCAGGGCGGCAATCCAGCCGAAGGTGAGGCGGTGTGCCCTGATCAGGAACATGTACGCCAGTGCAACGCAGGCGTAAAAGAAAAGATTAGGAACGAAAGGCATTACTGGCTGAGGGAAGATAAATTTCTCTACCAGATAGGCTGTCCATCGGCCATCGGCGATCCAGATGGATGGGTCGGTACGGAAGGCGCCCCG
The DNA here is from genome assembly GCF_002112885.1 of Pseudomonas sp. B37(2017). NCBI lineage: Bacteria > Pseudomonadati > Pseudomonadota > Gammaproteobacteria > Pseudomonadales > Pseudomonadaceae > Pseudomonas > Pseudomonas sp. B37(2017). The sequence continues at coordinate 157,048 of NZ_NEIX01000005.1, read as the reverse complement.
CTCATCATCAACAGACAAAAAGAAATTGACGACCGGGATAATATTAAGAAAAACCCCGATGCCGAGTAACTTTGTGAATTCGTTAAGGCTGAAGTTTTCTTGTCTGAAGATTGATTTCAATTGTGCGGTATAACCGCGGTCACCCTGCAGGAAGTCTAGGATCCGTGAATGCCATTTGATCCAGGCAAGAATGGCAAATGCGCTGGCCAGTCCGAGCAAGAGCGCGAAAACGTAGCGCACTTTGTCGAGTAACTTGTAGTTAAGGTGAATGTTTATCTGTGGGTCAGTCGCACCCGACGGCGCTGTGAATTTGACAATGTTCGTTTCGCGGGCGGACGCCTCAATCTGTGCCATCGGCGTCAGGTTGTCGAGTTCAATAGAGCGGGTATAAGCCAGCACGCTGATCGTCACAGCCTTGACATAGAAAGAACCGGATTTTTCCAATGGGTCCCAGCGCAGATTCTCATCGTACCTTGGCAACGCAAAGCTAAATGTATGGTTCTCCATATCCAGTTTGCTGATTTTGGAATTTCTTTCCTTATAGTCATCCATGCGTTTGTAAAACAACTGGGACTGCGTCGCAGGGAATTGGCTGGTGCTGATACTGACGACAGGATCCAGCGCAGGGCTTTTCAACAGAATAAAAGCGATGACCAACGTCATGAAAATGCAGGGAAGGACCCATTTGACAATGTTTTTCAAGTTAATGCCGCGCCCTGTTGTTGTCACTTGCTTTCACTTCCTTTTCGTCATTCTGATTGTAATGTCTTCACTTTCGCTGTTGCTGGCCGTACACCAGTGAGCAGTCGCTTCAACAACCAAGCCTGTTCGTGCCCGGGGCATTGGAAAAAACATCCCAGGAGGGGGTTTCTTTTTTGATCCCGAATTCGCGGTGGCGAGGTGCAGGAAATTTGTTGCGCAGTATACTCACTCGACCATGATGTCGCAGCACAGACATCGCATGGTGCAGGTGACGGGTGATAAACAAATGGGGGCGGTGAGATCACCGTAAGACTCAGTGATGGCGGCTCTTGAGGGGGAACGTCCTCATCACATTCTTTTTTCTGTAACGAAGTTCACTACCTCCGTACAATGTACCCGCCGATTAACCAAAGGGAGCAGGCCAGATTGGTACAGGGGAATATGGACAGAATGCGCGAGTTCTTGCTGGGTTTACCGCGCCGCCAGAAGCGATTGATTCAGGTGCTTACAGATGTTTTGCTCGTCTGGGTAGCCTTGTGGTTGGCGTTTATCGTCCGTCTGGGTATCGACGAGATGGTCAATCCGTTGAAAGTGCACTTGTGGTTGTTTGTCTGTGCTCCGCTCGTCGCCATTCCTCTGTTCATCCGGTTCGGCATGTACCGGGCAGTGATGCGTTACTTCGGTAATGACGCGCTGGTGGTGATCATTAAAGCAGTCAGTCTGTCCTCGCTGATCCTGGCTTTGGTGGTCTATTGGTACAGTAATCACGAAGCCATCGTGCCGCGCTCGATCATCTTCAATTACTGGTGGCTCAGCCTGGTGATCATCGGCGGGCTTCGTCTCTGCATGCGCCAGTACTTCATGGGGGACTGGTTCACCGCCGCTCAGCACGTTCCTTTTGCCAATCGCGATGATGGGTTGACCAAAGTCGCTATCTACGGGGCGGGCGTAGCTGGCAATCAGCTTGTCGCTGCATTGCGCATGGGAAGGGCGATGCGTCCCGTAGCCTTTATCGATGATGACTCAGGAATTTCGGACCGCTCAATCTCCGGTCTCCAGGTCTATAAACCCAAACATATTCAACAAATGATTGACGTCACCGGTGCGCAAGAAATTTTGCTGGCACTGCCGTCTTCGACCCGTGCTCGACGCAGGGAAATCCTCAATATGCTGGAGGGTTTTCCTTTGCACGTGCGCAGTGTTCCTAATTTTACCGACCTGGCCAGCGGTCGCGTGAAGGTCGACGACATTCAGGAAGTCGATATCGCGGACTTGCTCGGGCGGGACGCGGTCCCGGCGCAGCATGATTTGCTTGAGCGTTGCATTAAGGGCAAAACGGTGATGGTGACGGGGGCGGGCGGGTCAATAGGCTCCGAGTTATGCCGGCAGATCTTTTCACTGGGGCCAAAATCGCTTTTGCTGTTCGAGCACAGCGAATTTAACCTTTACAGCATTCTTTCCGAATTGGAGCAACGCGCGGATCGCGAGTCGGTATCGACAAAGTTGCTGCCCATTCTCGGTTCGATTCGCCACCCGGAAAAAATACTGGATGTCATGAAGACCTGGAGCGTGGACACGGTCTACCACGCTGCCGCTTACAAGCATGTGCCGATGGTGGAGCACAACATTGCCGAAGGCGTGCTGAACAATGTGATGGGAACACTTAATACGGCTCAAGCCGCATTGCAGGCAGGGGTTTCGAACTTTGTGCTGATTTCGACCGACAAGGCTGTCCGGCCCACCAACGTGATGGGCAGCACCAAGCGTTTGGCCGAATTGATTCTTCAAGCCTTGAGTCGCGAAATCGCCCCCGTCCTGTTTGGCGACAAGGCCAATGTCTCCCGGGTCAACAAAACCCGCTTCACCATGGTCCGTTTCGGCAACGTACTGGGCTCGTCCGGCTCGGTGATCCCGCTGTTTCACAGTCAGATCAAGTCCGGCGGTCCGTTGACGGTTACCCACCCGAAAATCACTCGCTACTTCATGACGATTCCGGAAGCTGCGCAACTGGTGATTCAGGCAGGGTCCATGGGGCAGGGCGGTGATGTGTTCGTTCTCGACATGGGGGAGCCGGTAAGGATCGTCGAACTGGCAGAGAAGATGATCCATCTGTCCGGTTTGAGCATTCGCTCGGAGAGAAATCCGCAAGGGGATATTTCCATCGAATTCACTGGCCTGCGTCCCGGCGAGAAGCTCTACGAGGAATTGTTGATTGGCGACAATGTCGCTGCCACGCCCCATCCAATGATCATGACGGCCAATGAAGATCATCTGGCCTGGGATGTGCTGAAGGGCAGGTTGAGCGAGTTGCTCGGTGCCGTGAACAATGATGATTATTCGCGGGTTCGCCAGATTCTGCGCGAAACGGTCAGCGGTTATACGCCGGACGGGGAAATCGTTGACTGGATCTATCAGCAGCGTCGCCTCGAACCCTGATTGTTTCACATCCTGTAACGGACACGTTTTTGACAGGCTCCCATCATCGCCTAAGTTTGGAGAGCAGCTTCGGAAAAGCTGCTTTCTCAATTGATGATGGAGCGTCACTTATGCGTACCGGATATTTCTACTCCCTGATTTTTGCCTTGCTGACCAGCGCCTCTATTGCCGCCATTGCTGCGCCTCTGGCTACTTCCGAAGCGAACAAGGTGCCCGTGGTGATGGGCGCGTCAGCCACTTCTGAAAATCAGAAGGTCGATCTGAACGGTGCCGACGCGGCCACTCTGCAAAAGGAACTGGCAGGAGTGGGCGAGGCCAAGGCGAAAGCGATTGTTGCTTATCGTGAAACAAACGGGCCTTTTGCGTCCGTGGATGAGCTGCTGGAAGTGAAGGGGATTGGCAAGGCGATCCTGGATCGCAATCGCGACAAGCTGGAAGTGAACTAAGCTGATTGTTTAACGCCAAGGGGCCGGTCATTGACCGGCCCTTTTTGCTTCCCGCTTCCTTCAAGCGTTGCAGAAGGGCTACAGCCTTTCCGTCGGAAAATAGAAAATTACGGCTATCATATTGGTTTCAGATTATGCCTATAATAATTTCAGTCGCCACTGAAGCCCTCTGCTTTTCAGCGGTCGCTCATTTCTCATGCATTCCAGGAGTACCGTCATGAATTCCCCGAAATCCCAAGGCACGGCGCTGGTCACTGGCGCTTCTTCCGGCATCGGTGCGGTGTATGCCGAGCGGTTGGCGGCACGTGGTTTTGATCTGTTGCTGGTAGCTCGCGATCAGGAGCGTCTGGAGTCCGCGGCCAGCAAGCTACGGGACGCACATGGCGTTCAGGTCGAAGTGCTGAAGGCCGATCTGACCCAGAAGGATGAAGTGCTCAAGCTTGAGCAGCGCCTGCGCAGCGACTCCAGTATCAGCCTGCTGGTCAACAATGCGGGCGTAGCGGTAAACGGCTTGCTGGCCAACGCCGATCCCGAGGTGCTGGAGCAACTGATCCAGTTGAACGTCACAACCCTGACCCGGCTGGCAGCCGCAGCCGCCTCGGCGTTCACCCGCGCCGGGCGCGGCACGATCATCAACATTGCGTCGGTGGTGGCGTTGTTCCCCGAGCGTTTCAACGCCACCTACAGCGCCAGCAAGGCTTACGTGCTGAGCCTGACTCAATCGCTCAATACCGAACTCGAAGGCACCGGGGTCAAGGTGCAAGCGGTATTGCCCGGTGTGACTCGCACCGAAATCTGGGAGCGCTCCGGTTTCGATGCCAGCGGCATTCCGGCGGAAATGGTCATGGAGGCGGGCGAGATGGTCGATGCCGCGCTGTCCGGTCTGGATCAGGGCGAGCTCGTCACGATTCCTTCGCTGCCCGATGCGGGCGAGTGGCAAGCGTTCGTCGCCGCCCGTCACGTGATGGCGCCCAACCTGTCCCACAGTTCGGCGGCCAGCCGTTACAAGTAAAAGTCTTTTGAGTCACGAGAGGTCAACCCGATATGGATCAGCGTCGAGTAGTTGTCACGGGTATGGGCCTGGTATCGCCCTTGGGAAGCGGCGTCGAAGTCGTCTGGCAGCGCTTGTTGGCCGGGCGTTCGGGATTGCGAAATCTGCCGGAAGCGGTAATTGCCGATCTGCCGACCCGGGTCGGCGGCGTGGTGCCGACGATGGAGGAGGACGCCGAAGCGGGTTTCGATCCGGATCGCGCCACGCCGCCCAAAGAACAGAAGAAAATGGATCGGTTCATTCTGTTCGCGATGGAGGCAGCCCGTCAGGCGCTTGAACAGGCCGGCTGGCACCCGACCGAGCCCCACGCTCAGGAGCGCACCGCGACCATCATCGGCTCCGGTGTCGGCGGCTTCGGTGCGATTGCCGATGCGGTGCGCACCACCGACAGCCGAGGCCCGCGACGCTTGTCGCCGTTCACCATTCCCTCCTTTCTGGTCAACCTGGCGGCGGGGCATGTCTCGATCCAGCATGGTCTCAAGGGCCCGCTCGGCGCACCGGTCACCGCGTGTGCCGCCGGTGTGCAGGCGATTGGTGACGCGGCTCGATTGATTCGCGCCGGTGAGGCCGACATTGCGGTGTGCGGCGGTGCCGAGGCGTCTATCGATCGAGTCAGTCTCGCCGGTTTTGCGGCGGCGCGGGCCTTGTCCAGCGGCTACAACGACACGCCTGAGCGCGCTTCGCGTCCGTTCGACAGCGGCAGGGACGGTTTCGTGATGGGCGAGGGGGCCGGGCTGCTGGTGATCGAGTCGCTGGAGCACGCACTGGCGCGCGGCGCACAGCCGTTGGTCGAACTGGTCGGTTATGGCACCAGCGCCGACGCCTATCATCTGACCGCCGGGCCGGAAGACGGCAGCGGTGCCCGACGGGCGATGACTCTGGCGCTAGCTCAGGCCGGTATCACGCCGGATCAGGTGCAGCATCTGAATGCGCATGCGACTTCGACGCCGGTGGGCGACCTCGGTGAACTGGCTGCAATCAAGTCGGTGTTTGGCGCACAAAACGCAATCGCCGTGACCTCGACCAAATCTGCGACGGGGCATCTGCTCGGCGCGGCGGGAGGTCTGGAAGCGATCTTCACGCTGTTGGCGATCCGCGATCAGATCGTTCCGCCTACCCTCAACCTGGAGAATCCCGATCCGGCGAGCGAAGGCGTGGACATCGTCCACGGTCAGGCGCGTTCGATGCCGATCGAGTATGCGCTGTCCAACGGGTTCGGCTTCGGCGGGGTCAATGCCAGCGTGCTGTTCAAGCGCTGGCAGGCTTAGTCTTCCGAGCGTTTGAGATGTTCGCGGGTGACGTCGAGGATCTGCTGCGCAAATTCAGGATCCGCGACACTGCGTGACAGCAGGAGCGCCCCGGCCAGTGTCGCCATGATGACGATGCTGCGTTCGGCGGCGTTCTCACCTTCAAGGGTGCCTTCGATCTGGTCCAGGCGCGCCTTGAGTACTTCATCGCTGGTCGGGCTCGGCTGGCCGCGCAACCCCAGCTCCGATGAAATGGTCAGCAGCGGGCAGCCTTCATGAGGTGAGGTCTGGTGCCATTCGGAGAGGTACGTATCGATGAAGGCTTCCAGTGGTTTTTCCTGGGCGAACAGCTCCTCGCACAAGCCCGCAACCTGATCGCCAGCCGCTTGCAGGGCTTTTTCAACCAACTCGTCTTTCGATTTGAAATGCGAATAAAAGCCGCCATGGGTCAGGCCCAGCGCCTTCATCAATGGTTGCAGACCGGTCGCACCAATGCCGTCCTTGCGAAACCGCTCGGACGCTTCCTTGATGATGCGCTGATGGGTCTGGGCTTTATGATCCTGCGAGTAACGCATTTAAACTCTCCGCAACAAGATCGCCATCTTAACCAATGCAAATTGAATGGTGACTATACTTCTACTTCTAAAAAAACGGCCGGTGACTCCGACATGTTCGTAACAGCCATCAGCGGTTGGCACGGATAGTGGTTGCAGCTTGCAAAGTTGCCATCACTTGAGGAGCAGGAGAATCATGTACAAAGACTACCCGGCCGCCTATCAGGTCAGCAAAGGCTCGGCGTTACAGGTCAATACACCTTTCTACGAACGGATTCGCGACCGCAAGGACGGGCGCACGCTGATCGAACAATTCGAAGTGCCGATCCGCACCGGGCGCGCCTGGCATGTTCCGGCAGGGCATGTGTTTCGTGTCACCACACCGGTCGGGCCCCAGGTGGGCGATTTCAATGTGTGGAACGCACACGATCCGCGTGAACGGATGTGGGCGGCGCGCACCCGGCAACTGCAGGGCGCTCATGTCAGCACCCATGACCGGTTGTGGTCGAACCTGCCTTTTCTGCGTCCGCTGGTGACGATCACCGATGACAGCCTGGCCGACTATGGCATCGACGAGCACGGCGGGCGTCTGCACGATTTGCTCGGCACGCGCTGCGATCCCTATGTGAACAAAATGCTCACCGGCGAGGATTTCCATCATCACTGCCATTCCAACCTGACACGCGCCGTATTGCCCCATGGCCTGACCGAGTTCGATGTGCATGACGTGCTGAACATCTTCCAGTGCACCGGCCTGAATCACGATGACCTGTATTTCATGAAGGCCTGCCCGGCGCAGAAGGGCGATTATCTGGAGTTCTTCGCCGAAATCGACTTGCTGTGCGCGTTGTCGACCTGTCCGGGTGGTGACTTGTCTTTGGCGATGTGGGGGCCGGACGCACAGGACCCGCTGACCGTGTGCCGCCCGCTCGGGGTGGAAATCTATCGTCTGGACGATGCGTTGCTCGAAGGCTGGAGCCAGCCGGAACGTGCGGCGTACAAAGGCCTGCATGGCTTGCACATTGCCAAGGCCGAGTGGGAAAAGTAATCGCCACAAAAAACAAACCCCGCCGATTCAGGCGGGGTTTTTCGTTCAGCGGTCCTGCGCGTCCTTGATGTCCGCTTCGGCATTGCGTTCAGCGACACGCTTGCGTTGTTCATCGGTCAGTTCGACCTTGTTGGCGGTGTCACGCAACATCATCAGACCGCCGACGATCGAGCCGATTGCAACGACCAGAATCAACCAGGCATACCAGGGCATAACGGCTCTCCTTAAAGGCAGGTCGACGGGCGAGGGTTTCGCCGTGCAACGCTGCATACCACTTTGAGCGAAGTGCATTCGCAGTGGTTCCATTCTAGGTCGGTTATGCCCGTCGCGGTTTACAGGCCGGTGAGCATCGCGTCTGCCGGGGCGTTGGCGCGCAATTGGCCGGTCAACAGGAAGTAGCCGAAACCGACCGCCATGAAGCCGAGAAAGATCAGCCCGATCAGCGCATTGAACCAGGCCATCGCCACCAGGCACACCACGGCCAGCACCAGTGCGATCAATGGAATCAGCGGATAGCACGGCGCGCGGAAGGTGCGCTCCAGATTGGGTTCGGATTTACGCAGTTTGAACAGGCTGAGCATGCTCATGATGTACATCACGATCGCCCCGAAAACGGCCATGGTGATCATCGCGGCAGTGAGGGTCATGCCGCCGAGGTTGATCAGGCCGTCGCTATAGATCGCCGCGATACCGATCACGCCGCCGGCAATAATGGCGCGGTGCGGGGTCTGGAAGCGCGACAGCTTCGCCAGCGAGGCGGGCAGGTAACCGGCGCGGGCGAGGGCGAAGAACTGCCGCGAGTAGCCAAGAATGATCCCGTGGAAACTCGCCACCAGCCCGAACAGACCGATCCAGACCAGCATGTGCAGCCAGCCAGAGTTATCGCCGACCACAGTTTTCATCGCTTGTGGCAGCGGGTCGTTGATGTTCGACAGGGTGCGCCAGTCACCGACACCGCCGGCGAAGAACATCACGCCCATCGCCAGCAACACCAAGGTCAGAATGCCGCTGATGTAGGCCTTGGGAATCGTGCGTTTCGGGTCCTTGGCTTCTTCGGCGGCCATGGCCGCGCCTTCGATGGCGAGGAAGAACCAGATCGCGAACGGAATCGCCGCGAACATCCCGGCAATCGCCGGAGCACCGAAGATGTCCGAGCCGGCCCAGCCGTTGAGGGCAAAGTTGCTGAAACTGAAAGCCGGGGCGACCACGCCCATGAACACCAACAGCTCGGCGACGGCCAGGACGCAGACGATCAACTCGAAAGTCGCGGCCAGTTTCACACCGAGAATGTTCAGCCCCATGAACACGATGTACGCGCCGACCGCCGCGTGTTTCGGATCGAGGGCCGGAAACTGCACGTTCAGATACGCACCAATCGCCAGGGCAATCGCCGGCGGGGCGAAGACGAATTCGATCAGTGTCGCCAGTCCGGCGATCAATCCACCTTTTTCACCGAAAGCCCGGCGACTGTAGGCGAACGGCCCGCCCGCGTGGGGGATCGCCGTGGTCAGTTCGGTGAAGCTGAAAATGAAGCAGGTGTACATGGTCGCGACCATGAACGAGGTCACCAGAAAACCCAGTGTTCCCGCGACGCCCCAGCCATAACTCCAGCCGAAATATTCCCCGGAAATCACCAGCCCCACCGCGATGCCCCACAGGTGCAACGTGCCCAGCGTGGGTTTGAGTTGTGTGTTCATGCGTTTGCTCCCTGAACGGTTTGGAAAGCTCGGGGAAGGGCGTGTGCAGTGGGCGTGCCATTTTGTATTGGCGGGTCGTAATGGGCTGAAAGCTGTCGTATCGGGGATGTTCGCGGCTCGATGGCCACATTTGCGTGCGCCAGTCAGGTGCGCCGCCAGCCGGATACAGTCGTAAAGAAGGCATAAACCCACTCTTTACGCTTTCTTTATGCCCCGCGCGCACCCTCGCTCTCGTTCCTTTACAGCCTCCTTTCCGACAATGCCTCCACACGCGGCAATACGCCGTAACACGGAGATCTTCCATGAGCGTTCTGGACGGGGTGTCACTGCTGCTGGCAGTGGGGCTGTTCATTTATCTGTTGGTTGCGCTGTTGCGCGCGGATCGGACTTAGGAGCGGCTATGCACAGTTATGACTATTGGCTGATCCTCGCATTCTTCGCGGTGGTCTTGCTGCCGGCGCCGTTCCTCGGGCGCTTCTACTACAAGGTGATGGAAGGTCAGCGCACCTGGCTGACGCCGATTCTCGGCCCGGTCGAGCGCGGCTGTTACCGCATCGCCGGGGTCAATCCGCAGGACGAACAGAGCTGGCAGAAATACACGCTGGCGCTGCTGGCGTTCAACCTCGCCGGTTTTCTGCTGCTGTTCGCGATCTTGCTGTTCCAGGATCACCTGCCACTGAACCCGCAAAACCTGCCGGGCCAGGAGTGGACCCTCGCGTTCAACACCGCCGTCAGCTTCATGACCAACACCAACTGGCAGGCCTACAGCGGCGAAGCGTCGCTCAGCTACCTGAGCCAGATGGTCGGCCTCACCGTGCAGAACTTCGTCAGCGCCGCTACCGGCCTCGCCGTGCTGGTTGCGCTGTGCCGTGGCATCGGGCGCAAATCCACCAAGACCCTCGGCAACTTCTGGGTCGACATGACCCGCGCCACCCTCTACGGCCTGCTGCCGTTGTGCCTGCTGCTGGCGCTGTACCTGGTGTGGCAGGGCGTGCCGCAAACCTTCGCGCAATACGTGAATGCTGTGACGATGCAGGGAGTTGACCAAGTCATCCCGCTCGGCCCGGCCGCCAGCCAGATTGCGATCAAGCAACTGGGCACCAACGGCGGTGGTTTCTTCGGCGTCAACTCGGCGCATCCGTTCGAGAACCCGACCGCGTGGAGCAACCTGTTCGAAGTCGCCTCGATCATCCTGATCCCGGTGGCGCTGGTTTTCACCTTCGGCCACTACGTGAAGGATCTGCGTCAGAGCCGCGCCATCATCGGCTGCATGCTCGCGCTGTTCATCATCGGCGGCGCCACTTCGCTGTGGGCCGAGTATCAACCTAACCCTGCCTTGAACAATGTCGCAGTCGAGCAGACCGCGCCGCTGGAAGGCAAGGAAGCGCGCTTCGGCACCACCGCCACCGTGCTCTGGTCGGTGACCACCACCGCGGCGTCGAACGGTTCGGTCAACGGCATGCATGACAGCCTCAACCCGCTCAGCGGCATGGTCGCGCTGGTCAACATGATGGTCGGCGAAGTGATCTTCGGCGGCGTCGGCGCGGGGCTCTACGGCATGTTGCTGAACGTGCTGATCGCGGTGTTCCTCGCCGGCCTGATGATCGGCCGCACTCCGGAATACCTCGGCAAGAAACTCCAGGCCCGTGAAGTGCAACTACTGGTCGTCACCCTGCTGGTGATGCCGGTCGGCGTGCTGGTGCTGGGCGCGATTGCCGCGAGCCTGCCGGGCCCGGTGGCGGCGGTGAGCAACCCCGGCCCGCACGGTTTCAGTCAGTTGCTCTACGCCTACACCTCGGCCAGTGCCAACAACGGTTCGGCGTTCGGCGGCTTCGGCGCCAACACCGCGTTCCACAACCTGATGCTCGGCCTGGGCATGTTGATCGGCCGCTTCGGTTACATCCTCCCGGTACTGGCCCTGGCCGGCAGCCTGGCGATGAAGAAAACCGCACCGATCGGCCAGAACAGCTTCCCGACCCACGGTCCGCTGTTCGTGACCCTGTTGACCGTGACCATTTTGCTGGTGGGCGGCCTGACCTTCTTGCCGACCCTGGCGCTCGGCCCGATTGCCGAACACCTGAGCATGGGCTTCTAAGGAATCCATCATGAATATGCATGTTCCAGCTTCAAAACCAGCGGCAGCTGCCAAGTCGGCTGAAGCTCCGAAAACCGCGATCAGCGCCCTGTGGCGTCCGGCGCTGGTGCAAGCGTTCGTCAAGCTCGATCCGCGCCAGTTGCAGCGCTCGCCGGTGATGCTGGTGGTCGAACTGACGGCGATCCTGACCACCGTGCTGTGCTTCATTCCCGACAGCAGCGTGCCGACTTTCGTTGCCGCGCAAATCGCCCTGTGGCTGTGGTTCACCGTGCTGTTCGCCAACTTCGCCGAAGCGCTCGCTGAAGGTCGCGGCAAGGCCCGCGCCGACAGCCTCAAGGCTGGCAGCGAAGGCCTCAGCGCCCGCCGCAAACTGGCCAACGGCAGCTTCCAGGTCGTACCGGCCACCAGCTTGCGCAAGGGCGATGTGGTGCGCGTCGAAGCCGGGGAAATGATCCCCGGTGACGGCGAAGTCATCGAAGGCATCGCGGCGGTCAACGAAGCGGCGATCACCGGTGAATCGGCGCCGGTGATCCGCGAGTCCGGCGGCGACCGCTCCGCTGTCACCGGCAACACCCGGCTGGTGTCCGACTGGTTGCTGGTGAAGATCACCGCCAACCCCGGTGAATCGACCCTCGACCGCATGATCGCGCTGGTCGAGGGCGCCAAACGCCAGAAGACCCCGAACGAAGTGGCGCTGGATATCCTGCTGATCGGCCTGACCCTGATCTTTCTGCTGGTGGTTGTGACCCTGCAACCGTTCGCCCACTTCGCCAACGGCAGCCTGCCGCTGGTGTTCCTGGTGGCGTTATTGGTCACGCTGATTCCGACCACCATCGGCGGTCTGCTGTCGGCGATCGGGATTGCCGGGATGGATCGTCTGGTGCGCCTGAACGTGATCGCCAAGTCCGGTCGTGCTGTGGAAGCGGCGGGTGACGTGCACGTGTTGCTGCTGGACAAGACCGGCACCATCACTTTCGGTAACCGTCGTTGCAGCGCGGTATATGCCGCGCCGGGTGTGAACGCCCGTGAACTGGCCGAAGGCGCGCTGTTCGCTTCGCTGGCTGACGAAACTGCCGAAGGCAAATCCATCGTCGAGTACCTGCGCGGCACCAATCCGCAGCCGGAACCTTCGCCGGAAACCCTGACCGCCGTACCGTTCAGCGCGGAAACCCGCTTGTCCGGTGTCGACTATCAGGGCCGTGTATTCCGCAAGGGCGCGGTGGATTCGCTGCTGGCCTTCCTCGGTCAACAACGCAAGGATCTGGCGCCTGCGCTGTCCCGGGAAATCGACAAGATCGCCCAGAGCGGCGGCACCCCGTTGCTGGTCTGCGCCGACGGCAAACTGCTCGGTGCGATCCACCTGAAAGACGTGGTCAAACCGGGCATCCGCGAGCGTTTCGCCGAGCTGCGCAAGCTGGGGATTCGCACGGTGATGGTCACCGGCGACAACCCGCTGACCGCTGCCGCCATCGCTGCTGAAGCAGGTGTCGACGATGTGCTGGCCGAAGCGACACCGGAGAAAAAACTGGCGCGCATCCGTCACGAGCAGAACGACGGTCGTCTGGTCGCCATGTGCGGCGACGGCGCCAACGATGCCCCGGCGCTGGCCCAGGCTGACGTCGGCATGGCGATGAACGACGGCACGCAAGCCGCGCGCGAAGCGGCCAACATGGTCGACCTCGACAGCGACCCAACCAAGCTGCTGGACGTGGTGCAGATCGGCAAGGAGTTGCTGGTGACCCGTGGCGCGCTGACGACCTTTTCCATCGCCAACGACGTGGCCAAGTACTTCGCGATCCTGCCGGCTCTTTTCGCGGCGATTTACCCGCAACTGGGCGTGCTGAACATCATGCATTTGAGCAGCCCGCAGAGCGCGATCCTGTCGGCCATCGTCTTCAACGCTTTGATTATCGTGGTGCTGATCCCGCTGGCCCTGCGCGGCGTGCGGGTGCAGGCGGCGAGTGCGGCGGCGCTGCTGCGTCGCAATCTGCTGATCTATGGCCTGGGCGGGATTCTGGTGCCGTTCGTGGGGATCAAGGCGATCGACATGCTGTTGACGGCGTTGCATCTGGTTTGAACCTGAACAGCGGTGTGCCGGGCACACCGCTTCAAGCACGAATTCGAGGATTTTGAAATGTCCACAATGTTACGTCCGGCCCTGAGCCTGCTGGTGCTGATGACCCTGGTCACCGGCGTTGCCTATCCGCTGGTAGTTACGGGCGTCGCGCAAGTCGCCTTCCCCGAGCAGGCCAACGGCAGCCTGGTGCGGGATGCCGAAGGCAAGGTGCGCGGCTCGTCGCTGATCGCTCAGGATTTTGTCGGCGATGCCTGGTTCCATCCACGTCCATCAGCCGGTGCCTTTGCAACCGTGTCGAGCAGTGCGAGCAACCTGTCGCCAAGCAATCCGGCGCTGGCCACTCGGATAATCGATGACGCCAACAAGTTGCAGGTTCCCGGTCAGGGCCCGGTGCCGTTGGCGCTGCTGACCACCTCCGGCAGCGGTCTCGATCCGCACTTGCCACCGGCCGCGATTGCCTATCAACTGGCGCGTGTCGCGGCAGCGCGCAATCTGCCGGTGGCGACCCTGCAGCAACTGCTCGACACGCACATCGAACAGCCGCTGGTAGGCCCGCCAGTGGTGAATGTGCTGGCGCTGAACATGGCGCTGGAAAAGTTGTGAATCGCGATCACATCAGGAAGAGAGAGCTTCAAGCATGAGTGACTCCGGCCGCGCCGACGCGCTGTTAGCAGACTTGCCCCGCGACGGACGCGGCCGGCTCAAGGTTTTTCTCGGCGCAGCGCCAGGCGTGGGCAAGACCTACGCGATGTTGCAGGCCGCCCACAGCCAGTTGCGTCAGGGCGTGAAAGTCATCGCCGGGGTCGTTGAAACCCACGGCCGCGCCGAAACCGAAGCGCTGCTCGGCGGCCTGCCGCAACTGCCGCTGGTGCGCTCGGAATACCGTGGCGTGACGCTGGAGGAAATGGACCTCGACGGCCTGCTCGCCGCCAAGCCGAAACTGGTGCTGGTCGACGAGCTGGCTCACAGCAACGCCCCCGGCAGTCGCCACGCCAAACGCTGGCAGGACATTCAGGAACTGCTCGCCGCCGGCATCGACGTGTACACCACGGTCAACGTCCAGCACCTGGAAAGTCTCAACGATCAGGTGCGTGGCATCACCGGTGTGCAGGTGCGCGAAACCCTGCCGGACTGGGTGTTGCAGGAAGCCTACGAACTGCTGCTGATCGACCTGCCGCCCCGCGAACTGCTCGAGCGCCTGCGCGAAGGCAAGGTCTACGTACCGGAGCAGGCGCGCGCCGCGATTGATGCATTTTTCACCCAGACCAACCTCACAGCGCTGCGCGAACTGGCGATGCAGACCGCTGCCGCGCAGGTCGATAACGATCTCGCTCAAGGCTATCGCCAGCTCGGCCAGGCCGCGCCGGCGGTGCGCGGGCGCTTGCTGGTTGGCGTCGATGGCGATGCCCAGGCCGAACGGCTGGTGCGCCACGCCAGTCGGGTCGCCCAGCGTAGGCATTTGCCGTGGAGTCTGGTGCACGTCGACAACGGCAGTGTGCGCGACGAGCAATCGCGGCTGCGCCTGCAAAGCGCCCAGCAACTGGCCGAACGCCTCGGCGGCGAAGTGGTGTTGCTACGGGCCGGCGAAGTGGCGAAAACCCTGATCCAGCATGCAGCTGAACGTCGGGCGAGTCTGGTGCTGGTCGGTCAATCGCGGCCGCGCCTGCGCAGGCGTCTGTTCGGTGGTGGGCTGGCGGCGCGTTTGCTGCGTCAGGCCCATGGTCTGGAAATCAACGTGCTGGACAGTGATCAGGAACAGCATCAAGCGCGCCCGCGTGTAGCGCCGACGCTGGTGTGGTTCGACTATGCGCTGGCGCTGGTGGCCACGCTGTTGGCCAGTGCGCTGGCCTGGGCGGTGTCCAGCGTGCTGCCGCTGCCGAACATCTCGCTGGTGTTTCTTGCGGCGGTGCTGCTGGTGGCAGTGCGTAGCAGTCTCGGCCCGGCGCTGGCCTGTGCGGCGTTGTCGTTTTTGACCTACGACTTTCTGTTCATTCCGCCGAATTTCTCCTTCAGCATCCAGCGCGAAGAAGACGTGCTGACGTTGCTGTTCTTTCTGCTGATGGCGGCGCTCACCGGCAACCTCGCGGCGCGTCAGCGGCGGCAATTGCAGGCGCTGCGCGATACCCAGGAAGAGACTACCGAGCTGCTCGACCTGTCGCGCAAACTCACCGCCGCAACAGATCGCCAGGCCGTGGTCAGCGCCGCAGCCCAACACCTCAATGGCTGGAGCGATCTGCAACTGTGCCTGCTCAATCGCGACGGGCAGGGCGGCTGGAAAGTCGAAACCGGCGGGCCGCTGCAATTCACTGAATCCGAGCGCGCCGCCGCTGACTGGGCCTGGCAGCACGATCAACCGGCGGGCATGGGCACCGGCACGTTGCCGTTCGGGCGCTGGTGGTGGTGGCCGCTGTCGGTGGAGGACGGACCGCTGGCGCTGCTCGGTGTGTGCGCCAAAGAGGGCCAGACCCTGAGCGGCCAACGTCGTCGTTTGCTGACCGCGTTGAGTCAGCCTTTGGCTCAAGCACTGGCCCGAGCACAACTGGCCGATGACCTGGAAGCCGCACGTCTGCACGGCGAAACCGAACAGTTGCGCAGTGCCTTGCTGGCCTCGGTGTCCCACGATCTGCGCACGCCGCTGACCTCGATGCGCGGCAGCATCGACAGCCTGCTGGCCCTCGGCGAAGCGATCCCGCTGGAGGATCGCCGCGAATTGCTCGAAGGCACTCGCGATGAGGCCGAGCGTCTCGATCGCTACATCCAGAACCTGCTGGACATGACCCGTCTCGGCCACGGCGCCCTGAAGCTGGCGCGGGACTGGGTGTCGCCCGCAGACATCGTCGGCAGTGCGCTCAATCGCCTGCGGGCGGTGTTGTCGTCGCTGCAAGTGAGCACCGATGTACCGGCCGAGTTGCCGCTGCTGTACGTGCATGCCGCGCTGATCGAGCAGGCGCTGGTGAACGTGCTGGAAAACGCCGCCCGCTTCTCGCCATCCCACGGCCGTCTGCAATTGCGCGCCGGGGCGGATGACAGCGAGGTGTTTTTCTCGGTCAGCGATGAAGGGCCGGGGATTCCGGTCGATGAGCGTGCGAAGATTTTCGACATGTTCTACACCGCCGCCCGAGGGGATCGGGGCGGGCAGGGCACCGGCCTGGGGTTGGCGATCTGTCAGGGCATGGTCGGCGCCCATGGCGGGCGGATCAGTGTCGGCGACGGCATCGACGGGCGCGGCACCTGCATCACCTTGCACCTGCCGTTGCAGACGCAACCGGGGATGGACGGTGAAGCCTGATCCACGCTGCGCTACTCTCTTGCCACTCTTTTGTGTTGATGTGAATTCATGAGCCAGACCGCGACCATTTTGGTCATCGATGACGAACCGCAGATCCGCAAGTTCCTGCGCATCAGCCTCGCTTCCCAGGGCTACAAAGTGCTGGAGGCCGGCACCGGCGCCGAGGGCCTGGCCCAGGCGGCGCTGAACAAACCGGACCTGCTGGTGCTCGACCTCGGCCTGCCGGACATGGACGGCCAGCAGGTACTGCGCGAGTTTCGCGAATGGGCCACGGCGCCGGTGCTGGTGCTGTCCGTGCGCGCGAGCGAAGGGCAGAAAGTCCAGGCGCTGGATGGCGGCGCCAATGACTACGTGACCAAGCCGTTCGGCATTCAGGAGTTTCTCGCCCGGGTGCGCGCGTTGCTGCGCCAGGCACCTGCGGGGGAAGCGCAGCAGGCCGCGTTGAATTTCGGCCCGCTGACCGTGGATCTGGCGTATCGGCGGGTGCTGCTCGACGGCGTCGAAGTCGCCCTGACTCGCAAGGAGTACGCGGTGCTGGCGCAACTGGCGCGGCATCCGGGGCGGGTGATCACCCAGCAGCAATTGCTCAAGGACATCTGGGGCCCGACCCACACCGAGGACAGCCACTACCTGCGGATCGTGGTCGGGCATCTGCGGCAGAAGCTCGCGGACGACCCGACCCGGCCACGATTCATCGTGACCGAGGCGGGCGTCGGTTATCGCTTGTTGAGCGAGAGCAGCCTTTAGTTCTGCTCGCTCTCGTAGCGATCCAGCGTATCCCTGGCAATCTCGCGACCCAGCGCGATCAGCTCCGGCGCTTTGTAGAACTCGAAGAACCTGCACACCCGTTTCGGCACGTTGATCAGGATGTCCGGCGGATACCCGGCGATCTTGTACTGCGCCAGCGAGGTCTGCATCACCTCGAAACTCTGGTTGATCAGGTCGAGCAATGACGCCGGCCCGACGTTATCGATGATGAATGATCCGGTGGCGGATTTCGGCGCGCCATCGCGTTCCGGTGCGGCGGCCGGTTGCTGGGTTTCCGGTTCGGCGCCTTCGACCCACGGATTGATGTCCGCCGCTTCGGCGCGCAGCGCTTCCTGTTCCAGCATCAGCAGTTGCTCGGCCTGTTTGCGGCGGAACGGCATCTTCGAGCCCAACGAATTGATCAGGCTGTCGAAGCGCGTGCGGAACGCGGCGGGGCGCTGGATCACCGGCAGTTTGTAATGGCGCTGGTTGGTCGAGTTGAGATTGACCGCGATGATCAGATCGCAATGGCTCGACACCACCGGCACGATCGGCAACGGGTTGAGAATGCCGCCGTCCACCAGCATCCGGTTGCCCTGCATCACCGGGGTGAACAGGCTGGGAATCGCCGCCGAGGCCCGCATCGCCTGATGCAGGCAGCCTTCCTGGAACCAGATTTCCTGTTGATTGGTGAGGTCGGCGGCTACGGCGGTGTAGGGGATGCGCAGGTCTTCGATGTTGATCTCGCCGACGATCTTACGGATCTGGCCGAAGACTTTTTCGCCACGGATCGCGCCGAGACGGAAGCTCACGTCCACCAGGCGCAGTACGTCGAGGTAATCCAGGCTTTCGATCCAGTTGCGGTACTCGTCAAGCTTGCCGGCGGCGTAGATCCCGCCGACCACGGCCCCCATTGAACAGCCGGCAATACAACTGATGTCATAGCCCCGTCGTTCGATCTCTTCAATGACCCCGATATGGGCATAGCCCCGGGCGCCACCGGAGCCCAGCACCAGTGCGACACGCTTTTTCATCAAACTTCCTCCCGGCAAGGTTCCACAATGCACCCATCGAGGGCCGGGCGACAATCGCCGGGGTCGCTCGGGGCGGCGATGGCGTCGTTTTTTCGATACTTCATGACCCGTCGGCGTTATCTTTTGCAGTGCGGTGGAATCACGGGACGCAAGGCACTTTTTCGCTGCCGCACCGTCTTACCTGCACGACTGTTGACCTATCTTTGAGGTGTGAGTGATGAAAGCCTGGATCTGTGTGCCGTTGATGGCTCTGGCATTGGCCGGTTGCGCCGGCAAGACCGCTTACCGCGACAGCTGCGGCAGCCAGCTCGACGCAGCGTGGCATGAACTGGATCTGGCGAAAGCCGAAGGGTTTGCCGGCACCGTCAGCTATTCCAAGGCGCTGTCGCTGTTGACGGCGGCCAAGACCCAGCAGCAATTCGAAGGGTTCGAAGGCTGCACCAAGAAAGCCGAAAAAGCGCGTTTCTACATTCGCGAATCCCGCGCCGGGCGCTAAGCTGCTGACGTGGCGCAAGGGCAGGTGCCTTGCGCCGGCGCACACTCGTGCAAAGCCATTGAATTCAGGAGCAAGCGATGTCTGCGTTGGTCGATCGGTTGGTGGCTCATGTCTTGAGCCTGGAAGTCAGGCTGCTGGCCTGTCAGGCACGTTTGACCGCCCGGACTGATCCTGAGGCGCTGCACGATCTGCGCACCACCGTGCGACGCTTGCGCAGCCTGCTGCGACCGTTGCGCGGTTTGCCCGGTGTCGAACAACTGGAAGATGCGGCCGCTGCGGTGGGGCAACTGACCACGCCATGGCGCGACCGCGAGGTGCTGGCGGCCTGGCTGATTAAGCATGATCAGCCGGAAGCCGCGCAGCGCCGCATGGCGCAGATGGCCGAGGCGTACCCGACGCTGGCGGCCAGCGCCGAGGTGGCTTCGCTGCTGATGATCCTCGATGCCTTTCCGCGTTTTCTGCGCGCGTCCCAGCGCCAGGGACTACTCAAGAGCCTGGACAAGCGCATCGAAAAACGTCTGGGCAAACAATGGAAGAATCTCGACGTGGCGCTGCACGATCCGGCCCACGACCGCCATCGCCTGCGCCTGCTGATCAAGCGCGTGCGTTACGGCATCGAGGCTTACCCGGAACTCGATCGACTGCCCGAAGCCGCATTGCCCCGTTTGAAATCCGCGCAAGGCGCCCTCGGTGACTGGCACGATTGCTGGCAATGGCTGGCCCGCGCCGAACTGGAGCCGGATCTGCAACCCTGTGTCGCCACCTGGCAGGCGACAATGGCCAAGGCCGAAATCAAGGCCGATCGGGTGCTGGAAAAACTCAGCGCGGCCTGCTTCAAGTCCTGAATTTTCCACAAGACCACATGTGGGAGCGAGCCTGCTCGCGATTACGGCTGCACGGTCACCAATGAAGTGACTGACACACCGCTATCGCGAGCAGGCTCGCTCCCACACTAAACGGCTTATCTGTCAGTCTCTTTGACCGGAATGGACGCTGCGCCGCTCTGCCGCGCTGGTTAAGATCCGGTCATTCCCTTTTTCCTGTCCGAGGTTTCCATGCGCTTTTGCGATCTGATCGATGCTGTCCGTCGTCAACCGGAGGTCACGATTCCGGCGGAGTGGGGCCAGGGCCGGGCCAGTTTTGGCGGGTTGGTGGCCGCGCTGCAATTTGAAGTGATGCGCACCAAGGTTCCGACCAATCGGCCGGTGCGTTCGCTGGCGATCACCTTTGTCGGCCCGGTCGAGCCCGAAGTGCCGGTGAGCTTTGAAGTCGAAGTGCTGCGCGAAGGCAAGGCAGTCAGCCAGGTGCTGGGGCGCGCCGTGCAGAACGGTCAGGTGGTGACGATGGTGCAAGGCAGCTTCGGGGCTTCGCGGCCGTCGGAAGTGGCGGTTGAAGCCTATCCCGCGCCGGAGATGAAACACTGGGACGACTGCCAGGAACTGCCGTACATCAAAGGCGTAACCCCGGAGTTCATGCGTCATCTGGCGATGCGCTGGAGTGTCGGCGGCATGCCGTTCACCGGCAATCAATCGCGGCTGATGGGCGGCTGGGTGCGCCTGCGTGGGGATGTCAAGGAAGAGCCGGTCAACGAAGCGCACCTGCTGGCGCTGGTCGATGCCTGGCCGCCCGCGCTGTTGCCGTACCTGAAGAAACCGGCACCGGGCAGTACGCTGACCTGGACCATCGAATTCGTTCAGCCGTTACGGGATTTGAGTACGCTGGATTTTTGCCAATACCTGGCGGACATCGAGTATGCGGCCGACGGTTACGGCCATGTCGCCGCCAAGCTGTGGAGCGCGAAAGGTGAACTGATTGCCATGAGTCGGCAGACGGTGACGATCTTCGCCTGACTCAATGGCGGCGATGGCGTTCACGCCAGGCGCGGAACCAGCCGCCACTGAGGAAGAACCGCGGAAACGTCAGGAACTGCTCGACCAGCAGACGCGAAACGGCGTCCTTGCGATCACTGAACGGCTCGGAGGCTTGCGCCTCCAGGCTGTGACCGTGACGCTGCAGACCCAGCGCCGCGATAATGCCGATCACACCAATCGCCACGCTGGCCAGACTCAGGCTGAACACACCCGAGACGATCAACAGAAACGCGACAATGAACAGCGGCACGGCAATCAGGTGCAGCACCAGATTGGTCGGGTGCTGATGGTTGTTCGGGTACGCGCGCCATTGCCACGCGGGAAGGTTGGGGTGACGTTTGCCCATGTTGCTGCTCCTCGATCCATGTTTGGTACATGGTTGAAGAATAGGCCCGGGCAGCGAGGGCGGCGAATCAAGGTTGGCTATTGAAGTGATAGGGACAATGGCCATTCTTGATGTTGCCCCCTAGAGCTTCAACTGACCTATCGCCTTGTTCAGTTCACCGGCCAGCGTCGCCAACTCGTTACTGGTGGTCGCCGAATCCACGGTCTGTTGCACGGTGTTCTCGGTGACATCGCGAATGCTCACCACCGCGCGGTTCATTTCTTCGGCAACCTGACTCTGTTGCTCCGCCGCCACCGCAATCTGCGTGTTGCTCTCACGCATCTGCGCCACCGCTCCGGTGATTTCCGCCAGCGCTTCGCCGGCCTCTTGCGCCTGCTGCACGCAGTCATCGGCCTTGTACGAACTCTCCTGCATGAAGTCCACCGCATCGCGGGTGCCGGCCTGCAACGCCGAGACCATGGTGGTGATTTCATCGGTGGAGGTCTGCACGCGCTTGGCGAGGTTGCGCACTTCATCGGCGACCACCGCAAACCCGCGACCCATTTCCCCGGCGCGAGCCGCTTCGATGGCAGCGTTGAGCGCGAGCAGATTGGTCTGTTCGGCGATGCTGTGGATCACGCTGACCACGCCGTTGATCTTCTGGCTGTCCTCGGCCAGCCGCTGGATCATCTCGGCGGTCTGCTGCACGCCGCTGGACAGGCCGGCAATCGAAGTCTGCACCCGGCTTACCACTTGCTGGCCGCTGCCAGCCAGGCCATCGGCGGTCTGCGACAGGTCGCGCGTGGCGCCGGCGTGCTGGGCGATGTGGTAGACAGTTGCGGTCATTTCGTTGATCGCCGTGGCGGCCTGATCGGTTTCGCTCTGCTGGCCGAGCATGCCGTGACGCACCTCGTTCATGCTTGATGCCAGCCGCGCGGCGCCGACGTCGAGTTGCCGCGCGGTGTTGGCCACGGTGGTCACCACTCGCTGGTAACCGGCCTGCATCGCATTGAACGCGTTGGCCATCTGCCCGACTTCATCCTTGCAGGCCAGCGGCACCCGGGCGGCGAGGTCGCCGGTTTTCTCCACGTGCAGCATCACGTCCTTGAGGGTGTTCAGCTGACTGAGCAGAAAGCGGATCAGCAACTGTGAAGCGCCGAGCATCGCCAGCATCAGGATGAACACCGCCACCGCGTAGTTGGCGAAGCGTTCGCCGAACACCTGGCTGAGGCTGGGGGCGTAGGCGATCACGGCGACCTGCTGACCATCGGCACGGCTGAAGACCTCGGCGCCGAGCAGCGGGTTTTCACCGAACAACGGCAAGTGACTGATCTCGATCCAGCCGTTGCTCTCGGTGATCTCCAGCAGCGGTTGATCGTTGAGGCGCGGCGCTTCGCCGCGTTTGAAAGTCAGCACTTGATCGGATTTGGGCAGCGCTTGCCCGGCCGGCCAGGCCTTGAGCAATTGCGCCTGGGCCTGGGCCGAGGTTTGCGCGGCGTGGCTGCGGGCCTGTTGTTCGAGCTGCACGGCGTACAGCACCAGCAACAACGTGGTGACAAAGGCGACCGCGTTGACCGCCCAGAATTTGTATTTCAGCGAGATATTGCTAAGCCAGGCACCCATGGAGGTCTTCTCTGATAGCGGAAACAGTTTTGGCAAGGTGCCATTATTGTGCCGCTACGCAGGTGGCCGGATCTTGATGTGCATCAACAAGTGATGCATTCGCATGGGCTTAGGAAAGGGCTGGCAAACCGTAAAACGCTCGGGCGCAGGCGGTGGTGTGGGCCGCCAGATCCACTTCGGTTTCGCCTCGATGCAGCGCCACTTCACGCAGCACTTCGGTCAGATAAGCCGGCTCGTTGCGCCCGTTCTTCGGCTTCGGTCGCAATGTGCGTGGCAGCAGATATGGCGCATCGCTTTCCAGCATCAGGCGACCGCGCTTGATCTCCTTCACCAGCGGATGCAAATGGGTGCCGCGACGCTCGTCGCAGATCCAGCCGGTGATGCCGATGTGCAGGTCCATATCGAGGTAGCTGAACAGCGCTTTCTGCTCGCCGGTGAAGCAATGCACCACGGCGGCGGGCAATCGGTCGCGGAAGTCACGGAGGATTTCCAGCAGGCGCTGGCTCGCATCACGCTCGTGCAGGAACACCGGCAATTGCAGTTCGGCGGCCAGCGCCAGATGTTCTTCGAGGACTTTTTCCTGCTGCGGGCGCGGCGAGAAATCGCGGTTGAAGTCCAGCCCGCATTCGCCCACTGCTACCACGTTCGATTCCTGCAACAGACTGCGCAGACGCCGCACGCTGTCGGCGTTCCAGTCGCTGGCCGAATGCGGGTGAATGCCGGCGGTGGCGAACAGTCGCTGGCCGTCCGGATCCAGTTGCTGGCATAGCTCCAGCGCCTGTTCGCTGCCTTCGACGCTGGTGCCGGTCAGCACCAGTTGGCAGACCCCGGCAGCGTAGGCGCGGTCGAGCACGGCCTGGTGTTTGTCGGCGAAACTGGGGTTGGTCAGGTTGACGCCGATATCGATGAGTTGCATGGTGCTACCTCGGGCCGAAGGCCGGAAAGCATATCAGAGCTGTAGATTTATAAGAAAAGCCAAGAACTACAACGGCTTATGGCTGTCTGTTGAGGCCGCGAGGCAGGCTGGGGTGGCAGAGTTGCCATCACTGTGCCAGTCTCTCGCACTTTATCAGCGCTCCAGGCGCTCTGTTTTCGTCGGTGTTTTGCGACCGCTCAGCGGTGAAAACGCCCCGTATTCTTTCCGGAGAGTGGATGGTTCGTCCCTCGGTTTTGCTCCTGCTGTGTGGTTCGCTGCTGCTGCCGATGACGGCGGTCGCGCGGCTGCCCGGGCCGCTGCAAGCCGTGCCGGCCGCCAAGGTTCGCGACCTGACCGAAATCCGCAGCAGCCGCGTCTTGCGGGTGCTG
Organism: Pseudomonas sp. B37(2017); assembly: GCF_002112885.1. Classification (NCBI taxonomy): domain Bacteria; kingdom Pseudomonadati; phylum Pseudomonadota; class Gammaproteobacteria; order Pseudomonadales; family Pseudomonadaceae; genus Pseudomonas; species Pseudomonas sp. B37(2017). The sequence goes on along the minus strand of NZ_NEIX01000005.1, from coordinate 133,005 downwards.
GTCAACCAGAGCCGCAACAGCTCCGGCGAAGTCCAGGGCCAGGCGATCGGCATCGAATACCACCGCCTGCGCGCCTTCGAGCAATACCTCAATGGCCACGCTCGCGACGGCCAGGAAATCACCCTCAAGATCATCCCCAAAGCCAAGGATCAACTGCTCGGCGCGCTGCAGCGTGGCGAAGGCGATCTTGTTGCGCCAGGCGAACTGCTCGAGTTGCAACCGGGCCACGCGGTCGCCAGTAGCGAGCCGATTGCCAGCAACGTGCCGCTGGTGCTGGTCGGCATCAAGGGTGAAAAACGCTACACCAAGGTCGAGCAACTCGCCGGCAAAACCCTGGCGCTGCCCACTGGCAGTGCGGCGGGGGAGGCGGTCAGTCAGCTCAACCAGAAACTGGCGCTGCATAAACTGGCGCCGATCAAGATCGAATGGGTCGATCCAACGCTGGCGGTCGAGGATGTGCTGGAAATGGTTCAGGGCGGGATCTTCCACCTGACCATCGTCGAGCAACCGATCGCCGAGCGGTGGGGCAAGATCCTGCCCAAGCTGCGTTTCGACCGTCAGGTGATGATCAGCGAACCGGGCGAGGAATACTGGTTCGTGCGCCGTGATGCGTCGATGTTGCGGGCCAGCATCGACCGCTTCCTGACCGGCTACAAAAAACCGTCGAACGAAGATGCAGCGTTCCTGCGGATCTACCGCCGCCTGTATCAAGTGCACTATCCGTTGGCCAAGGCTGACCGTCAGCGCCTGGAGAAACTGCGCCCGACCCTGCAGAAGCACGCCGAAGCGCAAAACATGGACTGGCTCAACCTGGCGGCGCTGGCCTTCAAGGAGTCGGCGCTACAGCCCAACGCGCGCAGCGGCAGCGGCCCGACCGGGCTGATGCAGATCACGCCGTCCGCCGCGCAGCGAGTCGGCGTCAACAATATCCAGAATCTCGATGCAAATGTGCAGGCCGGGGCCAAGTACCTGGCGATGATCCGCCGCAAGTTCTTCAACAGCCCGAAACTCAATGAGCGCGAGCGCATGGCGTTCACCCTGGCCGCCTACAACATCGGTCCGGAGCGGGTGCAAGGCATGCGCGCCGAGGCGCGGCGTCGCGGCCTGAATCCCAATCAATGGTTCTTCCAGGTCGAGCGTATCGCCATGGAGCAGGTGGGAATGGGGGCCGTCAGCTATGTTAATAGCGTGAACAAGTATTACTTGGCGTTCGACCGGGAGCGGGAGTCGTTGGAGCCCCGGGGGCAGAAAGTGGTCTCACGCAAATGATCTAATAAGTTGATTGTTATGGCGGAATTTTTGCGCTTTTAACATGAAATTAACTGATTAATATAGCGGCCAACCAACAAGCACTTCTGACAACAAGGAAACGCAACATGAGCTCTCTGATCAACAAGGTTCTGTTCACTCGCGCCGGCTACGGTCTGACCATTCTGCGCATTGCCGTCGGCGTGATCTTCGCCGCCCACGGCTCGCAGAAGCTCTTCGGCCTGTTCGGTGGCTATGGCTTGGCGGGCACTGCGCAATACATGGAAAGCATCGGCCTGACCCCGGGTTACCTGATGGCCACTCTGGCCGGCGGTACCGAGTTCTTCGCCGGTCTGGCGCTGATCATCGGCCTGCTGGTTCGCCCGGCGGCATTGGGTCTGACCTTCCTGTCGCTGGTGGCGATCTTCACCGTGCACATCAGCAACGGTCTGTTCATGGCCAACAACGGTTACGAGTTCGCCCTGGCCCTGCTCGGTGGCAGCCTCGCGGTGCTGATCGAAGGCGCCGGCAAGCTTTCGGTGGATCGCGCCATCGCCGGTTGAAGGCTCTGGCTCAAGCAAAAGGCCCGCATTGTGCGGGCCTTTTTTGTTGCGGCTGATTCTTGACACTGGCCGGTCACGTTCTCTACGATGCCGCTCATGCGCCGATTTAAACAGCTACTTGCGGGGCGCCAGGTGACTATTCTTCAGTTGCCGTCAGAAGCCGGAACAGGGCTTCGAAATACCGCTAAAGCGCTGGTTCGGTGTTGCCTCTCACCTGCCATGCAGACTTTTGAGGCAGAGACACGACACGATGAATGCACTACGCCCTCCAGCACGTCCCGCGCCGATCACGGCACACATCACCCAGCGCAATCCGAAAATCCTGCTTGGCGGCAAACATCAGCCGACGCTGTTGCGTTATCTCGATGGCTGGCCACGTCGCAGCGGCGGTCCTGCCGCCTTCCTGATCCAGTTTGTCGAAGACGGTGAGTCGCTGGCGCGTTTTGCCGATGACAGTTTCGATCTGGCCGTCATTCAGGCCCCGAGCCTTGAAGAGGCGCCGGAAATGATTCGCCAACTGACCCGAGTCGCACGCCAAGGCCTGATCACCCGGCGCTGAGCGTCAGGGATATTCGATCGCCACGATGTAGATGAACTGTTCGCCGGTCGGCGTCTGTACCCGCACTTCAGCATCCAGCGCCTTGCCGATCAGGGCGCGGGCCAGCGGCGAGTCGATGCTGATCAGGCCGAGTTTCAGGTCCAGTTCGTCCGGGCCGACGATCCGATAGCGCGACTGTTTGCCGTCCTCGTCTTCGATGGTCACCCACGCGCCGAAGTAGACCTTGTTCGGATCGCTCGGTTTTTCGCTGACCACTTTCAACGCTTCGAGGCGTTTAGTGAGAAAACGCACGCGACTGTCGATCTCGCGCAGCATTTTCTTACCGTAGGTGTACTCGGCATTTTCCGAACGATCACCCTGAGCCGCCGCTTCGCTGACCGACTGCGTCACTTGCGGGCGGCGCACGTGCCACAGCTCATGGAATTCGGCGCGCATCCGCGCTTCACCTTCGGGGGTGATCAGCGCGGTGCCGGCAGTGCGGGGAGGGCGATAACGGCTCATGGCAACTTCTTTTGACTAAGACGGCTGGAGTCTATCAACCCTCGCGCAACACTGTCAGCGGGCTGGCGTTGAGCGCACGCCGCGTGCCGAACACTCCGGCACCACCAATCAGCGCCGCGCCGATCAACGGCAATAGCAACAACCACGGATGGGGATGCCACGGCAGGTCGAAGGCGAAGCGATACAGCACCAGACTCACCACTTCCGAACCGATCGCCGCGAGCAATCCGCTGACCGCGCCGAGCAAACCGAACTCGATCCGTCGCGCCTTGATCAGCAACTGCCGCTCGGCCCCCAGCGCACGCAACAGCGCACCCTGGCGAATGCGTTCATCCAGGGTTGCCTGCAACCCGGAAAACAGCACCGCCATTCCCGCCGCCAACACAAACAACAACACATACTCCACCGCCAAGGTGACCTGGGCGAGGATGCTGCGCAGCTGTTCGAGGAGGGCTTCGACCTGAAGGATGGTCACTGCCGGGAATGTTCGCGACAACTCGACAATCTGCTGATCGTGACCGGGCGCCAGATAGAAGCTGGTCAGGTAAGTTGCCGGCAGATCCTTCAGGGTGCCGGGCTGGAAGATCATGAAGAAGTTCGGCTGGAAGTTGTCCCAGTTGATCTCCCGCAGGCTGGTGACCTTCGCTTCGCGATTGACCCCGCCGACGCTGAACACCATGTGATCGCCCAGCTTGAGCTTGAGGCTTTCGGCCACCTTGCCTTCCACCGAGACGCCCGGAACGTCATCCGAAGGTTGCCCGGTCCACCACGAACCGGCGGTGATCTTGTTGCCCGCCGGCAGATCCGCCGCCCAGGTCAGGCTCAGGTCGCGCTGGATGGCGCGGTCGCCGGCCGAATCCTTGCTGACAATCTGCTGCACCGCTTCGCCATTGATGCTGATCAGCCGCCCCGGCACCACCGGGTACAACGGCGCGGCCTGGGCCGAGACATTGATCAGGTGATCGGTGAAGGCCTGTTTGTCGGCCGGCAGGATGTTCAGGGCGAAATAGTTGGGGGCGTTTTTCGGCAACTGGTTCTGCCAGGTGTCGAGCAGTTCACCGCGCAGCAGTGCAATCAACGCCATGGACAGCAGGATCAGCCCGAAAGCCAATGACTGGCCGGCGGCCGCCAATGGGTGGCGCAATAACTGACCCAACCCGAGACGCCACGGCAGGGATGCACGCGCGAGCAGGCGACGCAGGCTTTGCAGCAGCAACAGCAGCAAGCCGCCGAGTACCAGCGCGGCGACCACGCCGCCGCCGAGCAGGGCGAACGTCAGCAGCAGGTCCAGACTCAGGCGCCACATGATCAACCCGAGCGCGCCGAGTGCCGCGCCATAGACCATCCAGGTGCTCGATGGAATCGGCAGCATGTCCCGACGCAATACCCGCAACGGCGGCACGCGGCCCAGTGCGGCGAGCGGTGGCAGGGCGAAACCGGCCAGTGCCACCAGCCCGGTGCCGATGCCGGCCAGCGCCGGCAGCAAGCCACCCGGCGGTACGTCGGTCGGCAGTAGATCATGCAGCAGCGCAAACAATCCCAATTGCGCGAGCCAGCCGAGCAGGGCGCCGCTGAGGCTGGCGAGCAGGCCGAGCACCGTCAGTTGGAGACTGAACAGCACCAGGGTTTCCCGGCGCGACAGACCCAGGCAACGGAGCAGGGCGCTGGCATCGAAACGCCGGCTGGCGAAGCGGTTGGCCGATAGCGCCACCGCGACACCGGCCAGAAGCACGGCCACCAGACTGGCCATGTTCAAATAGCGTTCGGCCTTGCCCAGCGCGCCGCCGATCTGCCGGTTGCCGTCGCGGGCATCCTGAATCCGCTGGTTGGCGGCGAGCCCCGGTTTGATCAGTTGGCGATAGGTTTCCAGCGCCTGCGGTTCACCGCGCCAGAGTTCGCGGTAACTCACCCGGCTGCCGGGTTGCACCACGCCGGTCGCGGCGAGATCGTCAAGGTTGATCAGTACTCGTGGCGTCAGGCTGTAGAAGTTGCCGGCGCGATCCGGTTCGTAAGTCAGCACTCGCGTCAGTTTCAGCGTCTTCATGCCGACGTCGATGCTGTCGCCGATCTTCAAGTCCAGCGCCGTCAGCAGGCGCGCTTCGACCCAGGCTTCACCGGGCTGCGGCTCGCCACCGGCCTCTTCTGTCGCGTAAGGGGCGGGGGCGCTTTTCAGTTCGCCGCGCAGCGGATAGGCGCGGTCGACGGCTTTGATACTGGAGAGCTGAATGCCGTTGTCCGTGGCGATGACGCTGGAAAACTCCACCACCTGCGCATGATCCAGACGCAGCTCGGTGCCGCTCCTGATCTGTTCCGGTCGGGCCGGCGAACTGCCTTCGAGCGACAGGTCGGCGCCGAGAAACTCGGTGGCGCGCAGCATCATTGCGCCGTTGAGGCGGGCGCCGAAATAGCCGATCGCGGTACTCGCCGCGACCGCCACGACCAAGGCGAAAAACAGCACCCGCAGTTCACCGGCGCGGGCATCGCGCATCAGTTGGCGCAGGGCGAGACTGAACAGACGCAACAGCGGCAGACGTGCCATCAAGGCTCCAGAGGGGCGACCAACAGGCCGGCTTCAAGACGGATCAGGCGCCGGCAACGATGGGCCAGGCGTTCGTCGTGGGTCACCAGCACCAGGGTGGTGCCGCGTTCCTTGTTCAATTCGAACAGCAAGTCGCTGATGCGCTCGCCGGTGTGGCTGTCGAGGTTGCCGGTGGGTTCGTCGGCGAACAGCACGTCCGGTTCGGCGGCGAAGGCCCGGGCAATCGCCACGCGCTGCTGCTCACCACCGGAGAGCTGGCGCGGCGAGTGAGTCAGGCGTTGGCCGAGGCCGACCCGTTGCAGCAATTCGGTGGCGCGGCTGCGGGCGTCTTTGCGGCCGTCGAGCTCCAGCGGCAGCATGACGTTTTCCAAGGCGTTGAGGCTGTCGAGCAGTTGGAAAGATTGAAAGACGAAACCCACGTGTTCGGCGCGAATGCGCGCGCGCTGGTCTTCGTCGAGATTGCTCAGGCCTTGCCCGGCGAGCGTCACTTCGCCGCTGCTCGGCAGGTCAAGGCCGGCGAGCAGACCCAGCAGGGTGGATTTGCCGGAACCGGACGCGCCGACGATGGCCAGGCTGTCGCCCTTGTTCAGTTCCAGGCTGAGTTCGTGCAGGATGGTCAGTTCACCTTCCGCGCTGGGAACCACTTTGCTAAGGTTCTTCGCGGTGAGAATGCTTGCGCCCATGGAGAATCCGATGCGTGTGTGGTTTTTGAGTGCTGGCCTGGCCTTGATGTGCATGGCCCAGAACGCAGCGGCGGGTACAGTCCTGATCGTTGGCGATAGTATCAGCGCCGGTTTCGGACTGGATACCCGGCTGGGGTGGGTGTCGTTGCTCGAACAGCGGCTCAAGACCGAAGGTTTTGACGACAAAGTGGTCAATGCGTCCATCAGTGGCGACACCAGTGCCGGAGGCCAGGCACGGCTGCCTGCGCTGCTTGCAGAGCACAAACCGGAACTGGTGATCCTTGAATTGGGCGGCAACGATGGCCTGCGCGGAATGCCGCCGACGCAATTGCAACAAAATCTTGCTTCGATGATCGACAGCTCCCGTCAAAGCGGGGCCAAGGTGCTGTTGCTCGGCATGCAATTGCCGCCCAACTACGGCAAGCGCTACACCGACGCCTTTGCCGAGGTCTACGGCAAACTCGCCGAGGAGAAAAAAATCCCGCTGGTGCCGTTTTTCCTCGACGGTGTGGGCGGGCATCCGGACTTGATGCAGGCAGACGGTCTGCACCCGGCGGCCGGGGCTCAGGGCAAGTTGCTGGAAAATGTCTGGCCGACGCTAAAACCGCTGTTATGAGGCTTTTCTAGCGGCAGGCTTTCGGCTAATGTGGCGCCCCCTAATTTGGAGCCCCCGATGCCGCGTTCTGCCTGGTCCCTGTTTGCCTACCAACTGATCGAGCCTGACGAACAGCTGGATCTGTTCGCCTGCCAGGAAGTGCGAGTGCATCTGGTGACCCGTCAACTGGAGCTCGGTGGCTCGGCTGACCGAACCCTGTGCGGCAGTCTGCTGCCGGCGCAACCGCGCTGGTCGAGCGTGGATCGCCGGGTGTTTCAGGATCAGCGCCTGTGCTCGCTGTGCCGGGCGATCCTCGAATCGCAGAAGCGCGGCACGTCGCCGATCTGGCCTGAGCTGCGTTTCGAGCTTTAAGCGCAACCATTCTTTTGAATGCAGTTTGGGCGAGCGGCAGCCAATCATGAAGAGTGATGCCAGCCCATCGGCGCATCTCCCCGAATTCTCTGGGCGCGGTGTACAATCGCGTTCTTATTACCCTTGTCGATCTTGCGAAGGATTCTCCGGATGTTGCCGCGTTTTCCTGCCGTCACCCGCTGCCTGTCTCTTGCCGCCCTGTGTGTGGCCGGTCCCGTTGCCGCACTGGAGTTTCCCCTGCCACCGCCTGGTGAAGACATCATCGGCCAGGTGCAGGTGATCAAGGCCAAGTACGAAGACACCTTTGCCGATCTGGGCACTACCTACGATCTGGGTTATTCGGAAATGGTCGCGGCCAACCCGGGCGTCGATGCCTGGTTGCCGGGTGCCGGCACCGAAATCGTTCTGCCGACCCGCTTCATCCTGCCGCCGGGCCCGCGTGAAGGCATCGTGATCAACCTGGCCGAATACCGCCTCTACTATTTCCCGAAAGGCCGGAACGTGGTGTACACCTTTCCGCTGGGTATCGGTCGTGAAGGCTGGGGCTCGCCGATCGCGCACACCACAATCACCGCCAAGACACCGAATCCGACCTGGACGCCGCCAGCCTCGATCAAGGCCGAGCACGCGGCCGACGGTGATCCGCTGCCGAACGTGGTGCCGGCCGGTCCGGACAACCCGCTGGGTCCGTTCAAGTTCACCCTGGGCACGCCGGGCTACCTGATCCACGGCTCGAACAAGAAGTTCGGCATCGGCATGCGCACCAGCCACGGCTGCTTCCGCATGTTCAACAACAACGTGCTGGAAATGGCCGGCATGGTGCCGGTGGGGACTTCGGTACGAATCCTCAACGACGCCTACAAGTTCGGTCGCAGTGGTGGCAAGATCTACCTGGAAGCGCACACGCCGATCGACGACAAGGGCAACCCGTCGGTGGTCGACAAGCACACCGCCGTGATCAACGCGATGCTCAAGCGTGAAGACATCACCAACAACCTGCGCATGGACTGGGATGTGGTGCGTGATGTGGTGGCGGCCGAAGATGGCCTGCCAACCGAAATCGGCACGCCGAACACCTCGGCGCCGATGGTCTCCAGCGCACCGATCGACCTGCAGCAATAAGCTGAAAGACAAAACCCGCCGAGGCTTGCGCAGCGGCGGGTTTTTTATTGCCCGCAGAAAACCGCAGGCACAAAAAAGCCGACCCAAAAAATGGGTCGGCTTGATAACAATCCCGAAGGACTATTACTTGCGGCTAGCTTTTTCCAGCATGCGCAGAGCACGCTCGTTAGCTTCGTCAGCAGTCTGTTGTGCTTTTTGAGCAGCAGCCAGAGCTTCATCAGCTTTACGGTAAGCTTCGTCTGCACGAGCCTGGGAGCGAGCAGCTGCGTCTTCAGTAGCGGTCAGACGTGCTTCGGTTTCTTTCGATGCGCTGCTGCAACCGGTAGCCAGAACTGCGGCCAGAGCCAGAGCAGAGAATTTCAGAACGTTGTTCATCGTGTTCCCCTTCAAGGACTTTCAATTAAGTGGCTGTCTCCTCCGATTGAGGAAATAGCCGGCGTACATACTACCCATTACTTGTAGTAAGTAAACTGACGTGAGGCAAGAAGCAAAAAAAATTGTAGGCGTTGATTCTTTTTCGAGCAACTTTTAACTGCGTTGTATAAAAAATATCCAGCTGTAAGCCGCGAGATGAGCGAGTTAATGAGAAAAAGTTCCCGTTGCCGCGGGTTGTTTTGCAGGTAGTGGCTAAAGTCTGTCTATATGGATTCGTCCACACTTTTGTTGCGAATTTGCGCAGCGCCTCGCATATCTTTGTCCATGTTGAGGTGACTTTAAAACAGGGGGCTCGTCTTAAGTCTCAACATCCGGCGATGTTCAGCCTTTCGGCTCGGGAAGATTGTCTCCCGAACCGGCCCTGAGTCCACCGGAACTGCCCCGTCAATCTGCATGATGACGAGCGTACCTTGAGCATTTTCGCCAATGGTGCCTACTATTTGATACGTGCTCGGGTTGCGCGAGATCGGTGCAGTTCTTCTCGGTGTCCATCAGGCACGGGGTGGCGTAGATGTTCCTTCGCCGGGAAAACATCGGTAAGGTAGGGGTCAGAATTCGAGACCCGCGAGGAGTAGTGATGAGCGAGGCGTTGTCCATCCACCATGACCAGGCTGGTCATCAGTTCGAGACCAATGTGGACGGTCATCGTGCCTACCTGACCTATATGGATCTGGGGAAACAGACCCTGGATATCTACCGCACCTTCGTGCCCAACGCCTTGCGTGGCCGAGGCATCGCGGCAGCCCTGACCGAGCGGGCGTTGCAGTACGCTGATGAAATGGGCTACACGGTCATTCCATCGTGCTCCTACGTGGAGCGTTACATGGAGCGTCATCAGCGGCGCACCGCCAAGATCTGACTGACCTCACACTGCACACACAAAAACGCCGGGCAATGCCCGGCGTTTTTTTATGCCTGCGAAACGGCTGTCAGCCGCGCTGACGTTTCGGCAGGACATCCTTGAGCTTGGCGTGCATGCTGCGCAAGGTGTTTTCGGTAGCGGACCAGTCGATGCAGGCATCGGTGATCGACACGCCGTATTGCAGGTCGGCGAGGTCTTTCGGGATCGCCTGGCAGCCCCAGTTCAGGTGACTTTCGACCATCAGGCCGATGATCGACTGGTTGCCTTCGAGGATCTGGTTGGCGACGTTCTCCATCACCAGCGGTTGCAGGGCCGGATCCTTGTTGGAGTTGGCGTGGCTGCAATCGACCATGATGTTCGGCTTGATCTTGGCCTTGTTCAGCGCCTGCTCGCACAGGGCGACGCTGACCGAATCGTAGTTCGGCTTGCCGTTGCCACCGCGCAGTACCACGTGACCGTAGGCGTTGCCTTTGGTGGTGACGATCGACACGCCACCTTCCTGGTTGATGCCCAGGAAACGGTGCGGGCTGGAAACCGACTGCAAGGCGTTGATCGCCACGGTCAGGCCGCCGTCGGTGCCGTTCTTGAAGCCGACCGCCGAGGACAGGCCGGAAGCCATTTCGCGGTGGGTCTGGGATTCGGTGGTGCGGGCGCCGATCGCCGACCAGCTGATCAGGTCCTGCAAGTACTGCGGGGAGATCGGGTCGAGGGCTTCGGTCGCGGTCGGCAGGCCTTTCTCGGCCAGGTCCAGCAGCAACTGGCGACCGATGTGCAGACCGTCCTGGATCTTGAACGAGTCATCCAGGTACGGGTCGTTGATCAGGCCTTTCCAGCCGACGGTGGTCCGTGGCTTTTCGAAATACACGCGCATGACCAGATACAGGGTGTCCGAGACTTCTGCCGCCAGCACTTTCAGGCGATCGGCATATTCGTGGGCAGCCTTGATGTCGTGGATCGAGCAGGGGCCGATCACCACGAACAGACGATGGTCGGTGCCATCGAGAATGTTGCGGATGACCTCGCGACCCTTGGTGACGGTGCGCAGGGCAGCGTCGCTCAGAGGAATATCACGCTTGAGCTGATCGGGAGTGATCAGGGTCTCGTTGGAAGCGACGTTCAGGTCGTTGATCGGTAAATCAGCCATCGTTTACTCGTCAGGTCACGGGTGCCGGCCGCCAGCGATCCCCGCGCGGCGGAGCACAGCGGATTTAAGCGCGTCGGGGAGCCGAACCTTATCGCGTTAGACGCCTGCTAGACAATGGGCAAGTAACTGTTCAGTCCAGCTCTGGTTACGCAAAAGCCTTGCGAACGCTGTCGTGGGAGAACTCTTCGGCGTGCTGCTCGACCCATTGCAGGGCTCGCGCCTGGATATCCTGCAGGTCATCGTGGGCATCGTTGATTCGGCAATAGCGCTCGATCTGACACACCTGCTCACCCATTCGCGCGCTGAACAGCGTCTGCTCATCCGTGAACGCAATGCCCACCAGATAACCTTTTTTACGACGCAGGCACCAGGCCACATAGCCCGGATAGGTGAAATCGGCATTGATGGTCGGCATGCGCACTTGCAGCGCGGTGCCATGGCGCCAGGCACGGTGGTAATTGCAAGCGATGCCGCCGAGGCTGATAGTGTGCAGCCGTTGACGCGAAATACACTCCGGTGTGAGCAGGGTCAATTCAACGGGCACATCATCCGGATGAGGAATAAACCGTCCCATGAGCACAGACTCCCTGTGTCGGCCATTTGACATTGTTTCCCCCAGTATAGTGGTCGAATCGCAGCTGACCGATTTTGACGCCGACCAACGGCTGCTGGCGATGAACGGCGTTTCACTGGTGATCTTCACCAGCGTCGGCTGCGCCAGTTGCCGCTATGCCCGCGAAGTGTTGCCGGGGCTCGATCTGGCCGTCGATCGCGTGTGCTGGATCGATGCTGGTGACAACGGCGGACTGGTCGAGCGTTATCAGGTCTTTCATTTGCCGGCGCTGTTTGTGGTGCGCGACGGCGAGTTCTTTGGGGCAGTGCACACGCGCTTGAACGTCGATGAGCTGAACGCAGCCGTGACGCAGGCGCTGGGTCGAATTGCAGAGGAGTTGCCGTGATGGGAGCAGTGAACAAACCGGTGGTGGGGATTATCGGCACCGGCGCCATCGGAGGGTTCTACGGGGTGATGCTGGCCCGGGCCGGGTTCGATGTGCACTTTCTGTTGCGCAGTGAATTTTCCGCGGTCGCCGAGCGCGGCTTGCAGGTGGACAGTGCCGTGCATGGCGCATTGACGCTGAACCAGGTGCAGGCCTATTCGTCAGCTGAAGACATGCCGCCCTGCGACTGGCTGCTGGTCGGCGCCAAGACCACCAGCAATGCCGGGCTGGCGCCGTCGATCATTCAGGCGGCCAAACCCGATGCGAAAGTACTGGTGCTGCAAAACGGCCTCGACGTCGAAGACAGCTTGCGGGCGTTGCTGCCCGACTCCCTGCACTTGCTGGGCGGTTTGTGCCTGATCTGCGTCCACCGCGAAGGGCCGGGGCAGATCACCCACCAGGCGTTGGGGGCGGTGAACGTCGGGTATCACAGCGGTCCGGCACCGGATGATGTGGCGCGCATGGCAATCGTCGAGGAGGGCGCCGGCCTGTTCCGCGCCGCCGGTCTCGACTCCCAGGCGATGCCGAACCTGCATCAGGCGCGCTGGCAGAAGCTGGTGTGGAACATTCCCTACAACGGCCTTTCGGTGTTGCTCGGTGCCAGCACCACGCCGTTGATGGCCGACACTGACAGCCGCGCATTGATTCAGGCACTGATGGCCGAAGTGGTGCAGGGCGCCAAGGCCTGCGGTCACGACATGCCGCCCGGTTACGCCGAATACCTGTTCATGATGACCGAGAAAATGCCCGACTATTGGCCGAGCATGTACCACGACTTTTTGCACAAACGACCGCTGGAGCTGGAGGCGATCTACGCTCGTCCTTTGGCGGCGGCAAAAGCGGCAGGCTGCGAGTTGCCGCGAATCGAATCGTTGTATCGCACTTTGAGCTTTATCGACCGGCGTAACGTTTAAACCGGTCGCACTTGGGGGAAAGGCATGGCCAAGAACATCGATGACAAACTGGTGCTGGCGATCTCGTCCCGTGCCCTGTTCGACCTGAGCGAAAGCCACAAGGTATATGAGTCGAGTGGCGTCGAAGCGTACCGGCAATATCAGATCGATCACGAAGACGAAATTCTTGCGCCGGGCGATGCCTTTCCGCTGGTGGAAAAACTGCTCAACCTCAACAGTCGCCTCGGCCGCGCCCGGGTCGAGGTGATTCTGGTGTCGCGCAACAGTGCCGACACCGGCCTGCGCGTTTTCAACTCCATTGGTCATTACGGCCTGGCGATCTCCCGTGCGGCGTTCGTCGGCGGGCGCAGTCCTTATCCGTATCTAAAGGCTTTTGGTTGCGACCTGTTTCTCTCCACTCATGCCGAAGACGTGCGCGCCGCACTGGATGCCGGCTTCGCGGCGGCGACCATTCTGTCCGGCGGCGCCAGCCGTGCGGCCAGCGATGAATTGCGCATCGCCTTCGACGGTGATGCGGTGCTGTTCTCCGACGAATCGGAGCGTGTCTATCAATCCGGTGGCCTCGAAGCCTTCCAGGCCAAGGAGCGTGAATCCGCGCGCGAACCGTTGCGCGGCGGGCCGTTCAAGGGCTTTCTCGCGGCGCTCAATCTGTTGCAGCGCGAGTTCTCCGACGAGGAGTGCCCGATCCGCACTGCCCTGGTCACCGCGCGTTCGGCGCCGGCCCACGAGCGGGTGATCCGCACCTTGCGCGAGTGGGACATTCGTCTGGACGAATCGCTGTTTCTCGGTGGCCTGACCAAATCGGCGTTCCTCGAAGCCTTCGCCGCCGACGTGTTTTTCGACGATCAGGCCGGCCACTGCGAGCTGGCCCGGGAAGTCGTGGCAACCGGTCACGTGCCCCACGGCATCAGCAACGAACCGGCGGTCTAAAGCCCACGTGGTTCAAGACGTTGCGTCGCACGTCGTACTCGCCAAGGCACTGCTAAGCTGAATCAAATCTCCGCCATGTTGGCACGCGAGGAGGTCATATGATTCGTTCGATGCTGTATGCCACTGACCTCGGTCTGTACGCACCGTTAGTGATGCAGCATGCCTTGGCAATGGCGCGAACGTTCAATGCCGATCTGTACGTGGTGCACGCGGTGGAACCCATGGGGCTGTTTGCCGAATCGGTGTTGCAGAGCTATCTCGACGAACAGGCGTTGAACGAATTTCACAGTCAGGGTCTGAAAACCGTCATCGCCAATATCGAGCAGCGGGTGCTCGACAGTTTTCGTGAAGAACTGGGGGACGAGGGCGAGCAGGACCTGCAGCGGATACGCGCGGTGCGGGTACTGCAGGGAGATCCGTCACAGGTGATTCTCGATCAGGTGCAGAAACTCTCTGTCGATTTGCTGATCGTAGGAAGTCACAGCCACGGGGTCGGGGCGGAAACACCTTTGGGGCGAACGGCAGCCCGGCTGCTGCAATTGTCCAAGGTGCCGGTTTATCTGGTGCCGTTGGTGGAGCGTCGGCGTCGGGAGGATCGCTGAAGCAGGAATAATGGCACTTTGATAAAAAAGTTCTAGATTTATTCTTCAAACCATTAATATAGTTATATACCGTCGCTGATGCCCGTGGCGTCTACCTGCTTTGAGGGATTCATATGAAGCTTCAACAATTGCGCTACATCTGGGAAGTGGCGCACCACGACCTCAACGTTTCCGCTACAGCCCAAAGCCTCTACACCTCGCAACCGGGCATCAGTAAACAGATCCGCCTGCTGGAAGACGAACTGGGCGTCGAAGTGTTCGCCCGCAGCGGCAAGCACCTGACCCGCGTCACTCCGGCCGGCGAGCGCATCATCACCACCGCCGGTGAGATTCTGCGCAAGGTCGAAAGCATCAAGCAGATCGCCCAGGAATTCTCCAACGAGAAGAAAGGCACCCTGTCGATCGCCACCACCCACACCCAGGCACGTTATGCACTGCCGCCGGTGATCAGCAACTTCATCAAGCAATACCCGGACGTGGCGCTGCACATGCACCAGGGTTCGCCGATGCAGATCGCCGAAATGGCTGCTGACGGCACCGTCGATTTCGCCATCGCCACCGAAGCGCTGGAGCTGTTCGGCGATCTGGTGATGATGCCGTGCTACCGCTGGAACCGTTGCGTGGTCGTGCCTCAGGGCCACCCGCTGACCAAGCTGCCGAAGCTGACCCTCGAAGCGCTGGCCGAATACCCGATCGTGACTTACGTGTTCGGTTTCACCGGTCGTTCGAAACTCGACGAAGCCTTCAGCCATCGCGGCCTGACGCCGAAAGTGGTGTTCACCGCGGCCGACGCCGACGTGATCAAAACCTACGTGCGTCTGGGCCTGGGTGTCGGCATCGTGGCGAAAATGGCGGTCGACACCAAACTGGATAACGACCTGGTGGTGCTCGATGCCAGCGAACTGTTCGAGTCCAGCGTGACCAAGATCGGTTTCCGTCGCGGCACCTTCCTGCGAGGCTTCATGTGCGACTTCATCGAGAAGTTCGCGCCGCACCTGACCCGCGAAGTCATGGCCAAGGCCATTCAGTGCCACAACAAGCAGGAACTGGAAGAGCTGTTCGAAGGCGTCGAACTGCCGGTCCACTAAGTTCCGGTCACTAAGCCCCTGTCTACAGCACCTCGGTGACAGCAAACTGTTGCCGGGTGCCCGCCACCAGAATCTCCACCTCGTCACCCTCGAACTTGCCCAGCAGGCTTTTGCCCAGCGGCGAGCGCGGGGTGATGACGGTAATCGGCTGACCCACCACGTCGACTTTCAGACCCGCCGCATCCGGCGCCAGAAACAGCCATTGTTCACGACCCTTTTCGTCTTCCAGACCGAGCAGGGCGCCGATTTCAATGCCCCGCTGATCGTCATACGCACGCAGCGTCAGGTTCTGGCACAGCGCCAGTGACTGACGAATTTCCTCGACCCGTTTCGCCTGGCCCGCCGCCAGATACGACGCCTCAAGACCCAGCGTGTCGTACTTGTTTTCGGCGATATTTTCTTCGTGGGTCGCGGTTTCGTAAGCGGTTTGCGCCGCGCGTTCGGCGATGTCGAGGTCGACGCGCAGCTTGTCGAGAATCAGTTGGTGAACCGTCTGTTTATTCATGATCAATCGCAAAATTGCAGGACGTTGGCGCGGCTTTTTTCGCTCGGGGCCGTCTGATCCTGTTGCAGCCAGAACTGGCATTTGGGGTTCGACAGATTACGTGTGCTGCCACGCGCCTGATCCAGGCGTGCCTGTTGCTCGTTCTTGCGCAGGTTTTCTTCGTACTGCTCGAACAACGGGCTCTGCGGCGGAATGTCCGGCACCGCTCGGACGGCGGGTGGATTGGCCAGTTGCTGCACGGCCTGGGCAACCGGCGCCAGTTGTTCATTGAAGAAAAAGCGTGAAGCGAGCCAGCAGGTCAGCGCAATGGCCAGGAAACCCAGCCACAGACCCAGGGCAATGCTGCCGGTCAATTGCAGCGCGCTAAGCTGAACAGGCAAGGGGCGACGCGGGTTGGGACGATAGGGCATGGCTGCCTCCTGGCGGATGAATGCGGGCGAGTGGCGATTGTCGCACGAAGATTAATTGCCGTCGGCTCTTCTGCATGGAGACATTTATGCGGACAATCGGCGCTTTTGCCAACGGGAGCCTTGAATGCCGCCACTGAACACCCGCTGGGACATTTTTTGTACGGTCGTCGATAACTACGGCGACATCGGCGTGACCTGGCGTCTGGCCCGGCAACTGGTCAGCGAGCAGGCAATGACGGTGCGATTGTGGGTCGATGACCTGCGCGCTTTCGAACGCATTTGCCCGGAAATCGACATCGGACTCGATCAGCAATGGCAGCAGGGCGTCGAAGTCCGGCACTGGTCAGCCGAGTGGCAGGACGCGGAGGCGGCCGACGTGGTGATCGCTGCGTTTGCCTGCCAGTTGCCGGGCGTCTACATGGACGCCATGGCCGCACGGGGAAAGCCGCCGTTGTGGATGAACCTCGACTACCTCAGCGCGGAAGACTGGGTAGTCGGTTGCCACGGATTGCCGTCGGTGAAGTACAAGTCGGTGCAGAAGTACTTTTTCTTTCCGGGGTTCCAGCCGGGCACCGGTGGCCTGTTGCGTGAAAACGGTTTGCTGGAGCGGCGTCAGCAGTTTCAGCAGGATCCCGAGGCTCAGCGACAATTCCTGCACGGTCTGGGGATCGTTCCTGCAGCCGATGCGCAACTGATCTCGCTATTTGCCTACGAGAATGCCGGACTCGCCAGTTGGCTGGATGTGCTCGCGGCGGACTCGACGCCCACTCATCTGCTGGTGCCGGAAGGGCGGATTCTCGGTGATGTCGCCCGTTGGCTCGGGGTAGAGTCGCTGGCGGTCGGGGCGACGCATGTTCGTCAGTCGCTGACCGTGCAAGTGCTGCCGTTCGTCCGGCAGGATCAATACGATCAATTGCTCTGGTGCTGCGATTTCAACGCGGTGCGCGGCGAGGACTCGTTTGTCCGGGCGCAATGGGCGGGGCGGCCGATGCTGTGGCACATCTATCAGCAGGACGAAGACATCCATCTCGACAAGCTCGACGCCTTCCTTGCGCTCTACACAAAACGTCTTTCGCCGGCTGCCGCCGAGGCGATGAACGGTCTATGGCGCGCCTGGAGTGCCGGGCAGCCTATCGGCGACCACTGGCTTGAGGCCCGCAAACACTGGCCCGAACTGCAGGAAAATGCCCGCGCGTGGTGTCTGGAACAGGCCTTGCAGGCGGATCTTGCGACGGCGCTGGTACAGTTTTACCGAAATTGGATATGATACGCGGCCTAGATTTTTGTAAATCCCATCCAAATTCGGATATTCGCAATGAAAACTGGTAAAGAACTCAAACCCGGTACCGTGATCCGTATCGACAACGATCCTTGGCTGGTTCAGAAAGCTGAATTCACCAAATCGGGCCGTAACAGCGCGATCATGAAGACCAAGCTGAAGAACCTGCTGACCGGTTACAAGACCGAAACCGTTTACGGTGCGGACGACAAGCTGGACGACGTGATCCTGGATCGCAAAGAAGCGACCCTGTCCTTCATCAGCGGTGACTCCTACACGTTCATGGACACCACCGACTACACCATGTACGAGCTGAACGCCGAAGACATCGAAAGCGTTCTGCCATTCGTGGAAGAAGGCATGACCGACGTTTGCGAAGCCGTATTCTTCGAAGGCCGTCTGGTTTCCGTAGAGCTGCCGACCACCATCGTGCGTCAGGTTGACTACACCGAAGGTTCCGCTCGCGGTGACACTTCCGGCAAGGTGATGAAGCCTGCCAAACTGAAGAACGGTACCGAGCTGTCGGTTGCTGACTTCATCGAAATCGGCGACATGATCGAGATCGATACCCGCGAAGGCGGTTCCTACAAAGGCCGTGCCAAATAAGCACTGCTTTTTGCGGAAAGAAAAAGCCCGACCATTGAGTCGGGCTTTTTTGTGCCTGATGAAAATTACTTCTTCAGGTGCTGCTTCAGTTCTTCCGAGGCCTGCAGCATCGCCGAACGCACTGCCGGCACCTGGCTGACCACGTTGAGCAAACCGTAGTCGTGGATCATGCCGTTGTAGCGCACCGAGGTCACCGGCACGCCGGCTTCGTCGAGTTTGCGGGCGTAGGCTTCACCTTCGTCACGCAGCACGTCGGCCCCGGCGGTCTGCACCAGCGCTGGCGGCAGACCTTTCAATTGCGCGGTCGTGGCCCGCAGCGGCGAGGCGTAGATCTCGTTCCGCTGGTTGGCGTCGGTGGTGTAGTTGTCCCAGAACCACTTCATCATGTTGCGGGTGAGGAAGTGCCCCTCGGCGTACTGGTTATACGAACCGGTGTCGAAATTGGCATCGGTCACCGGCCACAGCAGTACCTGGAATTTGATCGCCGGGGTGCCTTTGTCTTTGGCCATCAAGGCGACGACTGCCGCCATGTTGCCGCCGACGCTGTTGCCCGCCACCGCCAGACGCTTGCCGTCGACGTTGATTTCTTTACCGTGTTCGGCCACCCATTTGGTCGCGGCGTAAGCCTGGTTGATCGCCACCGGGTAATGCGCTTCCGGCGAAGGGGTGTAGTTGACGAACACCGCCGCCGCACCCGAGCCGACCACCAGATCCCGCACCAGACGTTCGTGAGTCGGGAAATCCCCCAGCACCCAGCCACCGCCGTGGAAGAACATGAACACCGGCAGCTCGCCCTTGACCCCGGCCGGCCGGACGATGGTCAGGCTCAACGGTTGGCCATCGACCTGGATAGTCTTCTCGCTGACGTCTGCTTTGGGCAGCGTCAGTTTGACCCCGGACTGCGCGCCGGTCAGAACGGCGCGGGCGTCCTTGGGTGTCAGCTGTTCCATCGGCTTGCCGGTGCCAGCATTCAGCACATCGAGAAACGCCTGGGTGTTGTGTTCAACCTCCCCGGCAAATGCACTGTGGATGGACAGGGCGAGAAGGGTACCGGTCAATACTTTGCTGAAAGTGTTCATGTTCATTTCCTGTACGGGCCGAAGTGTCAGTGATTACACGGTGACGTGCAGACGCACATCGACGTTGCCGCGAGTGGCGTTGGAGTACGGGCAGACCTGGTGGGCAGCGTCGACCAGGCTTTGTGCGTCAGCCTGTTCCAGGCCCGGCAGGCTGATGTGCAGGTCGATGTCCAGACCGAAGCCGCCAGGAATCTGGCCGATGCCGACGTGAGCGGTGATCGAGGCGTCGTCCGGGATTTTGCGTTTGGTCTGGCTGGCGACGAATTTCAGGGCGCCGATGAAGCAGGCCGAGTATCCGGCGGCGAACAGTTGCTCAGGGTTGGTGGCTGCGCCGCCGGCACCGCCGAGTTCTTTCGGAGTGGCGAGTTTGACGTCGAGGATGTTGTCGCTGGAGATCGCACGACCGTCACGGCCGCCAGTGGAGGTTGCGATTGCGGTGTAGAGAGTTTGCATGATGTGAGCCTCATTAAGTGTGTATGTTGCGCTAATTGTTTGCGCGCTAACTAGGTGCGAGGTAAATGTACTTCGCTAATATTTAGCGCGCAAGATAAATTTTTGAAGAAGTCGGTAATCGGCATTTGGATCAGGACGAGCTGTGAACCCAAGTTTTTGATATAGAAGGTTTTTTTAAGGAAAAAACGAGAGGAAATTTTTTTGCGGGGATTAGCAGCGAACGGGCGATACGCCCGCAGGCGCAAGGCTGCGCCCACAGGGAAGGGGGAGTCTTAAGCGAGGCTGTCCTGCAAATGACCGCGCAAGGCCTGCAACTCGGCTTGCAGATTTTGCAGGCGCTCCAGCGTGAAGCCACTGGCACCGAGGATGCATTGCGGAACGGTTCGGGCCTTGTCTTCCAAGGCGCGGCCCTGTTCGGTCAATTCGACGATCACCACCCGCTCATCCTCGCGGCTGCGGGTTCGGCTGAGCAAACCTTCACCTTCCAGCCGCTTGAGCAGCGGGGTCAGCGAGCCCGGATCGGTCAGCAGACGCGTGCTGATTTCTCCGACGGTCAAACCATCCTTCTCCCACAGCACCATCATCGCCAGGTATTGCGGATACGTCAGGCCAAGCGCTTGCAACAGTGGCTTGTAGACCTTGGTCATCATCAGCGAAGTGGAATGCAGGGCGAAGCAGGCCTGATTGTCGAGCAGCAGGTCTTCGCAGTGATCGGTGGTGTCGCGGGTGGTGGTCATGTCGGTGCCTTGAACGGTAATGCAGATGAATCTAGCGCTCGAATCTTTAATGCGCCAGACAATTGTGCCCGGTGGCGAGTCGGTCAGTGCCGGCCCAGTTCCCGTTGCAGGGCCAGATCCCACGGCGGTACGGGGCTGAACCGGGTCTTGAGGTATTCCAGCAGCAGGCGGCTGCGGGAACTGGCCTGTTGCTCCAGTCGCAAAGCATAGATGCCGGTGCTTTCCGGTTTTGGAAGGCCGTTTTCACAGAACAGCGGCAGCAATTCGCCGCGTAACAAGTATTCGCTCGCCAGCCAGGTCGGCAGATGCGCGATCCCGAGTCCTGCGAGCGCACCGCAAACCAGCGCCTCAGCATTGTTCGCGCTCATGCGTACCCGCGCCGGGCGGTGCAATTGCATCTGCCCGTCCTGTTCGAAACGCCAGGCGAAGGGCGGGGCGAGGCCATCCCAATCCAGACCGTCATGTTCACTTAATTGCGCTGGCTCGCTCGGCACACCCCGGCGCTTGAGATAATCGGGGCTGGCGCAGGCGATGCGCACCATGCTCGCCAACGGTGTGGCCACCAACCGGGTGTCAGCCATTTGCCCGGCGCGCAACACCAGATCGACCTTGCCCAGGTTCGAACCGTCCATATCGACGAAGCTGTCGATCAGATGCAGTTGCACATCGAGGCCCGGATATAGCACCAGAAAATCGGCAATCACCGGCGCCAGATGCCGACGCCCGAACGCTGCCGGCGCATCGACCCGAATCAGACCTTCCGGCGCGCTGCTCAGGGACACCGCTTCAGCCCGTGCCAGTTGCAGTTCGGCAACGATCCGTCGCGCCCGTTCGGCAAACGCCAGGCCGGCCGGCGTGGCGCGCACCGCGTGAGTGCTGCGTATGAACAACTGGCTGCCGACCGCGCTTTCGAGACTGTCAATGCGCCGGGCAACGGCAGAGGGCGTCAGCGGATGCCGGCGCGAAGCCGCAGAAAAGCTGCCGCTCTCGAGTACATCGAGAAACAACCCCAGTTGGTCGGTCAATTGATTGGGATTCATAAATCAGCTCAGTGCCTATGCGGATTTGGCACAGCCATTGTGCGTTGCTGTGCGTTTCCGTGCCAGCGCCGACTGCGTAGGATGAGTCGCCTGACGTATGAGGAATTCTGCTGTGATCGAGTTTTTGCTGTACCTGTTGTTTGGCGCCGCCCTCGGCACGCTGGGTGGGATCTTCGGCATCGGTGGTGGCTTGATCGCCATTCCGCTGCTGGGCGTGTGGTTCGGGCTCGATCAGCAGATAGCCCAAGGCACGGCGCTGGTGATGGTGGTGCCGAACGTGATGCTGGCGCTGTGGCGTTATCATCAGCGCAACCGCATCGAACTCCGCCATGCGTTGCCGCTGGCAGTGATGGGATTCTGTTTCGCGTGGATCGGCTCGATCTGGGCCGTGGGCATCGACGCGCAAACCATGCGCATCGGGTTTGTCGCGTTCCTCGTGGCGTTGTCGGCCTACAACCTGGTGCGCATGTTTGGCGCGCGTCCGGCAGCGACTTCCGAGATGCGTTATTCGTGGCCGTGGCTGGGCGTGCTCGGCGCGGCGTCGGGCACCATGGGCGGCTTGTTCGGTGTCGGCGGGGCGGTGGTGGCGACGCCGGTGCTGACCAGTCTGTTCGGCACCACTCAGGTGGTCGCTCAGGGGCTGTCGCTGGCATTGGCGCTGCCGAGTACCGGCGTCACGCTGGTGACGTACGCGGTGCACCACGAAGTGGACTGGATGATCGGCCTGCCGCTGGCCATCGGCGGTCTGGCCAGCATCAGCTGGGGCGTGAAAGTGGCCCACGCGATGCCGGAAAAACTCCTGCGCGGGCTGTTCTGCGGGTTCCTGGTACTGTGCGCGGTGATGCTCGCCTTTAAAGTTTGAAGCCTTCGACGATGTGCTCGGCCAGGCATTCAGTGATCGGCGACGGATTGTTGAGATTGCGGATCAGCATGATGCTGGCCTCGGGCAACAGCGGCAGATCTTCGGCGGCGCCGAGAATCCGCAGGTCCGGGGTGATCAGGCTTTCCAGTTGTGCGGTGATCGCCAGACCCGCGCTCACCACCGCCATCAACGCCGACAGGCTGGTGCTGTTGTAGGCGATCCGGTATTCGCGGCCCATCGCGTCCAGCGCATTGCAGGCCCACAAGCGGCAGAAACAATCACTGTTGAACATCGCCAGCGGCAACGGCGTCTGCTCGTGGGCGCTGAAATTCTGCGCCTCGGCCCAGACGAAACGCTCTTTGCGCAGCAGTTGGCCGATTTCATTGCCCGGTTCGCGGGTGACGATCGACAGATCCAGATCCGTGCGCTGCAGCAACTGTTTGGTCGACTCGCAGTGCACTTCAATCTGGATCAGCGGATAGAACTGGGCGAAGCGCGACAGGATCCCCGGCAGGAACCGCATCACGTAATCGTCCGGCGTGCCGATCCGCACCGTGCCGACCATGTGCGGCTCGCGCAGGGTGTTGAACACTTCGCTGTGCAATTTCAGGATGCGCCGCGCATAGCCGAGTAACACCTGGCCCTCGGCGGTCAGGCGCACCTGACGCCCGTCGCGCTCGAACAACTGGCGCTGCAACACGTCCTCTTCCAGACGCTTCATCTGCATGCTCACCGCCGATTGGGTACGGTTGACCATTTCGCCGGCGCGGGTGAAACCGCCCTGATCGGCAATCGCGACAAAGGTGCGCAGGACATCGGTATCGATACTCGGGTAAGCCGACAATTGATGAATCTCCGTGATGCATGCCATCAGAAACATTCGTTGGATTGATCGTAGCCCCGGCGCGAGACTTGAGCCATCCCTAAAGGAGGGCAACACGATGAAAGGTCAAAAACTGTATGTGAGCGATGAAAGAGTGCCGGTCCATCTGATTTCCGATCTGCTGCACAAGTTTAGCCGCTGGTACGAACTTCACCGCGAACGCGAGTTGCTTGCCAGTCTGAGCGACGAAGCGTTGAAGGACATCGGGGTCAGCCGTGCCGATGTCGAGCACGAAGCGATTCGGCCGTTCTGGGACGATCCGATGCATAAATGATGAGGCCATCGCTACACAAACCCCTTTGTAGTGAGGTAGGTTGCGAGCAGACATGGAGGTACACATGCCCGCGACATTGTCCTTTTCCCTTAAACAGGCTCGACGTCTGGCACTGGCTGCCCAAGGGTTTCACGGGCGCCAGCCGCCGGCTGTCAAGGCGATGCACGTCAACCGGCTGATCGAACGTCTCGGCCTGTTGCAGATCGACTCCGTCAACGCCGTGGTGCGCTCGCACTACCTGCCGCTGTTCTCCCGTCTCGGTTCCTATTCTGCTGACTTGCTCGACCAGGCTGCCTGGAGTTCGGGGCGACGTCGTTCGCTGTTCGAATACTGGGGCCATGAGGCGTCGTTGCTGCCGCTGTCGATGTACCCGTTGATGGGCTGGCGCATGCAGCGGGCCAGGCGCGGTGAGGACATCTATCAGCAACTGGCGCGGTTCGGCCGGGAGCAACAGGACACCATTCGCCGGGTGCTGGCGTCGGTCGAAGAGCAGGGCGCATTGGGCGCTGGCAGCCTGTCGACCCGCGAGGAAAAGGCCGGGCCATGGTGGGACTGGAGCGCGGAAAAGCACGCACTGGAATGGCTGTTCGCCGCCGGCGAAGTCACCGTCGCCGGACGGCGTGGCTTCGAGCGTTTGTATGACTTGCCGGAACGGGTGATTCCGGTTTCCGTGCTGCAACAGCCATTGCCCGATGAAGCCGAGGCGCAGCGCGGTTTGCTGCTGCATGCAGCGCAGGCGCTGGGTGTCGGCACGGAAAAAGACCTGCGTGATTATTTCCGACTGAATCCTTCCGATGCCCGCCCGCGTCTGGCCGAACTGGTCGAGGACGGACAACTGCTGACCTGCGAAGTCGCCGGTTGGCGCCAGATCGCCTATTGCCTGCCCGAGCCGAAAATCCCGCGCAAGGTCGAGGCCAGTGCATTGCTATCGCCGTTCGACTCACTGATCTGGGAACGCAGCCGGACCGAGCGACTGTTCGATTTCCGCTATCGGCTGGAGATTTATACGCCGCAGGATAAACGCGTTTACGGCTATTACGTGCTGCCGTTCCTGCACAACGAACGGATTGCCGCGCGAGTTGACCTGCGCGCCGAACGGGCGGCGGGGCGACTGGCAGTGCATGCGGTGCACGAGGAAGAAACCGGACTGGATGACGCGGGGATGTTGGCGCTGGCGCTGAACCTGCGGCGCATGGCGGACTGGTTGGGGCTTGAGCAGGTGCAGCTCAATTGCCAGCGGGAAAGTGCAGGGAGGTTGCGGATGGCCCTGGCCCAGTTCGGCGTTGACTGAACTGGCCTCATCGCCAGCAGGCTGGCTCCCACATCGAATCTGTGCCGTACACGAGTGGGAGCTAGCCTGCTAGCGATAGGGGCGACGCGAATTAGCGCCGAACCTGTTTCAGGGTTTCAGCAATCAAGAACGCCAGTTCCAGCGACTGATCGGCATTCATCCGTGGGTCGCAGTGGGTGTGATAGCGATCCGACAAGCCATCTTCAGTGATCGGCCGCGCACCACCAATGCATTCGGTGACGTTCTGCCCGGTCATCTCGATGTGAATGCCGCCGGCGTAGCTGCCTTCCGCTTCGTGAACCTGGAAGAACTGCTTCACCTCGCCAAGGATCTGCGCGAAGTCGCGGGTCTTGTAGCCGCTGCTGGCCTTGATGGTGTTGCCGTGCATCGGGTCGGAGCTCCACAGCACCTGCTTGCCTTCACGCTGCACCGCGCGAATCAGCGCCGGCAGGTGATCGCCGACCTTGTTCGCGCCCATTCGCGCGATCAGGTTCAGACGGCCCGGATCGTTGTCCGGGTTGAGCACGTCGATCAGGCGGATCAGGTCGTCGGGGTTCATGCTCGGGCCGACTTTCACCCCGATCGGGTTGTTCACCCCGCGCAGGAATTCGACGTGGGCGCCGTCGAGCTGACGGGTGCGGTCGCCGATCCACAGCATGTGCGCCGAGCAATCGTAGTAATCGTTGGTCAGGCTGTCGCGGCGCACGAAGGCTTCTTCGTAGTTCAGCAGCAGCGCTTCGTGGGCCGTGAAGAAACTGGTCTCGCGCAGTTGCGGCGAGCTGTCCATGCCGCAGGCGCGCATGAAGGCCAGGGTTTCATCGATGCGGTCGGCGAGGTGGCTGTACTTTTCGGCCAGCGCCGAGTTGGCGATGAAGTCCAGGTTCCACTTGTGCACCTGATGCAGGTCGGCAAAGCCGCCCTGGGCGAAGGCGCGCAGCAGGTTGAGGGTGGCGGTGGACTGGTGATACGACTGCAGCAGACGCTCCGGATCCGGTACGCGGCTGGCCGAGTCGAAACCGATGCCGTTGACGATGTCGCCCCGGTAGGCCGGCAGGGTCACACCGTCGATGGTCTCGTCGTTGGCCGAGCGCGGCTTGGCGAACTGACCGGCCATACGCCCGACCTTGACCACCGGGCAGCCGGCGGCGAAGGTCATGACGATCGCCATTTGCAGCAACACTTTAAAGGTGTCGCGAATCTTTGCGGCAGAGAACTCGGCGAAGCTTTCCGCGCAGTCGCCGCCCTGCAGCAGGAACGCCCGGCCCTGGGTGACTTCGGCAAACTGACGACGCAGCTCGCGCGCTTCGCCGGCAAACACCAGCGGCGGATAGCTGGCCAGCGTCTGCTCGACCTGGCGCAGATGCGCAGCGTCGGGGTATTGGGGTTGTTGCTGGATCGGCAGGGCGCGCCAGCTGTCAGGGCTCCAGGGTTGGCTCATCACGGTCTCTAAGGTTCTACGCACGGACGGCCATGTTAGCAGCAATTAGTGCGTGACCTGCTCCCGCCGCTTCGCCGACAATCGCCGCTTTGCCACGGCACCACAGCGGTGCCATCGCGTCACCGCGCCCGGTGACCACCAGGAGACGAAATGACTGAGGAGCGCGTCGAGCTGTTGCTCGCCGAGGTACAGGATGAGTTCGGCGTGATTCGCGTGCTGGAAGTGGCCGACTACCGCTTTCTGGAGTTCGGCGATGCCATCGAGCAAAGCTGCGTGTTTACCGCCGACCCGAGCTGGCTGGAGTACGACTACACCCGGGCGATGCTGATCGGCGCGCTATGCCACGAGCAACCGGAGAGCGCACTGTTTCTCGGGCTGGGCGCGGGAACGCTGACCCAGGCCTGCCTCAAGTTCCTGCCGCTGGAAGACGTCGAAGCCATCGAGCTGCGCCCGGATGTACCGCGTCTGGCCATCGAATACCTCGGGCTGGATGACGATCCACGGCTATACATCCGCGTTGGCGATGCCCTCGAACTGCTGCCGACCGCTGAACCTGCGGATCTGATCTTCGTTGACCTGTACACCGATGTCGGCCCCGGTGCCGGGCACCTTGCGTGGAATTTCCTCGGTGACTGTCAGAAGCGTCTGAATCCTGGCGGCTGGCTGGTGATCAACCAATGGGCCACCGATGACGGTAAACCCTTGGGCGCGGCGCTGCTGCGTGGCCTCTATCACCGGCATTACTGGGAACTGCCGGTGAAGGAGGGCAACGTGATTCTGATCGTGCCGGCGGATCTCGATCAGGTGCTGGACATGCAGGCGCTGACCGCCCGGGCTGAAGCGCTGGCGCCGAAGCTCGGTTACTCGTTGCAGACGCTGATCAACTGCATCCGTCCAGCGACCTGATCTTCAAAGACCTTTGAAAACCCCCGGTCTGCGCTCCACCAGCGAGCGCACACCTTCCTTGGCGTCTTCAGTGGCCAGCAACTTCTTCACCAGCGGCGGCAAGCTTTGCGCCGCTGCGGTCTCGCCTTCATAGCGCGCCTGACGCGCCGACATCAGTGTCGCCTGCACGCCCAGCGGCGCCTGTCGGGCAATCCGTTCGGCCAGTTCGATGGCACGCGGCAGCAGATCCTCGCTGGCCATGACTTCCTGCACCAGGCCCAGGCGTAGCGCATCATGGGCATCGAACTCGTCACCGGTCAGGAGCCAGCGCATCGCGTTGCCCCAACCGGCGATCTGATGAAACCGCAATGTCGCACCGCCGAACGGAAAGATCCCGCGCTGTACTTCCATCTGCGCAAATCGAGTGTTGCTCGCGCACAGGTTGATGTCGGCAGCGAGCATCAATTCGATTCCGATGGTCAGGCAATAACCCTGCGCCGCCACGATCACCGGTTTGCTGACCCGTGGCCCGACGAACACGCCCCAGGGATCGCAACCACCGGGGGGAACCTGCCAGCCCTGGGCGAGGGCAGAACTGGCATTGACCAGATCGAGCCCGGCGGTGAAATGCTCGCCATGCCCGAACACCACCGCTACCCGCGCGTCACTGTCGGCCTCGAATTCGCCGTAGGCCAGGGCCAGGTCGTTGAGCAGGTCGAGGTCGAAGGCATTGCGCTTGGCGGCGCGGTCCAGGCCGATCAAATGCACGTGACCGTGGCGCGCACGGCTCACGCGGCCGGGGCAGGGCTGATTCATGGGTGTTTCCTCGCGGGGAAGAAAGGGTGCAGCGACCAGATGCCGCACGTCGGTGAATCGTTTAAGCGCCATCGCCCGCAGGGCCGGGGTCTTTGAAAAATAGACCTTTGCCCGATTATCCGCAAAACCCCGTTACACAGCGGTGACAACTGTATTTCGCCGATAAAAAAAGCTCCCTTTTTGGGCAAATTCCGGTATAGTGCGCGCCGGCCTTTAACCGGGCCGCGTTTAGGTAGCGCAATTCCCCGAAGTCAGCTTCGGCTGCACGTCCGCACTGCGGGCTCTTCCTTGACGATTCTTTTTCATTCATTCGTTTTCGCAAATCCCCGCCGACAAAGCTGCCAGGGCGACTCTTGAGTCTCAACACGGCATGTGCAGCTTTGGAGCATGGGTCTTTGCGGATGCACTTAGAGGCAGACCCATGACCCAGGAAATCGGCGGCTTCGCCGCTCTTGAACTTCATCCCAATATTGTCGCTGCAGTAGTCGCTACCGGCTATGAAGAGCCTTCGGCCATTCAGCAGCAGTCGATCCCGATCATCCTCGCCGGTCACGATATGATTGGTCAGGCGCAAACCGGTACCGGTAAAACCGCTGCCTTTGCCCTGCCTATCCTGCACCGCATTGATCCGTCCAAGCGCGAGCCGCAAGCTCTGATCCTGGCCCCAACTCGTGAGTTGGCGCTGCAAGTTGCAACCGCTTTCGAAACCTACGCCAAGCAAATGCCGGGCGTGACTGTTGTGGCTGTCTACGGCGGCGCGCCGATGGGCCCACAATTGAAAGCAATCCGTAATGGCGCACAGATCGTTGTCGCCACTCCGGGCCGTCTGTGCGACCACCTGCGTCGCGACGAAAAAGTGCTGCAGACCGTGAACCACCTGGTTCTCGACGAAGCAGACGAAATGCTCAAACTGGGCTTCATGGACGACCTCGAAGTCATCTTCAAGGCCATGCCGGAAACCCGTCAGACCGTATTGTTCTCGGCGACCCTGCCGCAATCGATCCGTGCCATCGCCGAGCGTCACCTGCGCGATCCAAAGCACGTGAAGATCCAGAGCAAGACCCAGACCGTTACCGCGATCGAACAGGCTCACCTGTTGGTTCACGCTGACCAGAAGACTTCTGCCGTTCTCAGCTTGCTGGAAGTGGAAGATTTCGACGCTCTGATCATGTTCGTGCGCACCAAGCAAGCGACCCTGGATCTGGCCAGCGCCCTCGACGCCAAAGGCTACAAAGCCGCAGCGTTGAACGGCGACATCGCCCAGAACCAGCGTGAGCGCGTCATCGACTCGCTGAAAGATGGCCGTCTGGACATCGTTGTAGCGACCGACGTAGCCGCCCGTGGTCTGGACGTTCCGCGCATCACCCACGTGTTCAACGTGGACATGCCGTACGATCCGGAATCCTACGTGCACCGTATCGGCCGTACCGGCCGTGCCGGTCGCGAAGGCCGCGCGCTGCTGCTGGTGACTCCGCGTGAGCGCCGCATGCTGCAAGTGATCGAGCGTGTGACCGGTCAGAAAGTTGCCGAAGTGCGTCTGCCGGACGCCCAGGCCGTTCTCGATGCCCGCATCAAGAAACTGACCAACAGCCTGTCGCCACTGGTGGCTGACGCCGAATCGACTCACGGTGATCTGCTGGATCGCCTGACCGCCGACATCGGTTGCACCCCGCGTGCCCTGGCTGCCGCACTGCTGCGCAAGGCCACCAATGGTCAGGCGCTGAACCTGGCAGCGATCGAGAAGGAACGTCCACTGGTGCCGAACAGCGCTCCACGTGGCGACCGTCCTGAGCGTTCCGGTGATCGTCCGGACCGTGGTGACCGCGAGCGTCGTGCTCCGATGCCATTGGGCGAAGGCCGTGCCCGTTGCCGTACCGCGCTGGGCGCGCGTGACGGTATCGCGGCGAAAAACCTGCTGGGCGCCATCCTCAACGAAGGTGGTCTGGCACGTGAAGCCATCGGTCGCATCCAGGTGCGTGACAGCTTCAGCCTCGTCGAGCTGCCGGAAGATGGTCTGGACAAACTCCTGACCAAGCTGAAGGACACTCGCGTTGCCGGCAAGCAGCTGAAACTGCGTCGCTACCGCGAAGATTGATCCGCCTCTGGGCTGATTGATCGAACATAAAAAATCCCCGACTGGTTCGGGGATTTTTTTTGCCTGCGATTTAGGCATCAGCCGAAGCGATAGATGTCCATGCCCAGCGCGCCCATAGTGAAACCTTGATGCGCAATGCTGAATTCACCGCCAGCGCCGCGGGCGAAGTACAGCGGCAACAGGTGCTCGTCAC
The DNA here is from genome assembly GCF_002112885.1 of Pseudomonas sp. B37(2017). Classification (NCBI taxonomy): domain Bacteria; kingdom Pseudomonadati; phylum Pseudomonadota; class Gammaproteobacteria; order Pseudomonadales; family Pseudomonadaceae; genus Pseudomonas; species Pseudomonas sp. B37(2017). Next base: position 103,004 of record NZ_NEIX01000005.1, on the reverse strand, counting down.
TCGGATGGCTGCGTACGGCGTTCGGTGCCTGCTGGCGGTAATCGTGCAGGGCGGCTCCGTCGTTGGCGGCGAGCTTGTCGACTATCCAGTCGCGGAAATCCCGGGCCCACGGCTCGACGCTTTCCGGGCCGGCGTGCCAGTCCAGTTCCCGCAGGTTGTGGGTGATGCTGCCGGAGCCGATCAACAGAATGCCCTGTTCGCGCAGACTGGCCAGCGCTTGACCGACGCGGTTCTGCAACGCCGGGCCGCCACGGCTGGGCAGGGAAACCTGGACCACCGGGATGTCGGCTTGCGGGTACATCAGCGAGAGCGGAACCCACACGCCGTGATCGAACGGTCGTTGTGGATCGAGACGTGCGGGCAGGTCGTTGGCGGTCAGCAGGTCGGCAACCTCGCGGGCCAGTTGCGGATTGCCCGGTGCCGGGTACTGAACTTCAAACAGCGCACGGGGGAAGCCACCGAAGTCATGCCAGGTTTCCGGTTGCGCATGGCTGCTGACCAGCAGCTCATGGCTTTCCCAATGGGCGGAAACGATGACGATGGCTTTCGGGCGTGGCAGTTCGGCCGCCAGCCGCGCCAGGGCCGGGCCGCTGGCGCCGGGCTCCAGCGCCAGCATGGGCGAGCCGTGAGAGATAAACAGGCTGGGAAACATGGAAGGGTTCCTGAGCGTTAAGATGGCTCATCTTCAGTCAGTTCATTGATCTAATTCCAATATAAGTTTTAACGCCTTTTGATCGAATTCTTAGGAGGATGCATGCAGCCGGAGTTTTGGCACAAGAAGTGGGAATCGAACCAGATCGGCTTTCACCAGCCTGAGGTGAACCCGTATTTGCAGCGGCACTGGCCCGATCTGGCCATCCCGGCGCAAGCGCGTGTGCTGGTGCCGTTGTGCGGTAAAAGTCTGGATCTGCTGTGGCTTGCCGGCCTTGGTCATCAGGTGCTCGGCGTCGAGCTGTCGGAAAAGGCCGTGGAAGACTTCTTTCTTGAGCAGCAATTGCAGGCGCAGGTGAGCGAGCAGGGCGACTTCAAGGTTTATCGCGCTGGCGCGATCGAGTTGTGGTGCGGGGATTTCTTTTCGCTGACGGCGGCTGATGTGGCCGGTTGCACCGCGCTGTATGACCGGGCGGCAGTGATTGCCTTGCCGCCAGCGATGCGCGAGCGTTATGCGGCGCACTTGCAGGGACTTTTGCCGATATGCCGAGGGCTGTTGGTGACGCTGAATTATGACCAGTCGCAGATGCCCGGGCCGCCATTTTCCGTAGACGATGCCGAAGTGCAGCGTTTGCTGGGCAGTACCTGGCGCGTCGAGATGCTGGAAGAGCAGGATGTACTCGGTGACAGCTGGAAGTTCGTGCAGGCCGGCGTTACGCGGCTGGAGGAACGGGTTTACCGGATTTCCGGACAGTAATCGACAGGCAAAAAAAAGGCCCGCATCACTGCGGGCCTTTTGGTTGGTGCGCCGGTTTGATCAACCGCGACGACGCAGGGCGTCGATACGCTCTTCCAGCGGCGGGTGGCTCATGAACATGCGGGCGAACCCTTGTTTGATGCCACCGTTGATGCCGAAGGCGTTCAGGGTGTCAGGCATGTGCACCGGCAGGCCCTGTTCGGCGCGCAGACGTTGCAATGCGTTGATCATCGCGCCCGTACCGGCCAGGCGTGCACCGGCATCGTCAGCACGGAACTCACGTTTACGCGAGAACCACATCACGATCGCGCTGGCCAGAATACCCAGCACCAGCTCGGCGAAGATGGTCGCGATGTAGTAGGCCATGCCCTGGCCTTCTTCGTTCTTGAAGATCACCTTGTCGACGAAGTTGCCGATGATTCGTGCAAAGAACATCACGAAGGTGTTCACCACGCCCTGGATCAGCGCCAGGGTGACCATGTCGCCGTTGGCCACGTGACCGATCTCGTGGGCCAGCACGGCCCGCACTTCATCTTCCTTGAAACGTTCGAGCAAGCCCTGGCTGACCGCGACCAGTGCGTCGTTCTTGTTCCAGCCGGTAGCGAAGGCGTTGGCTTCGTAGGCCGGGAAAATCCCGACTTCAGGCATCTTGATCCCGGCTTCCCGGGACAGTTGCTCGACGGTTTGCAGCAGCCATTGTTCGTGGCGGGTGCGTGGCTGGGTGATGATCTGGGTGCTGGTGCTCATCTTCGCCATCCACTTGGAGATGAACAGCGAGAACAGGGAGCCGGCGAAACCAAAGACTGCACAGAAGACCAGCAGCTGACTGAGGTTGAGATCAACCCCGTTGGCCGCCATGAACCCGTTGAAGCCGAAAAGGCTCAGGGTGATGCTGGCTATCAGCACGACCGCCAGGTTAGTGGCCAAAAACAGCAGGATGCGCATCATGGTTGTAGAAATCTCCTCAAGCTAAAGATGTAGCGTACTGCGGGGTATATAAGGTGCGGCACCTGGCGATTCAACCGAGTGACTATTTCAAACTGTGTCCTACACCGGATTCGTCGGGCATGGGACATTTCCCACCGCCGGATCCGCTATGGATGACAGGCACGCGGCACCCGGTCTCATTGCGTCAGGCACGCATGATTCGTATGAGTCGAAAGTGTAGAAGGTGCTGGAGGAGGGGCGGAGCAGAAGTGTTGCTGAATCAGACAGTGCGCAACGTTCGGGCCGTTGCGCACTGAGCGCCGGTTACTGGCGGTAGGACTTGAGGAAGTTGCCGATGCGACCGATGGCCATGTCCAGGTCATCGACCCGCGGCAGGGTGACCACGCGGAAGTGGTCAGGCCACGGCCAGTTGAACGCCGTGCCTTGCACCACCAGCAGCTTCTCGGAGAGCAGCAGGTCGAGCACGAACTTCTCGTCGTTGTGGATCGGGCAGACTTTCGGGTCGATCTTCGGGAACGCGTACAGCGCGCCCATCGGCTTCACGCAGCTCACGCCGGGAATGTCGTTGAGCAATTCCCAGGTACGGTTGCGTTGTTCCAGTAGGCGACCTTGCGGCAGCACCAGATCATTGATGCTCTGATAGCCACCCAGAGCGGTCTGAATCGCATGCTGGCTCGGCACGTTTGCGCACAGGCGCATGTTGGCCAGCATGTCGATGCCTTCGATGTAGCTGTGGGCGTTGTGTTTCGGCCCGGAAATGGCGATCCAGCCGGAACGGAAACCGGCCACGCGATACGATTTGGACAGACCGTTGAAGGTCAGGCACAGCAGATCCGGGGCCAGCGAAGCGGTGCAGATGTGCACGGCGTCGTCGTAGAGGATCTTGTCGTAGATCTCGTCGGAGAACACCACCAGGTTGTGCTGACGGGCCAGTTCCAGCATGCCGAGCAGCACTTCCTTCGAATACACCGCGCCGGTCGGGTTGTTCGGGTTGATGATCACCATCGCCTTGGTGTTCGGGGTGATCTTGGCCTTGATGTCGGCCAGGTCCGGGAACCAGTCGGCGCCCTCATCGCACAGGTAATGCACCGCGTTACCGCCGGCCAGGCTCACGGCAGCGGTCCACAGCGGGTAGTCCGGCGCCGGCACCAGCACTTCGTCGCCGTTGTTGAGCAGTGCCTGCAGCGACATCACGATCAGCTCGGACACGCCGTTGCCCAGGTAGATGTCTTCGATGCCGACACCTTCGACCTGCTTTTGCTGGTAGTACTGCATCACCGCCTTGCGCGCGCTGAACAGGCCTTTGGAATCGCTGTAGCCCTGGGCGGTCGGCAGGTTGCGGATCACATCCTGGAGAATTTCGTCCGGCGCTTCGAAACCAAAGGGCGCCGGGTTGCCGATGTTCAGCTTGAGGATGCGATGGCCCTCCTCTTCCAGGCGTTTGGCGTGCTTGAGCACCGGGCCGCGAATGTCGTAGCAGACGTTGGCGAGCTTGTTCGATTTGCTGAACTGCATGGCGATGTGATCCCGAAAATGAACGATCCAGGCGGCGGGTGGACAACCGTGCTGGGAATCCTGCGTCTTCACACAGGCAAGTGTCTCGAGCGGCGGTTTCCAACAATCCGTTTGAATGCGCAGGAACCCGCTGCCAGACTGGCGTGTGACGAGGCGCAATCATACGTGCCGCCCGATCCGTGGAAAAGGTACAGATCGGGCTTTTTCAGCCGCTGAGGTGTGATGATGGAAAAGATTGAAAAGACCCTGGAAGAATGGCGGGCGATGCTCGACCCCGAGCAATACAACGTGTGCCGTCTCAGTGCTACCGAGCGACCGTTCTCCGGTAAATACAACGCCACCAAGACTGACGGTGTCTATCACTGCGTCTGCTGCAACGAGCCATTGTTTGATTCCAAGACCAAATTCGATTCCGGTTGCGGCTGGCCAAGCTTCTACGCGCCGATCGGCGAGAGCGCCATGACCGAAATCCGTGACACCAGCCACGGCATGATCCGCACCGAAGTGAAATGCGCCAAGTGCGATGCGCACCTGGGCCACGTATTCCCTGACGGTCCGCCGCCGACCGGCCTGCGTTACTGCATCAACTCGGTGTGCCTGGACCTGGTGCCGCGCGAGTAACCGATACGGGCGATCCATGGGTCGCCTTTCGAATAATTAAATTGCACACAATTCAATTGCTCGCTATTTTTGCCGTCTACCCATTTTTCAAGAGTGCGCACCATGAGCGATAACCTGCTGAACATTCCGTGCACCACCATCAAAGGCGAGCAGAAGACCCTCGCCGATTTCGCCGGCAAGGCAGTGCTGGTGGTCAACACCGCCAGCAAATGCGGTTTCACGCCGCAGTACAAAGGCCTTGAGGAACTGTGGCAGACCTACAAGGATCAGGGCCTGGTGGTGCTGGGCTTCCCGTGCAATCAGTTCGGCAAGCAGGAGCCGGGCAACGAGGGCGCCATCAGCGAGTTCTGCGAGCTGAACTACGGTGTCAGCTTCCCGCTGTTCAAGAAGATCGAAGTCAATGGTAACGGCGCGCATCCACTGTTCGTGCAGTTGAAGAAACGCGCGCCAGGCGTGCTGGGCTCTCAGGGCATCAAGTGGAATTTCACCAAGTTCCTGATCGGCAAGGACGGCCAGTTGGTCAAGCGCTTCGCCCCGGCCACCAAGCCGCAGGATCTGAGCCGCGAGATCGAAGCCCTGCTCAAATGAACAGCCTGTCCGCCGATTCGCTGAAGCTCGACAGTCAGCTGTGCTTCAAGTTGTATGCCGCATCGCGGGCGGTGATCCGTGCCTACAAACCGATGCTCGATCAGCTTGGCCTGACCTACCCGCAATACCTGGCGATGCTGGTGTTGTGGGAATGGCAGCAAACCGCGCCGGAGCAACCGACGGTCAAGGCGCTGGGTGAGCGTCTGGCACTGGATTCCGGCACGCTGACGCCGTTGCTCAAGCGTCTGGAGCAACTGCAACTGGTCCAGCGTCAGCGCTCGGCCCGTGACGAGCGTGAGGTTCATCTGAGCCTAACGCCGCAAGGGCAGACGCTGCGTGAACAGGTCGGGCCGTTGAAGGCGCGGCTGTTGTGCGACAGCGGGGTGGATCTGGACCGGCTCAATGACTTGCGCGACGGTCTCGATCACCTGCTGGGGCAGATCAAAGCACTGTCGTAGTCGGAATCCACTGGTCCAGCAGCGCCGCCAGCTCTTCACGGCGGAACGGCTTGGCCAGGTAGTCGCTCATGCCCGCCGCCCGGCAACGTTCGCGTTCCTCGGACATGGCGTTGGCGGTCAGGGCGACGATCGGCAGATGCGGCCAGCGTCCGCTTTGGCGGATCTGGCGGCTGGCTTCGTAGCCGTCCATCACCGGCATATTGCAGTCCATCAGCACCAGATCGAATTCGTCGTGTTCCAGCTGATCCAGCGCTTCCACGCCATGGGCGGCGACTACAACGTCGCAGCCGAGTTTGCCCAGCATGCCCTTGGCCACCAACTGGTTGACCGGGTTGTCCTCCACCAACAGCACCCGACCGCGCCGCTGCGACGGCACGTTTTCGAGGCGTGCGCGGTCGATGGTGGTGAGGTCCGGCAACAGTGTCCGGCGCAGATTCTGATACAGCGCGTTGCGAGCCAGCGGTCGGGCCTGCTGCTGCAACGGGGCGAGGGCGGTGGCTTCTTCACCCGGCATGAAGCTGCCATAAGCGGTCACCAGCAGAATCGGTGCCGTCATCGCCGGGCGCAGGCCGAAAAGGCATTCCGGGCAGTCGGTGATGATGACGTCGGGGGACAGGCCGAGCAGTGGGTCGTCGAGGGTTCGTTGTTCGTAGGTCAGCCCCCAGACCGGCAGCAGACTTTCCAGCAGCTCCGCCAGCCCGCTGACCGCGTTGGTGATCGCCAGCACCTTGCCGTGCAACGGTGGCGGAATCACCGCGCGGGTGTGGCAGGGCAGTGGCAGTTCGGCGCAGAACTGACTGCCGAAACCCACTTCGGAGCTGATGGTCAGGCGCCCCTGCATCGCTTCGCAAAGGTTGTAGGTCAATGCCAGCCCGAGCCCGGTGCCGCCGTATTGGCGGGTGATGCCGGCACCCGCCTGGGTGAACGGCTGGAATATCTTCACCTGCGCTTCCTGGGCGATACCGATGCCGGTGTCGCAGACTTCGATCCGGACGCCGTCCTTCCAGGTGGACAAGCGCACATCGACCCGACCGAAACGGGTGAATTTCAGCGCATTGGACAGAAGGTTGCTGACGATCTGCCTGACCCGGGTCGGATCGCCGAGTACCAGCGCCGGGAAGTACGGATCGATCAGGCAAGTCAGTTCAACGCTCGGCGCTGCGTTCTGCGACAGCAGGTTGGCGGTGTCTTCGATCAGCGAGCCGAGATCGAACGGAATGTGTTCGAGTTCCAGTTGCCCGGCATCGAATTTCGACAGGTCGAGAATATCGTTGAGCAGCTCTACCAGCACTTTGCCCGAGTCGTGGGCGATCGACAGTTGTTGCTGCTGTTCGGCGTTGAGCGGGCCGTCGAGCGACAGGGCGATCATCCCGAGCAGGCCGTTGAGCGGGGTGCGGATCTCGTGGCTCATGTTGGCGAGAAAGGCCGAACGCGCTTCGGCCATGTCCAGTGCCGTGCTGCGGGCCACTTCGAGTTCCTGGTTGGACTGGCTGAGCCGCGCGTTGATCGCCTTGAGCTCGGCGGTACGCGCGGACACGATGTCTTCGAGTTGCGCGAGGTAGTCGGTGAGGCGGTTTTCCGCATTGCGCCGCTGCTGGATTTCCGTGGCGATGTTTTCGAACTGCTGGTTGGCAACTTTGACCAGCACGCCGATCTCGTCGTTGGCGTGCCCCCCCGGACATTCCAGGGTGGTCGGCTCGGCGCTGCGCGGGTCGCGGCCGCTGAGTTCGCGAATCACCCGCACCAGCGGTTTGGTCAGCATCACGTAGAACAGCGCGAGCAGGATCCCGGTGAGAATCAGGCTGCGGGCAAACCCGTTGAGCAGCGTGACCTCGGCCCGGCGCAGGAAGCGGCTGCCGAACGCGTAGGTGTCGACTTCCAGGCGCAGGGTGCCGAGGGATTCGTTGGGCAAGTGATCGAGGTAGAGGCGGTCTTCGAACTGGCGTTTGGCGCCGAACAGGAAGTCGCTGATCATCCGGTAGCCGCTTTGCAGCTCCGGGCGTTTGACGTTGGCCAGCACCGTCTGATTGTTGTCGGTCAGTTGTGCGGAAATGATCGCCGGCGAGCGCAGCAGGCCCAGGGTCAGTTCCTGCGCCAGTTCGGCATCGATGTTGTAGGCGATGCGCGAGGCCGGGTTATGGCTGATTTCCAGCAAAGACAGGATTTCACGGTTGATGGACGCGTCTTCACTGGCATAATCGATGCCGATTTGCAGCAGGCTGAGCAGCGTGCCCAGAATGAACCCGACCAGCACGGTAAGCCGGGCCTGTTTGTACGACAGCCGGTGGGTGAATTTGATATCCATGGGGTGTTGAACCACTTCCGTTTCCCTTCGCTGCTCAAGCATAGTCGATCATGCACGGATTCCGGGGTTCCCGAAGCGCCTTGTAACAAGGCCCGGGACAGGTTTCGGACGCTGTCTGTCGTCGCTGCACCGCCATCATCACTGTGAACGAGCCCGAGGAGAAGACGTGGATTCCCGATTGAATGCTTTTCTTGAGCGCGCCGAGTCGGTTCTGGCGCGAATCGAACCACTGCTGCCGGCTCCACGCCCGGTCATCGACTGGGGTACCTGCCTGGCCGCACGCTGGCAGCGTGACGGTCGCAGCGGTTATTTGCTGCCGCTGGAAGTCAGCCTCGACATGCGCCTGTCGGACCTGATCGGCGTCGACCGCCAGCTGGAGCAACTGGGCCGCAACACTCAGCAATTCCTCGATGGCATGCCGGCCAACCATGCGCTGCTGTGGGGTTCGCGCGGTACCGGTAAATCGTCGCTGGTCCGCGCGCTGCTGGCAGAGCATGCCAAGGCCGGTTTGCGCCTGATCGAAATCGAACGCGATCACCTGGCAGACCTGCCACGGGTGGTGGAGCAGATCGCCAAGCTGCCGCAGCGTTTTGTGCTGTTCTGCGACGACCTGTCGTTCGAGTCCGGCGAAGGCGACTATCGCGTGCTGAAAAGCGTGCTGGACGGTTCGCTCGAACAGGCGCCGGACAACGTGTTGCTGTACGCCACTTCCAACCGTCGCCATCTGGTGCCGGAAAAGGAAAGCGACAACGAAAACTGGAAGCGCGTCGATGGCGAGCTGCATCCGAGCGAGGCGGTTGAAGACAAGATCGCGCTCTCGGATCGCTTCGGCCTGTGGCTGTCGTTCTATCCGTTTACCCAGGAACATTTCCTAAACGTCGTCGAACACTGGATCGGCCAGTTGGCCGCCAAGGCCGGCCTGAGCTGGGAGCGCGACGAACAACTGGACATTCTCGCCGTGCGCTGGGCAACCGGCCGTGGCAACCGCAACGGACGTTGCGCGTACCAATTCGCCCGTTACTGGGTGGGACTGAAATTGTTGGAGCACAAGGCATGATTGATTTGCAACAGAGCGGCCAGGGCCTCGAAGGCTATGGCATGTTGGCCGCGCAACTGGAATCGCTGCTGGCGGACGAGCGCGATTTCATCGCCAACGCCGCGCAGTTTTCGGCGTTCCTGTTCAACCAGCTCGATGACCTGAACTGGGCCGGTTTCTACCTCAATCGCAACGAAGAGCTGGTGCTCGGCCCGTTCCAGGGCCAGATCGCCTGCGTGCGCATTCCGTTCGGTCGCGGTGTGTGCGGCGCGGCGGCTGCCAGCCTGCAGACGCAACGGGTCGAGGACGTTCACGCGTTTCCTGGCCATATCGCTTGCGACAGCGCGTCGAACAGCGAGCTGGTCGTGCCATTGGTCAAGGACGGTCGCCTGATCGGCGTGCTCGACCTCGACAGCCCGAAGCTTGCGCGTTTCGGTGCCGACGATCAGGCCGGGATCGAACAACTGGCGGCGATCTTCCTGCGTCTGACCGACTGCTGATCACGCCGTAAGGCCTGCCTTGAGCAGCACGGCCGCCGGGTCCACGGCATCGATCTGCCGTGGATCGAGAAACCGCGTGGCGTACTGCAAATACACGCCATCGCGGATGAACAGTCCGAACAGCTCGGCATCGATGTGCGCTTCACGGCACATGGTGGCCATGATCCCCAGCGCTTCACTGAGGGACTTGGCTTTTTTGTACGGGCGGTCGGCGGCGGTCAGGGCTTCGAAAATATCGGCAATCGCCATCATGCGCGCCGGAAGGCTCATGTCCTCGCGTTTCAGGCGCTTGGGATAGCCGGTGCCATCCATCTTTTCGTGATGCCCGCCGGCGATTTCCGCGACGCTGTTCAGATGCCCGGGGAAGGGCAGGTGGCTGAGCATCAGGATCGTCTGCACCATGTGATGGTTGATGATGTAGCGTTCTTCGCGGGTCAGGGTGCCCCGGGGAATGCTCAGGTTGTACAGCTCGCCGCGATTGTATTTGTACGGCGGGACGTCGAGCTTGAAGCCCCACGGATTGTCCTCGGGAATCAACTCGCCCTCGGCGCGCTCCAGCAGATGCTCCGGCTTGTCTGCCAGCAACGTTTCGGTGACCGGTAAGGTCGGTGCCAGGGTGCGTGACTGACGCCGGTTCTCTTCCCATGACAGGCCCAGCCGATCATCCAGCGTACGCGTCCATGGGCGTTGCGCGATGCCTTGCAGGCGTTGCAGGTCGGCCTCGGCCATCGCTTCACTGCCCAGATTGCAGTGGGCGACGAATGCAAAATCATCATCCAGTGCCGTCAGGGTTGCGTCGCGCAGCTCGGCCAGTTGCCGCTCTTCGCCGCCCATGGCCAGGGCTTGCCAGTAGCTGACCCAGGCATCGCGCTTGAGCACTTCGAAGCGGGTGCGGATTTCGTGCAGGCGATCGTTCAGGGTTTCCAGTTTGGTGGCTTTGTCGACCACGTATTCCGGGGTCGTGACCTTGCCGCAATCGTGCAGCCAGGCGGCGATGTGCAGGGCCTCCCATTCGTCTTCGTTCGGCTGATAATCGCTGAAGGCGGGCGCCTCACTGGCTGCGGCGGCATGGGCGAGCATCAGGGTCAGCTCCGGCACGCGCTGGCAATGCCCGCCGGTATAAGGACTCTTGGCATCGATGGCGCCGGCCAGCAGTTGAATGAACGCATCCAGCAGTTGCTTCTGCCGGGCTTGCAGGCGCTGGCTTTCGATACTCACCGCCGCTGCCCCGGACACCGCTTGCAGGAAGGCAATGCGGTCGGGCCGCAGCTTTTCCAGATCACTCGCCGTGCCGCTGTCATTGATCAGCAGCACCAGCAGGCCGACGGTCTCGTTGTGCCGGTTATGCAGGCGGATACCGATCAGATGAACCCTCGGCGACTCCATGGCCAGCAGCACTTTCTGCAGGTCGGTGGCCTGTTCGAAACCCAGATTGCTCACGACGGTGTTGGCGTTCGCCAGTTCCCGAAACCATTCGGGGCCCTGAGTAGCGTCAAGATTGCGCCCCTGAATATCGAACGCGGCCAGGGCTTGTGACGCGCCATCCACCACCAGTCCGTAGGGCTCCATCCGGTTGCCATCATTTTCGCGAAGATAAATCAGGCCCGCCTGGGCCTGGGCGATCTGCGCGGTCTCGAACAGGACTCGTTGCAGCAACGGGGCGAAGCGGGTTTCGGCGGTCAGGCTGTCGGTGATCCGGAAGAAACTGGCCAGCGTGTCTTTCATGCGGGCCATCGACAGACTCAACTGGTCGACCTCCAGCACCGGTGATCGACGGGTCACGGGAAAATTGAAATCGAAACTGCGAATCGCATCGGCCTCCTTGACCAGCGCATGCAGCGGCTTGACCAGAATCCGCGAGATCAGCCACCCGAGCGGCAGGCACAACAGCAGGGTGGCCAAGGTGATCAGCGCGCCTTGCCAGCGCATGCGATAGGCGTCGACCAGCAACTCGTCCTCCGGCACCAGCAACGCCATCTGCAAACCTTTCGGCCCGCCTTCCTGCAACTGGCTGCGGGCGACGATCCATAGTCGGCCGTCGGCCTTGAGCCGATTGCCCTGATGGCCGGACAACAAGGCGCCAAGGGCGGGGCTCAAGTCGGCAGCCTTGGCCAGACGCGCCGTACGGTCATCGACGATCAGCCGGCTGCTGTCGGGGTAGGCCACGGCGTTGCCTTCGGCGTCGAACAGGACGATTTCCGTGGCCGGTGTCACCACGTGTTTGATCAGGGTTGCGGAGAGTGCGTCGAGGGTCAGGTCGGCGCCGATCACCGCGTCATCACCGCTGCGTCGGGCCAGCGTCGTGCCGACGTTGTGGGTGGAGAAAAAGACGTAGGGTTCGGTGGTGATCTGTTCGGTCTGTTGCCGCGCGTTGATGTACCAGGCGCGGCTGCGAGGATCATAAGGATCGTCGGGGTTGTCCTGCCGGCCGACCGGAGACAGTGCCTGGTCGAAGAACAGCGACTGCGAATGCGCCTGACCGCTGGCGTCGTGTTCGATGCTCCAGACCTGAAACGCCGCGGCGTCCGGTGCCTTGAGCAGGGTTTTCAGCGCCGGCGTGCGCAAAGGACGAACCATGAAAAAATCGCCGTTGCCATAACCCAGGTACAGCGAGGCCAGATCCGGGTTGTCCGTCAGGGACTGGCTGAACGGCTTTAGCAGCGCCAGGCGCTGTTCGAGGCCGGAAGAGCGGGCGGCGGGGGGCTCCGCCAGCAGGCTCAGCAGGTGTCGAATCGGTTCATAAGTGGCCTGCAGATCAAGGCGCACATCCTGTTCGATGCGGTTGAACAGTTTTTCGCTGCTCGACAGGATGATCTGTGTGGTCTGTCGATAGTTGAACAGACCCAGCACCACCCCGGTGAGCAACAGCAGAAAAGTGAACATGACGCTGATGTGCACATGCAGCGGAAACCGGCGTTGTTCCGGGCGCAGTGGGCTGGGCATTGCGGACTCTCCGTGTAGGTAAGCACACTGCTCAGCGTCCAAGCATAGTTAAGCCCCGGTCACTTTGCTCTCGCTGATCCGGTTCAGTTGCTGTTCCAGTGCCTGCTCCAGTTCCAGGATGGCGAGACGGCTGGCCTGGCAGCGACGCTCGATCTCATCCCCCGGCTGCGCTTGCAGGCACGCCAGCTCAAGTGCATCGCAGCTGTCGATCAGGCGCGAGGCCTGGGCAATGCGCGCGGCGCCCTTGATCTTGTGGGCGATGACGGCCAGCGCGGGAGGATCCCGGGTGAGGGACAGGGCCTGCAATTCCTGCCGGTCAAGACGACTGCTGTTGAGCAGTTCTGCCAGCAAGCGGTGAGTCTGGGACGGGTTGCCACCGGTCAGCAGCGTGAACCCTTGCAGATTGAACACCGGCGCACGGAACAGCGGCTGAATACTGTCGACCCATTGGCTCAGGCTGTTCAGGCTCAGGGGTTTGAACAGACACTCGTTCATGCCGGCCTGTTTGCAGCGCAGGATCTCCTCCGGCTGGGCATTGGCGGTGAACCCCAGCACCGTGCAGGCCGGACGACGGGTGATTTTTTCGTGCTGACGAATCGCCCGGGTCAGCTCGTAACCGTTCATGACGGGCATGTTGCAATCGGCGATGACCAGATCGAATTCGCCATTTTTCCATTGTTCCAGCCCGCGCAAACCATCTTCGGCGATACAGAAACGATGGCCGAGGTATTCAAGCTGTTGGCACATCAGCAGCCGGTTGGCCGGGTGGTCATCGACCACCAGAACCGTCAACGGAATGAGGGGGGCCTGAATCTGTGGTTCCTCTTCAGCTCTCGCCACTTGCGCAGGCAGGATCGCCACCGGCAGAGAAACAGTGACCTGAGTGCCGATTCCGGGGAGGCTGCTCAACCGCAGTTTTCCACCCATCATCTCGCACAGGTTGCGGCTGATGACCAGCCCCAGTCCCGCACCACCGACGGTTCGCTGCCCGCCGTTGCCGGCCTGGGCGAAGGGTTCGAACAGGCGCGACTGATCCTGCGTCGTGATCCCGATGCCGCTGTCCTGTACGGTCAACTGCATCACCGAGCGTTCGGGGTCATCCGTGGGTAGAAGATCCAGCGTGATTCTGATGTGTCCTGCTTCGGTGAACTTGATGGCATTGCTGATCAGGTTCGACAGCACCTGCTTGAAGCGCAGCGGGTCGAGGTGTACATCGACATTCAGTTCAGGGGGAGAGACGGACACGGTCAGTGAGAGCTGTTTTTGCCGGGCGAGACCTTCGAAGATTCTGACCACCGAGCCGACGGTATCGATCAGGTTGATTCGTTCGGGGTTCAGGCTCAGCCGCCCGGATTCGATGCGCGCAATGTCCAGGATGTCGCCGATAAGGCCCAGCAAGTCCTTGGCGGAGTGGTAGGCCGTTTCGATGCCCGAGCGATCCGGATGAGCCTGATCCATGCGCTTGAGCGTCAACTCGAGCATGCCGATCACGGCGTTCATCGGGGTGCGGATCTCGTGGCTCATGGTCGCCAGAAACGTACTCTTGGCCCGGTTGGCATCGTCTGCCCGTTCCTTGGCTGCGCGAAGTTCGTCGAGCAGTTCGCGGCGCTCACTGATGTCGATCCAGCCGCCGATGATTCCCTGGACTTCACCGCTGGAGTCCCGGTACGGCAGGATCCAGTGATAGATCGTCAGGTGCCGGTTGCCGATCTGCAAGGGCCGGTCGAGCACCAGCGGTTTACCCTCGGCCACTACCCGCTGATAGTCGGCCTGATACGTCAGGGCCTCGAAAGCATTGTTCAATGCACCCTGCATCACGCTTTTGCCAATGACCTCTTCGCGCCGGGCATTGAACGCCTGGAGATAGCTGTCATTGCAACTTTGCAGGACGCCCTGGCGGTCACGCACGTAGATGGGGTGGGGTGTGCCGTTGACCAGTGAGCCCATGAATTCCAGCTGGTCATTCAAGGCCCGTTCGGCCGCCTTGCGTTGTCTGATCTGGCGGCGCATGTAGGCATTCCACAACAGCGACAGCAGCAACAGCAGGCAGGCGCCGCCGATCACTTGATAGAAAAAACGCTGGTATTGGCGCCAGGTGCCTTGTGAAACGCCCGAGTATCCCCGCCAGCGCCCGTTGATGATGCCCAGTTCTTCGGGGGTGATGCTCATCAGCGTCTTGTCGATGATCGAGCCCAGCTCCGTGTTGTCCCGGGCGGTTGCCAGCGAGAAAGCCGCCTGACGTGTGCCGATGGTGGTGGTGATCTGCAGTGGCTGTTCAAAGATGCGGGAAGTAATGAAGTAGTTGGCGATGACCAGCGAGTTCACGGCGCCCTCGACCTGACCTTCGTCGAGCAGTGCCACGGCGCTGAAGGTGTCCGGCGTTTCGATCAGCTGAATACGCGGAAATTCGGTGCGCAGATATTCGATCATCGGATTGCCTTGGGCAATCGCCAGCCGCTTGCGTTTGAGCTGGCCCAGGTGTGTCGGGCTGTCGGCCGCTTTTCGGGTCAACAGCACGTAGGAGTTTTCCAGGTAGGGACGGCTGAAGGTCAGGGTTTCTTCGCGTTGGGTGGTGGGCAGCAGGGCGGCAATCAGGTCGGCCTGGTGATTTTCAATCTGCTTGATCATCTCGGCATCGCTGCGGCTGCGGCGTATTTCGAAACGCAGACCGGTGCGCAGGCGAATGAGTTCGAGCAGGTCGGCACTGATGCCGCGAAAGTTGCCTTCACTGTCGAAGAACGTCAGCGGAGCGAAGGCCTCGTTGACGACAACACTTACGACCGGATGCTTTTTCAGCCATTGTTCTTCGCGTCGGGTCAGTTGCAGCTTCTGGTCGGTGAGCAGTGTGTCGCTGCCGACGCTCCAGCGTTTGGCGATGTTTTCGCGCTCGCTGCCCGGGACAGCCTTGAGCACGGTGTCGATGATGCCGGTCAGTTGCGCGTTGTTGCGATGCACGGCGAAGCTGAAACCGTGGGCCTCGTGCTTGCCGAAATTGGCCATGCGAATGTTGTTCAGGTAACCCTTGCTGATCATGTAGTGGGTGGAGATGGTGTCGCCGAGAAATACGTCCGCCTGATCGAATGCGACCGCGTTGATTGCGTTCTGGTAGGACGGATAGGACGTGATGAGGGCTTTGGGATACATCGCCTTGACCTCATCCAGCGGCAGGTAGTGATAGAGCATGCTCAGCCGCAGACCGGCCAGGCCTTCGGTCAGCGAGCGGGTTTCGCCTTCGCGGGTCACCAGCACCGGCTGGTCGACTGCATAGGGTCGTGACAACACGATGTCAGGGTTCTCCGCTTCGAAACCGTTGGACGTACCCAGGATGTCGATGCTGCCGTCGATCAATGCCCGGATCGCGGCTTCTCGCGAGGCGAAGCGCCTGACCTTGACCGGCAGTCCGGTCGCCTGGCCAATCAGTCCGGCGTAATCCGCCGTGAACCCCTCGAAGTCGTGACCGCTGGTGGTCATGTCGAAGGGCGGATAGTCGGGAGCTGAGGCTCCCAGAATCAACTCTTTGCGAGTGTGCAGCCACGCCGCTTGTGATGGCTCGAACAAGACCGGTAGCGATCGATCGGTCGAGCGCGCGAGCAGGGCAAAGTCCTGAAAACCAGGCGATGCAACTGTGACAGGCGCGCTGAGACTCAGGCATGCACTCAATGCAATCAGAAAATTCTTTAAGCGACGGGGCATGTTGGCTCTCACACGAGTGCGTTACGTTTGGCCATTTCGATAAGTTCTACAAGGGACTTGGCTTTCAGTTTTTGCATCAGGCGTTTTTTATAAGTGCTGACGGTTTTATTGCTGAGAAACATGCCTTTGGCAATTTCCTTGTTGGTGCGCCCTTGGGCAAACAGTTGCAGGACCATCAGTTCCCGGTCATTGACGGATTTGAAAAGTTCAAGTTCTACATAGCGCACATCATCGTGACGAACAGGATTCAAAGCCTGGCTGGGAAAGTAGTTGTAACCGGACAGCACAGCTTTGATTGCACTGACCAGTTCACTCAAGTCTTCCTGTTTACACACATACCCCGACGCACCTGACTGCATGCAGCGGATGCCGAACAGGGTCGGGCATTGTGCGGTCAGCACCAGCGTCTTGAACGGCGAACTCATGGAGTTGAAGCGGGCCAGGACCTCCAGGCCGTCGAGCTTGGGAATGCTGATGTCGAGGATGATCAAGTCGGGCATGCATTCGCGAACCATCTGCATGGCATCGACACCATTATCGGTTTCTCCGACGACTTTATAACCTTCATGCTCCAGCAGCATTCGAACGGCGAGGCGGATGACCGGGTGATCGTCGACAATAAAAACGGAGTTCATAATCAAATCCCATACGAGCGCAAATAAAGGGCGAACCTTAGCTCAGATGAATGAACGCACGCATGAACTGACAGGGCGTCAGCGGCAATCAAGGAGAAGTCCTACAAATAAAGAGGAATCAGACTACGTGTTAACTAGGTTTGACGTAGGTAGAGGCGTGAGATGTTCCAGCGTTGTACTTGATTAATTTGGCAGATGCGCAGGAAAAGTTTGTGCGGTCAAGGTTGAAGCTATTATTCGTTGTTTGTTTCTGTCTTCTTGAAACTATAAAAAAGGAAGACTTGTCTTTTCGCCGCTACTGCACCAGACCCGACCGATCCATTGCAGATCGGTCGGGCGGCAGGCGTCAATGACTGGAACGTCCGGTCATTTCCAGCGCCATGTCGCTGGCGTAGCTGTCGGTCATGCCGGCGATGAAGTCGATCATGCGCAGGAACGACGCGTGCAAGGGGCCGTGCGGATCCGGCGCATTGTTGCCCAGCAGATCGAGGATCCGGCGGCTCTTGAACGACGGCGTGCGGCCGTTGTGCTGTTCCAGGGCCGCACCGCAGAAGGCGTTGAGCAAAATCTCCAGGGTCGTGTAGGCGCCGATTTCGTGCAGGGTCTTGCGCTTGTCCTGGAAGATTTTCTTGCGGGCGATGTCCTTGGCGTTCAGCACGCAACGCTTGGCCGGACCGTGCATGTGTTCCACCAGATCCCCAGGCAGTGTACCGGCCAGCAGTGCGTCCTGTTGTTCGACGAAGGCGCGGGCCGCAGCGTTGGTCAGGTGCTCGATGGCCTTGCCGCGCAGGATTGCCAGTTTGCGCCGGCGCGAATCCTGCGGGCCGAGCTGGCGATAGGTTTCAGGCAGGTCATCGCCGACCAGACCGAGCAGCAGCGACTCGACTTCGGCGTAATCCAGCAGCTCCATTTCCAGGCCATCTTCCAGATCGATCAAGGCGTAGCAGATGTCGTCCGCCGCCTCCATCAGATACACCAGCGGATGGCGCGCCCAGCGCTGTTCTTCGAGTTGCGGCAGACCCAGCTTGTGGGCGATCTGTTCGAGCAATGGCAGTTCGCTCTGGTAGCAACCGAACTTGTGCTTTTTGTAACCGAGGGAGTCGGCGTGACGCGCGGTCCACGGGTACTTCAGGTAAGTGCCGAGGGTGGCGTAGGTCAGCCGGGTGCCGCCGTCGAACTGGTGATACTCCAGTTGCGTGAGCACCCGGAAGCCCTGGGCATTGCCTTCGAAGTTCAGGAAGTCGCCGCGCTCGGCATCACTCATCGCGTCCAACCAGCCGCGCCCGGCAGCCTGCTGGAACCAGTGTCGGATCGCGTCTTCGCCGGAGTGGCCGAATGGCGGGTTGCCGATGTCGTGCGCCAGGCAGGCCGACTGCACCACCATGCCCAGATCGCTCGGCTCGCACCATTCGGGCAGGGCGCGGCGCAGGGTTTCGCCGACACGCATGCCCAGCGAACGGCCGACGCAACTGACTTCCAGCGAGTGGGTCAGGCGCGTGTGAATGTGGTCGTTGCTCGACACCGGATGCACCTGGGTCTTGCGCCCCAGGCGGCGGAAGGCGCCGGAGAAGATGATGCGGTCATGGTCTTTATGGAACGGGCTGCGGCCAAGTTCCTGCGGGCTGTGCAACGGTTTGCCGAGACGTTCGCGGTTGAGCAGGGTATGCCAATCCAAGGCTGATTCTCTCCGTCTGGTGACTGATTCCCTAGCTTCCCGGTTCAGGCTGGCATCTGCAAGCGCAACTACAAGCCCGCCGCATCGATGTCGATCAGCAGCAGGCGCTCGCCGTTATCGAAAAACTGTCCGGCGGTCAGGCAATACTGGTTGCTGGTGGCGTCGCGATAGGTGTTGGAAAGGGTCAGGCGTCGTTCTTCCCAGCCTTCGGCCAGCAGGTGATAGAAGTACGGACGCCATGACCAGTTGTGGCCCAGGTAGCGGTTGTCGGCCACCCAGCCGCTTTGTCGCCATTCCAGGTTTGGCGTCAGCTGGGTGCCGTGACGGTCGCACTGATAAAAGCGCAGCAGCCAGGGAAAGGCGTCGAGCTGTGGCAGAGCGCTGAGTGGAGCGCGGGCCTGGGCCCAGGTTTGCAGGATGGTCATGAGTTCGCTGAGCTGCTGGCGCATGAACATCAGTTTGCTGCGTTCGGCCAGCTTCTGGCGCACATAGGACTGGCGCAGCTCGGCGAAGCGTTCAACGAAGTCATCCGTACCAAAAAGCGCCTCCTGCGCGCGGGCGAACAGAAAACCCTGCACGTAACGCGATCCGCACTCCAGCGCGAAATTCAGTTGCGCCGCGGTTTCCACGCCTTCGGCAATGATCCAGCAGCCAGTCTTTTCGGCCATTTGCGCGAGGGCCTTGACCACGTCACTGCTCGGTCCGCCAAGTGCGGCGGCCTGGAACAGGCGCATGTCGAGTTTGAGAATGTCCGGTTGCAGCGCCAGCACGCGATCGAGCTGGGAATAACCAGCGCCGAAATCGTCGATGGCGATCCGTGCGCCGGCATCGCGATAGCGCGCTACGACTTCGCTCAGGCGCTGGCTGTTACCGCCAAGCTCGGTGATTTCGAAAACTATCCTTTGCGGGTCGATGCCATGCCGGGCGAGCTGTTTCAGGCTCGGCAGTGCCTGGTCGGCACGCAAGCGGCTGATCCAGCGCGGTGACATGTTCAGGCTGAGAAACCAGTCCGGCGGTGCCTCGTGCAGTCGACTTAGCGCGTTATCGCGAATCTGCCGGTCCATTCGGCGCAGCGCGATGGCCGGGGTGCGCGGGTCGGCGAACAGCGGTCCGACCGACGCCAGTTGGCCATCGGCCTGGCGCAGACGACCCAGTGCCTCGACCCCTGCAATGCGTCCGGTGGCGGTATCGATGAAAGGTTGAAAGCAGGCGAGCGGTTGCCCGTCGATCACGGGGCCTCCTTGTCGTTCTTGTTCTGGTCGAATTCTGCCGGCCGGATAGGCAAGCGGGATTGAACCTCCGGATAAGAGATTCAATCCCGCCGGTATTGCAAGAATGCAGCCAGATGCGAGGGATCAGCGCTTGCTCGAACTCTGCATGACCAGTTTGATCAGCGGAGCGAGGCTGGTGCCCAGGCGGATCAGTCGGGTCAAGCCGCCGACACCTCCGCTCTTGGCCCCTTTTCCCGTGATGAAACCCAGCAGCGTCACGGCCGCCACGCCCCACAACGGCGCGTGCTTGATGCCGAACCCGCCCTGCAGGTTTTGCGTCATGCCACGCATGCGCTGCAGAGGTTGCAGGACCTGGCCGGTTTCGTGGCGGATTTCCTGACGATGCATTTCCATGCGCAGACGGATCAGTGCCTTGCGCATTTCCCGGCGAGAGCTGTTGTGCGGAAGTTCAGGCAGGCTCATGGCAGCAGGCGCTCCCGGTCATTGGCCAGTTCTTCCAGCGTGCCGTGGAAGGGCGAGGATTCATCGAAGATCGCGGCCTTGAGACGCAGCGCGCAAAAGATTGCCGCCAGGGTATAGAACACGCACAGGCCAATGATTGCGGCCAAGCGATAGGTGTCCCAGAACACGATCAGTACAAGCGTCGACAGGCCGACCAGCAACAGTAGCGCAAACACCAGCGCCAGGCCGGCGAACAGCAACAGGCTGACGGTGCGTGCTTTCTGTTCCTGCAGTTCGATGCCGAACAGTTCGACGTGGCTGTGCAGCAAACCGAGAACGGCAGCACCCAGACGGCGTGTGGAGGAGGCGGTGCCCGAGTCCGGGCCGGATTCACCGATCGACATGATCAGCGCCGCGTGGCCAGCAGGCCGATCAGAAACCCTACGCCGGCGGCGATGCCCACCGATTGCCAAGGGTTGGCCGAGACATATTCTTCGGTGGCGGTGACCGCAGCCTGACCGCGCTCGCGCAGGGTGTCTTCGGTCAGCTTCAGGGTTTCCCGTGCGCGCAGCAGGCTTTCGTGGATCTGTTCGCGCAGCTCGTCAGCCTGATCACCGGCCAGCGTGGCGGTGTGTTCCAGCAAGCGTTCAGTGTCGCTGACCAGAGTCTGGAAGTCGTTCATCAGGATTTCTTGAGCAGTCTTTGCCTTGATGCTGGCCATGGGGGATCTCCGTAAGTGGCGTTCTGAAGCGGTGTTCTGAAGCGTTCGAGTATGAGCCAAGTGTGAAGGTTCAGTGCAAATGGCTGGTACAACTTTTGCTGTGTCGTGGTGCGTCGATCGGTGGCAGTGCGCTGTTGCCGGGCGCGAAACCGGGCAAAGCAACGCCCGGATGATGAGGGTTCATGTCAGCCCATCGACCTTGTGCGCCAAAGCGGTTCACCGGACCACCGGATCAGTGACCGCACAGTCGCAACTTGGTGCATGAAATGTGCGCATGAACCGCTTTGGTGCCTTTTTTCAGCCTTGGGTCTGCCTCCTCATGGAAAATCTGCAAAGCGCTGTGGACACGCTGGTTCACAGTTCCAACACATTGTTCATTCTGATCGGTGCGGTCATGGTGCTGGCCATGCACGCCGGGTTCGCGTTTCTGGAGGTCGGAACGGTTCGCCAGAAAAACCAGGTCAATGCGCTGTCGAAGATTCTCAGCGACTTTGCGGTGTCGACCCTGGCCTATTTCTTTATAGGCTACTGGCTTTCGTACGGGGTGACCTTCCTGCAACCAGCGGCGGTGCTCAGTGCCGATCATGGTTATGGGCTGGTGAAGTTTTTCTTCCTGCTGACCTTTGCGGCGGCGATTCCGGCGATCATCTCTGGCGGCATCGCCGAGCGCGCGCGGTTTGTGCCGCAACTGTGCGCCACGGCGCTGATCGTGGCGTTCATCTACCCGTTTTTCGAAGGCATGATCTGGAACGGCAACTACGGTCTGCAAGCCTGGCTGACCGCGCAGTTCGGTGCCCCTTTCCATGATTTTGCCGGTTCGGTGGTAGTGCATGCCATGGGCGGCTGGCTGGCGCTGGCGGCGGTGTTGCTGCTCGGGCCGCGCAACGGGCGCTATCGCGATGGCAGGCTGGTGGCGTTCGCGCCGTCGAGCATTCCTTTTCTGGCGTTGGGTTCGTGGATCCTGATCGTCGGCTGGTTTGGCTTCAACGTGATGAGCGCGCAGACCCTGCAAGGGGTCAGCGGACTGGTGGCGGTCAACTCGCTGATGGCGATGGTCGGCGGCACGGTGGCGGCGTTGATCGTCGGGCGCAACGACCCGGGCTTTCTGCACAACGGCCCGCTTGCCGGGCTGGTGGCTGTGTGTGCCGGTTCCGACCTGATGCATCCGGTCGGCGCGCTGGTGACCGGCGCGATTGCCGGCGCCCTGTTTGTCTGGTGCTTCACGGCGGCACAGGTCAAATGGCGCATCGATGACGTGCTGGGTGTGTGGCCGTTGCACGGTCTGTGTGGCGTGTGGGGCGGCATCGCGTGCGGGATCTTTGGATCGACCGCGTTGGGCGGGCTCGGTGGCGTCAGCCTGATCAGCCAGTTGATCGGCAGCGCCCTCGGTGTGACGGTGGCGCTGATCGGCGGTTTCGCCATCTACGGTTCGATCAAGGCGCTGCATGGTCTGCGCCTGAGCCAGGAACAGGAGTACTACGGCGCTGACCTGTCGCTGCACAAGATCGGCGCGGTGAGCCAGGACTAGGTCTCCTCATCGTCGGCTCCGGGGTAAAAGCCGTGAAGCAGGCGATAACGATCGATGCGCACCTGATCGACTTTCTCCTGCACCCGGTGCGCAGGAAACCCCAGCATTATCAGGGCATGGGAGCCGAGCATCAGGCTCGACTCCAGCAGTTCCGGCACCACTTCGCTGGCGCCGGCTGCTTTCAGCTCGGCCGACTGGCTGTCGTCCCGGGTGCGCACCAGGATCGGCACTGTCGGGTTGAGGCGTCTGGCCTCCTTGAGAACCCGCAAGGCCACATCGGCTTGATCCACGGCAATCACCAGCAACCTGGCGCGCAGCAAACCGACGGCGGTGAGCAGATCGCCGCGGGTTGAATCGCCGTAGTGGACGTCGCGTTCTGCGGTAGCGGCCTCCTGAATCCGCACCGGATCGTTGTCCAGCGCGACGTAGGATTGCCCGGCATTGCGCATGAAGCGCCCGATCGACTGACCGACACGGCCGTAGCCACAGATCACCACATGCCCGTCGAACCCGGCATTGAGGGCGCTGATTTCCTCGATCTGCGCTTCCTGATTGGGCTTGCGGTGCAGGGCGGCGGCGATGCGCGGTGCGGCGCGTAACAGCAGGGGCGTCAGCAGCATCGAGCAGAAGGTGGCGGCGAGCAGCAGGGCACCGAGCTCGGCGGGGAGCAGCCGGCTCTGCTGCATCTGCGCCATCAGGGCGAAGCAGAATTCACCGCCCTGGGCGAGCGCGAGGCCGCTGCGCCAGGCCGTTTCACTGTCGCTGCCGCGCCATTTCACCAATAGCGCCACCACCAGGCCTTTGATCACCAGCAAACCCAGGGTCATGCCGATAATCAGCAGGCTGTGGCTGGCGAACAGTTGCAGGTCGATCAACATTCCGATGCTGACGAAAAACAGTCCCAGCAGAATGTCGCGAAACGGCCGGATATCGGCCTCTATCTGATGCCGGTAATGGCTCTCGCCCAGCAGCATGCCCGCGAGGAACGCGCCGAGGGCCGGAGAAAGACCCAGCAGGTGGGTCAGCCAGGCTGTCAGCAACACGATCACCAGCGCCAGCAGCACGAACAACTCTGCGGAACGGGATGCCGCGACTTCCTGAAACAGGCGGGGCAGCAGCCAGCGGCTGGCCAGCAACAAACCGAAAAACAGCAATACGGTCTTCAACAAGGTCAGGGGCAACGCCCAGTACCAGGCCTGATCACTGCTGCCGGCGAACACCGGTACCAACGTCAGCAGCAACACGGCCACCACGTCCTGGAACAACAGGACGCCCACCGCGTTCTGGCCATGGCTGCTGAAGATTTCGCCGAGACTGCCCAGCTCCTTGGTCACAATCGCCGTGGATGACAGCGACAGGCCGGCGCCCATCAGCAAGGCCGGTGTAGTGGGCATGCCCAACAGCATCAGCACGCCTCCCAGCAGGAATGTGGTGATCAGTACTTGCTGGCTGCCCAGACGGAAAACCACCTGGCGCAGGGCAATCATTTTCGACAGGGAAAACTCCAGCCCCAGGGAAAACAGCAGAAACACCACGCCCAGTTCGGCAAGATCCGGCAGATGTTCGCTTTCATTGATCCAGTCGAATGCCTTCGGCCCGACCATCAAGCCCACGCACAGGTAGCCCAGCACAGGCGGCAGGCGCAGGCGACGGAACAGGGCAATCATCACCAGGGACGACGCCAGAATGATCAGCAGATTGGCAAACACGAGGCACTCCAGAACAGGTCAGGCTCTTCAAGCGTAGAGGTAAAAAACACCGGAGCATCGCGTAAATGGCGATTTTGTGGGCTGATTTACATCAGGGTTTTACGAGGCGCGGGATCGAACCCGGTGGGTGGGTCGACGGGCTTTGCGGGCAGGCCTAGAATGATCACTCGATTTTTGGGGTTGAGCGCACATGCTTCCTGAATGCCAGTTGTTCGGCACCCTGGGGTGCCATTTGTGTGAAGTCGCGGAGGCCGAGCTGATGCCTTTTGTCGAGCATGGTCTGCTGGTGGAACTGGTGGATATTGCTGACGATGAATCGTGGTTCGAGGCCTACAGCCTGCGTATCCCGGTCTTGCGAAGGGTCGATACCGGCGCGGAACTGGGGTGGCCGTTCAGCGCCGATCAGGTGGTGGCATTCCTGCGTTAACGGCCCTTTCTCTTTCGCGTTGGTGGCGCTCGTCACCTTCGCTCAATCACGGCTTGGCACTTTTCGGGTAATTCGGTTACTGTATGCGCATACAGTAATTGGGTTGGCCTGCCATGCCGTTTCCGGGCATTCGTCAGGGCAAGCCGGATGTCAGAGGGAGCCACCGTGGTCAATGTCGAACAGTTGAAAAGCAGCGTGAACGGGATGTCGGTTGACGTGGTGCGCGAGGCCGTCCACGAATTGCGCCTGGACGGTCTGGTCACGGAAGGCAAGACTCCCTTCAACAAGCTGCATTTCAACACCTGCTTTGCCGAGATCGAGGCCTTGTTCCAGCGTGCCGGCTATCACAAGCAACTGGATGTGGTCGGATATCAGGGGCTTTTGTACGCCTTGTACGATCCGGGCCGTTGGGACGCCGTGGATGTGTTGCGCTGGCTCAAGGAATTCACCGAGGCGGCGGCGCTCAAATCGATCCCCGCCTGATTCCGCGCTAGGTCTGCCGCGTCCGGTGTTGGATAATGCCTCTCTGCTTTGAAGGTTAGAGTTTTCCGTATGTCCAGCACGTCAACGTTTTCCGCCGCACAGAATCAGGCCAGCACGCTGTATCTGCCCCCCGGTAGCTGGCGGACAGTGCTCGACTGCCTGTGTGAGCATTTCAGTGCCATCGGGCGCGATCAATGGCTGGATCGAATCGCCCGGGGCCGGGTGCTGGATGGTCAGGGGCAGCCGATTGCGCTGGACTTGCCCTACAAGGAAGGGCTGCGCATTCACTATTTTCGTGAAGTGCCGGATGAAAAGCCGATCCCGGTGGTCGAGTCGATCCTGTATGCGGACGAGCATCTGGTGGTGGCAGACAAGCCGCATTTCCTTCCGGTGACCCCGGCCGGCGAGTACGTCGATCAGACCCTGCTTCGCCGATTGATCCGGCGCCTGGACAATCCCCATCTCGTGCCGCTGCACCGGATTGACCGGCATACGGCCGGGCTGGTGATTTTCTCTGCCAATCCACAGACGCGGTCGGTGTATCAGTCACTGTTCCCGACTCGGCAGATCGAAAAACGCTATGAAGCCATTGCGGCCGCGCTGCCCGAGTTGGACTTCCCGTTGGTGCACAAGAGCCGCATGATCGACGGTGAACCGTTTTTCCGCATGCAGGAAGGGCCGGGTGTGAGTAACACCGAAACGGCGGTGGAGGTTCGTGAAAAGAACGGCGAGCTCTGGCGCTACGGCCTGTATCCGGTAACCGGCAAGAAGCATCAGCTACGGGTGCACATGACGGCGCTGGGGGCGAGCATCTGCAATGATCCGTTTTACCCCGAAGTGCTCAAAGACGTTGAAGATGACTATGCCAATCCGCTCAAACTGCTGGCGCAGGGGTTGCGATTCATCGATCCGGTCACGGGGCAGGTGCGGGAGTTTGAAAGCCGGATCACGCTGGACTGGTGATCCCGGGTATCAACCCTTTTTTGCCAGACACGAAAAAGCCCGCAATATGCGGGCTTTTCTGTATCCGCTGTCGAACTGAAGACTTACAGCTCTTTGACAGTGCGGATCTGATCCTTGTTGATGCGGGTGTGCTTGCCGTCCAGCTGTTCGAACTCGTAGAAGCCCGAATCTTCATCATACTTAGGGGCGTCGACAGCCTGGATTTCGCGACCGTCATTCAAGGTGATCACTGTTGGCGAAGCGCAACCGGCGAGGGTGGCGAGGCCCAGTGCGAGCATGAAAGTGGCGAGGGTCCGTTGAGTCATGAGTGTGTCTCCGAAGGGAAATTCTTTTGGTTACTGAGCTTGAGACGTATACAAGGCGTGCAAGTTCCTTGAATGCTGTCAGTCTGACACAGTGTTGTGCGAACTCAACAGTTCAGGGGTGTTGAGATTGGCCAGGCGTGGATCGTTGTCAGGGCAAACCAGGGCCTGGGCATCAAGATTGCGCATCACTCGGCCGGGGCTGCGTTCTCCAGCGTTCCAGGCGTTTTCGAATGCCGGCAGGAGTGCCACCGGGATCACGCAAAGCAGCGGTTCCCAGTGATCGTCATGTCGCAACATTAAAGGTTTTTCAGAATTCAGGCTGGCCGCCTCACGCATGCTGTGCAGCAATGCAGGATCGATGCGCGGAACATCGCAGGGCAGAACCAGCAGGTGGGTGTGGCGCGCGGCTTTCAAGCCGGCACGAATGCCAGCCAACGGTCCGGGAAAGTCCTCCTCGTCATCGCTCACCAACTGGTCGGCGAACGGCGCGTAGCGTTCACGATTGCGGTTGCAGGAGATGATCAGGTCATCCGTCAACGGCCGAACCTTGCGATGCAGATGTGCGATCAGCGGTTCACCGTGCCATTCCACCAGTCCCTTGTCCTGGCCGCCCATCCGCTGGCCGCGCCCACCGGCCAGCAACAGAATAGAGCAGGGTGGTAATGGCGTGTTCGAAGTCATGGCAGCTCTCCGCAGGGGCGGCGAAAAAAGGGGGCGCTGTGATATAACACCGGGCTGTTTCTCCTACAACTGGACGAGCCTATGAAAGCCAAGGCTGATGTACCTTTCGTGCCGCTCAATATCGCGGTGCTGACGGTCAGCGACACCCGAACCCTGGAAACCGATACCTCCGGCCAGGTCTTCGTCGACCGGCTGACGGCCGCGGGCCACCATCTGGCGCAGCGAGTGCTGCTCAAAGATGACCTTTACAAGATCCGTGCGCAAGTCGCCCACTGGATTGCCGAAGACGTCGTGCAAGTCGTGCTGATTACTGGCGGTACCGGTTTTACCGGCCGCGACAGCACCCCGGAAGCGGTCGCTTGCCTGCTGGACAAGCAGGTCGATGGTTTTGGTGAGCTGTTCCGCCAGATCTCGGTGGCCGACATCGGCACCTCCACCGTGCAATCCCGGGCCTTGGCGGGACTGGCCAATGGCACGCTGGTCTGCTGCCTGCCAGGCTCGACCAACGCAGTGCGCACCGGTTGGGATGGCATCCTCGCCGAGCAACTGGACTCACGCCACCGCCCGTGCAATTTCGTCACTCATTTGAAACAGGCGGCGCCTTGTGAATCCCGTGGGTAAGCCGGGCAAGACCGGTAGCCTGATGCCCGTCGAAGATGCATTGGCGCGATTGCTGGAAATGGCCGGGAGCTCGCGGATTGTCGAGTGCGAGTTTTTGCCCCTGGCGCAGGTTCAGGGGCGGGTGCTGGCGCAGGATCTGATTTCCACGCTGGATCTGCCGCCGTGGCCGAACAGCGCCATGGACGGTTATGCCTTGAATCTGGCCGACTGGACCGGCGAACCGTTGCCGGTCAGTCAGAAAGTCTTCGCCGGGCAGGCACCGGAACCCTTGAAGTCAGGCACCTGCGCGCGGATCTTTACCGGTGCGCCGGTACCTGCCGGTGCTGATTGTGTCGAGATGCAGGAAAACGCCGAGGTTCATGCCGATGAGCGCGTGAGCTTCATCGAGGCGATGGTGGCCGGGCAGAACATTCGCCCGCAAGGCCAGGAAACGACAGTCGGTGAGTTGGTCCTTGCCGCTGGAACCCGGCTCGGTCCGATCGAACAGGGGTTGGCTGCATCGCTGGGTTGCGCAGGGCTCGAGGTGGTTCGCCGGGTTCGTGTGGCGGTGTTGTCCACGGGGGATGAGCTGGTCGAACCGGGGATAGCATTGGGACCGGGACAGATCTACAACAGCAACCGGGTGTTGTTGTGCAGCTGGTTGCAGCGCCTGGGATGTGAAGTGGTGGATGCCGGTATTCTGCCTGATGACCTGCCCACCACCCGTGCGCGACTCGGGGAGCTTCAGGATGTAGACCTGATTCTTTCAACCGGTGGCGTATCGGTCGGGGAAGCGGATTTCCTCGGCATCGCGTTGAGGGAAGAAGGCGAGCTGACACTCTGGAAGCTCGCAATCAAACCCGGCAAGCCGCTGACGGTCGGGCATTTCCGTGGTGTACCGGTGATTGGATTGCCGGGGAATCCTGCCTCGACACTGGTGACCTTTGCCTTGCTGACCCGGCCATATCTGTTGCGTCGCCAGGGCGTGCAGGATGTCGAGCCGCTGAAGTTTTCGGTGCCCGCAGGATTTGTCTGGCCTCAGGCCGGTAACCGCCGTGAGTTTCTGCGCGGACGCCTGGAGCAGGGGCAAGCTATTATCTACCGTAACCAGAGTTCGGGCGTTCTGCGCAGCGCTGCCTGGGCCGAGGGGCTGGTGGAAGTGCAGGAGGGGCGAGTCCTGGTCAAGGGTGATCAGGTGCCATTCATTCCGCTCAGCGAGCTGCTCGGTTGATTGCAGGCATTTGAAAGGCAGGCATAGTCGCAAAACGATGCCTGCCTTTTCAGCGGGTCAACGGCTGAGCAATGAGACGAGCTGATCGAACCGGCTGTTGGCAATCCAGCCCAACAGCCCGAGCACCATCGCTGTCGCCCCTGCCGAGTAGGCAAGGCGATGCTTGATGGCTTTGACGTCCCCTCTGACTTCGTCCATATCGCGTCGAATGTACTTGAGGTGGGTTTCCAGCTCGGTGACACGCGGTTCCATATCGGTTTCTCCAGTGTTTCTAGCGCTGCATTTGAATTCGTCTTTAAGACTGGCGCGACTTTCGGAGAGAGAGGCAACCGGACTCACGGATAATCTTGCTTCATGGCTTTGCATGGAAACGCCCGCCTGCGGCCATTGGGGGCAGTTGGCAAATGCCGGAATGCAAAGTATCGAAAGTCCTGAAACTGTATCCACTCATTACATGCACATCCTTGTGTAATTGAATTGAAGATCGCTAACGCCGACACACGTTGTACCAACGACCGGGCTGGGTCAATTGAGCCGATTCCTTACGTTCTGTACGAAAAATTACCGATATGTAGGACGGACCAGACGGGCAGCAGGAATTAATCAGAAGGCGTGCGACTTTTTTGCCGGTCTTGAGGGTCAAGATGTCCCGTACTGATTCAATTCCGGGAGTAACCGCAATGAGTGAACGCAAGGCATTGTTGATTCTGCATGGCAAGCAGGCACTCAACGAGGCGGTTCGTGCCGCTGTCGAGAACAAGCGTCAGCAGGGCTGGGAACTGGCGGTGCGCCTGACCTGGGAGGCCGGGGATGCCCAGCGACTGGTGGAGGAAGCGCTGGCGGCGGGATACCGTCAGATCATTGCCGGTGGCGGAGATGGCACCCTGCGTGACATCGCCGAAGCACTGGCGGCGCAGCCGGGCAAGGCCAGTCTGGTGCTGTTGCCGCTGGGAACCGCCAACGATTTTTCCCGCGCGGCGGCTATTCCCCTGGAGCCGGCCGAAGCACTCGAATTGCTTGAGGCCCCCGCCCATGACATTGATCTGGGCGAGGTCGGCGGGCAGATTTTCCTGAACATGGCCACCGGCGGATTCGGCAGCCAGGTGACGGCCAACACGTCGGAAGATTTGAAAAAAGTGCTGGGCGGCGCGGCCTATCTGTTCACCGGTTTATCGCGGTTCAGTGAGCTGCATGCCGCTTACGGCGAATTGCAGGGGCCGGATTTTCACTGGCAGGGCGAGCTGCTGGCGCTGGGGATCGGCAATGGACGTCAGGCGGGTGGCGGGCATGTGTTGTGCCCGGAAGCGCTGGTGGACGACGGTCTTCTGGATATCAGCATTCTGCCAGCCCCGCAGGAGCTGGTTGGCACGCTGAAAAATCTGCTCAGCGACGGGTTCGGCATCGACAACATGTTCGTGCGCACGCGTTTGCCGTGGGTTGAAATCAAGGTCGCCGAAGGGCTTTGCATCAATCTCGACGGTGAGCCACTGGAGGGCGACAGTCTGCGGTTTGCGGCGCGTCCCGGAGCTTTGCGTGTGCATTTGCCCAAGGACTCGCCGCTGTTGAGTGCATCACCTCGGCTCAGTCGTCCAGACTGATGATCTGTTCCCGCACGGCGAACAGCACCAGGCCCGCCACATCGTAGATCTGCAGGCGTTTCATGATCTGCGACCGGTGGGTTTCGACCGTCTTGATGCTCAAGCCCAGGCCATTGGCGATTTCCCGCGTGGACTTGCCGCGCACGATCAAGCGCAGGATTTCCAACTGGCGTGCCGTGAGGTTGTGCGACTCGGCGACTTCCGGCTGCTGCTTGAGGTTACGGGTCAGCGCCTGATTGATCACGGTGTGGGCGATGGCAGGGCTGAGATAGCGTTCGTTGTTGCGCAGCGCTTCCAGTGCATGTTCGAGCTCGGTGGCCGTGGTGTCCTTGAGCAGGTAACCGTGCGCACCGGACTCCAGCGCCTGCATGATGAGCGCGGGGTCGGTGTGCATCGACAGAATCAGCACTTTGGCGTGCGGGCGTACGCGTCTGAGCCGCTGCAGGGCTTCCAGACCGCCGGTTTCTTTCATGGAAATGTCCAGCAATACGATATCGGGAGACAGCAGCTCGACCATCTCGAGCAACTGCGAGCCGTCATTGGCCTCGCCGATAACCGCATAACCGGGAATATCCAGCACCAGGGCGCGCACGCCGGCCCTGATCAGCGAGTGGTCATCCACCAGAAGTAAGTTACAAGTCAACGCATAACCTTATTCGTACTGGCCCGCTCGAGTGCACGGGGCGCCCAGGGGAATAGTGCTTCGATTTGAGTACCTTTGCCCGGCTCGCTGGTCACGCTCAGTGTGCCGCCCAGTTGCTCGATGCGTTCGGCCATCCCGGCCATGCCCCGCTGTCCTTCACGACCCGGATTCGCCGCCGGGGAAAAGCCCAGGCCATCATCGCTGATCAGCAGGGTCAGGCCCTGTGGCAGGCGTTGCACGCGGATCAACAGGTTTTTGGCCTGCGCATGGCGAAGGATGTTGGTCACCGCTTCCTGAGTGATACGAAAGGCGGCGACGGCCATTTCTTCGGGAATTCCATTCAGGCGCTGCTGGCAGTCCAGACTCCAGTGCACCGAAGTGTTGGTCAACACCTTGAGCAGGTGCGCACGCAGGCTTGCTTCCAGGCCAAGGCTGGTCAGTTGCCGCGGGTTGAGAATGGCCGAAACGTCGCGAACCTTGTTGAGGGTTTCTTCGAGGGTCTCGCAAAGTACTGAACAGTGTTCCTGCATGTCCGCGGGCAAGCGACGCTTGAGCCATTCGCTTTGCAGCTTGGCGGCGGTCAGCAGTTGGCCGATATCGTCATGCAGTTCACGGCTCAGGCGATGGCGCTCGTTTTCCTGGACTTCCAGCAAACGGTCGGCCAGTTCCTGTGGCTGGAACTTGATGGATTTGCGCGACAGACGATGTTGTGTCCAGACGCAACCGGCAGCCGCCACGTTGATCAGCAGCAGGCCGAGCGACATCGGCGCAGAGACGCCATAGCTCAACAGACTGCCCAAGGCCGAAGCCGTGCACAGCAGGAGTGTGAACCTGCGGGCATTTTCTCGGGAGGGAGGCCATGTGGTGATTGACTTGAGGCTGGCGTACATAGCGGATGGAGCCAATGGATGTTCGCTGCGGGCAGACCGGTCAGAAGGGCTGGCGGTCTCTGTCTGGAAAACTGTCATTCAGGTTGTTGATTTCAAAACGGTTCTGTGATCGATAATTGAGCGCCAACTTCGGTAGAGGCCGCTCATTGAAGTCACAATGCCATTAACTGAAACAACTAACGGGCGGCATAATACCACTTAACATACCGTTGGTCGCGTTTGCCCTATATGTCCAAAGAGTCAGGAAACAGGCCATGTTGGACGGGGGTTCCATAATGGAAAAGTTGAAGTACCTGACTCGATAATTATCGATGCAACCGCAAGTTTTCTTTTACACAGGAAAACCCTGACATCCGCAGAGGATAGTC
This sequence comes from Pseudomonas sp. B37(2017), assembly GCF_002112885.1. Taxonomy (NCBI): domain Bacteria; kingdom Pseudomonadati; phylum Pseudomonadota; class Gammaproteobacteria; order Pseudomonadales; family Pseudomonadaceae; genus Pseudomonas; species Pseudomonas sp. B37(2017). Next base: position 70,859 of record NZ_NEIX01000005.1, on the reverse strand, counting down.
TGCATTCATCGCTCGTAATTATTTATTGGAAGGTGTCGCAGGCAGGCATGAACTATTCAATTACGACATTCGAGGGCGAGAACTGACGGGCCCGAACAGCCCACTGTGTGCCCGGTTACGCTTGGCGCTCCGACCAGGAGACGAGGGACATCGGCTTGCCATTGAGCGGCATTTGAAAGTGAGTCTGTCCGACCTGGCAGGCAAAGGCTTCGATCAGCGACACCTGCTCGCTTTCATCGAGGCCCAATTGGCCGGTGCTTGGGTCAACCAGTTCCAGTTGCCAGGCCATCAGGGTGAAGCAGTCTTTCAGTGCTTCCAGGGCCTGCGCATGCAAATCCACGTGATCCTGGACCTGAGTGAGCAGGCCATGCAGGTGCAGGGAGAATTCGGACACCGCCTCCAGCGCCAGGGCATCAGCCTTGTTCGCCAGCTTGAGGAGGGTGCTGAGCATGCAGTCGATGGCGTCCTTGTCATTGCTGATCAGCTGCAAGTGGCTGAGGCATTCTTCAGACTTGGCCAGGAGCGTTTCAGCCTCGACAAGGAATTCGGGGAACCGCTGCGCCCAGTCACTACGGTCGTTCGGCATGCTTATCTCCACCACGTCATGTCTGATGAGGGAATGCCGTGTGTGTCGACGATCATGAACCGTCGCGAGACCGCGCCCCGGCGTGCATTGGCACAGACCTGAGGTTTCAAGAGGATGTGTTTCCACTGAACTGCGATCGCACACAATAGCCTGACTCCGTTCATGCAATGAGAATGGCGTCACATTAATGGCTATTGGATATCGCGAATATCAGGTTGGGCCTGATTGTTACTAGGGGATTCCCTTAGGCACGGGAACCTGTCGCGCAAAACGAGGTCGCGCCGAAGAGAATGTAGCAGATGATTTCACCGGGCCAGTAAAGCATGATGTTAATGTGACATCAATGCCTGCTCATGGCATTTTGTTGGTGATTTGTGACGGGATCAAGATCCGCCAGATTCAGCCGATAACCCCCAATAGTGAATTCATCAGAACAAGCCCAGGAGTCATTGATGGCCGGCATTCTCGACACGGTAGACCAACGCACGCAACTGGTGGGTGAGAATCGCCTGGAAATTCTCATGTTTCGACTGGCCGGACGCCAATTGTTCGCGATCAACGTGTTCAAGGTTCAGGAAGTCCTGCAGTTGCCGAAACTGACCCTGATGCCCCAGCGTCACCCGTTTGTCTGCGGTGTGGTCAATCTGCGCGGCCAGACGCTGCCGGTGATCGACCTGTCCCAGGCGATCGGCATGCGCCCGCTGGTGCCGGGCCCGAACAGCACGATCATCGTCACCGAGTACAACCGTTCGGTGCAGGCGTTCCTCGTTGGCGGCGTGGACCGCATTGTCAACATGAACTGGGAAGCTATCCTGCCGCCGCCGACCAGCGCCGGTCGCCAGCATTACCTGACGGCCATCAGCAAGGTCGACGATCAGTTGGTGGAAATCATCGACGTCGAGAAAGTCCTCGCCGAAATCGTGCCGTACAACGCCAAGGTTTCGCGCGACAAACTGGACGATCCGGTTCTGGAGCGCGCCCGTGGCCGTGAAGTGTTGCTGGTGGACGACTCCAACGTGGCGCTCTCGCAATTGCGCGACACCCTCGGCCAGTTGGGCGTGAAGATGCATATCGCCAGCGACGGCCTGAAAGCGCTGAACATGCTCAAGGCCTGGGCGGACACCGGGGTGAACATGACTGACAAACTGCTGATGGTGTTCACCGACGCGGAAATGCCGGAAATGGACGGCTATCGCCTGACCACCGAAATCCGCAACGACCCGCGCCTGCGTGGCCTGTACGTGGTGTTGCACACTTCGTTGTCCGGTAGTTTTAACGACTCGATGGTGAAGAAGGTCGGGTGCGACAACTTCCTCTCCAAGTTCCAGCCGGACAAGCTGGTCGATGTTGTGCGCCAGCGTCTGATGCTCGACGAAGTGCCGGCCTGATCAACCTGTCGAGGCTGACCCTGCGCCAGCCTTTGATTCGCTGACAAAGCTCGTATAGGGTGGCGTTTTTGACCCACCAGGGAGCTGGCCATGCTGCGTCTGAGCGCGCTTTATCGTTACCCGTTGAAATCCGCCAAGGGCGAGGTCCTGCAAGGGATCGGCCTGGACAAACTGGGGCTAGAGGGTGACCGACGCTGGATGCTGGTGGACGAGGCAAGCGGGCGATTCCTGACCCAGCGTGCCGAAGCGAAAATGAGCCAGCTGTCGGCGCTGTGGAATGCCGCTGGTGGCCTGACGCTCAGCGCGCCGGGGCATTCGGCAATCGATGTTGCCTTGCCCGGCAGTGACGACGATCTGCGCGGCGTAACCATCTGGCGCGATACCTTGCGCGTACCGGATGCCGGTGAAGAGGCGGCCCGCTGGGTTAGCGATTTCATCGGTAAGCCGACCCGACTGGTGCAAGTGCCGCTGGATCGTGCCCGGACAACCCAGGCCGGGTACGGCAACGATGACGACCAAGTGGCGTTCGCCGATGGTTTCCCGCTGCTGCTGATTGGTGAGGCCTCGCTGCAACACCTGTCGCAGGAAGTCGGGCGTCCGCTGGAAATGCTGCGGTTCCGGCCGAATCTGGTGATCGAAGGCAGTGATGCTTACGCCGAGGATGGCTGGAAACGGATTCGTATCGGCGATGTCGAGTTCCGCGTGGTCAAGTCTTGCTCTCGGTGCATTCTCACCACGATCGACCCGAAGACCGGTGAGCGCAGCGCCGATCGTGAGCCGCTGGCGACCTTGCAGAAGACCCGTGCCCAGGCCGACGGTGCGATGTTCGGCCAGAACCTGGTCAACGACGGCAACGGCCGGCTCGAAGTCGGCATGCCGGTGGAAATCCTCGAATAACCCGCCCTGAAACGAAAAATGCCCGTGTCCTTGGACACGGGCATTTTTTATGACCGCCGAAAACCGTGGGTTCAGCCGCGGTATTCGCACAGGTAAGCGGTGTCGACGGCCACTTTCAGCTGGAACTTGCTGTTGGCTGGCACGTTGAACTGGCTGCCGGCGGCGAAGGTTTCCCAGTCGCTGCTGTCCGGCAGTTTGACGGTCAGTGCGCCCGAAACCACGTGCATGATTTCACGCTGGCTGGTGCCGAATTCGTATTCGCCCGGGGCCATGACGCCGATGGTCGCAGGGCCTTCAGCGGTGCCAAAAGCGATCGACTTGACGGTGCCGTCGAAGTACTCGTTGACTTTAAACATGGGCGATTCCTCTCGAAAAGGGCTTAAAAAGGGTCAAAAAGGTCGGCCAGTATGCACAAGGCTCATGGCGCCGTCACCTGCGCTAGAGCGGCAGCACCAACGGCAATAATCGGGCGGTATTGCGCGCATCTTCCAGCGCCCGGTGTTGTTGACCGGTGAATTGCATGCCCGCCAGTTGCAACGCGCCATTGAGGCCCAGCGGCCGTTCGAGGCGTCGGGCCTTGGCAAAGCGCTGTTTGAGGTTCATGTGCGGCACCCGGCTCAGGACGCTGTCGAGTTGCAGCCGCTGCCATTCCTGAAGCAACTGCTTGCGGTCGTAATCGCCCCAGCTGGCCCAGCCTTCAAGGCGTGTCTGGTGCTGACCAAGCCAGCGCTCGAACGCAGGCCACACTTCGCTCAACGGCTGCGCCGCGTCGATGTTGGCCTGGGTGATGTGCGTGAGTTCGCGGCAAAACGGCGTCAACAAGGGCCGCCGCGTCGGTTTGACGAAGCGCTGAAAGTGATCCTGCTCGCGACCGGCGCGATCCACCAGGGTCGCGCCGATTTCGATGATCTCCATCTCCGTAACCGGCCAGCCACCCTCATCGGTGGTGGCTTCCAGATCTATGACCAGCCAATGGGGCATCGCAGGGTTCCTGATTTCCGCGTCCTGATTATTCAGAGCGTAGTCAAACCTTGCGGATGCGCGCGGCGACTACTCGACCTGCAACAGAACCTGACGATTTTTTACCTGATCGCCGACCTTGACCTGCACCCGCTTGAGCACGCCGTCGATGCCGGCCTTGAGCGGGTGCTCCATTTTCATTGCCTCCAGCACCACCAGCAGCTGACCCTTGCTGACCGGGCTGCCTTCGCAGACAAGCACATCGATGATGGCGCCATCCATCGGGGCTTTCAACGTGCCGGAACTGACGCTGGTCTGACTGTCGATCACCGCGTGAGTTCGATCCACCAGGTGCAGGCTGCCGGGGTGGGTGAACAGCCAGAGCTGCTCGTCGCGCAGGCGATAGGCGTGGCGCTGGCGCAGGCCGTCGATTTCCAGTGTGACGGCCCCGGCGGTATGTTCGAAGAGTTTGAGTTCGATGACGCGCTCCGCGACCTGCACTTCAAACGTGTTGTCCGGGCTGGCGCGCAGTTGCACGTTCCAGTCGCGGGCGTCGAGGCCGATGCGATAAAGCAACGGCGCACCGACGTTGTTACGCCATCCTGACAGCGGGGCGCGATGTTGCTGCGCGGCGGCTTGGTAAAAAATCACCGCCGCGATGGCCAGCTCTTCGGCACTGGGCAAATAGGCGCGAAGGCAGTCGTGATCGGCGAAGTGCTGCGGGATGAAGCCAGTGCCGAACTCCCCGCTGATGAACTGCGGATGCTGCAACAGGCTGGCGAGCAACCGCTGATTGCTCTGCACGCCAAGCAAGACGCTGTCCTGCACCGCGCACAGCAGTTTGCGCCGGGCTTCTTCGCGGGTTGCGCCGTGGGCGATCAGTTTGCCGAGCATCGGGTCGTAGAAAGGTGAGATTGACTGCCCTTCGATCAGGCCGTGATCAATCCGCGAACCGCGATCCAGCGCCGGCACCCAGGCTTCGACACGCCCGGTCTGCGGAAGAAAACCCTGGGCGGGATCTTCGGCGTAGAGGCGCACTTCCATCGCGTGGCCATCGAGTTTCACCTGCGCCTGGGTCAGCGGTAGCGGCTGGCCCTCGGCGACCGACAGTTGCCACGCCACCAGATCCAGCCCGGTAATCAGTTCAGTCACCGGATGCTCGACCTGCAACCGGGTGTTCATCTCCAGAAAGTAAAACCCGCCATCAGCATCAAGCAAAAACTCCACGGTGCCGGCGCCGACGTAGTTCACCGCACGCCCGGCCTTGAGCGCCGCTTCGCCCATCGCCTGGCGCAGTTCTTCGGTCATCACCGGGCACGGTGCTTCTTCGATGACTTTCTGGTGGCGGCGCTGAATCGAGCAATCGCGCTCGCCGAGGTAAATCAGGTTGCCGTGGTGATCGCCGAACAGCTGCACTTCGACATGGCGCGGTTCGATCAGCGCCTGTTCGAGGATCAGTTCATCGCTGCCGAAACCGTTCAAGGCTTCGGAGCGCGCCGTGCGCAACTGCGCCGGCAGTTCCTCGGCGCTGTGCACCAGACGCATGCCGCGTCCGCCGCCGCCAGCGCTGGCCTTGATCATCAACGGATAGCCGATGCGTTCGGCTTCACGGGCCAGGGTTGCGTCGTCCTGCTCGGCGCCTTGATAGCCGGCGATGCACGGCACACCGGCGGCGAGCATGGCGATTTTCGACTGGCGTTTGCTGCCCATCAGTTCGATGGCTTCGACGCTGGGGCCGATGAAGGTCAGGCCGGCCTGTTCGCAAGCGCGGGCGAATTCGGCATTTTCCGAAAGGAAACCGTAGCCGGGATGGATCGCGTCGGCACCGCTGCGCCGGGCGGCGTCGAGGATCGCCGGGATGTTCAGATAGGACTGCTGCACGGGTGCCGGGCCGATGTTTACTGCTTGATCGGCCATCTGCATGTGCAGGGCGTCAGCGTCGGCGTCGCTGAAAACTGCGACCGTGCGATAGCCGAGGGCCTGGGCGGTGCGCTGGATGCGGCAGGCGATTTCACCGCGGTTGGCGATCAGGATTTTGTGGATGGCGGGCATGATAATTTTCCTGAGTTTTTGGCGGTGAATTGAAGGGCCTCTTCGCGGGCAAGCCCGCTCCCACAGGTTTTGTGAATGTCATCGAACTCTGTGGGAGCGAGCTCGCTCGCGAAGTTTTTAAGGGGCCCACCTCGGTTTGCGCTTTTGCACAAACGCCATCGTGCCTTCGATCCCTTCGGCACCGGTCACCGCGGCGCTGAACCACTGCGCCGCTTCGTCCAGCAGCTCAATCGGCAGTTGACCTGCACTAGCCAGCAGCAGTTTTTTCGTCACGGCATTCGCCTCGGGGGCGCAACACAAGACGTGATCGAGCACTTCATCCAGCCGCTCGGCGAGCGCCTGTGGATCCTGCTCGACAAAATGCACCAACCCCAGGCGTCGGGCCTGATGGCCGTCGAAGCGGGCGGCGGTCAGGGCCAGGCGTCGGGTCTCGGTGAGGCCGATGCGCTGCACCACAAACGGCGCGATCTGCGCCGGCAACAGGCCGAGGCTGGTTTCCGGCAAACCGAATTGCGCCTGATGATCGGCGATGGCGATATCGCTGACACACGCCAGTCCGAAGCCACCCCCGAGCACCGCGCCCTGCAACACCGTGATCAGCACTTGCGGCGCGTGCTGCGCTTCTTCCAGCAATGATCCGAAGGCACGGTTCAGATCGCGATAGGCATCGCTGCCCTGAGCGCGGGCATTGGCCATGTCCTTGATGTCGCCGCCGGCACAAAAATGCCCGCCGGCACCGCTGAGCACCAGCGCGCGAACGCTGCGGTCATCGCGCACCTCTGCCAGCACGGCGCGTAACTCGGCGACCATTTGCAGGCTCATGGCGTTGCGGCTTTCCGGGCGATTGAGGGTGATGTGCAACACGCCGTTGTGCCGTTCCAGCAGCAGCGTCTGGCAATCGGGCAGGGCGCTCATTTCTTTTTCCCCGGCAGGATGCCCATCAGTTTGCAGATGATCCCGAGCATGATTTCGTCGGCGCCGCCGCCAATCGACACCAGCCGCACGTCGCGGTAGGCGCGGGCCACCGGGTTGTCCCACATGAAGCCCATGCCGCCCCAGTATTGCAGGCAACTGTCGCTGACTTCACGGCCGAGACGCCCGGCCTTGAGTTTGGCCATCGAGGCCAGTCGGGTGACGTCCTGGCCTTTCACGTATTGCTCGGTGGCCTGATAGACCAGCGCCCGCAGGCACTCGATTTCGGTCTGAAGTTCGGCGAGGCGGAAGTGGATCACCTGGTTGTCGATCAGCGCGTTGCCGAAGGTCTTGCGCTCCTTGCAGTACTCGATGGTGCTGTCGACGCAGTATTCCAGGCCCTTGATCATGTTGGCCGCGCCGAACAGGCGTTCCTCCTGGAATTGCAGCATCTGCATCATGAACCCGGCGCCTTCATGGCCGATGCGATTGCGCTGGGGCACGCGCACGTTGTCGAAAAACACCTGGGCGGTTTCCGAACTGCGCATACCGAGCTTGTCCAGGTGCGAACTGAGGCTGATGCCCGGCGTGTTCATCGGCACCATGATCAGCGATTTGTTGATGTGCGGCTTGTCGTCCGAGGTGTTGGCCAGCAGGCAGATGAAGTCGGCACTCGGCGAGTTGGTGATCCACATCTTGCTGCCGTTGATCACATAGTCGTCGCCGTCCTTGCGTGCGGTGGTCTTGAGCCCGGCTACGTCGGAGCCGGCGCCGACTTCCGAGACGCCGATGCAACCGACCTGCTCGCCAGTGATGGCCGGGCGCAGGAATTCTTCGCGCAACTCATCGGAGCCGAAGCGGGCGAGGGCCGGGGTGCACATGTCGGTCTGCACGCCAATCGACATCGGAATGCCGCCGCAATGGATGGTGCCGAACTCTTCGGCGGCGACGATCGAATAGCTGTAATCCAGGCCCATGCCGCCGAATTTTTCCGGTTTGGAAATCCCCAGCAGACCGAGGTCGCCGGCCTTGCGGAAAATCTCGTGGATTGGAAAGCGCCCGGCCTTTTCCCATTCATCGACATGCGGGTTGATCTCGTGCTCGACGAACTGGCGGACGGTGCGGCGCAGGGCTTCGTGTTCCGGGGTGAAGATCATTTTTATTGTTCTCCTTTAGTCCGTGGCGATCAGAACCGGCTGACGCCGAAGCTGTTGGGTTGCAACGTGCGGATGTCGGCTTCGTGGCAGATGTCCAGCAGGTAACCGAGCAGGGTGCGGGTGTCGCGCGGATCGATAAGCCCGTCGTCCCACAGGTTGGCGCTGCCGTAGAGGGCGGTGGACTGGCTGTCGAGTTTCTGCGCGGTGACCTGCTCCAGCATGTCGAGCATTTTCGGGTCAGGCACCAGACCGTCCTTGAGCTGTTTGGCTTCGGTGACGATGCGCAACACCTTGCCGGCCTGGGCGCCGCCCATCACGGCGGTGCGGCTGTTGGGCCAGGCGAAGATGAAGCGCGGATCGAGCCCGCGTCCGCACATCGCGTAGTTGCCTGCGCCGTAGGAGCCGCCGACCACGATCGTCAGTTTCGGCACCCGCGCATTGGCCACGGCCTGGATCAGTTTTGAGCCGTGCTTGATCACGCCGTGCTGTTCCGATTCGGTGCCGACCATGAACCCGGTGGTGTTGTGGAAAAACAGCAGCGGTGTCTGGCTCTGGTCGCACAGTTGAATGAACTGCGCCGCCTTGCTCGCGCCGTTGGGCGTGATCGGGCCGTTGTTGCCGATGAAACCGCAGGCGCGCCCCTGAATCTTCAGGTGACCGCAAACGGTCTGCTGATCGAACTCGCCCTTGAACTCCAGGAAGCGCGATTCGTCGGCGATCCGCGCAATGATTTCGCGCACGTCGTAGGGCTTTTTCGGGTCGTCCGGGATCAGCCCGAGCAGTTCGTCGATGGGGTACAGCGGCTCCTTGAATTGCGGCTCGGGCAGCCACGGTATTTGCTCGTTCCAGTTCAGCAGGCTGACGATTTCCCGCGCCTGACGCACGCCGTCGGCATCGTTTTCGGCCAGGTATTCGGCGGTGCCGGCGACTTGCGCGTGCATCTCGGCGCCACCCAGTTCTTCGTCGGTGGCGACTTCACCGGTCGCTGCTTTAAGCAACGGAGGGCCGGCAAGAAACAGCTTGGCCTTGCCGCGCACCACCACCACGTAATCCGACAGCCCCGGCTGATACGCGCCGCCGGCTGTGGCCGAACCGTGTACCACGGTGATCTGCGGCAGCCCCATGGCCGACATGCGCGCCTGATTGGCAAAGCTGCGTGCGCCTTCGACGAAAATTTCCGCCGCGTAATTGAGGTTGGCGCCGCCGCTTTCGGCGAGAGTGATGACCGGCAGTTTGTTTTCCTGGGCGATCTGTTGCAGGCGCAGGGATTTTTTCAGGCCCGACGGGGAAATCGTCCCGCCCTTGATCGCGCTGTTGTTCGCCACGATCAAGGCGCGAACGCCGGACACGTAGCCGATGCCGGCGATCAAGCCGCCACCGGCCGAGCTGCCGTCTTTGTCGTCGTGGAGTTTATAGCCGGCCAGGCTCGCCAGTTCGAGGAATGGCGCGCCGGGGTCGAGCAACAAATTCAGGCGCTCACGGGGCAGCAATTGTCCGCGCTTGTCGAATTTCGGTTTGGCTTCGGCAGCCTTGTTCAGCAGGTTCTGTTCGAGCTGCTGGACTTGCTCGATGGCGGCGAGCATCGCTGCGCGGTTGCGGGCGAAGGCTTCGCTGTGCGGGTCGAGCTGAGATTGAATGACCGGCATGGCTTACTCCTTGTCCTTCAAAACGTCCGGCATATAGGCCCGGTGAAAACCGTTGAACGATTCGCTGTGGCTCGCCTTGTGCAACGGCCATGCGCGGCTGCCCAGGCTTGCCGCGCCGTCGATGCGCAAGGTGCTGCCGCTGATGAACGCGGCAGCGGGGCTGAGCAGAAACATGATCGCTGCGCTGACCTCCGATTCGGTGCCGATGCGCTTGAGCGGCACGTGTTCGCGCAAGGTCGGGATCACGGCCTTGAACGCGCCTTCGTAAGTGTCCATGCCGCTGGAAGCGATCCAGCCCGGGGCTACCGCATTCACCCGAACACCGGCATAACCCCATTCGAACGCCGCCGTCTTGGTGAAGTTGTCCATGCCCGAGCGCGCGGCGCCGGAGTGGCCCATGCCGGGCATACCGCCCCACATGTCGGCGAGCATGTTGACGATGCTGCCGCCGTGTTTGCTCATCGACTGGTTGAACACTTCGCGGGCCATCAGGAAACCGCCGACCAGATTGGTGCGCAGCACGGTTTCGAAACCTTTCTGATTGATCGAGGCCAAGGGCGACGGATACTGGCCGCCGGCATTGTTGACCAGCCCGTGGATCGGCCCGTGTTCGCGGATCAGTTCGCTGACCAGCGCCTTCACCGCCTCTTCATCACGGATATCGCAGGCCTTCCAGTGAGCGCGACCGCCATCCTCGGCAATTTCAGCGGCGACGGTTTGCAGCTTTTCCGGCTTGCGCCCGACCAGCACCACGGTTGCCCCGAGCGCCGCCAGTTCATGGGCGGTGCAACGCCCGATGCCACTGCCGCCGCCGGTGACGATGACGGTCTGGCCGCTGAACAGATCAGCCCTGAAAATCGATTCGAACGCCATGGTGCCAATCCTCTAGTCGAACTGTTCGGCGATGCTCTGCGGCACCGGGATCTGGATTTCCAGTAGTTGTTGGGCGAAGGCCTTGCCTTGCGGGTCGATGCGCAGACTCGCCACGCCGCCGCCACCGAGGGCGTTTTCCAGCAGGAAGTTGAGGCTGTGGGTGCCGGGTAGATACCAGCGTTCGACCCGGCCGTGAATCGGATCGAGGACATGGCTCATCCAGTCGACGATCACCGCCGGGGTCAGCGCCTCGGCGATCCACGGCAGGTATTCGGGACGGCGCGGCATGACGCCGATGTTGCTGTGGTTGCCCTTGTCGCCGGAGCGCGCCACCGCCAGTTTCACCAACGGCACGCTGGCATCGGCGCGGCCTTGGGGGTTGGGTGTTTCGTGGGGCAGGGGCAGATCCTGACTGTCGAGGGTGGCGTGGGCGGGCAGGGCGAACGGGTGAGATTCGCCGGCGATGTCGATCTGCAATGTGCAGGCGCTTTTGTCGATCAGGAACGAGAACAGCCGGATCAGCGGATACACCGTCGGCCGCCCGCCGACGATGCCGGTCAGACCCGGCGCCATGCCGGTGGCGGCCTGGGCGATCTCGCGGGAAAACAGGATCAGCGCCTGTTTGTTCGGGTGGCGCACGGCGAGTTTGATCACCACTTCGCGGCTGTCCCGGCGCTGGCCGTGAGGGCCGTAGGTAGCTTCGCTGCCGAGCAGTTCGACGTGGGTTTCGGTGTAGGGACCGAGGCCTTTCTGGTCGAGCATTTCCGAGGTCTTGTCGAGGATCGCCTGGCTGACGCGCCGGGCTTTTTCCACCGCATCGATGCCGGCGATCAGGCAGCTGGCGGTACAACGGAAGCCGTCCGGATATGTTGCGCTGACCTTGTAATGGTCGCTGGGCGGCAGTCCTTTGGCACCGTGGACCCGGACGGCGTTTTTGCCTTGTTGCTGGAGTTTGACCTGGCTGAAATCGCAGACCACATCGGGCAACAGATAGGCCTGAGGGTCACCGATTTCGTAGAGCATCTGCTCGCCGACCGTCAGTGGCGTGACCAGCCCGCCGGAGCCTTCGGGTTTGCTGACGATGAACTGGCCGTCGGCGCTGACTTCGACAATCGGGAAACCGATGTGTTCGTAATCCGGCACGTCGCGCCAGTCGGTGAAGTTACCGCCGGTGCACTGCGCGCCGCATTCGATGATGTGCCCGGCCAGAGCGGCTTGCGCGAGTTTGTCGTAGTCGTGCCATGACCAGCCGAATTCGTGCACCAGCGCAGCGCTGACCACTGCGCTGTCGACCACCCGGCCGGTGATGACGATGTCGGCGCCCAGACGCAGTGCTTCGACAATGCCCGGTGCACCGAGGTAGGCGTTGGTCGAAACACACATCGGCGGCAGCGGGGCGCCGCTGAACATTTCCGTGATGCCTTGGGAGGCGAGTTTTTTGAAGTGGGGTTGCAGGTCATCGCCCGACAGCACGGCGATTTTCAACGATACGCCGGCCTTGTCGCAGGCCGCTTGCAGGGCGGCGGCACAGGCTTTTGGATTGACTCCGCCGGCATTGCTGATGACGCGAATGTTCTGTTCGGCCAGTTGCGGCAGCAGGGGGGCGAGGACTTCGATGAAGTCTCCCGCGAACCCGGCCTGCGGGTCCTTCATGCGCGCGCCGGCCATGATCGACATGGTGATTTCGGCCAGATAGTCGAAGACCAGATAATCCAGCTGTCCGCCCGCCACAAGCTGCGCGGCGGCGGTCGAGGTGTCTCCCCAGAATGCGCTGGCGCATCCGATGCGAACCGTGGTGGGCATTTTGATCTCCGACTCAGCAACCTGTGACAGAAGTGCATCGAGACTACCAAGCAAGCGCTTGGTTTGTAAACGCCTGGAATTATCTTCTGCCCAAGCGCTTGCTTGGTCACCGCCGGCGGCTTAAATTGCCCGCGCAACCCCGCCGTTTCTGCGGCGTACGGCGCATTTGACTGATCGACTGTAGGAGAGAACGGGTGGACGAGCAAAAAGCCCTGAGGGTCATGCGTGAACTGGTCGATGCCGGCCAGTTGACCGATCCGGACAGCGCTCGCGGCAAACTGCTGCAAGTGGCGGCCCACCTGTTCCGCAACAAAGGCTATGAACGCACCACGGTGCGCGATCTGGCCGGTGCCGTGGGGATTCAGTCCGGCAGCATCTTTCATCACTTCAAGAGCAAGGATGAAATCCTGCGGGCGGTGATGGAAGAAACCATCCGCTACAACACTGCGCTGATGCGCGCAGCCCTGGCCGATGCGACCGATGTGCGCGAGCGGGTGCTGGCGCTGATCCGCTGCGAACTGCAGTCGATCATGGGCGGCAGCGGCGAGGCGATGGCGGTGCTGGTGTATGAATGGCGCTCGCTGTCCGAAGACGGCCAGGCCAAAGTGCTGGCGCTGCGCGACATCTACGAAGACCTCTGGCTGCAAGTGCTGGGCGAAGCCAAAGAGGCGGGGTTCATTCGTGGCGATGTGTTCATTACCCGACGTTTTCTCACGGGCGCGTTGTCCTGGACCACCACCTGGTTCCGTGCCGGCGGTAGCCTGAGCCTGGATCAATTGGCCGAAGAAGCGCTGATTCTGGTGCTCGAAGAGCGCTAGGCGCTTTCTATCGGGCCGGGAAACTGGCTAACTGGGCGAAACCGCCTAGCTTGAATGCAATGATCGGTACTTTTTCGGGGAGTGGGGTGTTTTGAAGTCTTCGCCAATTCGGACGGCCGCCGGGCTGATGCTCGCAGCGCTGGCTGCATTATGGGTATTGCCTGCTCCGGCGGCGCAAGTGGTTCGGGTGGGCGCGGCGCATTTTCCGCCCTACACCATTCGCCCGGAAAACGGCGCTGATACAGGGCTGCTGCCGGAACTGGTCGCTGCTTTGAACAGCGCCCAGAGCGACTATCGTTTCGAACTGGTGCCCACCTCGATTCCTCGCCGGTTCGGCGATTTCAAGGATGGCCGCACCGACATGGCGATCTTCGAAAACCCCGATTGGGGCTGGAAAGACATTCCCCACATCACCGTAGACATGGGCCTGGAGGACGCGGAGATTTTCGTCGCGCAGAACAAGCCCGGTCGCCAGCAGAATTACTTCGCCGATCTGAAGGGCAAGCGCCTGGCGCTGTACAGCGGCTATCACTACGAATTCGCCAACTTCAACGCCGATCCCAAGTACCTCGCCGAAACCTACAGCGCCACGCTGACTTACTCCCACGACAGCAACCTATTGATGGTCTTGCGCGGGCGCGCAGACATTGCCTTGGTGACCCGCTCGTACCTGTTCGATTACCTGCTGCGCAACGAAAAGGTGCGCGACGAGTTGCTGGTGTCTCAGCGCATCGACCAGATCTACCACCACTACGCGATTCTCAGTCCGAAGGCCCCGATCACCGGCGAAGTGTTCGGCAAGCTGCTGCAAGGATTGCGCGACAACGGGCAGATGCTGAAGATCTTCGACCCTTACAAGATTGCGGTGGTACCGGTACCGCATCAGTGACCGGCGGTTTTTGCCCACCGGCCTAAATTTCCCGCCCCGGCTCACGTCCCATCGTTGAACTGTCGACGATTATCGTGAGCCCGACCCATGTCCAATCTGAATGACCTGACTGCCCTGGCCCTGCCTTCGGGCAGCCAACTGGTAGCCGATGCCACCGAAAGCCGTCTGAGCCTGAGCCTGGACGGGCAACCGCTGATTCGCCTGCGTCTTGATCGTGAAGGCCAGGGGCCGATCCAGATCGATGAACGCTATGCACTGCCGCCGGGCCAGGCGCTGTGGGCGGCCTGTTATTGGCTGTTTGCCCGTGATCCGGCGCGTCAGCAATTGATCTGGCAACTGGATCAGGCGCCCACCGAAGCCTTGCTCAGCGGTTTGCTGGTGGGCACCGAAGTGGCGGGCGAATATCGCTGTGAGCGCACGCTGTTCTGGCAACTGCCGCAGCCGTGGCTCGGCACCTCGCTGACGGGCAGTTATCCGCAGCAGATGGTCATCAGCAACGGCAAGCGCCATCCGCTGCGACCGGTCAAACCGCGTGGGGAAGTCTATCGGCGTTTCGATGCGCGCCTCGGTGCCTGGATTTCCCTGCGAACGGTGGAGATTGAGCAGGACCTGGCGCGTTTCAATCGCTGGCAGAACAGCCCGCGCGTCGCCAGTTTCTGGCAGGAAGAGGGCAGCCTCGAACAGCATCGCGAGTACCTGAGCAAACTCGATGCCGATCCGCATACGCTGACCCTGATCGGTTGTTTCGATGATCAGCCGTTTGCCTATTTCGAAGCCTACTGGGCCAAGGAAGATCGCATCGCGCCGTTCTACGATGCCGACAATTACGATCGCGGCATTCACATGCTGGTCGGTGAGGAAGACCATCGCGGCCCGCACAAAGTGGCGAGCTGGCTGTCGGCGCTGGTGCACTACCTGTTCCTGGATGATCCGCGTACTCAGCGAGTGGTCGCCGAACCGCGCGCCGATAACGCGAAGATGATCGGCCACATGCACAACCAGTGCTTCCATTGCGAGAAGGAATTCGACTTCCCGCACAAGCGCGCGGCACTGATGATCCTCGGGCGCGAGCGGTTTTTTGATCGCTGCAAATTGGCGTGATTTCCCGCTAAAACAAAAAAGATCGCAGCCCTTCGACGAAGGCTGCGATCTTTTTTTGCGGTCGGTTTTATCAGCGACGGTTCGCGGACACTGCATCGGCGCGGCTGCCGGATACCTTGCGGCAGTGCACTAGCGCATCACGGATCATGAAGTTGACCAGGGTCGGCGAAACGCCGAGTTCCTTGGCGATGTCCTTCTGCGGCACGCCGTGCAGACGGTACATCTCGAACGCATAGCGGGTGCGGACCGGCAGCTCGGTCAGCGCATCGGCGATGTGTTCCAGGGTCGAGAAATTGATGTGCGAGGTTTCCGGCGAAGCGCCCTGAATGACCACGTTCAACCCTTCCTCCTCGGGGCCGGCGTACTTCTGCTCCAGCGCCTGTTTGCGGTAGTGATCGATCGCCAGGTTGCGCACGATCTGGAACAGATAACTCAGCTGGGCCTTGATCGACGACGTGATCGGCGGTGCCGACTGCAGTCGGAAGAACGCATCCTGAACCACATCTTCGGCGCGTGACCGGCAGCCGGTAATGCGGGCTGCAATCTTGACCAGAATCAGTCGATTGTCGACGAATGCCTGAAGTAGCGGTGAATCGCACCTGCTTGTGGATACTTGTTCCGTCATGGAAATCACCTTGCTGCCAATAGGTTAGTGGGACGCCTGGGGGACGGGGCCGTCCTACACATCGAGCGACAAATTATGTTGAATGATAATGATTGTCAATTGAGAAAGAGAACTAATGATCCATAACAGTGCGATCTGAGAACTGCGACACGCCGCCGCACTCGCCCAAGCGCCCAGCCCCGTTGGCGATCCAGCCTGCCGACTAATTATTTCAAGACGTCATCCGTTCTCATTGGTGAATGGATCCGGGTACGCAGCCCCGGACCTACCGCATTCCAATGCCTTGCACGGTCGGCGAAGACCGTGTCCCGCATGCCTTGCACGGGCATGCCGCAGCCAACCCGATTCCACCAGCAAGCCGAATTCAGGCAGGAAACCTCATGACCGACGCGTTCGAACTCCCCAGCACCCTGGTCCAAGCCCTCCAGCGCCGCGCGGCCCTGACGCCGGATCGGCTGGCCTTGCGCTTTCTCGCCGAAACCGAGGAACAGGCTGTGGTGCTCAGTTATCGCGAACTCGATCGGCGTGCGCGCACCATCGCTGCCGCATTGCAGGCCGAGGCCGGATTCGGTGATCGCGCGGTGCTGCTGTTTCCGAGCGGCCCGGATTACGTGGCGGCGTTCTTTGGTTGCCTGTACGCGGGCGTGATCGCGGTGCCGGCTTATCCGCCGGAATCGGCCAAGCGTCACCATCAGGATCGCGTGCTGTCGATCATCGCCGACGCCGAACCGCGTCTGCTGCTGACCAGCGCCGACCTGCGCGACGCCCTGCAGCAAATCGAAGGCGCGCCACCGCTGTTGTGCGTCGATACCCTCGATACTGCGCTGGCCGAACGCTGGGTCGAACCGACCTTGCCGCAAGACCACATCGCCTTCCTGCAATACACCTCCGGCTCCACTGCGCTGCCCAAGGGCGTGCAGGTCAGCCACGGCAACCTGGTGGCCAACGAACTGCTGATTCGCCACGGCTTCGGCATCGACGTAAACCCCGACGACGTGATCGTCAGCTGGCTGCCGCTATACCACGACATGGGCTTGATCGGCGGTCTGCTGCAACCGATCTTCAGCGGCGTGCCGTGCATCCTGATGTCGCCGGCGTACTTCCTCGGCCGACCGTTGCGCTGGCTCGAAGCGATCAGCCAATACGGCGGCACCATCAGCGGTGGCCCTGACTTCGCCTACCGACTGTGCAGCGAACGGGTCAGCGAATCGGCGCTGGAGCGTCTCGACCTGAGCCGTTGGCGCGTGGCTTATTCCGGCTCCGAGCCGATCCGTCTCGACACCCTCGAACGCTTCGCCGAGAAATTCACCGCATGCGGTTTCAGCGAAGACAGTTTCATGGCGTCCTACGGTCTGGCGGAAGCGACCCTGTTCGTCGCGGGCACACCGCGCGGCACCGGCATTCCGGCCCTGCGCGTCGACGATCAGGCCCTGGCACAGAACCGCGCCGAAGCGGGCGAGGGCAGCCCGATCATGAGTTGCGGTATCAGCCAGCCCGATCATGCGGTGCTGATCGTCGAGCCGAACACGCTCGAAGAGCTGGCCGACAACGCCGTGGGTGAAGTCTGGGCCGCCGGCCCGAGCATCGCCCTCGGCTACTGGCGCAACCCCGAGGCCAGCGCCAAGACTTTCGTCCAGCACGCCGGCCAGACCTGGCTGCGCACCGGTGACCTGGGTTTCATCCGCGAAGGTGAACTGTTCATCACCGGCCGCCTGAAAGACATGCTCATCGTGCGCGGTCACAACCTCTATCCGCAGGATCTCGAGAAAACTGTCGAGAACGAAGTTGAGGTGGTGCGCAAGGGCCGCGTCGCCGCGTTCGCAGTCAATCATAATGGCGAAGAAGGCATCGGCATCGCGGCGGAAATCAGCCGCAGCGTGCAGAAAATCCTCCCGCCCGAAGCGCTGATCAAAGCCATCCGTCAGGCGGTGGCCGAGGCGTATCAGGAAGCACCGAGCGTGGTGGTGCTGCTCAATCCGGGTGCGCTGCCGAAAACCTCCAGCGGCAAACTGCAGCGTTCGGCCTGCCGCAATCGTCTGGCTGACGGCAGCCTCGACAGCTACGCCGTATTCCCATCAGCCACTGCTGAAACCGCTCAGGACTCGACCGCGTCCGCCTCCGAACTGGAGGCGTTGATCGGCAAAATCTGGGCCGAGCAACTCAACGTCAAACAGGTCAACGCCGACGATCACTTCTTCCTGCTCGGCGGCAACTCGATCGCCGCGACTCAAGTGATCGCCAAGGTCCGCGAAGAACTGAGCCTGGAGCTGAACCTGCGCCTGCTGTTCGAAGCGCCGACCCTGTCCGCCTTCGCCGCCGCCGTGGCGCAGCAGCAACAGGACGGCGGCAGCGCCCAGGGCGAAATCACCGCCCTGTCGCGCACCGAAGCGCTGCCGCAATCACTGGCGCAAAACCGTCTGTGGATCACCTGGCAGCTCGACCCACAGAGCAGCGCCTACAACATTCCCGGTGCCCTGCGCCTGCGCGGCGAACTGGACGAAGACGCCCTGCGCGCCAGTTTCCAGCAACTGATCGAGCGCCATGAATCCCTGCGCACGCGCTTCTTCGAACGCGACGGCGCGGCGCTGCAACAGGTCGAAGCAGCGGGCGAGTTCAATCTGCAACTGATCGACATCAGCGACCTGCCGGCCAGCGAGCGTGAAGCCCGCGCACAACAGATCCGCGAGGACGAAGCCCGCACCCAGTTCGATCTGGAGAAAGGCCCGCTGCTGTGGGTGACGCTGGTTCGCCTCGACGACGAAGATCACCAGTTGCTGGTGACCCTGCACCACATCATCGCCGACGGCTGGTCGCTGAACGTGCTGATCGACGAGTTCTCGCGCCTGTACGCCGCCGCTTCCCAAGGCCAGCGCGCGGAACTGGCGCCGCTGCCAACCCAATACGCCGACTACGGCAGCTGGCAGCGCCAATGGCTGGCGCAAGGCGAGGGCGAGCGGCAACTGGCGTACTGGAAAACGCAGTTGGGTGATGAGCATCCGACGCTGGAGCTGGCGACCGATCATCCGCGTTCTGCCAAGCAAAAGCACAGCGCCGCACGCCATAGCGTTCGTCTGGGGATCAGCCTCAGCGACGCGATCCGCCAGACGGCACAGGCTTATCAATCCACGCCGTTCATGCTGCTGCTCTCGGCGTTCCAGAGCCTGTTGCATCGCTACAGCGGCCAGCGCGACATTCGCATCGGCGTACCCAACGCCAACCGTCCGCGTCTGGAAACCCAGGGCCTGATCGGCTTCTTCATCAACACCCAGGTGCTGCGTGCCGACGTCGATTCGCGTCTGCCATTCACCGAACTGCTGGCGCAAACCCGACAAGCTGCACTCGGTGCTCAGGCGAATCAGGATCTACCATTCGAACAACTGCTCGAAGCCTTCCCGCAGGCCCGCGAACAAGGTTTGTTCCAGGTCATGTTCAACCACCAGCAGCGCGACCTGAGTGCGCTCAAACGTCTGCCGGGCCTGCTGGCCGAAGAACTACCGTGGCACAGCCGCGAGGCCAAGTTCGATCTGCAACTGCACAGTGAAGAAGACCGAAACGGTCGCCTGACGCTGTCCTTCGACTACGCCGATGAACTGTTCGACGCCGCGACCATCGAGCGCCTCGCCGAGCATTTGAGCAACCTGCTGCGTGCCGTCTGCGAACGTCCGGAACAAACCATCGGCGATCTGCAATTGCTGACCGCCGCCGAAAATACTCAGCAAAGCGAATGGAGCATCGCCCCGTGCACCCCGGCGCAACAATGGCTGCCGGAGCTGCTGAATGAACAGGGACGGCAAACCCCTGATCGCACTGCGCTGGTGTGGGACGGCGGCAGCCTGGACTTCGCCGAACTGCACACCCAGGCCAACCGTCTCGCCCACTACCTGCGCGACAAAGGCGTCGGCCCGGACGTCTGCGTGGCGATCGCCGCCGAGCGTTCGCCGCAACTGCTGATTGGCCTGCTGGCGATCATCAAGGCCGGTGGCGCCTACGTGCCGCTGGACCCGGATTACCCGGCCGATCGCCTGGCCTACATGCTCAGCGACAGCGGCGTCGAACTGCTGCTGACCCAGACTGCATTGCTCGACCGCTTGCCGGCCAGCGAAGGCGTCAGCGTGATCGCCATGGACACCCTGCACCTGGAAAACTGGCCGAGCCAGGCACCGGGTCTGCATCTGCACGGCGACAACCTCGCCTACGTGATTTACACCTCCGGCTCCACCGGCCAGCCGAAAGGCGTGGGCAACACTCACGCGGCGCTGGCCGAACGTCTGCAATGGATGCAGAACTCTTATCGCCTGAACGACACCGACGTGCTCATGCAAAAGGCGCCGATCAGTTTCGACGTGTCGGTGTGGGAATGCTTCTGGCCACTGATCACCGGTGCGCGCCTGCTGATCGCCGGTCCCGGTGAACACCGCGATCCGCATCGCATCGCGCAGCTTGTTCAAGAATATGGCGTGACCACGCTGCACTTCGTGCCGCCGCTGCTTTCGCTGTTTATCGATGAATCGTTGAGTGCCGAATGCACCAGCCTGCGCCGCGTGTTCTCCGGCGGTGAAGCGCTGCCGGCGGAACTGCGCAACCGCGTGTTGGCGCAACTGCCAGCGGTGCAACTGCACAACCGTTACGGCCCGACCGAAACCGCGATCAACGTCACTCACTGGCATTGCAGCATGGCGGATGGCGAGCGTTCGCCGATTGGCCGTCCGCTGGGCAACGTGGTCTGCCGCGTGCTCGATAGCGATCTCAATCCTGTGCCGGCCGGTGTGCCGGGTGAACTGTGCATCAGCGGCATCGGCCTGGCCCGGGGTTACCTCGGCCGCCCGGCGCTGACCGCCGAACGTTTCGTGGTCGATCCGCTGGGCGAGCAGGGGGCGCGTCTGTACCGCACCGGTGACCGCGCACGCTGGACGAATGATGGCGTGATCGAATACCTCGGCCGTCTCGATCAGCAGGTCAAACTGCGCGGCTTCCGCGTCGAGCCGGAAGAAATCGAAGCGCGTCTGTTGGCTCAGGACGGCGTGGCTCAGGCAGCCGTGCTGGTGCGCGAAACCGTCGCCGGCCCGCAACTGATCGGCTACTTCACCGCCACTGATGTCAGTGAAGATCAGGACGGGCAAATCGCGCGCTTGAAGGCCGCACTGGCCGCCGAGCTGCCGGAATACATGGTCCCGGCGCAACTGATGCGCCTGGACGCAATGCCCCTGAGCCCGAGCGGCAAACTCGACCGCCGCGCCTTGCCCGAGCCGCAATGGCAGGTGCGCGAACACGTCGAGCCGGTCACCGAGCTGGAACAGCAGATCGCCGCAATCTGGCGCGAAGTGCTGGGCCTGAAACAGGTCGGCCTGCGCGACGACTTCTTCGCCCTCGGCGGTCACTCGCTGCTGGCCACGCAAATCATCTCCCGCACCCGTCAGGCCTGCGACGTCGAGCTGCCGCTGCGTGCCTTGTTCGAACACAGCGAACTGGGTGATTTCGCCGAGCAGATCCGCCAGATCCAGGCCAGCGGTCGCACCAACAAACAGCCGCCGATCGACAAGGTTGATCGCAGCAAGCCGGTGCCGCTGTCCTACTCGCAGCAGCGCATGTGGTTCCTCTGGCAGATGGAACCGGACAGCCCGGCGTACAACGTCGGCGGCATGGCGCGCCTGCGTGGCGTGCTGGATGTCGGGCGTTTCGAGGCGGCGCTGCAAGCGTTGATCCTGCGTCACGAAACCCTGCGCACCACGTTCCCGAGCATCGATGGCGTGGCTCGTCAGCAGGTGCATGCCGAGACCGGCGTGCGCATGGATTGGAAGGATTTCTCGAAACTCGCCGCCGATGTGCGCGAGCAGAAAGTCCAGCAACTGGCCGACGATGAAGCGCACCTGCCGTTCGATCTGGAGACCGGCCCGCTGCTGCGCGCCTGTCTGGTCAAGACCGCCGAGCAAGAGCATTACTTCGTCCTGACCCTGCACCACATCGTCACCGAAGGCTGGGCGATGGACATCTTCGCCCGCGAACTCAGCGCACTGTACGAAGCGTTCGTCGACGATCGCGAATCGCCGCTGGAACCGTTGCCGGTGCAGTACCTCGACTACAGCGTATGGCAGCGCAACTGGCTGGAGTCCGGCGAGCGTCAGCGTCAGCTCGACTACTGGACCGCGCAACTGGGCCGCGAACATCCACTGCTGGAGCTGCCGGGCGATCGTCCGCGTCCGCCGGTGCAAAGTCACCAGGGCGAGTTGTTCCGTTTCGACCTCAGCGACGATCTCGCCGCACGGGTTCGGGCGTTCAACGCGCAGAACGGTCTGACCCTGTTCATGACCATGACCGCCGCACTCGCGACCTTGCTCTATCGCTACAGCGGCCAGACCGATCTGCGCATCGGCGCACCGGTGGCCAACCGTATCCGCCCGGAAAGCGAAGGCTTGATCGGTGCGTTCCTCAACACTCAGGTGCTGCGTTGCCAGCTCGACGGCCAGATGTCGGTCGGCGAATTGTTCGAGCAAGTGCGCCACACCGTGATCGAAGGTCAGTCCCATCAGGACCTGCCGTTCGATCATCTGGTTGAAGCCCTGCAACCACCGCGCAGTGCCGCGTACAACCCGTTGTTCCAGGTGATGTGCAACGTGCAGCGCTGGGAATTCCAGCAGAGCCGCATGCTCGCCGGCATGACTGTCGAGTACCTGGCCAACGATGCGCGGGCGACCAAGTTCGACCTCAACCTGGAAGTCACCGACCTCGACCATCGCCTCGGTTGCTGCCTGACGTACAGCACTGATTTGTTCGACGAGCCGACCATTGCGCGCATGGCCAAACATTGGCGCAACCTGCTGGAAGCGTTGATCGCCAACCCGCAACAACGCCTCAGCGAACTGCCGCTGCTCGATGCGCCTGAGCAACAGCAATTGCTCGACAGCCTTGGCGTCGAGCCGGGCGAGCGTCGTCTCGATCAGTGCATTCATCACCTGTTCGCCGAGCAGGCACTGGCGCGCAAAGATGCGCCGGCCCTGACCTTCGCCGGGCAGACTCTGAGCTACGCCGAACTCGACGCTCGCGCCAATCGCCTGGCCTGGGCCCTGCGTGAACGCGGTGTCGGCCCGCAAGTGCGGGTCGGGCTGGCGCTGGAGCGTTCGCTGGAAATGGTCGTCGGCCTGCTGGCGATCCTCAAGGCCGGCGGCGCCTATGTGCCGCTGGATCCTGAATACCCGCTCGACCGCCTGCATTACATGATCGAAGACAGCGGCGTCGGCCTGCTGCTCAGCGACCGCGCGATGTTCAAGGCACTCGGCGAACTGCCGTCGAACGTGGCGCGCTGGTGCCTGGAAGACGACAGCGCCGCGCTGGCCGATTACCCGGCTACCGAGTTGCCATTCATCAGCCTGCCGCAGCATCAGGCGTACCTGATTTACACCTCGGGTTCCACCGGCAAGCCGAAAGGCGTGGTGGTGTCCCACGGTGAAATCGCCATGCATTGCCAGGCGGTGATCGAGCGCTTCGGCATGCGTTCGGACGACTGCGAACTGCATTTCTATTCGATCAACTTCGACGCCGCCACCGAGCGTCTGCTGGTGCCGCTGCTCAGCGGTGCGCAGGTGGTGCTGCGTGCGCAGGGTCAGTGGGACGCGGAAGAAATCTGCGGCCTGATCCGCGAACATCGGATCAATATTCTCGGTTTCACCCCGAGTTACGGCAGCCAGTTGGCGCAGTTCCTCGCGACGCAGAACGACATCCTGCCGGTGCGCATGATCATCACCGGCGGCGAAGCGCTGACCGGCGAACACCTGCAGCGGATTCGCGCAGCATTTAAACCGAGCCTGTTCTTCAACGCCTACGGCCCGACCGAAACCGTGGTCATGCCGCTGGCCAGTCTTGCGCCTGAAGTGCTGGAAGAGGGCGCCGGCAGTGTGCCGATCGGTAGCGTGATCGGTGATCGCGTGGCCTACATTCTCGACGCCGATCTGGCGCTGGTGCCGCAAGGCGCGACCGGTGAATTGTTCGTCGGTGGCGCCGGTCTGGCGGTGGGGTATCACGAGCGTGCAGGCATCACTGCCGAACGTTTCGTCGCTGACCCGTTTGCCGTCGATGGCGGGCGCATGTACCGCACCGGCGACCTGGTGCGCCAGCGCGCCGACGGTCTGGTGGAATACCTGGGGCGGATCGACCATCAGGTGAAGATCCGTGGTTTCCGCATCGAGCTGGGCGAGATCGAAACCCGTCTGCTCGATCACCATTCGATCCGCGAAGCGGTGGTGCTGGCGCTGGATGCGCCGAGCGGTAAGCAACTGGTCGGCTATCTCGTGACCGAGGTCGCTTCGCGAAGCGAAGCCGAGCAGGCCGAACTGCGCGATGCGCTGAAGGCGCACCTGAAGACGCAACTGCCGGACTACATGGTGCCGACCCATCTGATTCTGCTGGCGAGCATGCCGCTGACCGCCAACGGCAAACTCGATCGCCGCGCCTTGCCGGCGCCGGATCCAGAGCTGAACCGTCAGGATTACGTGGCGCCAAGCAACGAGCTGGAGCAGACCTTGGCGCAGATCTGGTGCGAGGTGCTCAACGTCGAGCAGGTCGGTCTGAACGACAACTTCTTCGAACTGGGTGGCGACTCGATCCTGTCGATTCAAGTGGTCAGCCGGGCGCGTCAGCAGGGCATTCACTTCAGTCCGCGTGATCTGTTCCAGCATCAGACTGTGCAGACCTTGGCCGCCGTTGCCAGCCGCAGTGAAACCGTGACCGCCGAGCAAGGTCTGGTGACGGGCGAATCGCGTCTGACGCCGATCCAGCACTGGTTCTTCGACACCGAGATTCCCGAGCGTCAGCACTGGAACCAGGCGTTGTTGCTGGAGCCGACTGTGGCGCTGGAACCGCACCGTCTGGAGCAAGCGCTGTTGGCGATGATTGAGCAGCATGACGCCCTGCGTCTGCGCTTCACCGAGGTCAACGGCGCATGGCAAGCGACCCATCAACCGGTGACCGATGCTGCCGTGCTGTGGCAAGTTCGCGTGCCGTCGATGGACAAATGCGCCGCGCTGTTCGCCGATGCCCAGCGCAGTCTCGACCTTGCCCAGGGCCCGCTGCTGCGTGCCGTGCTGGTCGATGGGCCGGAAGGTCAGCAACGGCTGTTCGTTGCGATCCATCACTTGGTGGTCGACGGTGTGTCGTGGCGCGTTCTGCTCGACGATCTGCAAACCGTGTATCGCCAGCTCGACGCCGATCAGTCGGTGAAACTGCCGGCGAAAACCAGCGCCTTCAAGGACTGGGCGGCACGCTTGCAGGCCTACGCCGGCAGCGAATCCCTGCGTGAAGAATTGAGCTGGTGGCAAGCGCAACTGGCCGGCCCGAATGCCGATTTGCCGTGCGAACGTCCTGAGGGCGGTCGCGAGAATCGTCATGCGCAAACCGTCAGCGTGCGTCTGGATACCGAGCGCACCAAACAACTGCTGCAGCAGGCACCGAGCGCCTATCGCACGCAGGTCAACGACCTGTTGCTGACCGCGCTGGCCCGCGTGCTGTGCCGCTGGAGCGGTCAGCCGTCGGCGCTGATTCAACTGGAAGGCCACGGCCGCGAAACCCTGTTCGACGAGATCGACCTGACCCGCACCGTCGGCTGGTTCACCAGCGCCTATCCGCTGCGCCTGACCCCGCACAACATCGAAGAGGCCGCCGGGCAGGGCGCTTCGATCAAGGCGATCAAGGAACAACTGCGCGCCGTGCCACACAAAGGCCTCGGCTATGGCGTGCTGCGTTATCTGGCCGACGATGTCAGTCGTCAGAGCATGGCGGCATTGCCGAATGCACCGATCACCTTCAACTACCTCGGCCAGTTCGACCAGAGCTTCGGCAGCGATGCGCTGTTCCGACCGCTGGATGAATCGGTTGGCGCCGCCCACGATCCGCACGCACCGCTGCCGAACGAGTTGAGCGTCGACAGTCAGGTGTACGGCGGGGAACTGCTGCTGCGCTGGATCTTCAGCGCCGAACGGTACGACGCGCAGACCATCAACGAGCTGGCAGACGCCTATGTCGGCGAGTTGCAGAGCCTGATCGAACATTGCCTGCAGGACGAGGCCGGTGGTCTGACGCCGTCGGACTTCCCGCTGGCGAAACTGACCCAGGCGCAACTTGATGCACTGCCGGTGCCGGCGGCGCACATCGAAGACGTGTACCCGCTGACGCCGATGCAGGAAGGCATGCTGCTGCACACCTTGCTCGAACCGGGCACCGGTCTGTATTACATGCAGGATCGCTATCGCATCAACAGCGAACTCGACCCCGAGCGTTTCGCCCACGCGTGGCAAGCAGTGGTCGCCCGTCATGAAGCGCTGCGTGCATCGTTCTGCTGGAACGTCGGCGAAGACATGCTGCAAGTGATCCACACCCCGGGTCGCACGCCGATCGAGTACCTGGACTGGAGCGCCATCGCTGACGCCGAGCAAGAGCCGAAACTGCAAGCGCTGCTCAAAAGCGAGCGCGAGGCCGGGTTCGATCTGCTCAATCAGGCACCGTTCCACCTGCGCCTGATCAAGGTTGGCGCGGCGCGTTACTGGTTCATGATGAGCAACCACCACATCCTGATCGATGCCTGGTGCCGTTCGCTGCTGATGAACGATTTCTTCGAGATCTACACCGCCCTCGGCGAAGGTCGCGAAGCGCAACTGGCAGTGCCGCCGCGCTACCGTGATTACATCGGCTGGCTGCAACGCCAGAGCCTGGCCGAAGCGCGTCAGTGGTGGCAGCAGAACCTGCAAGGCTTCGAGCGCACCACGCCGATCCCGAGCGACCGTCCGTTCCTGCGTGAACACGCCGGCGAAAGCGGTGGCATGATCGTCGGCGACCGCTACACCCGACTGAATGTCGAGGACGGCGCCCGTCTGCGCGAGCTGGCCCAGGCCCATCAACTGACCATCAACACCTTCGCCCAGGCGGCGTGGGCACTGGTGCTGCGCCGCATGAGCGGTGACCGCGACGTGCTGTTCGGCGTGACCGTGGCCGGGCGCCCGGTGGAAATGCCGGAGATGCAGCGCACCGTTGGCCTGTTCATCAACAGCATCGCGCTGCGGGTGCAGATTCCGGCGGACGATCAGCGCGCCAGCGTGCGTCAGTGGCTGAGCGGTCTGCTCGACAGCAACATGCAACTGCGCGAGTACGAATACCTCCCGCTGGTGAACATCCAGGAACAGAGCGAACTGCCGAAAGGCCAGCCGCTGTTCGACAGCCTGTTCGTGTTCGAAAACGCCCCGGTGGAAGTCTCGGTGCTGGACCGTGCGCAGAGCCTCAACGCGACCTCGGATTCGGGCCGTACCCACACCAACTTCCCGCTCACAGCGGTGTGCTACCCGGGCGACGACCTGGGCCTGCACCTGTCTTACGACCAGCGTTACTTCGACGAGTCGACCATCGAGCGCATGCTCGGCGAGTTCAAGCGTCTGTTGCTGGCGTTGGTCGACGGCTTCCATGGCGACATGGCCGACCTGCCGCTGCTTGGCCAAGAGGAACTGGACTTCCTGCTCCACGGCTGCAACCAGAGTGAGCACGACTATCCGCTGGAACAGAGCTACGTCGAGCTGTTCGAAGCGCAGGTCGCACAACATCCGCAACGCATTGCCGCCAGTTGCCTTGATCAGCAGCTGAGCTATGCCGAGCTGAACCAGAACGCCAACCGTCTCGGTCATGCACTGGTCGCGGCCGGGGTGCAGATGGATCAACCGGTGGCGCTGTTGGGCGAACGTAATCTGGATCTGCTGGGCATGATCATCGGCAGCTTCAAGGCCGGTGCCGGTTACCTGCCACTGGATCCGGGCCTGCCGAGCCAGCGTTTGCAACGGATCATCGAGCTCAGCCGCACGCCGGTGCTGGTGTGCACCGAGGCTTGCCGTGAACAGGCGACGACCTTGCTGGATGAGTTCAGCTGTGCCAACCGTCCGCGCTTGCTGGTGTGGGAAGAGGTTCAGGCCGGCGCGATGTCGTCGGCGAATCCGGGAATCTTCAGCGGCCCGGACAATCTGGCCTACGTGATCTACACCTCGGGCTCCACCGGGTTGCCGAAAGGCGTGATGGTCGAGCAGCGCGGCATGCTCAACAACCAGTTGAGCAAGGTGCCGTACCTGAACCTGAGCGACGCCGATGTGATCGCCCAGACCGCTTCGCAAAGCTTCGACATTTCGGTCTGGCAGTTCCTCGCCGCGCCGCTGTTCGGGGCGCGAGTGGACATCGTGCCGAACACCATCGCCCACGATCCGCAAGGTTTGCTGGTGCATGTGCAGCAGCAGGGCATCACCGTGCTGGAAAGCGTGCCGTCGCTGATCCAGGGCATGCTCGCTTCGGATCGTTTGAGCCTCGACGGTCTGCGCTGGATGCTGCCGACCGGTGAAGCAATGCCGCCGGAACTGGCGCACCAGTGGCTGCTGCGTTATCCGGAGATCGGTCTGGTCAACGCCTATGGCCCGGCGGAATGCTCGGACGACGTGGCGTTCTTCCGCGTCGACCTGGCCTCGACTCGCGGCAGTTACCTGCCGATCGGTACGCCGACCGACAACAACTTGCTGTACTTGCTCGATGGCGCGCTGGATCTGGTGCCGTTGGGTGCGGTGGGCGAGTTGTGCGTGGCGGGCACCGGGGTCGGTCGCGGGTATGTCAGCGATCCGTTGCGCACCGCGCCGGTGTTCGTGCCGAATCCGTTCGGTGCGCCGGGCGAGCGTCTGTATCGCACCGGTGACCTGGCGCGCCGTCGCAGTGACGGGGTGCTGGAGTACGTCGGCCGGGTCGACCATCAGGTGAAGATCCGCGGTTACCGGATCGAGCTGGGTGAAATCGAGGCGCGTCTGCACGAGCAACCGGAAGTCCGTGACGGGGCGGTCGGCGTGCAGGAAGGCGTCAACGGCAAGCATCTGGTCGGCTACCTGGTGGCCGCAGATTCCGCACTGAATCAGAGCGAACGCCTGGAGCGGATCAAGCAGCGCCTGCGCGCCGAACTGCCGGAATACATGGTGCCGCTGCACTGGTTGTGGCTTGACCGGTTGCCGCTCAACGCCAACGGCAAACTCGACCGCAAGGCCTTGCCGGTGCTGGAGATCGGCCAGTTGCAGAGCCAGGATTACCTGGCGCCGCGCAGCGAGCTGGAGCAGACCCTGGCCGATATCTGGGCCGAGGTACTGAAGGTCGAGAAGGTCGGGGTACGCGACAACTTCTTCGAACTCGGCGGCCACTCGCTGCTTGCCACGCAAATCGCCTCGCGGGTGCAGAAAGCTCTGCAACGGGACGTGCCGCTGCGGGCGATGTTCGAGTGCAGCACGGTGGAGGAACTGGCCGGGTACATCGAAGGGCTGGCGGCCAGCGACATTACCGAGGAAAAGGTTGATCGGTTGAATGACCTGATGGCAGAGCTGGAGGGGTTGTAGTCTTCAGCGTCTGTGATCTCAACATCGATCAACCGGCACATGGATGTACGTTTGTATAGTTGACGATCCCGAACCGGCAGCCCAGTCTGCCGGTTCTCTTTTTTGTCGCGGGGGTGATCGATGGCTTTCTTCGAAGTTGACGGACAGGCGCTTCACTACATTGATCAAGGCACAGGCCCGGCGGTGTTGCTGGCTGGCAGCTACCTGTGGGACCAGGCCATGTGGGCGCCGCAGATCGCAGCGCTATCGGCGCACTATCGGGTGATTGCACTGGATCTGTGGGGGCACGGCGAATCCGGTCGCTTGCCTGAAGGCACCGCTTCGCTGGACGACATCGCCCGTCAGGCACTGGCCTTGCTCGATCATCTGGACATCGATCGGGTGACGCTGGTCGGGCTGTCCGTCGGCGGCATGTGGGGCGTGCGTCTGGCGTTGTCGGCACCGCAGCGGCTCAACGGTCTGGTGCTGATGGACACTTACGTCGGCGTCGAGCCGGAACCGACCCGCCAGTACTATTTCTCGCTGTTCAAACAGATCGAGGAAAGCGGTGGGATCTCCGAACAACTGCTGGATATCGTGGTGCCGATCTTCTTTCGCCCGGGCATCGATCGAGAGTCGGCGCTGTATCAGGACTTCCGCGCAAAACTGGCCGGGTATTCGGCTGACCGCCTGCGTGACAGCATCGTGCCGATGGGGCGGATCACCTTTGGCCGTGACGATCTGTTGCCGCGCCTGGGCGAGTTGAATGCGGCCACCACGCTGGTGGTCTGCGGCGATCAGGACAAGCCACGCCCGCCGTCGGAAGCACGGGAAATGGCTGAGCTGATTGGTTGTCCGTGTGTGCTGGTGCCGGAGGCGGGGCATATCTCCAATCTGGAGAATCCAACCTTCGTGACCGACACGCTGCTGAAATTTCTGGCTGAACTGAAGTAACGAAAACGCCCACGCATTGCGTGGGCGTTTTTTATTTCGGGCCGAGAATCTTCGCCAGTTTGTCCGGCGTCGGCGCGCCTTGCTGTTGTTGCAGTTCGCCCTTGTCGTCCATGTAAAAGATCGCCGGGGTGGCCTGCAAGTCCAGGTCTTCCATCAGTTGCATGTTCGCGGCAAGTTTGGTCTGCACGGCGACCGGAATGTCCTTCAAGGCCTTGAGGGTGCTGGCCTTGCCGGCCTTCTCATGATCCTCCAGGGCTTTGCTCGGGTCCTTGGCGGCGAGCAGGGCGGCGGATTTGGCCGGGCTGTCTTCGCGGATGATGCCGACCATGATATGCCGCAACTGCACCTTGCCGGCCTTGACCCATGGGCGGGCCTGTTCCCAGAACATGTTGCAATACGGGCAGTTCGGATCACTGAACAGGTACACGGTGCGCGGCGCATCCTTGTTGCCGTCCTGAATCCAGTTGCTCGCTTCGAACTTGGCCCAGACTTCCTTGGCCATTGGCGCGTACACCAGTTTTTGCAGCGGCGCGCTGCTCAGGTCGTTGCCGTCGGCGTCGTACAGATTGCCCAGCAGCACGTGCTTGCCGTCCGGCGTCAGGTACAGCGCCATGCCGCGGTTCT
This sequence comes from Pseudomonas sp. B37(2017), assembly GCF_002112885.1. Taxonomy (NCBI): domain Bacteria; kingdom Pseudomonadati; phylum Pseudomonadota; class Gammaproteobacteria; order Pseudomonadales; family Pseudomonadaceae; genus Pseudomonas; species Pseudomonas sp. B37(2017). The sequence continues at coordinate 40,213 of NZ_NEIX01000005.1, read as the reverse complement.
GGTATTGCGCGGCGTAACCGCGCAAGCCGTCCGGCGCGTCGAACTGGCCGACGATTTTCGCGCCCTTGGCTTCGATCTTCTTGATCGCTTCAGGCAGTTCTTCAGCAGCCTGGACCGACGGCAAGTGCAGCAGGGCTGCGCTCATGGTCAGCGTCAGCAGGTGGCGGAGGCGGGGCATGGCAGTTTCCTTGAAGAAGTGGTGGCCGGGTTCGGGCTGGAACCCGGGGTGTCGAAGTTTTCCAAGGCGCGGGCCAGGCTGGCGTTCGACAACTCGCCCAGATGGCTGCCCAGCAGGCGACCGTCCGGGCTATAGAACAGCGTAGTCGGCAGGGCCATGGAACCCACGGCCTGGCCGAGGCGTCCGCTGCGGTCGAACAGCACGTTGTTCAGGCTCAAGCCCTGGGTTTCGAGAAACGTGGCGACGCTTTGCATGCTTTCGGCCTGGTTGACGAACAGGAACGTCAGGTCCGGGCGTTGTTGCTGGGCGTTTTCCAGCACCGGCATTTCCCGGCGGCACGGCGGGCACCAGGTGGCCCACAGGTTGATCACCAGCGGCCCGCCCTGATAGTCGGTGAGTTTCACGGTTTCCCCGGCGGCGTTGCGCAGGGTGATGTCCGGCAGGCGTGTGCCTTGCTCGTAGATGTTCAGCGACAGGGTCGCCAGCACCCAGAACGCCACGCCGCTGACCACGCCGAACCCCAGCGGGCGACGCAAGCCCGGCCGGCGCCAGCCGCGATACAGCGCCGCCAGCAACAGCACGATCACCCCCGGCCAGGCGAGAAAACCGCCGTCGCGCAGATCGATGATCTGCCACAGATCATTGCGATAGTGGCCCCAGTACACAGCGACAAACGCAATGCGCGCCGCCAGCATGCCGAGCAGAAACAGGCTGAACAGCGCCGACTCGGGGTTGTCACCGCCGCGCTTGGCCACCCGCCAGCCGACGAAGGTCGCCAGCGCCAGCGCGCTAATCAGCAGCAAGTGGTTGAGTGCGATGGCAAAGGTGCCGAGGGTGAAGGTCAGCATTAACGGGCGTCTCGGGTGGTGGTCCAGCGTTGCAGAAAAGTATCGGCATCGACCTCGCCGGTGATGCGCTGGCTGCGGCGCTCTTCGCCGTCGGCGCCGATCCACACGAAACTCGGTGGCCCCGGCACTTTATAACGGCCGAGCAGTTCGCGGCTGGCGGCATTGTCGGCGGTGACGTCGAGTCGGAGCAAGCGCACATCGCTCAGGGCCTGCATCACCCGCGCCTGGCCGAACACCTGTTTTTCCATGACTTTGCACGACGTGCACCAGTCGGCGTAGTAATCGAGCAACACCCACTGGCCCTGCGCTTTGGCGGTGTCGAGCTCGCGTTGCAGGGCAGCGGGATCCTTGATCGTCGTGAAGGCTTCGTGGCCGCTGGGCGCCGCAGATCCGATGCGGCCGGCGCTGTACACCTGCAACGGCTGATACGGATCGTCACTGCCGCCTGCCGCACCGACCACCAGCAGACTGCCCCACAAGCCCAGCAACAGCGAACCGGCACCGAACAGGTGAGCCACGCGACCGAAGCCGTCGGACTGTTTCCAGGCACTGTAAGCGGCGATCAATAGCAGTGCGCCGCACAGACCCAGCCACAGCGACGGATCCAGCACCGGTCGCAGCATCAGCAGCGCGGTGGCAAGGAACAGGAAACCGAACACGCCCTTGAGCAGGTTCATCCACGCGCCGGGCTTGGGCAGGAAGCGATTGCCGACGGTCACCAGCAACAACAGCGGTACGCCGATGCCAATCCCGAGCGCAAACAGAATCAAACCACCATGCAGCGCATTGCCGCTTTGCGCGATGTAGAGCAGGGCGCCCGCCAGCGGTGCGGTCATGCACGGGCCGACCAGCAGACCGGACAGTGCGCCCAATACGCCCGCGCCGATCAGACTGCCGCCGCGCTGACTGCGCGAGGCATGTTCCAGTCGATCCCGCAAGGCCACCGGCAATTGCAGCTCGAAGAAGCCGAACATCGGCAGCGCCAGAACTACAAACACCGCCGCGAACGTCCCGAGCAGCCACGGGTTCTGCAACCACGCCTGCAGGTTGGCCCCCAGCAGCGCGGCGATGACGCCCATCGCCGCATACACCAGCGCCATGCAAACCACATAACTGCCGGCCAGCGCGAAACCGCGACGTGGCGTGGCGCCGCTGCCCACCACCATGCCCGCCAGAATCGGCAACATCGGCAACGAACACGGGGCAAACGCCAGCAGCAGGCCTAGGCCGAAGAACACCAGCAGGCTCCAGCCCAGCGAATGCTGTTGCAGACCGCTGGCCAGTGCCTGATCCGGCGCTTCATCTGTCGTTGCTGCGGCTTTGCCGCCGAGATCGATCACTCGGGTTTGCGGTGGATAGCAAAGACCGGCATCGGCGCAGCCCTGATAACTGACCTTGATCTGGCCCTGTGCGGCTGCCGGGATTTTCAGCTCGAGGCCCTGGCGATAAACCGGCTGTTCGCCGAAATACTCGTCGCTGTGGGACTCGCCTTCGGGCAGGGCCGGCACGTTTTGCGTCGCCAGCCCGTCGAACTTCAGACGCTTCTGATACAGGTAATAACCGTCGGCAATTTGCCAGAACAGCTGGGTCTCACCGGAATCCAGACGTTCCGAGGTCAGTACGAACGCCTTGTCGACCGGCAAGAACTCCGGTTTTGATGCAAAGGGATCATTACCTGCCTGGGCCAGACTCGAAATCAACAGTGCAAACAATAGAAAAAAATGACGCATGGAGGAGCCTTGTCCCTGTGCAATTGAGGGGCACAGTGGCGGGCGGCGATTAACCGATGATTAACCGGAGTTATCCATGCGTCGAACCTGCGAGACGCTGCAGCATTGCAAACGAATGAGGGAATCAGAGACCGCGGGTTAACCCGGCGAATGTGCCACTGACATTGCGCACACCTCCCTCGACTGCGCCTTTTTGCATATTGAAAACCACAAACTGGTCATTGGTCAGGAAGATGCACCAGAGATTATCGCTGAACGTCGGATCAATCTGCGCCGCAGTAACAAGGCGATCTTTATAAGGTGCAAGTCCGGGCAGTATTGCATTGGCTTGGTGATTGATTTTTTGCGTCACAGTGTGGAATGTCAGACGAGTTCCGTCATTCAACAGGAAAAGAAACTCGTACTTGTGTCCGATGGCTTCCAGCCAGGTGCCGGCAACGATTCTGTCGAAGTAAGGCAGGATCGGCGTCCAGAGAGAGTTGGATAGATCGTAAAAGGCATCAGCCTTGTCATTGTCCTGGTCATAGGCGCACACCCACGGGCGATCACCGTTGTAGAAGAACAACCAGGCAATGTCCTTGTCGCCTGCCCTTGTTTGCGTAAATCCGAAGCGCAGGTGCTTGGCATAGGCATCGAAACCTGGCCAGTTTCCCTTGATCGGTTTTGGATATTCGTTGGGTACTTTTTCATCGCCATTGTTGTAACGGGAGAATTGATCAGTATCTTTGAAGAAGAAGTAAATCCGGTCAGGGCCGGAGCGCCAGTCGATGGCGACGAAGTTGTTAAGTTTGGACATTTGATGTTTGCTTCTGAAGAATGACAGTTGTTTGATTTGATGTTTGTATATTTTGCAGTTGGAGGTTATATCGATAAATAGTGGTTGTGCACTGATTTAGTGATTGCTGTTTGTGACATTGGGGGGGCAAGTTGTTGCCTGTTAACTTGTTAGTTGTCGTTGCAGTAATTGGCGTTGAGAAAGACCTCGCCCGTGGTCGTATACGTCGGGATCGTGCTTTTCCTTGGCGCGGGCAGTGTCCATAATTGCCGCTTAATCCTCTCCTGCTTGAATCGCGTTTTTTCTCATGGAGCTCCCATGCACGTACTGGTTTGCGAAGACGATGAGTTGATCGCCAGCGGGATCGTCGCCGGGCTGACGGCGCAAGGCCTGACGGTCGAGCACGTCAACACCGCCTCCAAGGCGCGGGCGATCCTCAAGGTTGCCGAATTCGACGTGATGGTGCTCGATCTTGGCCTGCCGGACGAAGATGGCCTCAAACTGCTGCAGCAACTGCGCCAGCAGGGCCTGGAGATTCCGGTACTGATCCTTACCGCGCGGGACTCGGTCACCGACCGTGTCGACGGTTTGCAGTCCGGTGCCGACGACTACCTGCTCAAGCCGTTCGACCTGCGTGAATTGTTCGCCCGTCTGCAAACCCTGTTGCGCCGGGTAGCCGGGCGCAGCGTCAACCTGATCGAACACGGCGCGCTGACCTACGACCCGAGCAGTCGGGAAACCACGCTGGCGGGCCGTTCGGTCGACCTGTCCCGTCGCGAACAATCCCTACTGCAGGCCTTGCTGCACAACCGTGGCCGGGTGCTGTCCACCGAGCAGTTGAAGGACAGCGTCTACGGTTTCAACGATGAACTGGAGAGCAACGCACTCAACGTGCACATCCATCACCTGCGCAGCAAACTGGGTAAAGGCATCGTCGAAACCGTGCGCGGTCTGGGCTATCGCCTCGGCCCGGCCGATGGTGGAGAACCTGACAAGTGATGAGTCTGCGCCTGCGCCTGAGCCTGACCCTCGGCGCCGCGTTCGCGCTGATCTGGGCACTGGCGGCTGCCTGGATGCTCAGCGACTTGCGCAACCAGATGATGTTTTCCCTCGACCAGCGGCTGGTGGCGTCGGCGCGGATGGTCGCCGGGCTGCTGGAACAACTGCCGGCCATCCCGAGCAAAGGCGAAGGCACTCACTTCAGCGCCGAGCAACTGAACATTCCCGGCGGCATGGCCTGTCAGGTCAGTTCGCTGCGCGGGGAAATCCTCGCCCGCAGCCACAACAATCCGGAACAGGCGCTGGAAGCCCAGAAGATGGGCTTCCACGATCAGATGATCGATGGCGCGCCATGGCGCAGCTTCACCCTGGCCCGAGGCGATGTGCGAATCACCACCGCCGACCGGGTAATCGAGCGCGAAGCCCTGAACATGTCGATCCTGCTGGCGGCCTCGGTGCCGGTGGGCGTGGCGCTGCTCGGCTGCCTGTGCCTGTTGTGGCTGGGGATCGGGCAGGGCCTGGCGCCGCTCAATCGCTTGCGTGAAGCCTTGATGCGTCGCAACGCGGATTCGCTCGAGCCGTTGCAGTTGCAGTCTTTCCCCAGCGAGCTGAAACCGCTGCTCGAAACCCAGAATCAACTGTTCCAGCGCATCGGCAAGACCATCGAACGCGAACGTCGCCTGACCGGCGATGCTGCCCATGAATTGCGCAGCCCGCTGACGGCGATCAAGACCCACCTGCAAGTGGCGCGCATGACCGAAGGCAACGCCCGCGATCAGTCCCTGGCCCGGGCCGAGGAGGGCGCCGACCGTCTGCACCGGACCCTCGAACAATTGCTGTTGCTGGCCCGGGTCGAGGGCAGTCTGTCGTTCGACGACGGTGTGCAATGCAGTGCCGAACAGGTGGCGAAACTGGCGATTCAGGATTCGGCCAGCGACCAGCGCCAGCGGATCAGGCTGCACCTGCCTGAACACGTATCCGGTGCGCCCCTGCAAATGCCGGCAGTGCTGTCGATCGCAGCCTTGCGCAACCTGCTGGATAACGCCCTGCGTCATACCCCGACCGACGGCGCGGTGGAGCTGAGCCTGGAAACCACCGCCAATCGCGTGCGTTTCGTGGTGCGTGATCACGGGCCGGGCATTGCCCCGGACGATCTGCAACATCTGACCCAGCGCTTCTGGCGCAACGGCCAGAGCACCGGCTGCGGATTGGGGCTGGCGATTGTCCAGGCCATCGTTCAACGCTGCGCCTGCACCCTGCATTTCGACAGCCGCCCGGATGGTCTGCGGGTAGAGCTGACCATGCCGCTGCAACCGGTCTGACATTTGCCAGGCACATCAAATGTAACCTCTCTCCATTAGTCATCCGCCGGCCGCGACGTTATTGTCGCCCCAGCCTTTGACTCAATGGATTGAGGGAAACAGCGCCATGGAAGCACCCATCCACATCTGTCCCGCCACCTCCGCCGACGCCGGCCTCATCAGCCGGATTCTCGAACGCTCGATCCGCGTCGGTTGCGCGCTTGACCATCGCAACGATCCCCAATTGGTCGACCGCTGGGTTCGCCGACAATCGGCGGAACACATCAGCGGCTGGCTCGCTGATCCGCATCTCTATCTGAATATCGCGCTTCTTCACGATAAGCCGGTCGGGGTCGGCATGGCCGCAGCCAATGGCGAAATCACGTTCTGTCATGTGCAGCCGGAGTGGTTTCGCCGGGGCGCGGGCCGCGCGCTGATGGGCGATCTCGAGGGTTGGCTGCGGGTTCGTGGCCGGCCTTGCGTCATGCTCGCCAGCACGCGCACCGGCGAGGCGTTCTACCGGCGCCTGGGGTATCGCGAAGCGGCGTCTGCCTTCACGCATCACGGCGTTTTAAGCCTGCCGATGCACAAGCCGCTGGCATTGTCGGCCTGACATTCGATCAAGGGTGTAAATCCTCGACACGCTGGTGCGTTTCCAGAACAGGAAAACCAGCATGTGCGCCCCGCGACCGGAACGCGCACCTGCCCGGTGTGCAGTTTTGGTCACTATCCATAGCGTATTGAGGGGTCGAGAGATGTCAGTCGCCACCAGCCTTATCGAAGAAGCGTCGGCCCGGATCGCCTCCGCGCCGGCTGAAACGCTGTATCAGTTCAATGAATCGCCGTTGCTGGCCCGTCAGAGCCAGCAGGAATCCAATGCCCGCAGCTACCCGCGGCGCATTCCCCTGGCACTCAAACGTGCCAAAGGTCTGTACGTCGAAGACGTCGAAGGTCGTACCTTCATCGATTGCCTGGCCGGTGCTGGCACTCTGGCGCTGGGGCATAACCACCCGGTGGTGATCGAAGCGATCCAGCAGGTGCTGGCCGACGGGCTGCCACTGCATACCCTCGACCTGACCACACCGGTGAAAGATCAATTCGTTCAGGACCTGTTCGGTCTGCTGCCACCTGCGCTGTCCAAGGAAGCGAAAATCCAGTTCTGCGGCCCGACCGGCACCGACGCCGTGGAAGCTGCGCTGAAACTGGTGCGCACCGCCACCGGGCGCAGCACCGTGCTGTCGTTCTCCGGCGGTTACCACGGCATGAGCCAGGGGGCCTTGAGCCTGATGGGCAGCCTGGGGCCGAAAAAGCCGCTGGGTGCGCTGCTCAGCAACGGCGTGCAATTCATGCCGTTCCCGTACGACTACCGCTGCCCGTTCGGCCTCGGTGGCGCGGCGGGGGTGAAGGCTAATCTGAGCTACCTGGAAAACCTGCTCAATGATCCCGAGGCCGGCGTGCAATTGCCGGCAGCGGTGATCGTCGAAGCGGTGCAGGGTGAGGGCGGTGTGATCCCGGCGGACATCGAGTGGCTGCGTGGTCTGCGTCGTATCACCGAAAAGGCTGGCGTGGCACTGATCATCGACGAAATCCAGAGCGGCTTCGCCCGTACCGGCAAGATGTTTGCCTTCGAACACGCCGGCATCACTCCGGACGTGGTGGTGCTGTCCAAAGCCATCGGCGGCAGCCTGCCGCTGGCGGTGGTGGTCTATCGCGACTGGCTCGACACCTGGCAGCCGGGCGCCCACGCCGGTACGTTCCGTGGCAACCAGATGGCGATGGCCGCCGGCTCTGCCGTGATGCGTTACCTGGTCGAGCACAAAGTCTGCGAACACGCCGCTGCCATGGGCGAACGCCTGAGCGAGCACCTGCACATCCTGCAGCGTGATTTCCCGCAACTGGGCGACATTCGCGGACGTGGCCTGATGCTCGGTGTCGAGCTGGTCGATCCGAACGGCACGCCGGACGCACTCGGCCATCCACCGGCGTTTGCGCGTCTGGCGCCGCTGGTTCAGCGTGAATGCCTCAAGCGCGGGCTGATTCTGGAGCTGGGCGGGAGGCATGGTGCGGTGGTGCGATTCCTGCCGCCGCTGGTGATCACCGCCGCTGAAGTCGACCGCGTCGCCGAGATCTTCGGTCGAGCGTTGAGCGCTGCGACCGCCGGCCTGTAAATTTTTCGCCACGTCGAACGTTCTTTCTACATACCCGGCTGCACCCGTCGTGCAGCCCACCCTTACAGCGATGGAGACACAGCATGACGTCAGTATTCGACCGCGAGGACATCCTCTTTCAAGTCGTGGTCAACCACGAAGAGCAGTACTCGATCTGGCCGGACTACAAGGCCGTGCCGGAAGGCTGGCGCACCGTCGGCAAGAGTGGCCTGAAAAAGGAATGCCTGGCCTACATCGAAGAAGTCTGGACCGATATGCGCCCGCTGAGCCTGCGCCAGAAAATGGAAGCGCAAGCGGCTGCACAGTAAGTCTTCAGGCAAAAAGAAACCCGCTGGACTGGAAACAGTCAGCGGGTTTTTCATGTCCGAAAGATCGGCCTTGATGATCGTTCCCACGCTCTGCGTGGGAATGCCTCATTGGACGCTCCGCGTCCGCTTCGGAAGGGACGCGGAGCGTCCCGGGCTGCATTCCCACGCAGAGCGTGGGAACGATCACTTCTCCTCAGGCGCCGGCCAGGCCCTTGAGCAGCACATCCACATTGCCTTCCAGCTCTGCCACCGGATCCGCCGCATCGGTGCTGAGCACCAGCAGATGACTGCCCGATTCGGTAATCGCCGCTTTCACCGCGTCCGACGGCTGTCGATGGTGCAGCACCACTGCCACGTCATTGTCTTTCAGGGTGGCGGTGAGTTTTTTCAGATCTTCCGGCGTCCACTCGGCATCCGGTCGCGCGTCCTGACCGATCAATTCCAGATTCAGGCTGCCGATCAGGTAACCGAAGTGATCGCTCAGGCTCATTACGCTCAGGTTGTCGGCACTGGCCAGACGCGCCTCGCTGTCGGCACTGAGTTTCAGCAGGCGCTGCTTCAGTGCCGCCAGATTGGCCTCGATTTTCGGTTTGTCCTTCGGCGCCAGGCGCACCAGGTCCGCCGCCATCACGTCGGCCATGCGCCCCATGTTGTTGCTCGCCAACCACGGCTGGCTGTTCAAACCGTCGACCTTGAGCCCCGGTTGCACGGCAATGCCGGGCAGGGCGCCGTCCACCGGGCGGGCAGCGTCGACTTCGACGATGCGGATGTTGCTGCGGCGGGCGATCGGGTACAGCGGATCGTCGGTCCATAGCGAGCGTACGCCGATCACCGCATCGGCGCCGGTGGCCAGTTTGCTCAGCGCCGGGGCGCCGCGCCCGGTGAAGTAGGCGGTCTGGCGACTGCCCGGCAGATTCGCCGGCGCCGCGCGCTCGAGGCTGATGTCAGTGCCCTTGAGCAGGACTTCGCCCAGACCATAAGTGATGGGCAACGAGGCCAGCACCCGCAGCGGTTTCTCGGCAGCCAGCAGAGGGCTGGAAACCGCGCCGCTGAGGGCGATGGCCAGGGTCAGTTGTCGCAATGAAAAAGCCATTTATCCAAGGTTCCCTTTCAGACTGGGGACGACGCCCCGGGCAATCGCGGCGAGGGCGAAGGCGATACCGGCGACCAGAATGATCGCGGCGCCGGACGGAATCGGCAGGTCGAACACGATCGGCGCGAGAATCCCGCACAGCGTACTGACCGTGGCAATCAGCACTGAACACCAGAAAAAGCCTTTGAGCGACTGGCTGAGCAGACGCGCTGCCGCCGCCGGAATCACCAGCAGCGCACCGACCAGAATCGCGCCGATGACTTTTACTGCGGCGACGGTGATCAGCGTCACCAGAATCACGAACAGGTAATCCAGGGTTTTCACCGCGACGCCGCGCACCGCTGCCAGTTGCGGATTGAAGCTGGCCAGCATGATGCGGTTGTACAGCGGCAGGGCCAGCGCCATGACTAGCGAGCCGACTATCGCCAGTACCAGCAGATCGTTACCGTTGACCGTCAGCACCGAGCCGAACAACACGTTTTCCAGAATGTGCACGTTGATCTTTCCCGCCAGAATCAGCAGCAGGCTGGCGCCCAAAGCGAGAGACACCGACAGGAACACGCCAATCAATGTGTCGGGTGCCAGGCCGGTGCGGTTGCGCAGGTAGTTGAGCAAAATGCCGAACAACAGGCAGTAGCCGAACAGGCTGCCGTACGGGCCGGTGTAGGGTTCGCCGAGCAGAATGCCGATGGCCACGCCGGTCAACGCCGCGTGACCCACCGCCTCTGAGAAAAACGCGAAGCGCTTGACCACCACCAGCGTGCCGAGGCCACCGAGCACCGGGCCGATCAGCAGACCGGCCAGCAGCGCATTGACCACAAACCCGTAGGCCAGGGCTTCCGGCAAGTAACCGGAGGAGGCCCAGCCTTGCACCATCAAACGAAAGGCTTCGTAACTCATCAGGCAGCGCTCCGTGGATGGGTCGAGAACAGGGTCAGCAGGCGTTCCGGGGTCAGGGCCTGTTGCGGCGAGGCGTCGAACAGCACGCGGCGGTTGAGGCCGGTGACGCGATTGGCCAGTCGCCCGACCGCTTCCAGATCGTGCTCGATCCACAGCACCGTGATGCCCGCCGCACGCCAGTCGCCGAGCAGGCGTTCGAACACCTGGATCCCGGCTTCGTCGAGGGCCGACATCGGTTCATCCAGCACCAGCAATTGCGGCGCTGGAATCAGTCCCTGAGCAAGCAGTACCCGCTGGCGTTCGCCACCGGACAGCGCACCCATCCGGCGCTTGCGCTTGTCCTGCATGCCGACTCGCTCCAGCGCATCACCGATGGCGCCGGCGTAGCGTTTGCTCAAGCCGAGGAAGGCCGGGCGACGCTGACACATGGCGGCCATGAAATCATCGACGGTCATCGGCAGACCCCGATCGAACTCCAGCGCCTGCGGCACGTAACCGATGGTGCCGGGTTCGCCGGGCCATTGCAGGCTGAGCCGGCCCTGATGGGGCATCTGCCCGAGCAGGGTTTTGATCAGCGAGCTCTTGCCGCCGCCGTTGGGGCCGACCAGCGCGTGCACGCTGCCGGGCTGCACCTGGAAGGTGACTTTGTCGAGGATCGTCGTGCGGCCGAGGGTCAGGCTGACGTCCGCGAAATCCAGGGTCGGGCCGTTATGGGTGATTGAGAGGTTTTCCTGAGCCGTCATGCGCCGGACTCCTGAATCGCCCGAACCACGGTGTTGAGGTTGCCGGTCATTTCCTTTTCGTACTTGTCGGCGGTGTATTCGCCGTAGGAAATGTGCGACAGCGGGTACAGCTTCACACCGGACTCACGCTGGATGGTTTCGACGTAGGTGGACGGGAAATCCATCTCGGAGAAGATCACTTTCACGTCCAGCTCGCGCAGTTGGTCGATGGTTTTCTTCAACTGGCTCGGACTCGGCTCGATGCCGTGGGCCGGCTCGACCACGGCGGTGACTTCCAGACCGAATTCGCGCAGCAGGTAGTCATAGGCGGCGTGCACCGTGGCCACTCGCAGTTCGGCGTTCGGCGCCTGGGTCAGTTTGGCCAGGGCGTCGGCGCGCATCTGCCGCAGGCGTTTGCCATAGGCGCGGGCGTTCTGGGTGTAGGTCTTGGCATTGTCCGGGTCGAGCTTGCCCAGTTCCCGGGCGATGTTGTTGACCTGGGCAATCGAGGCGCTGATCGACAGGAACGTGTGTGGGTTCACCACTTTGCCGGCACCGCGCGCGGCAACCCCGGTGGCGGCCAGCAACGGCACGTTTTCGTTGGCTTCGATGGTCTTGATGTTCGGCGTTTCGCTGGCGGCGATCATGCGGTCGGCGAAGTCGTCATGACCGACGCCGTTGAGCACGATCACGTCCAGCCCGCTGATACGCTTGATGTCTTCGGCGCGCGGCTCGTAGGCGTGCGGGTTGAAGCCGGCGGGAATCAGCGGCACGACCTCGGCCTTGTCGCCGACGATGTTCGCCACATAACTGTAATACGGATGCAGGGTAATGCCGATGCGCAGGCGTTTGGCCTGATCGGCGCTGGCCAGCGGGCTCAGCAGGCAGGCGCACAGGCCGATCAGCAGCAGGCGCAGGAAAGGACGGCGTTGAGATGAACTAGGCATGGGCAAGCGGTCTTCTCTCGAATGAAGGCGAGGGTTCAATGACGATGTTCGCGGGTCACCCCGGCATCGAATTGCGCGACGATCTGTTTCCAGCCGGCGGCGGACAGCGCTGCGTCGGACAGGTCTGCCGGCGCTTGCAGGTCGGTGGCGCGGTTGAGCCAGATGTCCGGCGCGGCGTCATCGGCTGCGTTCAGGCGCATCAGAAACGAACCGGCCACGGCCGGTGCCTGGCTGTGGCCGAAGTAGGCGCGGTCGGCCAGCAACTGCCAGGCATGACCACCACGACTCACGGAACTGGCGTCCTGGGCGAACGGCGCGAAACCTTCATCCGCCAGGTTCTGCGGGGTTGGCAGCTTTTGCTGTTCTTCGCGCAGCAGGTGGATTTCGTCGAGGGTTACTCGCAGGTCGGCGTAGATGCCTTGCTCGCTGGCGCCGAGGTCGCGACGGGCATCGAGCTGATGGCTGGAAACCGGTTCGGGTTCGTGGGACACCCCGCGCCACGCCACCACGGAACCGGCGACCGCGAGGATCAACAGGCACATCAACAGCACATTGAGGGTTTCGTGCCCGGCACCGGCCGGGCGTACAACCTGGGTAGTCGGCGTGGTCATGGGGCTTCGATATCCGCTTGGTCGATTTCGACCACGTGACCGGGACCTGCGTCGAACAGCACGTAGAACTCGGCGCCGGGTTTCTTGAACGTCAGGGTCGAATCGGCGCCGAGCTTGCCCGGCACGAGGATAGTTTCGTCGTAGCCGATCACATCGAGGGTCACCCCCGGTGCGCCGCTACCGTCGGAGAAGCCGCCGGTGCATTTGATCTGCTCGGCGTCGATGGCCTTGCACTCGCACATCGGGTTGTGGGCCAGGGCGCTGGCGCTGAAACCGGCACACAGCACCAGCATCAGGCTGCTCAGGCGCAGGCGGGAAAAGCGTCGGGCGAGAGTCATGGTTTGGCTCCTTGTTTGTTCAGCCAGGCGATGGTGGCGGGGGAGGCCTGGCTCAGGGGGATCGAGGCCTGATGCATGCTGCCGTCCCAGCCTTCCATGGTGATCCACAGTTCGGCGTCGGTTCGGGTCTTTTCCGGAATCGGCAACTGGGTGCCCATGCGATACGGCGTGCCGAAGAAGATCACCCCGGCGGCGCGCAGGCTTCGCGGTTTGCCGATGCGCAGGTAGGTGGCCTTGACCTGATCGATGCAGGCATCACACAACGCGACATTGAAGCTTTTCATGTGGCCGGCAGGCCCGGCGGGGCGGGGCGCCTCGTCACGGAATTCGGCCATGCGCAGGCTCCAGGGGCCGACCTGGACTTCTCCGACTTCGCGTTCGCCCAGGCCAGTGTCGCCGCGAAACAGAGACTGGTCCGCAAAGTACCGGGGCATGAAGCCCAGCGGGATCAACAGCAGCAACACGTTGATGTGGAAGCGCCACTTGTGCCAGAACAGGCTCAGGCGTGAAGGACGGTTTGCAACGTTGGACTGGCTCACGGGTTGACCTCCGACGGTTCACGGTTCAGGGCCGGTTGCGCCTTGACGCGTTGCTTCTTGTGCTCGCGCTTGAGGGCGTTGGCGGTGGCCAATGCGGTGCGTTTGGTCCAGATCAGCAGTCCGCTGAGCACCATCATGCTCAGCAACAGCCCGAAGAAGAACCAGATCAACTTGATCCACAACCCGCCGAAGTCACCGGTGTGCAACGGCCGCATGGATTCGGTGACGAACTCCAGCGAAGTCCGGTCGGACAGCAGGCGCGAGGCAGCGATTTCGCCGTTGTACGGATTGATCGTCGCGCGCTGATACATCAACGGATACCAGCCGCGCCCCCCGATATCGAGGTGGCTGTAGGCGTTGCCCGGCAGGCTGACATAGCTGGTTTCCAGCCCGGGGATTTTCTGCTGGGCGATCTCGATCGCGCGATCGAGGCTGATCTGCGGGGCCGGCGAACCGTCCGCCGAGAGGGGCACGCTCTCACGGGACATGGCCGGAATCACCGGTTCGCTCGAGATGGAAATGTGGTTGTCGGCCAGCAGCGCCTGAATCAGGAACCAGGTGCCGGTAATCGAAATCACCGCAATGAACCAGATCGACCAGATGCCGCTGAGGCGGTGGAAATCGCCCCAGAAAATCCGCGCGCCGTGGCGAAATCGCAAGGTCGGGCTGAAAAAGCCTTTCCAGAAGCGCTTGTACACCACCAGCCCGGTCACCAGCGAGGCGAGCATGGGCAGGCCGAGGATCGACACCAGGTACCAGCCCCAGCTGTAGCCATTGGTGAAGGGCACCAGCCACCAGCCATGCAGGGCGCGGGTGAAACCTTTGAAATTGAACGCCGGGGCTTCGCCCTGAATGACGCCCGTGTACGGGTTGACGTAGACCGTCAGCGAGCGCCCGTCGGGGTAGCTCACGCGGACATCGAGGGCAAAGTGCGATTCATCGGGGCGGTCGATCTCTTGCACGACCGTTTGCGGCTCGGCTTTCTTGATGGCTGCGATGATCTGGTCGTAGCTGAGCAGCGGCGCATCGTCCGACGGCGCGCTGGCGCGCATCTGCGGGTTGGCCAGCCAGACGATTTCCTGGCTGACCACCGCCAGGGTGCCGGTGACGCAGACGATCAGCACGAAAAACCAGATCGGCAACGCCAGCCAGCTGTGTACCAGGAACCACAGTTTCGAGCGGGATTTCTTCGACATGATGACAAGTCTTGATTCAGAGTGAGGGGGCGGTACTACGGGCTTCGCAGCACGGGGTTCCCCTGAAAGGCCGGTCGTGGCTTTTGCCTACGCGACCAGCCCGCATCTCTATAAGACGGATGACCGAAGCAAATCCCGATAAACGATATGAAAGTAAATGTTTCGCGATTGCATGTTGCTGTCGCGTGGGCAGATTTCTGCGGGGGAGGCGAAGCAGTCCGACGGCACATGCCGTCGGATTGAAGGAGGGGGAATCAGCGGAGAAAGTCGAGCACTTCGTTGAGCAACAACTCAGGGACTTCTTCGGCGAGGTAATGCCCGGCAGGCAAAGCCTCGCCCCGTACGTCGGTGGCAACCTGTTGCCATTCCTTGAGCGGATCGAAGCAGCGACCGACCGTGCCCTCGGCGCCCCACAGCACCAGCAGCGGCAGGTTCAGGTGACGACCGGCCGCGAGATCGGCGCGATCATGTTCCAGGTCGATGCCGGCACTGGCGCGGTAGTCCTCGCAGATCCCCCGAGCACTGCCGGGACGTTCCAGGCAACGCCGGTATTCGCTGAAGGCCTCGTCGGTGAAGGGCGCGAGCCCGGCGCTGCGGCTGCCCATGACACTGCGCAGGTAACCTTCGGGATCGGCTTCGATCAGGGTTTCCGGCAACGGCGCCGGGCGGATCAGGAAGAACCAGTGCCAGTAGGCCCGGGCGAAGGCTTCATTGGTCTGGCTGTACATCGCCAGCGTCGGCGCGATGTCGAGCAGAACCATGCGCTGTACGACGGCGGGATGATCGAGCGCCAGGCGATGGGCGACCCGCGCGCCACGGTCATGGGCAAGGATCGAGAACTGCGTGAAGCCCAGCGCTTTCATCAATTCCACGCCGTCGCGGGCCATTTCGCGTTTGGAATAGTTGGTGTGCCGCTCATCGGCCGGCGGTCGGCTGCTGTCGCCATAACCGCGCAGGTCGGCGGCGATCACCGTGAAGTGCTCCGCCAGTTGTTCGGCGATCTTGTGCCAGATGACGTGGGTCTGCGGGTGCCCGTGCAACAGCAGCAGGCCCGGGCCGCTGCCTTTGAGGCGGTAGCTGATGTCCACACCGTTGACGTGGCGCTGGTCTTTGACGAATCCGGCAAACATCGGGTGATCCTTTATTCAGGCGAGTGGCCTGCATCCTGAAATCGCCGGGCGTTCATGACAAGACGTGAAGCGTGGTTCGACGGTTCATGAATCGTGTTCGCCCATCCCCGCGCGCTGCGCGGGAATGGACACTCGGCGTTGCTAACCCTGCTGAAACATCTCCTTCGCCCGCTGCTCGATCTGCTCTTGTGTCAGATCCTCCTTGCGCGTGGCGAGGAACCACAGATGCCCATACGGATCTTTCAACGTCCCGCTGCGGTCGCCGTAGAACTGATCCTTGACCTCTGATACCGAGGTAGCGCCGGCATCCAGTGCGCGCTGAAAAGATTTGTCGACATCGGTCACGTACAGATGCAAACCGACCGAAACGGCTTTGTCCGGATTGCTCAACGGCCCTTGATCGCACGGCGAGCCGAGCATGATCGCGCTGTCACCGATGCGCAGTTCGGCGTGGCCGATGCCGCCGTCGGGCATGCTCAGGCGCATGACTTCGGTGGCACCGAACGCCTTCTTATAGAAGTCGATGGCTTCGGCAGCTTTGTGAATGCCGAGGTACGGGGTAATGCTGTGATACCCCTCGGGAATGGGTTTGACGCTCATGGCGGTACTCCCTGTTATTTGTTGCCTGGTTTTTATTAGAGGTTGAAGGTGTGCCTTCGCCGGGGTTGCCGGTCGCTCAACTATAGATCCGTACCATCGCCCTGAACGACTACCCGACGAGCAGCCACCGCACTGTTCAGCCATCGACAGTGAAGCAACAGAATGCGCGGGTTTTTCATCGTCAGATACCCTGAAAATCCGCTGTAACCCCCGAAAGACAAGGCCTGTCGGTCAGGCACAGAAGCTGCAATGACCCGGTACAACACCGATACCGAGAGTCATCCATGTCTGAATCTGCCGTTTATCCGATCAACCCGCCGGCCGCCCACCGGATCGCCGACGACGTTGAAGCCTTGCGCGTGGCCGCGCAGGTCGCCGCCGTCTTGCAGGAACACGCCGCCGAGCGTGACCGCAGCCGCGAAGTGCCCGCCGAGATCGTCGATCTGTATTCCAACAGTGGCCTGTGGGGCATCACCGTGCCGAAGGAATACGGCGGCGCGCAGGTGTCCTGTGCGGTGCTGGCGCAGGTGATTGCGATCATTTCCGCCGCCGATCCGTCGCTCGGGCAGATCCCGCAAAACCATTACTGCCTGCTCGAAGACATCCGCCTGCAAGGCACCCCGGCGCAGCAGGCGCATTTCTTTGAGCTGGCGCTGCAAGGTCATCGTTTCGCCAACGCGCTGTCGGAAACCGGCGGCAAGAATGTGCAGGACATTCAGGCGACCCTCCGCCGTTATGGCGACGGTTTCGTGATCAACGGTCGCAAGGGCTACTGCACCGGTTCGCTCTACGCCCACTGGCTGGCGGTGCTGGCGCTGGATGAAGAACAGAAGGGCCAGCTGGCCTTTGTCGAGCGCGGCACGAAAGGGCTGGTGATCGTTGATGATTGGGACAGCATCGGCCAGCGCACTACCTCCAGCGGCACGGTGCTGGCGGAAAATCTGCAAGTGGCGCCATTCAATCTGTTTCCGACGTACCGTTCCTACGAGAACCCGACCCTGGCCGGGCCGTTCGCCCAGTTGACCACCGCCGCCATCGACGCCGGCATCGCCCGGGCAGCCTTGCGCGATACCGTGGAATTTGTCCGCCAGTTCGCCCGACCGTGGATCGATGCGGGTGTGGAAAAGGCCAGTGAAGATCCGCTGACGATCATTCAGATCGGCGCGCTGGAAATCCGCCTGGAAGCCGCCGAAGCCTTGCTCGAACGCGCGGGTTGGGCGCTCGACGCTGCACGTCCGGCACCGGATGAAGACAACGTCGCGCTGGCGTCCCTGGCCGTGGCCAAGGCCAAAGTGCTGACCACCGAAATCGCCATCGAGGCCAGCAACAAGCTGTTCGAACTCGGCGGTACCCGCTCGACCCTGAAGAAGCACAACTTCGACCGCCACTGGCGCAACGCTCGGGTCCATACCCTGCATGACCCAGTGCGCTGGAAATACCACGTGGTCGGCAACTGGCTGCTCAACGGGGTCAAACCACCGCGCCACGACTGGTCCTGATCATGGCCGAATGGTTCAAACACATTTACTGGGCCGACATCGCTCAGGCCTGTCTCGACACCCTGAGCATGCTCGGCGCGGCGCTGCTGTTCACGGTGTTGCTGGGCTTGCCGCTGGGGTTGCTGCTGTTCCTCACCGGCAAGCGCCAGTTGCATGAAACCGTCGGCCTGTACCGGGTGCTGTCGGTGATCGTGAACATGCTGCGTTCGCTGCCGTTCATCATTTTGCTGATCGTGCTGATTCCTCTGACCACGTTGCTGGTGGGCACCTCGCTGGGCGTGCCCGGAACGATTCCGCCGCTGGTGGTCGGTTGCACACCGTTCTTTGCGCGACTGGTGGAAACCGCATTGCGCGAAGTCGATCGCGGCGTGGTCGAGGCGACCCAGGCGATGGGCGCCAACACCTGGCAGATCATCCGCCACACCCTGTTGCCGGAAGCCCGCGGCGGGTTGCTGGCGGCAGTCACGGTCACCGCCATCGTGCTGGTGGATTACACGGCGATGGCCGGCGTGATTGGTGGCGGCGGGCTCGGTGATCTGGCGATCCGCTACGGCTATCAGCGCTTTCAGACTGACGTGATGGTGGTCACCGTGGTGTTGCTGCTGATTCTGGTGCAGGCCCTGCAAATGACCGGCGACCGTCTGGTGGCGCACTACAGCCGACGCTGACAAAACAAGTTCAACCCATAAAGGCCCCACGTTCACCCCACGACGGCCACTCAAATCTGCCTTGGAGCACAGCATGAAAAAGACCCTGGCCGTACTGGCTGCCGTTCTGTCGTTTGGCGCCCATGCCAACGAAAAACTGATCGTCGGTGCCACCCCGGTGCCGCACGCGGAAATCCTCGAGTTCGTCAAACCGACCCTGGCCAGGGAAGGTGTGGATCTGGACATCAAGGTCTTTACCGACTTCATCCAGCCCAACCAGCAACTGGCGCTGAAAAACCTCGACGCCAACTATTACCAGTACCGGCCGTTTCTCGATGATTTCAACAAGACTCGCCATACCGATCTGGTGCCGGTGGTCGGCGTGCACATCGAACCGTTCGGTGCTTACTCGACCAAGATCAAGAACATCTCGGAGCTGAAGGACGGCGCCAGCGTGTCGATCCCCAACGACCCGGTGAACACCGGTCGCGCCTTGGTGCTGTTGCACGAGGCGGGGCTGATCAAGCTCAAGGATCCGAGCAACACCCTGGCCACCCAGCGCGACATCGTCGAAAACCCCAAGCACCTGAAAATCCGTGAACTGGAGGGCGCGTTGCTGGCTCGTTCGGTGAGTCAGGTGGACCTGGCGTTCGTGTTCGCCAACTACGCGCTGGAAGCCGGGATCGACACCAACAGCGCGCTGATCGTCGAGAAGGGCAAGAGTCTATACATCGAGTTTCTGGTCGCACGTCCCGACAACATCAACGACCCGGGCCTGCAGAAACTGGCCAAGGCGTTGAATTCCGATGAAGTGCGTCAGTTCATTCTGACCCGCTACAAAGGGCAGATTGCGCCGGGCTTCTGATGGATCGAATTGGGGGTTCCCATGGCATGGGAACCCTCACTTGGGTACGTCGAGAAAGTGCGCCCCCGGCCCTTGCTCGCCCAGCACATCGCCCTGATTGCGCAGCGGGCAGGCTTCCATCGACAGGCATCCGCAGCCGATGCAACCGGTCAGTCGATCCCGCAGCAGCATCAACTGATTGATCCGCTCGTCCAGCTCCCGCCGCCACTGCTCCGACAACACTTTCCAGTCCGCCGCCGTTGGTGCGCGGTTGTCCGGTAGCTGTTTCAACGCCTCGCCGATTTCTGCCAGCGGAATGCCCAGGCGTTGCGCCACCTTGATCAGCGCCACCCGCCGCAGTACTTCCCGTGGATAACGCCGCTGGTTGCCGGCATTGCGCTGGCTCTTGATCAACCCTTTGGATTCATAAAAGTGCAGGGCGGTGACCGCCACACCGCTGCGGGCCGCGACTTCGCCGACGGTCAATTGCTTGTGCACATTTTCCGCAGTGACCATTTGCAAATTGCCCCTTGACCTCTAGTTAACTCGAGGTTTTACCCTGCAGGCCTTCGAATCGCAAGATTCGTCTGACAGAGTGGGGATGTCATGCAAGCACCAGCGAAAAACCGCAGCTTTACCCAATTGATCGAATTTGAAATCGAACCCGGCCAGCAACCGGCGCTGGTCTCGGCGCTGGCGGTGCAGACTGAACGTCTGGCCCAGCGTTACGCCGGTTTCGTCAGCGCCAGCGTCCAGGCCAGCGACGATGGCCGGCGAGTGTTGAGCTTTCTGCAATGGCAGTCCCGCGAGGCGGGGGAGGCGGCGTTCCAGAGTTTCGAAACCGGCGAGCAGGATTTCTGGCAACTGATCCGCACCCATCAGGCGCGCACCGTGACCTTCGGTTCATTCCAGGTGCTGAGCAGCATCGCCCGCAGTCATGACGACGGCTTGCACTGCCAACTGGTTGGCTAGATCGACAGCTGGATCAAGCGCTCGCCTTGCAGGTTTTCCGTGGGTCGCCGCTTGTTCACCGCCAGTTCGCCGATCTTGATCAGCCGCGTGCGGGTGACGTTGCGGCTCAGGCCGAGCAGGGACGCAGTGTGCACCTGGTTGTAATGGCAGAAGCGATAAGCCGCGCGCAGCAACGCGTCTTCGACTTTTTCATGCAGGGCGCCGGCCTGTTGCTCGAAGAGTTTCTGGAAGGCGCGTTCCAGCAGCGCTTCCGGTGAGTCGTCGGCGGTCGCGTGCTGATCGTCCGGACGGTCGATGCGCAGGTTCGACAGGCGCAGATCGTCGCGTTCGATCACGCCGTTACGGCAGATCAACAGCGTGTGATGGATGACGTTTTCCAGTTCGCGGATGTTGCCCGGCCAACTGTAGCCGCGCAGCTTGTGCTCGGCGCCGGGGCTGATGGTGATGCGTCCGTAGCCCAGGCGCTGACTGTAGGCCTCGATGAAATGCCGGGTCAGCGGCAGGATGTCGCCGGGCCGATCGCGCAACGGGCTCAGCTCCAGATTGACCACGTTCAGCCGGTAATACAGATCCTCGCGGAAATGCCCGGCGTTGATGGCTTTCTCCAGTTGCACGTTGGTCGCCGCCAGCACTCGCACATCGATGGGAATGCTCTTGCGCGAACCCAGGCGCACCACTTCACGCTCCTGCAACACCCGCAGCAATTTGACCTGAATGGCCATCGGCAGATCGCCGATTTCATCAAGGAACAAGGTGCCGCCATCCGCCTCTTCAAACCATCCGGCCTTGGCGCTGAGGGCGCCGGTGAAGGCGCCTTTTTCATGGCCGAACAGTTCGGCTTCCACCAGCGATTCGGAAAACGCCCCGCAGTTCACCGCAATGAACGGCCGGTTGCGCCGGTTGCTCAGGTTGTGGATGTGCCGCGCTACCAACTCTTTGCCGGTGCCGGTTTCGCCGATGATCAGCACGCTGGCTTCGCTCGGCGCGACCTGTTGCAGATGCGCGAGCAGGGCCTGGGATTTCGGGTCTTCGAACACCTGGGCAGTGGCGCGAATCGAAGTGGCCAGGGCGGGTGAGGGCGGCAGGGTCAGCAGTTGCATGGGTCTCGCTCCACGAAAGGAAATCAGGAATAGAACGTCGGCACCGGCAGGGACTGGTTCAGCGCCCAGTCGCCCAGCTCGTGGAGTTTGTAATCCAGCGGGTCGTGCAAGGTTTGCGTGCGCAGGTTGCGCCAGTGTCGGTCGAGACGTAGCGACGCGTGGGTCGAACGGGCGCCGGTGACTTCGAACAATCGGCTGCAAATCTCCAGGCCCTGACGACTGGCGGCGACCTTGGCGGTGGCAATCGCCGTGGCGAGGTGACCGCGTTCTTCGGCGCTGAGGTTCGGGCCTTTGGCCCAGGCCTCGTCGAGCAACGCAGCGGCGCGTTCCACCAACAACCGGATGCCTTCGAGGGCGACCCAGAACTCGCCGTAATGCGCCAGCACATAAGGATCTTCACGCACCTCGCGCACCGAGGATTTGTGCCAGACGCGGGTTTCACTCAGGGTGTATTGCCGCGCCTCTTCGAACGCCCCTTCGGCGATGCCGAGAAACATGTGGGTGAACGTCAGTTGTGCAATCAACGGGCGCAAACAGGCGAACGGTGTGCTCAACGGGCCCGGATCCAGCAACAGTTCCGATTCTTCGACCCGCACCCGTTCGAACGTGGCGCTGCCGCTGTCGGTCTGGCGCTGGCCGATGTTGTTCCAGTCGTTGTGCAGGGTGATGCCGCTGCGGCCGCTGGGGATCGCCGCGATCAGCAGTTTTCCGCCGTTGCTTTCGTCCACCGCCGAGGCAATCAGCATCTGTGAATCGCTGGCGCCGGAGCAGAAGCTCTTCTTGCCGGAAAACTCGCGCCAGCCACCCAGATCCTTGACCACGGTGCGGGTGTCCAGCGGATTGAGCGCGTTGCCCCAGAACCAGTTCTGCCGCGCGGTCTGTTCGAACCACGGCTGCCATTGTTCCGGGCGGGAAAACAACCGGACGGTGGCGAGCATCAAATGATGAAAGCCGAAGACGTGGGCGATCGAGCTGTCGACCTTGGCGAACTCGCGCACGACTTCCAGGGTTTCGCTCCAGCGCGCGCCGAGGCCGCCGTAACGGGTGGGAATGCTCAGGGCCAGCAGCCCGCTGTCGCGCAGGGCGTCGCGTTCGGCTTTCGGCGTGCCGCCGCGTTCGTCGCGCTCGACGGCGGTCAGGGCAAATTCGGCGGCCAGTTGGCGGGCGGTCTGCAACGGGGAGAGCAGGGTGCTTTGCGGTTTGGCAGTCACTCGGTCTTCCTCAGGCGTTGGCTTTGGCGGGCAGAACATCGTTGGCGATCATTTCGCCGAACGGCCCGGTGAGGTTGGTGACACCGCGTCCAGCCAGGCTCGCGTACGGCTCGGGCAGCAGCGGGAACACCAGCTCGGCAAAGCGGTAGGCCTCTTCCAGATGCGGATAACCGGAGAAGATGAAGCTCTCGATGCCCAGATCCGCGTACTCCTTGATTCGCGCCGCCACTTGCTGCGGATCGCCGACCAGCGCGGTGCCGGCACCGCCGCGCACCAGGCCGACGCCGGCCCACAGATTGGGGGCGATTTCCAGGTTGTCGCGGCGCCCGTCGTGCAAAGCAGCCATGCGCCGCTGGCCCTCGGAGTCGAAACGCGAAAAGGATTTCTGCGCGGCCTCGATGGTTTCGTCGCTGATGTGTTCGATCAGTTTGTCGGCGGCTTTCCAGGCTTCTTCGGCGGTCTCGCGCACGATCACGTGCAGGCGAATGCCGAACTTCACCTTGCGTCCGTGACGGGCGGCGCGTTCGCGCACATCGGCGAGTTTTTCGGCGACGGCGGCCGGTGGTTCACCCCAGGTCAGGTACACGTCGACCTGCTCGGCGGCCAGATCGTGGGCTGCGTCGGAGGAACCGCCGAAGTACAGCGGCGGATAGGGTTTCTGCACCGGTGGATACAGCGCCTTGGCGTTCTGTACTTTCAGATGTTTGCCTTCGAAATCCACCGCTTCGCCTTGCAACACGCGACGCCAGATCTTGAGGAATTCGTCGGTGACTTCGTAGCGTTCGCTGTGGCTGAGGAAACTGCCGTCGCCACGGTTTTCGTCGGGATCACCGCCGGTCACGACGTTGATCAGCAAGCGGCCGTTGGACAGTCGATCGAGGGTCGCGGCCATGCGCGCCGAGACGGTCGGCGAGATGATCCCCGGACGGATCGCCACCAGATAACGCAGGCGTTCGGTCAGCGGCACCAGCGCCGAGGCGATCACCCACGAATCCTCGCAGGAACGGCCGGTGGGAATCAGCACGCCGTGGTAACCGAGGCTGTCGGCGGCTTGCGCCACCTGTTTCAGGTAATTGAGGGTGACCGGGCGCGCGCCTTGGGTGGTGCCCAGATAGTGACCGTCGCCGTGGGTCGGCAGGAACCAGAAAACATCCATGAACAGCTCCTTAAGCGATCTTCAGCAACGGTTTGATGTGAGTGCCAAACAGCGGCGCGGCGCGTTCGGCGGCCAGGCGGATGCGCGCCTTGAGCGGTTCGCTGGTGATCTGGTAGTCGGCGAAATCGGCTTCGGTGGCGTACACGCCGATCGGCAGGGTCACGGCCTGGAAGAAACTGAACAGTGGGCGCAACTGGTGATCGAGGACCAACGCGTGGCGTTCGCTGCCACCAGTGGCGGCGAGCAGCACAGGCGTGTCGATCAGCGCATTCAGGTCGATCAGGTCGAACAAATGCTTGAGCAGTCCCGGATAGGAGCCGCGATAGACCGGCGCGGCGACGATCAGCAGATCAGCCTGTTCGATGGCCTGCAGTTCGGCTTCGATCTCGGCCGGCAGTTCTTGACGGGACAGTGCGGCGCCGAGTGGGCGGGCGATGTCACCCAGTTCGATCAGGTGACTCTCGACCAGCAGGTGCCCGGACAATTCGGCCAGCAGGGCCTGGGTCAGCACCAGGGTGCGGGACGGACGCCAGGTTCCGCCGGACAGGGCGACGACTTTCAGTGGACGCGACATGGTCAGTTCCTTTTTCAACAGTTGCTCGGCGAGCAGTGAGTAGTCACTGGAGCAGAGCAAGCGCTGTACCAATTCCTGTAAGGCCCGTATTCCGGGGCTTTGAGCGTTGACGGTGGCTGTGCTCATGTGACTTTCAGGCCGGTTTGTTGAACCGCTGTTGCCTGGGAAACAGTTGCTGGAGCAACAGTGCCGAACGCGATGAAGGATTTATAAAGGCTGACTGTTATTCCGTAAAAGACTGTTAATTGATATTGATAGGTCTTTTGGGAATATTCAGGACGA
The DNA here is from genome assembly GCF_002112885.1 of Pseudomonas sp. B37(2017). Taxonomy (NCBI): domain Bacteria; kingdom Pseudomonadati; phylum Pseudomonadota; class Gammaproteobacteria; order Pseudomonadales; family Pseudomonadaceae; genus Pseudomonas; species Pseudomonas sp. B37(2017). The sequence continues at coordinate 15,545 of NZ_NEIX01000005.1, read as the reverse complement.
ATCCTTCCCGAATTCTGATAGCCACTATTGAGAGCGTTGATTTCTGCCAAAGCGTGCCCGGGCGTACCTTTTCTCCATCGACCCACACTGCTCGCCAGGACGCTCCCATGAATCGTTTACTGACTGTTTCGCTGATGTTCGCTGTCTCCGTTCTCGCCGGTTGCGCGAGCCACGTCTCCCCGGAACTGCGCCCTTACACGGCGGAAGAAACCCGCGAACTGGCGCTGGAAACCCTGAACCGCAGCGGCTTGTCGTTTGAGGAATACCACGCGAAGAAAGCCCAACTACTCGGCCAGCCACAGAAGGCTTTCGGGTTTGATAGCAAGGGTGAGATGAGTGCTGAGCGGGCCGTACAGCTGCACGGTCGTCCTAGCTGATCCGTAACTGTACTGCTCGAAGTTTTACCCAACTGTCCGTGGGTTTGCGCGGCGCCGTGGGATAGGGTCAACACCTGAATGACCCTGACGGACTGCCTGCCATGACCCTCTCGCTCGACCTGCTGCTGGGCTTTGCCCTGTTTGCCCTTGTCACCTCGATCACACCGGGGCCGAACAACACCATGTTGCTGGCATCGGGCGTGAACTTCGGCTTTAACCGCACCATCCCCCATATGCTCGGCATTACCTGCGGTTTCTTCGTGCTGGTGGTGGCGGTGGGTTTTGGCCTGGGCGCGGTGTTCCAGACTTATCCGCTGCTTTATTCGGTGCTGCGTTACGTGGGCGCGGCGTACTTGCTCTATCTGGCTTGGAAGATCGCTCACTCCGGCCCGGTCGGTGATAGCGAGCAGGGCGAGGCGAAACCGATCAGCTATCTCGGCGCGGCGGCTTTCCAGTGGGTCAATCCAAAGGCGTGGATCATGGCCATCGGTGCCATCAGCACGTACACACCGATGCAGGGTTATTTCACCAACGTGATCGTGATTGCGGCGGTGTTTGCCATCATCAACCTGCCGAGCGTCGGCGTCTGGGCGGCTTGCGGGACTCTGTTGCGCAACGTACTGAAGGATCGCCGCTGGTTGCGGTTGTTCAACTGGGGCATGGCAGCGCTGCTGGTGATTTCGCTGTATCCGTTACTCCTTGAAAGCTTTAGCTGACGCAGTGCTACAACCGCCGGCCCGATGCCTGTTAAAGTCGCGTTCAGGAGCGTTCCTACGCACTTTTAAATGAAGTTGTTCTTCTTTAACGGCATCCGATCAGGTATTGATGACGCTCTCGAACCCGGACGCAGCTCACAAGGCTGCGTCGTGCCGTTTGTAGACACGAGCTTCCTGATCCCGGAACACGCTCTGCGAGTCTTTTTATGAACACACGTCCGCTGTATTTCGATTACGCCGCCACCACCCCGGTGGACGAGCGGGTCATCCAGGTGATGATCGAGTGTCTGGGTTTCAACGGTAACTTCGGCAACCCGGCCTCCAGCTCCCACGCTTTCGGCCAGCAGGCCCGGCAAACGGTCGAGAACGCTCGCCGACAAGTCGCCGAACTGGTCGGCGCCCAGGCGCAGCAGATCGTCTGGACCTCCGGCGCTACAGAATCCAACAACCTCGCCCTTAAAGGTGTGGCTCAGGCCCGTGGTGTGTCCGGCGGGCACATCATCACCAGTCAGATCGAACACAAGGCCATCCTCGACACCGCCCGGCAATTGCAGGACGCGGGTGTCGCCGTGACTTATCTGGTGCCGGATGCCGAAGGCCTGATCACCCCGCAAGCGGTCAGCGAAGCGATGCGCGATGACACCTTTCTGGTGTCGCTGATGCTGGTCAACAACGAACTCGGCACCGTCAACGACATCCCGGCCATCGGCGAAGTGGTGCGTGGGCGTGGGGCGTTGTTCCATGTCGATGCTGCCCAGGGCGCCGGCAAGGTCGCGATCGATCTGGCGCAGTGGCCGGTGGACCTGATGTCGTTCTCGGCGCACAAGCTTTACGGCCCTAAAGGCATCGGCGCGCTGTACGTCGGCCCGCATGCGCAGCAGCGTTTGCAGGCGCAGATTCACGGTGGTGGCCACGAGGGCGGGTTGCGTTCCGGAACGCTGGCGACTCACCAGATCGCTGCCATGGGCTCGGCATTTGCCTTGGCCGCCGAAGCTTTCGATGACGAGAAGAAAACCATCGTCGCGCTGCGCGAGCGTCTGCTCGAACAACTCTTGAGCCTGCCTGGCGTGCGCCTCAATGGCAGCAGCACCCAACGTATCCCGCACACCTTGAGCCTGACCTTCAGCGAAGGCGAGTTCAACCCGGCAGCGCTGAGCCATTCGATCGCGTTTTCCGCGACCTCGGCCTGCAATTCCGCCAGCAACGCGCCGTCCCACGTCTTGCTGGCATTAGGGCATGACGCGCACCTGGCCGGCCGTACCATTCGCCTGAGCCTCGGCCGTTTAACCACCGCCGAGGACATCGACAAGGCTGTAGAACTGATCAAGACCGCCTGCGCCAGTGCTCCGGCATTCTGGGCGACAGGACTTTAACCAGCCGACCTGACGGCTACGAACAATAACGATGCATTGATTGGCAGGAGACATGATGAGTACCCAGACTTTGACCGAAGGAACGGTTCCCCAGCGCCTCGCGCACACCCGTGAATTGATGCGTCGCGAAGGTATCCATGCGTTGCTGGTGCCGTCCGCCGACCCGCACCTGTCGGAATACTTGCCGGGTTACTGGCAGGGCCGGCAATGGCTGTCGGGTTTTCATGGCTCGGTCGGCACGTTGATTGTCACCACCGATTTCGCCGGGGTCTGGGCCGACAGTCGCTACTGGGAACAGGCGACCAAGGAACTCAAGGGCAGCGGCATCGAACTGGTGAAACTGCAACCGGGTCAGCCGAGCCCGCTGGACTGGCTGGCCGAGCAGACCCCGGAAGGTGGCGTGGTCGCGGTCGATGGTGCAGTGATGGCCGTCGCGTCGGCGCGTACGCTGGGCAGCAAGCTAGAAGCGCGGGGCGCCAGTCTGCGTACCGACATCGACTTGTTGAAAGAAGTCTGGAGCGATCGCCCGGCGTTGCCGAATGCGCCGATCTATCAGCATCTGCCACCGCAGGCGACTGTCAGCCGTGGCGAGAAACTCGGCAAACTGCGCGAAACCTTGCAGGAACGCGGCGCCGATTGGCACTTCATCGCCACCCTCGACGACATCGCCTGGCTGTTCAACCTGCGCGGCGGCGATGTGTCGTTCAACCCGGTATTCGTTTCCTTCGCCCTGATCAGCCAGCAACAAGCCACGCTGTTTGTCGCACTGAGCAAGGTCGATGCTGAGCTGCGTGCCGTCCTGGAAAAAGACGGCGTGACCCTGCGTGACTACAGCGAAGTCGCTGACGCCTTGCGTGCTATTCCGGGTGACGCGAACCTGCTGGTGGATCCGGCGCGGGTCACCAGTGGTCTGTTGGATAACCTCGACACTGGCGTGAAACTGGTCGAAGGCCTGAACCCGACCACACTGGCCAAGTCGCAGAAGAGCCTGGCGGACGCCGCACACATTCGTCAGGCGATGGAGCAGGACGGCGCGGCGCTGTGCGAGTTTTTCACCTGGCTGGAATCGGCTTGGGGTCGTGAGCGCATTACCGAACTGACCATCGACGAGAAGCTCACTGCTGCTCGTGAGCGTCGCCCGGATTATGTGTCGCTGAGTTTCAACACCATTGCCGCGTACAACGCCAACGGCGCGATGCCGCATTACCACGCCACACCGGAAGAGCACGCGGTGATCGAGGGTGATGGCTTGTTGCTGATCGATTCCGGTGGTCAATACCTGGGCGGCACTACCGACATCACGCGCATGGTGGCTGTTGGTACGCCGACGGATGAGCAGAAGCACGATTGCACTCGTGTGCTGAAAGGCGTGATTGCCTTGTCCCGTGCGCGATTCCCGAAAGGCATTCTGTCGCCGTTGCTGGATGCGATTGCCCGCGCGCCGATCTGGGCCGAGAACGTGGACTATGGTCACGGCACCGGTCACGGCGTGGGTTACTTCCTCAACGTTCACGAAGGTCCGCAGGTGATCGCCTATCAGGCGGCGCCGGCACCACAAACCGCCATGCAACCGGGGATGATCACTTCCATCGAACCGGGCACTTATCGTCCGGGCCGCTGGGGTGTGCGGATCGAGAACCTGGCGATGAACGTTGAAGCGGGAAGCAGCGAATTCGGTGAGTTCCTCAAGTTCGAAACCCTGACCCTGTGCCCGATCGACACTCGCTGCCTGGAACCGTCGTTGCTGACGCAGGAAGAGAAACAGTGGTTCAACGCCTATCACGCCGAAGTGCGCGAGCGCCTGAGTCCGCTGCTTGAAGGCGCGGCACTGGAATGGCTGAACACGCGTACTGCCGCTATCTGATCGGTTGAAGCTCGGGCGCTGCAGCCAGCGCCTGGGTCATGAAATCGACAAACGCGTTGACCCTGGCGGACTGGCGACGGTTCGCCGGGGACACAGCGTGAATCGGCAATGATCGGGTCTTGTAGTCCTGCAGCAGGGCGATCACTCGGCCCGCCTTCAAATCCTCGCTGAACAACCAGACCGGTGACAGCGAAATCCCCAATCCTCCCAAGACCATTTCGCGGATCGCTTCAGAGTTGTTGCTCTGGGCGTTGCCCTGGATGCGTACGTCGTGGTGCTGGCCATCCTTCTCGTAGGTCCACAGGTTCTGAGTGCTGAGCAGGTTGAATTGCAGGCAGTTGTGCTGCGCAAGATCCTGAGGTGATTGTGGGTGACCGTGCCGTTGCAGGTAATCGGGCGTCGCCACCGTGAGCCGGTGGGTGGTGCCAATGCGCCGGGCGATCATGCCGCTGTCGTTCAACTCGCCGATGCGCAGGCTGACGTCCAGGCCTTCGCTGACCAGATCCAGATTCTGATCGCTCAGTTGCAGGTCGACCTGCACCTGCGGATAGCGCTGCAGAAATTCCGCCAGTCGCGAAGCGATCTGCAAGCGGCCGAAGCTGACGGAGGAGCCGATTCGCAGAGGACCGGCCACGGTTTCCCTGCCGGACTGGAAGCTGTGCTCGGCGGCATCCACGGCAGCGAGGATATTTCGACATTCGTTGTAGTACCGCTGACCTTCATCGGTCAGTGACAGCTTGCGTGTACTGCGGGCAATCAGCTTGCCGCCCAATTGACTCTCAAGAGCGCGCAGGACTTTGCTGATGGTCGGCTGGGTGGTGTGCAGTTCCCGGGCAACGGCGGAGAAACTGCCGCGTTCGACCACCCGGACGAAGATGGTCATTGCGTTGAGCTTGTCCATGAAGCGCCTCATTCATGCCGATTTGGCATGATCACTATAGTCATTTGGCGTCTTATCGGCATGGAGCTGCTGCGGGAACATGGCTTCACTTTCTCCCGCAGGAATGACCGAAATGACTGACTCACTGAACATGAAAGCCCTGATAGTGGACACCCCGAACGGGCCGTTACGCTTGGTTTCCCTGGAGCGCCCCGTGGCAGAGGCCGGGCAGGTATTGGTGCGGATCAAGGCCAGCGGTGTGAATCCGCTGGATCTGAAAATCCGAGCAGGGCAGGCCGCCCATGCCCGGCAACCGTTGCCAGCGGTGTTGGGGTTGGATCTGGCGGGTGTGATCGAAGCGGTGGGTGAGGGCGTGCAGGATTGGGCGCCGGGCGATGAGGTGTATGCGTTTGCCACGGGGATTGGTGGCGCGCAAGGTTCGCTGGCCGAGTTTGCAGTGGTGGACGCTCGACTGCTGGCGCGTAAGCCTTTGAACCTGAGCCCGCGCGAGGCCGCGAGCCTGCCATTGATATTGATCACGGCGTGGGAAGGCCTGGTGGATCGGGCTCGGGTGAGTGCGGGGCAGAAGGTGTTGATTCACGGTGGTGCGGGTGGTGTCGGGCATGTCGCCGTTCAACTGGCCCGAGCATTCGGTGCTGAAGTATATGCAACGGGGTCTGCGGGACAACGCTCGATCATCGAGGGTTACGGCGCGACGTTCATCGATTATCGAGAGAGCTCGGTGGAGGACTATGTCGCCGAGTTCACGGCGGGGGAGGGGTTCGACATTGTCTATGACACGGTCGGGGGAGAGACGCTGGACGCCTCGTTCAAAGCCGCACGGACCTACAGCGGGCATTTACTCAGTTGCCTCGGTTGGGGGCAGCACAGTCTTGCGCCGTTGTCGTTTCGTGGGGCGACGTATTCGGGCGTGTTCACCTTGTTGCCGTTATTGACCGGCAGGGGCTGTGAGCATCATGGCGAGATTTTGCGACAGGCTGCCGCGCTGATTGAGTCCGGTCAGCTGCGACCTCTGCTTGATCCGCGTCGGTTCACGCTGGAAACCGCCGGGGAAGCCCATGAGCTGCTGGCGACGAAAGCAGCTCAGGGGCGTCTGGTGGTGGAGATTTAGCGAAGGGCTTCCACTACAAAGTCGAGCCGGTCCTGACCGAAGAACAACTGGTTGTCGATGAACATGCTCGGCGCACCGAAGACGCCACGCTTCACGGCGATTTCGGTGTTGTCCTTTAGTGCGGCCTTGACTGCTTCATCGTTGGTCAATGCCAGTACTTCTTCAGGATTGAAGCCATGTTCAGTCAGCACGGCGGCAACCGCTGCCGGCTCATCGAGGGGGCGGCCTTCAACCCACAGCGCTTTGAACAGGCAATCGATGAATGCCAGGAAGCGATCAGGATGACGCAGTTGAATGCCGGTGACCGCGCGCATCAACATCAGGGTATTGATCGGGAAATGCGGGTTGAATTTAAGGGGCATGCCGTAGCGTTTGGCGTAGCGGTCCAGGTCCTGAAACATGTAGCGACCCTTGGCCGGGATCATTGCCGGCGACGCGTTACCGGTGGCTTTGAAGACGCCGCCCAGCAACATCGGAATGTAGATCAACTGGCTACCGTTTTCGGCGCAGATTTTCGGCAGTTGGGTGTACGCCAGATAAGTGGCGGGGCTGCCGAGATCGAAATAGAACTCCACGGTTTTGCTCATGTTCGCTGCACTCTGTTTTTGTTATTGGGGGGATTACCAGCGCTCGTTCCACGGACGCAGATCCAGTTCGAACGTCCAGGCATCCCGTGGCTGGCTATGCAGATACCAGTAGTTCTCGGCGATGTGTTCTGGATTGAGAATGCCGTCCTGGTCCTTGGTGGCGTATTTGTCAGGGAAGTTGTCGCGGATGAAATCGGTATCGATGGCGCCGTCGACCACGACGTGGGCGACATGGATGTTCATCGGGCCAAGCTCTCTGGCCATGCTCTGTGCCAGAGCCCGGATACCGTGCTTGGCTCCGGCGAATGCGGCGAAGCCTGAGGCGCCGCGTAATCCGGCAGTTGCGCCGGTGAACAGGATCGTGCCGCGGCTACGGATCACCATCCGTTTGGCGACTTCCCGGGCATTGAGGAATCCGGAAAAACAGGCCATTTCCCAGATCTTGAAATACTTGCGTGCGGTTTCTTCGAGGATGCTGCAGGGCACGTTGGCGCCGATGTTGAAAACGAATGCTTCAATCGGACCGAGGCGGGTTTCGATATCTTCGATCAGCGCAATTACGTCTTCTTCCTTGCGCGCGTCGCAGGCAAAACCGTGGGCCTCGCCGCCATCCGCCTGAATCGCTTCCACCAATGGCTGCAATTTGTCGGCGCTGCGCCGCGTGACGCATGCGACGAAACCTTCCTTGGCGAACCGCTTGGCGATGGCGCCGCCCGTGGCATCACCTGCACCGACAACCAATACGACCTTCTTGTTATTCATGGGTAGATCCCTTTAGTAAACGATCGTTAAGTGAACGAACGTTATGCTAGGATTTGCTCAGCGTCAAGGCACTCAATGTGAGGACAAATACATGCGGTACTCCGCCGGTCACAAGCTGGAAACCAAAGAAAAGCTCCTGCAAAGCAGCTCGCTGTCTGCGAAAAAGACCGGGTTTTCATCAATGGGCGTCGATGGCCTGATGAAGGCAATCGGCTTGAGCGGGGCGGCGTTCTACAGCCATTTCTCGTCCAAGGACGCCTTGTTTGCGGCTATCGTCGAGCGAGAGTTGTGCCAGAGTCTGGAGCGCTTGGGCGGGCAGGGTACGCAGGATCGCGAACGGCTGGAGCGGTGCCTGAAACTGTATCTGAACATGGCCCATGTCGAGCAACCCGAACTGGGCTGCGCATTACCTGCGCTGGGCGCCGAGATAGCGCGGTCGGATATTGTTGTGAGGGAGCAGGCCGAGCTGTGGATTTGCAAGCTTCAGGAAAGTTGGGCGCAGATTCTGGAAAGCGACAGCCTGGCTTGGGCGATTCTGTCGCAATGTGTCGGAGCGCTGGTCGTGGCACGTATGCTGGCGTCACCGAAGATTCAGCAGCGGGTGCTGAACTCCTGTCATGAAGAGATCGGACACCAGCTCGCCGCTTCGCGAGTGCAGTAGCGGCGACGGTTTATTTGCAGATGACGATCATGCTGCGGCTGGTATAGCCGGCGGGGTTGAGACCGAAGGGGTAATCACCCGGTTCTTCCACGGCATCGCCTGACTTTGCGATGACCTTGTAGCCCTTAGGTGCGCAAGAGTTTGCAGCGCTGGCGTAGCACTTGTCCCAAGAGGAGGACAACCCCGAACAGTTGATGTGCAGCCCTTTCTTGCCATGCTTGACCTGGGTCTTCGACGTCGCCGCGCAGCCCGCAACGGCGAGTATGGCGATCAGTATCAAAATTCGTTTCATTACCGTCCTTATGGCGGCCTCGAGTCTGGCGCTCGGGTCTGCCTGTATGCGCTCTCGCTTGACGCGTTCCGATGTCCGTATCCGAAAAAATCCATGTCTGGCATTGGGTTGCGAGGCTAAACATGGCCTAAATGAGCGCCAAATGCCAGACCTTCGTTCAATCCCCTTTCAATCCGCCGCGATGGCGGGTTTGGCAGTGCTGCCCATGGTCATGGTTGCACCGACGGAGGCCAGAATAATGCACAGGATCGCCATCCATTGTGACAAAGAAAGGTATTCCTGAAGGAATAGCAGGCCCGACAGTGCGCCGAAGGCCGGTTCGATGCTCATCAGGGTGCCGAAGGTGCGGGCGGGCATGCGGGTGAGGGCGACCATTTCCAGTGTGTAGGGGAGGGCGGTAGACAGGATTGCGACGCCGATAGCGATCGGGATCAGTGCCGGAGTCAGCAATGCGCTGCCTGCGTGGACGATACCGATGGGGGCGACGAACAGGGCTGCGATCATCACGCCAAGCGCCGCGGTGGTCACGCCGTTATCGGCGCCGGCCTTCTGGCCGAACAGAATGTATAGCGCCCAGCAAACGCCGGCTCCCAGTGCATAACCTGCACCCACCAGATCGATACCCGCTGTCGTAGCGCCGGTTGGTATCAACAGCAACAAGCCGATGGCAGCCAAGGCAATCCATAGAAAGTCGATTGCGCGGCGTGAGGCATAGATGGCGACGGCCAGCGGCCCGGTGAACTCCAGGGCGACGGCGATGCCGAGGGGGACAGTGCGCAACGACATATAGAAGAGGAAGTTCATCCCTCCTAGCGCCATCCCGTAGACAATCACTGTACGCAGCGATTTGGCTGTCAGCTTCGCTCTCCAGGGTTTTAGCAATAACAGCATGATCACGCTGGCGAAGATCAGGCGCAGGGTGGTAGTGCCTTGAGCGCCAACGATGGGGAACATGCTTTTAGCCAGCGAGGCGCCGGACTGGATTGATGCCATGGCTATTAATAGAAGGCCAACCGGGAACAGGGTTGAGGCAAGGCTGCGAGGCTGGTCGTTCATTGCGTGGCATCATCCGGGGAAGGAACTGAGGTGTGTTGGGCAATATAGTGCGCACTCGCTGCGTTCGCGTCTATATAGAAGCGGCCTTTTTCCCTCTCTTGATAGAAAACGCAAATTAAGGGTTGACGGCAGATTCTGAGTCTCTATAATTCGCCCCACTTCCGGCGCAGTCGAAACGGAAAACTCCTTGAGATTCAATGAGTTAAGTAGGTTTCGAGAGCGGGTCGCTTCAGTTCATCGAAGCCTGGAAGGAGTTGAAATGCCGGTTTGTTGGGTGCTTTCAACGGTTCGATCTTCTCGGTCGAAAGCGGAGAAAAAGAGGTGTTGACAGCAGCGTGTAACGCTGTAGAATTCGCCTCCCGCTAACGAGAGATCGGAAGCGCAAGTGGTTGAAGTTGTTGAAGAAATCTTCGAAAACTTCTGAAAATAATCACTTGACAGCAAATGAGGCTGCTGTAGAATGCGCGCCTCGGTTGAGACGAAAGATCTTAACCAACCGCTCTTTAACAACTGAATCAAGCAATTCGTGTGGGTGCTTGTGGAGTCAGACTGATAGTCAACAAGATTATCAGCATCACAAGTTACTCCGCGAGAAATCAAAGATGTAACCAACGATTGCTGAGCCAAGTTTAGGGTTTCTTAAAAACCCAAAGATGTTTGAACTGAAGAGTTTGATCATGGCTCAGATTGAACGCTGGCGGCAGGCCTAACACATGCAAGTCGAGCGGATGAAGGGAGCTTGCTCCTGAATTCAGCGGCGGACGGGTGAGTAATGCCTAGGAATCTGCCTGGTAGTGGGGGACAACGTTTCGAAAGGAACGCTAATACCGCATACGTCCTACGGGAGAAAGCAGGGGACCTTCGGGCCTTGCGCTATCAGATGAGCCTAGGTCGGATTAGCTAGTTGGTGAGGTAATGGCTCACCAAGGCGACGATCCGTAACTGGTCTGAGAGGATGATCAGTCACACTGGAACTGAGACACGGTCCAGACTCCTACGGGAGGCAGCAGTGGGGAATATTGGACAATGGGCGAAAGCCTGATCCAGCCATGCCGCGTGTGTGAAGAAGGTCTTCGGATTGTAAAGCACTTTAAGTTGGGAGGAAGGGCAGTAAATTAATACTTTGCTGTTTTGACGTTACCGACAGAATAAGCACCGGCTAACTCTGTGCCAGCAGCCGCGGTAATACAGAGGGTGCAAGCGTTAATCGGAATTACTGGGCGTAAAGCGCGCGTAGGTGGTTCGTTAAGTTGGATGTGAAATCCCCGGGCTCAACCTGGGAACTGCATCCAAAACTGGCGAGCTAGAGTATGGTAGAGGGTGGTGGAATTTCCTGTGTAGCGGTGAAATGCGTAGATATAGGAAGGAACACCAGTGGCGAAGGCGACCACCTGGACTGATACTGACACTGAGGTGCGAAAGCGTGGGGAGCAAACAGGATTAGATACCCTGGTAGTCCACGCCGTAAACGATGTCAACTAGCCGTTGGGAGCCTTGAGCTCTTAGTGGCGCAGCTAACGCATTAAGTTGACCGCCTGGGGAGTACGGCCGCAAGGTTAAAACTCAAATGAATTGACGGGGGCCCGCACAAGCGGTGGAGCATGTGGTTTAATTCGAAGCAACGCGAAGAACCTTACCAGGCCTTGACATCCAATGAACTTTCCAGAGATGGATTGGTGCCTTCGGGAGCATTGAGACAGGTGCTGCATGGCTGTCGTCAGCTCGTGTCGTGAGATGTTGGGTTAAGTCCCGTAACGAGCGCAACCCTTGTCCTTAGTTACCAGCACGTTATGGTGGGCACTCTAAGGAGACTGCCGGTGACAAACCGGAGGAAGGTGGGGATGACGTCAAGTCATCATGGCCCTTACGGCCTGGGCTACACACGTGCTACAATGGTCGGTACAAAGGGTTGCCAAGCCGCGAGGTGGAGCTAATCCCATAAAACCGATCGTAGTCCGGATCGCAGTCTGCAACTCGACTGCGTGAAGTCGGAATCGCTAGTAATCGCGAATCAGAATGTCGCGGTGAATACGTTCCCGGGCCTTGTACACACCGCCCGTCACACCATGGGAGTGGGTTGCACCAGAAGTAGCTAGTCTAACCTTCGGGGGGACGGTTACCACGGTGTGATTCATGACTGGGGTGAAGTCGTAACAAGGTAGCCGTAGGGGAACCTGCGGCTGGATCACCTCCTTAATCGACGACATCAGCTGCTCCATAAGTTCCCACACGAATTGCTTGATTCATTGAAGAAGACGAAAGAAGCAGCCCGAAATTGGGTCTGTAGCTCAGTTGGTTAGAGCGCACCCCTGATAAGGGTGAGGTCGGCAGTTCGAATCTGCCCAGACCCACCAATTTTGTGTGGGAAACGCCTGTAGAAATACGGGGCCATAGCTCAGCTGGGAGAGCGCCTGCCTTGCACGCAGGAGGTCAGCGGTTCGATCCCGCTTGGCTCCACCACTACTGCTTCTGAAGTAAGAGCTTAGAAATGAGCATTCCATCGTTGTGATGGTGAATGTTGATTTCTAGTCTTTGACTAGTTCGTTCTTTAAAAATTTGGGTATGTGATAGAAAGATAGACTGAGATCCACTTTCACTGGTGGTGATCAGGCTAAGGTAAAATTTGTGAGTTCTCTTAGTTGAGAAATTCGAATTTTCGGCGAATGTCGTCTTCACAGTATAACCAGATTGCTTGGGGTTATATGGTCAAGTGAAGAAGCGCATACGGTGGATGCCTTGGCAGTCAGAGGCGATGAAAGACGTGGTAGCCTGCGAAAAGCTTCGGGGAGTCGGCAAACAGACTTTGATCCGGAGATGTCTGAATGGGGGAACCCAGCCATCATAAGATGGTTATCTTGTACTGAATACATAGGTGCAAGAGGCGAACCAGGGGAACTGAAACATCTAAGTACCCTGAGGAAAAGAAATCAACCGAGATTCCCTTAGTAGTGGCGAGCGAACGGGGACTAGCCCTTAAGTGGCTTTGAGATTAGCGGAACGCTCTGGAAAGTGCGGCCATAGTGGGTGATAGCCCTGTACGCGAAAGTCTCTTAGTCATGAAATCGAGTAGGACGGAGCACGAGAAACTTTGTCTGAATATGGGGGGACCATCCTCCAAGGCTAAATACTACTGACTGACCGATAGTGAACTAGTACCGTGAGGGAAAGGCGAAAAGAACCCCGGAGAGGGGAGTGAAATAGATCCTGAAACCGTATGCGTACAAGCAGTGGGAGCAGACTTTGTTCTGTGACTGCGTACCTTTTGTATAATGGGTCAGCGACTTATTTTCAGTGGCGAGCTTAACCGAATAGGGGAGGCGTAGCGAAAGCGAGTCTTAATAGGGCGTCTAGTCGCTGGGAATAGACCCGAAACCGGGCGATCTATCCATGGGCAGGTTGAAGGTTAGGTAACACTGACTGGAGGACCGAACCGACTACCGTTGAAAAGTTAGCGGATGACCTGTGGATCGGAGTGAAAGGCTAATCAAGCTCGGAGATAGCTGGTTCTCCTCGAAAGCTATTTAGGTAGCGCCTCATGTATCACTGTAGGGGGTAGAGCACTGTTTCGGCTAGGGGGTCATCCCGACTTACCAAACCGATGCAAACTCCGAATACCTACAAGTGCCGAGCATGGGAGACACACGGCGGGTGCTAACGTCCGTCGTGAAAAGGGAAACAACCCAGACCGTCAGCTAAGGTCCCAAAGTTATGGTTAAGTGGGAAACGATGTGGGAAGGCTTAGACAGCTAGGAGGTTGGCTTAGAAGCAGCCACCCTTTAAAGAAAGCGTAATAGCTCACTAGTCGAGTCGGCCTGCGCGGAAGATGTAACGGGGCTCAAACCATACACCGAAGCTACGGGTATCACGTAAGTGATGCGGTAGAGGAGCGTTCTGTAAGCCTGTGAAGGTGAGTTGAGAAGCTTGCTGGAGGTATCAGAAGTGCGAATGCTGACATGAGTAACGACAATGGGTGTGAAAAACACCCACGCCGAAAGACCAAGGTTTCCTGCGCAACGTTAATCGACGCAGGGTTAGTCGGTCCCTAAGGCGAGGCTGAAAAGCGTAGTCGATGGAAAACAGGTTAATATTCCTGTACTTCTGGTTATTGCGATGGAGGGACGGAGAAGGCTAGGCCAGCTTGGCGTTGGTTGTCCAAGTTTAAGGTGGTAGGCTGGAATCTTAGGTAAATCCGGGATTCCAAGGCCGAGAGCTGATGACGAGTTGCCTTTAGGCGACGAAGTGGTTGATGCCATGCTTCCAAGAAAAGCTTCTAAGCTTCAGATAACCAGGAACCGTACCCCAAACCGACACAGGTGGTTGGGTAGAGAATACCAAGGCGCTTGAGAGAACTCGGGTGAAGGAACTAGGCAAAATGGCACCGTAACTTCGGGAGAAGGTGCGCCGGTGAGGGTGAAGCACTTGCTGCGTAAGCCCACGCCGGTCGAAGATACCAGGCCGCTGCGACTGTTTATTAAAAACACAGCACTCTGCAAACACGAAAGTGGACGTATAGGGTGTGACGCCTGCCCGGTGCCGGAAGGTTAATTGATGGGGTTAGCTAACGCGAAGCTCTTGATCGAAGCCCCGGTAAACGGCGGCCGTAACTATAACGGTCCTAAGGTAGCGAAATTCCTTGTCGGGTAAGTTCCGACCTGCACGAATGGCGTAACGATGGCGGCGCTGTCTCCACCCGAGACTCAGTGAAATTGAAATCGCTGTGAAGATGCAGTGTATCCGCGGCTAGACGGAAAGACCCCGTGAACCTTTACTATAGCTTTGCACTGGACTTTGAATTTGCTTGTGTAGGATAGGTGGGAGGCTTTGAAGCGTGGACGCCAGTTCGCGTGGAGCCATCCTTGAAATACCACCCTGGCAACTTTGAGGTTCTAACTCAGGTCCGTTATCCGGATCGAGGACAGTGTATGGTGGGTAGTTTGACTGGGGCGGTCTCCTCCTAAAGAGTAACGGAGGAGTACGAAGGTGCGCTCAGACCGGTCGGAAATCGGTCGTAGAGTATAAAGGCAAAAGCGCGCTTGACTGCGAGACAGACACGTCGAGCAGGTACGAAAGTAGGTCTTAGTGATCCGGTGGTTCTGTATGGAAGGGCCATCGCTCAACGGATAAAAGGTACTCCGGGGATAACAGGCTGATACCGCCCAAGAGTTCATATCGACGGCGGTGTTTGGCACCTCGATGTCGGCTCATCACATCCTGGGGCTGAAGCCGGTCCCAAGGGTATGGCTGTTCGCCATTTAAAGTGGTACGCGAGCTGGGTTTAGAACGTCGTGAGACAGTTCGGTCCCTATCTGCCGTGGACGTTTGAGATTTGAGAGGGGCTGCTCCTAGTACGAGAGGACCGGAGTGGACGAACCTCTGGTGTTCCGGTTGTCACGCCAGTGGCATTGCCGGGTAGCTATGTTCGGGAAAGATAACCGCTGAAAGCATCTAAGCGGGAAACTTGCCTCAAGATGAGATCTCACTGGAACCTTGAGTTCCCTGAAGGGCCGTCGAAGACTACGACGTTGATAGGTTGGGTGTGTAAGCGCTGTGAGGCGTTGAGCTAACCAATACTAATTGCCCGTGAGGCTTGACCATATAACACCCAAGCAATTTGACTACTCGAAAGAGCATCAGATTGCGGTGTGTGAAGACGCAATGAACCGAAAGTTCGACGCTCACAAAACACCGAAAACTGTCACATACCCAATTTGCTGAAGCGAGGCCCTCTGGCCACGACTCAGTACCCGAATTTCTTGACGACCATAGAGCGTTGGAACCACCTGATCCCATCCCGAACTCAGAAGTGAAACGATGCATCGCCGATGGTAGTGTGGGGTTTCCCCAT
>NZ_NEIX01000004.1:0-512857 GCF_002112885.1 Pseudomonas sp. B37(2017) | reverse complement strand
AAGTCAGCGTGTAATCGCGTTGACTGCGTTTTGCGCCCGAATCCATTGCACACTCCTGAAAAGAAGCCAGAAGGTGTAAACCTTATTCAGGACGAGACAGGACCTACAAAAAAGGCTTACCTCTCGGTAAGCCTTCTTCATTGGGTGGGTGCGGAATTCAGGGTAGGCAATACATGTTGAGGTGCCTGCACGATTGTTTTTTATCAGACCGATTTCATGGGTTTGATCAGACTCTCTGCCGGGATACCGAACAATTCGTGAAGCTTCCAGATCATGGGAAGCGTCAGCGCGCGTTTGCCATTCAGAACTTCATAAACGCGGTTTGTCCGGCCAATTGCTGGAGCGAGATCGGCGGCTGACAGCCCGGACTGCTCCATCCGAAACCTTATGGCGTCAATCGGGTTGGGCAGGTCGAGTGGGAAGTGTCTGGCCTCATAGGCCTCGATAAGGGTGATCATGATGTCGAAGTAATCACCTTCAGGCGTGCCGGGCTCTGGCTCATTCTCGAAAAGAGCGGACACGTCTTTGAGCGCCGCACGGTAGTCTTCTTCGGTATGAATCGGACGTATGTTCATGGGTTACTCCATTTCGACGGTATCAGCGTCGATTGCGTCGTACTGTTTGTGAGTGCCGACAAATTTTATGTACACCGCGCCAAAGCGGTACGCCACGGCGACAATCAGGCGATAGGAATTGCCTTTGATATTGAATACAACTCTTCGGCTTTTCAGAATGCTGGCGCAAGCAAACTGTGACTTGATATCCACAGGTGTTTTCCAGCTTGCCTTTCTTGCTTCGTCTATCCATGCCAGCAATGGCTGCTCTGCTTCCGGATATCGTTCCCAAAAGACTTTTAGCTGACTGATGGCGATGATTCTCATGGCGTGATCCTAGTCCCGCTGTGGGACTGCTGCAAGTCTGTCGGTGGATACTGGACAAATGGTTGGTGTCAATTGATGACTTTTACCGATGCTGTCGGCAGTGGAGGGAAAGGGGGGAGTGAATTCAGTGGAGGAAAACTCTATCCCGGACAGCATTTTTCCGGTGTAGGAAAAGGCAGCGTGATTTAGCCGAATTGGATTCATGGACCTACAAAAAAGGCTTACCTCTCGGTAAGCCTTTTTCAGTTGGCAGTGTTGATTCAATCCCCCAACGCTACCCCTTCACGCCGAGGATCCGCCCCACCTGCCAGCGTTGTCTTCCCCTGAGCATCCTTGACTCGCACGATTGCCTGGGTGCCGCTGGTCATGTCGATTTCGTTGACGGTGTGGCCCTTGTCCTTGAGTGCCTGGATCAGCGTCGGGCTGAACTGGCCCTGTTCCAGTTCCGTCGGGCCGTTGCGGCTGCCGAAGTTGGGCAGGCTGATCGCGCTTTGCGGGTCGAGGTTCCAGTCGAGCAGGCCGACGGTGGTTTTGGCCACGTATTCGATGATCTGCGAGCCGCCGGGAGAACCGACGGTGGCGACGAACTCGCCGCTGTTGCGGTCGAAGATCAAGGTCGGCGCCATCGATGAGCGCGGGCGTTTGCCGGGCTCTACGCGGTTGGCGACTTTCTGTCCGTTCTCTTCGGGGATGAACGAGAAGTCGGTCATCTGGTTGTTGAGCAGGAAACCCTGAACCATCAGGTGCGAGCCGAACGCTGCTTCGATGGTGGTGGTCATCGAGACGGCGCCACCGAAGTCATCCACGGCCACCACTTGCGAGGTGGAAATGCGCAGCGGCGAGCGATCCGGCGCGTAGGCGACCTGCACGCCCGGCGGTGTGCCGGGTTTGGCTGTGCCCATGCTGCGTTCGCCGATCAGGCTGGCGCGGCTGGCCAAGTAACCCGGATCGACCAGGCCCTTGGCCGGCACCGGCACAAAGTCGGTATCGGCTACGTATTGCGCGCGGTCGGCGTAGGCCAGGCGCTCGGCTTCGGCGATCAGGTGCACGGCTTGCGGCGCAGGTTCGATGCCGGCGGGTTTATCGGTCTTCACAGGTTTGAGCGGCGTCAGGGACAGGCGCGGATCGCGGGTTTCCAGCGCCTGCAAGGTGCCGAGAATCTGCGCCACTGCAATTCCGCCCGATGATGGCGGCGGCATCCCGCAAACCTGCCAGCGTTTGTAGTCGGTGCACAGGGGCGCGCGCTCCTTGGCCTGATAGTGCTGAAGGTCGTTCAGCGACAGGCTGCCGGGGTTGGCGTGGCCCTGAACCTTGGCCACGATCTCTTCGGCGATCGGGCCTTTGTACAGTGCGTCCGCACCTTCGTTGGCGATGCGTTTGAGCACGGCGGCCAGCGCCGGATTCTGCAAGCGAGTGCCGACGGCTTTGACGCTGCCATCGCTGTTCAGAAAGTACTTGGCCATGTCCGGCGAGCGGCGAATCACCGGGTCGGATTCCAGCAGCGAATGCAGGCGCGGGGAGATCGCAAAACCCTGCTCGGCCAGTTTGATCGCCGGTTCGAACAATGTCGCCCACGGCAAGCGGCCGTGCTTTTTGTGCGCCAGCTCTAATGCACGCATTACCCCTGGGGTGCCGACGGAGCGTCCACCGATCTGCGCCTGCGGGAACGGCATCGGTTTTCCATCGGCCTGCAGGAACAGCTTCTCGGTCGCACCGGCCGGTGCGGTTTCGCGACCGTCGTAGGTGCGCACTTGTTTGCCGTCCCACAGCACGATCATCGCGCCACCACCGATCCCGGAGGATTGCGGTTCGACCAGGGTCAACACGGCTTGCATCGCGATGGCGGCATCGATGGCGGAACCACCCTGACGCAACATCTCGCGACCGGCCTCGGCGGCCAGCGGATTGGCAGCGGCGGCCATGTGTTTTTCGGCGTGGCTGGCTTGCAGGCCGGTGCGGTAACCGGAGGCGGCTTCCGGTGCCAGCGGCAGGGTCGAGGAGGGCGGTGCGTTGCAGGCCGTGAGGGCGATGGCGCTGACGATCAGCGTCAGGGCGGGCAGGCGAAAACGGTTCAGGGGCAGGGCTGGAAACACGCGGGCTCTCCGTCCGTGGGATAAAAGTCTGACGGACTGTATCGGCCGACCGTGTACGACGCAAACCGGAGGTATCTTTGTCCTTCATGCCTTGGCGGATTTTCTGTAGGGTCATGGGCAAACGTGAAGCCAGAACAATCAACAAGAGGCCGCCATGCACAACGAGTTTCCGACCCAGCCCAGCTATCGCGAACAACGCGAGCGCTTTCTAGCCGCCGCAAAGGTTGCGGGTGCAACGCTCTCTTCGTACGCGCATCCGCTCAATGGGCCGTTTGGCGAGTCTTTGAGTACCGATGTCGCGGTGCTGGGGGATCCAGCGGCCAAACGGCGCCTAGTGGCGCTCAGCGGCACCCACGGGGTTGAGGGTTATTACGGATCGGAGTGCCAGATCGACTGGTTCGAGCATTTCACGCCGGACTCGCTGCCGAAGGATGTCGCGGTCGTGATGGTTCACCTGATCAACCCGTGGGGCACGACGTGGCTGCGGCGGGTCAACGAAGACAATATCGACCTCAACCGCAATCACCTGGATTTCAACCGACCGCTTCCGGACAACCGCGCTTACGCAGCGCTGCATGAAATTTACGCCTGCACCGATTTGAATGGCCCCGAGCGGCAAAAGGCTGATGCCTTGCTGGATGCGCAAATTGCCGAGCACGGCTGGCCGGCTGTCATGTCGATTGTCGAGGGCGGTCAGCACAGTCATCCCGACGGATTGTTCTTTGGCGGACTCGCGCCGAGTTGGTCGAATCGCACGCTGCACTCAATCATCGAGAATCATCTGGCCGGTGCTGAAACCGTGATGTGTTTCGACCTGCACACCGGCGCAGGCGAGTACGGGCATCCGATGCTGCTGACGATTACCCAGGCGCCGTATCCAGCGCTGGCCAAGGCGCAGTCGATTTACGGCCCGTGGCTCTACACGCTGCACACTGGAGCCGAAACCCTGAGTGAAACCGGCGTTGCGGCAACCGCCACCGGCTACACCTCGCAGGCACTGCTCAATGCGCTGCCGAATGTGCAACTGATGCCGTTCGTGATCGAGTGCGGGACTTATCCGGGGCCGGACGTGCATCGTTACCTGCGCGACGATCACTGGCTGCATCTGCATGGCGATCCGCTGGATGCGACGGGGCGCGAGATCAAATTGAATCTGCTGGAGCAGTTCTATCCCGCCGATCCTGACTGGCGGGCGATGGTCGGTTTGCGCACGCGGCAGATCTGGACGAAAGGGCTGGCGGCACTGGCCGGATAAAAGAAAATGCCGGCTGACGATGGCCGGCACTTTTCTCGAGGCATAAAAAAACGGCCTACCTTTCGGTAAGCCGTTTTTAGTACTTGGTGGCTACACAGGGACTTGAACCCCGGACCCCAGCATTATGAATGCTATGCTCTAACCAACTGAGCTATGTAGCCAAGTGGCGCGCATTATTCCCCTGAAATGGAAAAGCGTCAAGCGTAAATTTAAAATATTTCTTCTTATTTTCAACCGCTTATCCTCCCGCGCCGAAAATCGGGGCGGGAGGGGCTTTCATCGCAGCTGAAATCTCCCGGTATTCGCACTCAAGGCATGGCTGCCCTGGCTCAAGGTGTCCGCCGCGAGATTCACGGCCCGCGCGCCTTCGAGCAGACGAACCGCCGCTTGATCGACCTGCTGGATATTGCCGCTGACCTCATCGGCGGTGCTCGCCTGTTCTTCGACTGCCGTGGCGATCTGGGCGAGGGTGTCGGTGACACTCTGCACGGCGCTGGCGATTTCCCCCAGGCGTTCGCCAAGTCCCGTGACCGCTTCCGCGTCCGATTGCGCCTGGCCGCAGGCAGCCTCCATCAGGCTCACGGCTTCATTGACCGTATTGCGCAGGCTGTCGACCGTGCCGGCGATCTGCGCCGTGGACGATTGCGTACGTTGCGACAGGCTGCGCACCTCGTCGGCCACCACGGCAAAACCGCGACCTTGCTCCCCGGCCCGCGCGGCTTCGATGGCGGCGTTGAGCGCCAGCAAGTTGGTCTGTTCGGCGACGCCGCGAATGGTGTCGACCACCAGTTGAATCTGCTGCCCTTGCTCGCTGACCCGGCCGAGCGCTGCGGCAGTTTCGTTCAGGCGCTGATTGAGCTGCTGAATGCTCGCCGTGGTCCGTTGACTGTCACGGCTGCTGTCGGCAGCGATGCGCCGGGTGTGCTGGGCGCTGCCGGAAGCCTGTTCGCAACTCTGCGCCACGCCTTGAGACGTCGCCGCCAGTTGCGTGGCCGCTGCGGCGATCTGGCTGATCTGCAATTGCTGGGCCTCGACTTCGCTGAGAGCGCCGCTGGAGTGATCGTTGAGGCTGCGCACCGCGTTGCTCAGTTGCGAAGTCTCGTGATCGACACCCAGCAGGCTGGTGCGCAATTGCACCACCGCCACGTTGAGTGCGGTGCTGATCGAAGCCAATTCATCGCGGCCCACGACCGGCACTTGCAGGCTCAGATTACCGTCGCGCAGAGCCTCGGCCAGCAGCGTGATGCCGCTGGCGCTACGACGGATGGAGGCTTGCAGGCAGACGAACAGATACAGCGCCGCCAGCAACAGGAAACCGAACACAGCGGCGACAACGATGAACTGACGAATCGCCGATCCGTGGTAGTCATCCAGGCGCTGATCCAGCGACACCAGCGATTGCTGGCGCAGCGTGGCGAGGTTGCCGAGCAGGGCATCGAGAGTGCGCTCGAACTCTTCAGGCTTGAGATTGATGCTGCCGCCGAACACGCCGTCATCCAGCACTTTCAGACCGGCATCCAGTTGTTTGAGGCTGTCGTGATATTGCCCGGCCCAGCCTTGCAGGGCCGGCGGCAGACGCGCTTCGAGCAGGCTCGCAGTTTTCACCAACTGCTCACGGGCATCGCCGATGCGGCTGCGCAGGTCACGCAGTTGCAGACGGCTTTGCAGGGTGAACTGGCCGGATACCACCGACGCCTGGCCGACGGCTGCCAGTCGGCCGACACGTTCGATCAGGTCCGGTGCGTGCTGGGTGGAAATCTGCGTCAGCAGATAGGTTTCCAGCCACGGTGCAAGGATCAGACGGTTGTCCATCGCGATCTGTTCGCGCAACGCTTGCAGGGCGCTGAGGGCGTTGGTGAATCGGTCGTAACCGTCCGGCCACCAACCGACACCGGAAAGGCTTTTCGAGTCCAGACCATTGAGCGCGGCTTGCAGCGCCTGATAGCGAGTCAGGGTTTCTCCTTCCGCGCCTTCGGCTTGCAAGGCATTGCCCAAGTCCAGCGTCGCCTGGGCAACAGCAGGTTGTACGCCATCGAACGCAGCCATCGCGGCGAGGGTCGCGGGCGTCGGCTGGCGGTTGGTTTCCGTGGCGCGCCAGCGGGCGGCGCGGTCGCGCTGGGCGGCGAGCAGATTGTCGAGTGCATCGAGGGCGAGCAACTGCCGCACACCGGCACGTTCGCCGGCAATCAGGTTGAGTTTTTCGCGATAGTCCTGGCCGATCATCAACAGGCTGCCGGCCAATGGCAGGATAAACAGCAGAAACAACAACTGGAATTTACGCGCGAAGCCAAACCGCCCCAGCAACCTGATCCCCGGTGATAAAAAAGCCTGCATGCCCCATGACTCCTCTGGACACCACGCACCATCGGCGTGCATCGCGGTCGTTGCGACCGGGATTGGTGCCCTGCTAAAAGGCCTCGAAAGTTCACCCTTGCCCGCTCTGTAGGCCGGCTCTGTAGCGAAACTTCCCATTCTCGATGCCCTTTGTAAGGGCGCCGCGTTCAAGCGGATAAGCAAGGCAAGATTCAGACCATGGCGTTGCGCTATCACTTGTGGCGCGACGACTGAATAGTTCGTTAGCTGGCTAAGGGGATGGCGCTGGCGCACCGAAAAATGGCACATTGACGCACCTGCCCGCGTGCACCCATCTGCAGTCCGGAAACTCCCATGGCTATCAGCAACGTTCAGACCGCCGCTGCCTCGGCGTCCGCTCCTCCACAAAGCAGCCCTTTGGTGATGCGCATCATTGGCGCGGTGGCGCTGGCGCATTTGATCAACGACCTGATCCAGTCAGTGCTGCCGTCGATCTATCCAATGCTCAAGGCCAACTATGGCCTGAGTTTCACCCAGGTCGGCCTGATCACTTTGACGTTCCAATTGACCGCTTCGCTGTTGCAGCCGTGGGTCGGTTATCACACCGACCGGCATCCGAAGCCGTGGCTGCTGCCGGCAGGTTCCGTGTGCACGCTGATCGGTATCGTGATGATGTCGATGGTTGGCAGTTTCCCTTTGATTCTGCTGGCAGCGGCGCTGATCGGTATCGGCTCTTCGACCTTCCACCCTGAAGCTTCTCGTATCGCGCGGCTGGCGTCGGGTGGGCGCTTCGGTCTGGCGCAATCGACGTTCCAGGTCGGTGGTAATGCCGGTTCGGCATTCGGCCCGTTACTGGCAGCGGCGATCATCATTCCTTTCGGCCAGGGCAATGTGGCCTGGTTCGGACTGTTCGCGGTGTTTGCGCTGTTCGTGCTCTATCGCATCAGCCGCTGGTACGCCCATCACCTGAACCTGTTCAAGCTCAAGGCCGGCCAGGCCGCCACTCACGGACTGTCGAAGAGCAGGGTGATCAGCGCGCTGGTGGTGCTCGGGTTGCTGGTGTTCTCCAAGTACTTCTACATGGCCAGCCTGACCAGCTACTTCACGTTCTACCTGATCGAGAAGTTCGACCTGTCGGTGGCCAGTTCACAGCTGCATCTGTTCCTGTTCCTCGGCGCGGTGGCGGCGGGCACGTTCTTCGGCGGGCCGATTGGCGACAAGATCGGGCGCAAGGCGGTGATCTGGTTCTCGATCCTTGGCGTGGCGCCGTTCACGCTGCTGATGCCGCATGTCGACCTGTTCTGGACCAGCGTTCTGAGCGTGGTGATCGGTTTCATCCTCGCTTCGGCGTTCTCGGCGATCGTGGTGTACGCGCAGGAACTGGTGCCGGGCAATGTCGGAATGATTGCCGGGGTGTTCTTCGGTCTGATGTTCGGATTTGGCGGGATCGGTGCGGCGTTGCTCGGGCATCTGGCGGACATTCACGGCATTGAGTACGTGTACTTCCTGTGCTCGTTCCTGCCGCTGTTCGGGGTGCTGGCGATCTTCCTGCCGAGAACCCAAAAGGCCTGACGGGCCGAATTTCAGGCACAAAAAAGCCGCGTATCAAACGCGGCTTTTTCTTGGGTGCAGCTTTTACACGTTGAAGCGGAAGTGCATCACGTCGCCATCTTTGACGATGTAATCCTTGCCTTCCAGACGCCATTTGCCGGCTTCCTTGGTGCCCGCTTCGCCCTTGTACTGGATGAAGTCGTTGTAGGCGATCACTTCGGCGCGGATGAAGCCTTTCTCGAAGTCGGTGTGGATCACGCCGGCGGCTTGTGGTGCGGTGGCACCGACGCGGACGGTCCAGGCGCGGACTTCTTCGACACCGGCGGTGAAGTAGGTCTGCAGGTGCAGCATTTCGTAGCCGGCGCGGATCACGCGGTTCAGGCCAGGCTCTTCCAGGCCCAGGGCCTCAAGGAACATGTCTTTCTCTTCACCGTCGTCCAGCTCGGCGATTTCCGCTTCGATCTTGTTGCAGACCGGAACAACCATCGCGCCTTCTTCTTCGGCGATGGCCTTGACCACGTCCAGGTGCGGGTTGTTCTCGAAACCGTCTTCAGCGACGTTGGCGATGTACATGACCGGCTTGGTGGTCAGCAGGTGGAAGCCCTTGATGATCGCTTTTTCGTCGGCGCTCATGTTCTTCATCAGGCTGCGTGCAGGCTTGCCTTCAGTGAAGTGCGGGATCAGTTGTTCGAGCAGGGCCTTCTGGGCCACTGCGTCCTTGTCACCGCCCTTGGCGTTGCGCGCGACTTTCTGCAGTTGCTTCTCGCAGCTGTCGAGGTCGGCGAAAATCAGTTCCAGGTCGATGATTTCGATGTCGCGCTTCGGGTCGACGCTGTTGGAAACGTGGATCACGTTCTCGTCTTCGAAGCAGCGCACGACGTGAGCGATCGCGTCGGTTTCGCGGATGTTGGCCAGGAACTTGTTGCCCAGGCCTTCACCTTTCGAGGCGCCGGCAACCAGGCCCGCGATGTCGACGAATTCCATGGTGGTCGGCAGGATGCGCTTCGGATTGACGATGGCCGCCAGAGCGTCCAGACGCGGATCCGGCATCGGCACGATGCCGCTGTTCGGCTCGATGGTGCAGAAGGGGAAGTTCTCGGCCGCGATCCCGGATTTGGTCAGGGCGTTGAACAGGGTGGACTTGCCGACGTTAGGCAGGCCGACGATGCCGCAATTGAATCCCATGGTGTTTCCCCTCGGATTAGAGTCAGGCCTTCTGGCTGTGCAGGTTTTTCATCGCGCGGTTCCATTCACCGGCGAGGATATCCGGCAGCACGCCGAGGGCAAAGTCGATGCTGGCATCGAGTTTTTCCTGTTCGGCGCGTGGCGCACGACCCAGGACGAAATTTGAAACCATACTGGCGACGCCCGGGTGGCCGATGCCGAGCCGCAGGCGGTGGAACGTATTCTGATTGCCCAATTGCGCAATGATGTCGCGCAACCCGTTGTGACCGCCATGGCCGCCGCCGACTTTGAGTTTGGCGACGCCCGGAGGCAGATCGAGTTCGTCGTGCGCCACCAGGATTTCTTCAGGCTTGATGCGGAAGAAACCGGCGAGTGCCGCCACGGCCTGGCCGCTGCGGTTCATGTAGGTGGTGGGAATCAGCAGACGAACATCCTGACCCTGATGCGAGAAGCGCCCGGTCAGGCCGAAATACTTGCGATCGGCCACGAGATTCACGTTCTGTGCGTGGGCGATGCGCTCAACAAAAAGGGCCCCTGCGTTATGCCGGGTCTGCTCGTATTCAGCGCCTGGATTTCCCAGGCCAACGATCAGTTTGATGGCAGTCACGATAGGGGCCCTTCCTTTGAGTGGTGGATAACATCGCCGCGATCAGGGAAGGCGGCGAAAGTGGACGAAAAATGCTCATTTACCATGGATGTAAACTCCGCGTTCCCGCCCGCTTTCTCGCTACGTTCCAGTCCGCGATGTTACCTGCTCACTCAGGCATGACAGAGTGAATTACTCTGCTGCGCCTTCTTCGGTAGCTTCTGGAGCAACACGTGGAGCGTGGACGTTGGCAACAGCCTTGTCATCGCCGTGTGCCAGAGCCACGAACTCGACACCTTTAGGAGCTTTGAGGTCCGACAGGTGAACGATGGTGCCGATTTCAGCGTTAGCCAGGTCGACTTCGATGAACTCAGGCAGATCTTTTGGCAGGCAGGAAACTTCGATCTCGGCAACAACGTGCGAGATTTCGCCGCCTTTCTTCACTGGAGCAGCTTCGTTGATGAAGTGCACAGGAACGATAGCGGTCAGTTTCTGGCCAGCTACAACGCGTACGAAGTCAGCGTGCATCACGTGGCCTTTGGCCGGGTGACGCTGCAGAGCCTTGATGATCACGTTTTGCTTGGTGCCACCAACGTTCAGTTCGATAACGTGGCTGTAGGCAGCTTCGTTTTCGAGCAGTTTGGCAACTTCTTTGGCCAGCATGCTGATGGATTCAGGGGCTTTGTCGCCACCGTAAACAACAGCTGGAACCAGGGCGGCGAGACGACGCAGGCGGCGGCTCGCACCTTTCCCCAGGTCGGAACGCGCTTCAGCATTCAGAGTAAAATCGTTCATTTTGTATCTCCAAAATAGCCATGACCGAGTGGCGTTTGCGACCAGCGCCGAACACGGTATGGGCAAAAAAGCCCCGCCCCGGCAGGAATGCCGGGGCGGGGCGCTTTTCGTCAACGAGACATTTCGAGAAGGGCAGGGCCCTTAACGGAACATCGCGCTGATCGATTCTTCGTTGCTGATGCGGCGAACCGCTTCGGCAACAACCGGTGCGATATCCAGTTGACGGATACGTGCACAGGCTTGTGCTGCAGCGGACAGCGGGATGGTGTTAGTGACCACCAGCTCGTCCAGCACGGAATTTTCGATATTCTCGATGGCCCGACCCGACAGCACAGGGTGTGTGCAGTAAGCAAAGACCTTGGCTGCGCCATGCTCTTTCAGGGCCTTGGCCGCGTGGCACAGAGTGCCGGCGGTATCGACCATGTCATCGACCAGGATGCAGGTACGCCCTTCGACATCACCGATGATATGCATCACTTCAGAGTGATTGGCTTTCTCACGGCGTTTGTCGATGATCCCGAGATCCACGCCCAGGGATTTGGCAACGGCACGTGCACGCACGACGCCACCAATGTCCGGGGACACGATCATCAGGTTCTCGAAGCGCTGATCTTCGATGTCATCCACCAGAACAGGGGAGCCGTAGATGTTATCTACCGGAATATCGAAGAAACCCTGAATCTGGTCAGCATGCAGATCAACCGTGAGAACACGGTCGATGCCGACTACGGTGAGCATGTCAGCAACGACTTTCGCGCTGATAGCCACACGTGCGGAACGCGGACGGCGATCCTGACGGGCATAACCAAAATAAGGAATAACAGCAGTGATACGAGTAGCCGAGGAGCGGCGGAAGGCATCAGCCATCACTACCAGTTCCATCAGGTTATCGTTGGTCGGAGCGCAAGTCGGCTGAATAATGAAGACGTCTTTACCACGAACGTTTTCATTGATCTCGGCTGTAATTTCGCCGTCGGAGAATTTACCGACAGAGATGTCACCGAGAGGGATATGCAGCTGACGTACGACACGCCGAGCCAGATCGGGGTTAGCGTTCCCCGTAAAGACCATCATCTTGGACACGCGCAGTACCTGAAGGCTGAGGGTATACCTGGATGAGTATAGGAAAATGGCAGGGGCGGCTGGATTCGAACCAACGCATGGCAGGATCAAAACCTGCTGCCTTACCGCTTGGCGACGCCCCTGTATCTGTTGCTTGCAAGTGCCGGGCACTTGGTTCCTTTAGAGCAGACTTTGCAGCTTGCGATGCAACATCGAAACGTTGCTTCCTTTCGCTACAAACCCTGTAAGGGTCTCTGTCAGAAGGGCCGAGACTTTATCAGCTTCAGCTTTGCTTGGGAAGCCCCCAAACACACAACTTCCAGTTCCGGTGAGTTTTGCTTCGGTAAAATTACCTAACAAATTCAATGCGTTACGTACTTCTGGATAACGCCTTGATACCACCGGCAAGCAGTCATTTCGACTGTTTCCCTCGGGAACGGGGCGCACTTTAATGGGCGGCGTGTTACGTGTCAACAATGGATCTGAAAAAATTTCTGCCGTACTAACAGAGACTTGCGGAACGAGCACGACATACCACGGTTCGGCGGGCTCGACCGGGGTCAGTTTCTCACCGACACCTTCGGCGAAAGCCGCATGGCCCCGCACGAACACCGGCACGTCGGCGCCCAGTGTCAGGCCCAGTGCAGCCAGTCGATCTTCATCCCAACCCAGTTGCCACAAGTGATTGAGGCCGAGCAGGGTGGTGGCCGCGTTCGAACTGCCGCCACCGATGCCGCCGCCCATCGGCAGGATCTTGTCGATCCAGATATCGATGCCGAGCGAGCAGCCGGATTGTTCCTGCAGTTTCTTCGCCGCGCGCACGATCAGGTTGCTGTCGTGGGGCACGCCGTCGAATTCGGTGTGCAGGTGGATCACGCCATCGTCACGCACGGCGAAAGTGATTTCGTCGCCGTAGTCGAGGAACTGAAAAAGCGTCTGCAACTCGTGATAACCGTCTTCACGGCGACCGAGAATATGCAGCATCAGGTTGAGTTTGGCCGGCGATGGCAGCGTCAGGCGTGGAGCGGTCATGCGTTATTGCCCCAATTTGCGCGGTTGCCAGGTCTTGATGACCAGCGTCACGTCCAGATCGGTGCCGTGCAGTTTGATCCGCTCGGGCAGCCAGTAACCGTTCTGTTCGGCATAGCTGAGGTATTCGACCTGCCAGCCATCCTGATCCAGATTGGCCAAACGGCTGTTGCCGTCCAGGGTCAGACGGCTTTTGCTGTCCGGTGCCGGGAGGCCGCGAACCCACCAGGCCAGATGCGAGACCGGCAGTTTCCAGCCCAGTTGCTCTTCGACCAGTGCTTCCGGAGTCGGCGCTTCATAACGGCCCTGATTCGCCACTTCCAGCGACACCGCGCCCGGGCGACCGGTCAGTCGCGCCGCGCCACGACCCAGCGGGCCGGACAGACGGATGTCGTAGTAATCCTGACGTTGCAGCCAGAACAGCGTGCCGCTGCCCGAGTCTTTCGGGGCGCGAATGCCGATCTTGCCGTCGATCTGCCAGCCGTCGAGGCCGGTCAGGTGTTGTTTGTTCGCGGCCCACTGTGCCGGATTGCCGTGGCCTTCGACCGATTCACGGGCGCCGAAACCCGCGCAACCGGCGAGCAGGGCGATGAAGCTGAAAACTATGACGTGGCGCAAAAACATGAGTTAAAGAGTCTCGGATCCGGTCAGGCGCTTGATGGTGCTGCGCAGGATGGTGCTGTCAGGCTGGTCCTTGAGGAACTTGCCCCAGATTTGTTTCGCTTCGCGCTGCTTGCCCTTGGCCCACAGCACTTCGCCCAGATGCGCGGCGACTTCGTGATCGGGGAAGCGCTCGAGGGCCTGACGCAGGTATTTCTCGGCGTCTTCCAGATTGCCCATGCGAAAGTTCACCCAGCCGAGGCTGTCGAGCACCGCCGGGTCTTCCGGGTTGATCTGGTGCGCCTGCTCGATCAGCGCCTTGGCTTCCGCGTAGCGAGTAGTGCGGTCGGACAAGGTATAGCCGAGGGCGTTGAGGGCCATGGCGTTGTCCGGATCGCGCTTGATGATCAGACGCAGGTCTTTTTCCATCTGCGCCAGGTCATTGCGTTTTTCCGCCTGCATCGCGCGGGTATAAAGCAGGTTCAGATCGTCCGGGTACTGCTGCAACGCTTGTTGCAGGACTTTCCAGGCCTTGTCGCCCTGATTGTTGGCGGACAGGGTTTCGGCTTCGATCAGGTACAGCTGGATCGCGTAATCCGGCTGCTCGTCACGCTCGGCGGCGAGTTTGCTCTGGGCTTCGGCGGTCTTGCCGTTGTTCATCAGAATATCGGCCTGACGCAGTTGCGCCGGCAGATAGTCGTTGCCCGGGCCGACCTGGGCATACTCGATGAGCGCGCCTTGCGGGTCGTTGCGCTCTTCGGCGATGCGCCCCAGGTTCAGGTGCGCCGAATCGACATGGCTTTCCCGGGCGATCAGGTCTTCCAGATAGCCCTTGGCCTCGTCCCAGGCCTTGGCTTCCAGGCAGACCAGCGCCAGGGAATAACGCAGTTCGTCGTCTTCCGGGTATTGCTGAACCAGGGTGGAGAACTCGACCTTGGCGTCGTCCATCCGGTCCTGTTCCACCAGCATCCGCGCGTAGGTCAGGCGCAGGCGCTTGTCGTCCGGGTATTTCTTGATGCTTTTCTGCAACAGCGGCAAGGCTTCGTCGCCACGGTTCAGACCTTGCAGAAGACGCGCGCGCAGCAGGATCGGGGCGATTTCGCCGTCTTCCGGCGGATTGTCTTCAAGCAGGGTCAGCGCACCTTTGGTGTCGCCGTCCTGCTGCATCAGCAAGGCCTTGCCGAAAATCAGCTGATTGTTGTTCGGGTGACGCTGCAACAGGCGGTCGAAGCTTTTCATCAGGCCGTTGCGGGTTTCCTGGTCGGTGTCGGCGGCCGACAGCGCGAGGAAGTCGAAATGGGTGTCGCCCTTGCCCTGCAGGACTTTCTCCATGTAGACCATCGAGTCGTCATAGCGCCCGGCGCGAGCCAGTTGCACGGCGGCGGCGCGTTGCGCTTCGAGGTCGTCCGGGGCGTTTTTCGCCCAGATCAGCGCGGTATCGAGGGCCGGCTGATCGGCGCCCAGGTACTCGGCGATGCGGAAGGCGCGCTCGGAAACGCCCGGATCCTGGGTGTTGATGGCCTGGGTCACGTAGTTGTCCAGGGCAATGTCGAAACGATTGCGCTGGCCAGCGAGTTCGGCGCTCAGCAGGCTGAACACCGTTTCCTGGCTGAACGAGCTGTAAACCTTGGGCTTTTCAGGAGCCGGCGTGGTGTCTTCGACCGGTGAGGCACCGTCCTGCGAAACGGGGGCCAAGGCCTGGCAGCCGCTGAGGAAGACAAAAGCGAGGAGCAACGCGGAAGATCTATTCATATAGGAAGAGGACGACTAACCTGCGGTCGGATCATCATGACACAAGCCTTCGGCCAAACATAACCGAGTCTCGATTGTGGCCATTATAGGGGCCGACAATTGGGACAATAGTCAGCGGTAGTTGTTCTGAATCTGACGAAGTAGGACAATTGCCGGCTTCACGTCACCATCAGCGACCTTGAATGGCCTTCCTTGCACTCGGTATCAACCACAAGACTGCTTCAGTAGACGTCCGCGAGCGCGTGGCCTTTACCCCTGAGCAGCTGGTGGAGGCCTTGCAGCAGCTCTGCCGACTCACCGACAGCCGCGAAGCTGCGATCCTCTCCACCTGCAATCGCAGTGAGCTGTATATAGAACAGGATCAGCTTTCGGCCGATATCGTGCTGCGCTGGCTGGCCGACTATCACCATTTAAGCCTCGATGAGCTGCGCGCGAGTGCTTATGTGCATGAAGATGATGCGGCAGTTCGTCACATGATGCGCGTCGCCTCCGGGCTCGACTCGCTTGTACTGGGCGAACCGCAGATTCTCGGCCAGATGAAATCGGCCTACGCCGTGGCCCGCGAGGCCGGCACCATCGGGCCGCTGCTCGGGCGACTGTTCCAGGCGACCTTCAATGCCGCCAAGCAAGTCCGTACCGACACCGCCATCGGCGAAAACCCGGTGTCCGTGGCATTTGCCGCCGTCAGCCTGGCCAAACAGATTTTCAGTGACCTGCAACGCAGCCAGGCCCTGCTGATCGGTGCCGGCGAGACCATCACTCTGGTCGCCCGTCATTTGCATGAACTCGGGGTCAAGAGAATCGTGGTCGCCAACCGGACGCTGGAGCGCGCCAGCCTGCTGGCCGAGCAGTTCGGTGCCCACGCAGTGTTGCTCTCGGATATTCCTGCCGAACTGGTACGCAGCGACATCGTCATCAGTTCTACCGCCAGTCAGTTGCCGATCCTCGGCAAGGGCGCAGTGGAAAGCGCGCTGAAGCTGCGCAAGCACAAGCCGATCTTCATGGTCGACATCGCCGTTCCCCGTGACATCGAGCCAGAAGTCGGCGAACTCGACGACGTTTACCTCTATAGCGTCGACGATCTGCACGAAGTGGTCGCCGAAAACCTCAAGAGCCGTCAGGGTGCAGCGCAGGCGGCCGAAGAGATGGTTTCGGTCGGCGCCGACGATTTCATGGTGCGCCTGCGCGAGCTGGCGGCGGTCGATGTGCTCAAGGCCTATCGTCAACAGAGCGAACGCCTGCGCGACGAAGAACTGCAAAAGGCCCTGCGCCTGCTGGCCAACGGCGGCAACGCCGAAGACGTGCTCGGGCAACTGGCCCGTGGCCTGACCAACAAACTCCTGCACGCTCCGAGCGTGCAGTTGAAAAAGCTTTCTGCCGAAGGCCGCCTCGATGCGCTGGCCATGGCTCAGGAACTCTTTGCCCTCGAGGGCTCACCGGATAGCTTTTCGGATAAAAAACCGCAATGAAAGCGTCACTGCTCAATAAGCTGGACATTCTCCAGGACCGTTTCGAGGAACTGACCGCGCTGCTCGGCGACGGCGAAGTCATTTCCGACCAGACCAAATTCCGCGCCTATTCCAAGGAATACGCCGAACTTGAGCCGGTGGTACAAGGCTATAAAAAGCTGCTCGGCGTACAAAGTGATCTTGAAGGCGCGCAGGCGCTGCTCAAGGACAGCGACCCGGACATGCGTGAAATGGCCGTGGAAGAGGTCCGCGAAACCAAGGAATTGCTGATCACCCTGGAATCCGATCTGCAACGCATGTTGCTGCCCAAGGATCCCAACGACGGGCGCAACGTGTTTCTCGAAATCCGCGCCGGCACCGGTGGCGACGAGGCGGCGATCTTCTCCGGCGACCTGTTCCGCATGTACTCGCGTTACGCCGAGCGGCGTGGCTGGCGCGTGGAGATCCTCTCGGAAAACGAAGGCGAACACGGCGGCTATAAAGAAGTCATCGCCCGCATCGAAGGCGACAACGTTTACGGCAAGCTGAAATTCGAATCCGGCGCGCACCGCGTACAGCGTGTACCCGCCACCGAATCCCAGGGCCGTATCCACACCTCGGCCTGCACCGTGGCGGTATTGCCCGAGCCGGACGAGCGTGAAGCCATCGAGATCAACCCGGCGGATTTGCGCGTCGACACTTACCGCTCCTCCGGGGCCGGTGGTCAGCACGTCAACACCACCGATTCGGCGATCCGCATCACCCACATACCGACCGGCACCGTTGTCGAGTGCCAGGAAGAACGTTCCCAGCACAAGAACCGTGCCCGGGCGATGGCCTGGCTGGCGGCCAAGCTCAACGACCAGCAGACGGCGGCGGCGGCCAACGCCATCGCCAGCGAACGTAAATTGCTGGTGGGTTCCGGTGACCGCTCCGAGCGCATCCGTACCTACAACTTTGCCCAGGGCCGGGTCACCGACCACCGCGTCAACCTGACCCTGTATTCCCTCGACGAAATCCTCGCCGGTGGCGTCGAAGCGGTGATCGAGCCGTTGCTGGCCGAATACCAGGCCGACCAGCTCGCAGCGATAGGTGAGTAAATGACCATCATCGCCAGCCTGTTGCGCGCCGCCGAATTGCCGGATTCGCCCACCGCGCGTCTGGACGCCGAATTGCTTCTGGCCGCCGCGCTGGGCAAGTCGCGCAGTTTTCTCCACACCTGGCCCGAGCGTATCGTGCCCAGCGAAGCCGCACTGGTCTTCGCCGAGTACCTGCAACGTCGTCGCAGCGGCGAGCCGGTGGCCTACATTCTGGGTCAGCAGGGTTTCTGGAAGCTGGATCTGGAAGTCGCGCCGCACACGCTAATCCCGCGCCCGGACACCGAACTGCTGGTGGAAGCCGCACTGGAATTGTTGCCGGCGACCCCGGCCAAAGTTCTCGACCTCGGCACCGGCAGCGGGGCGATTGCCCTGGCCCTGGCCAGCGAGCGCCCGGCGTGGAAAGTCACCGCCGTGGATCGCGTGCTGGAAGCCGTGGCCCTGGCCGAACGCAATCGCCAGCGCCTGCACTTGAACAACGCCACGGTGCTGAGCAGTCACTGGTTCAGCGCCCTCGAAGGCAAGCGTTTCGAGCTGATCATCAGCAACCCGCCGTACATTCGCGCTGCCGATCCGCATCTGGTGGAAGGCGATGTGCGTTTCGAGCCGGAAAGCGCCTTGGTGGCCGGCATCGACGGGCTCGATGATCTGCGCCTGATCATCGCCCAGGCGCCGGCCCATCTGGAAGCCGGCGGCTGGCTGATGCTCGAACACGGCTATGATCAAGCCGAAGCCGTGCGCGATCTGCTGCTGACGCAAGGTTTCGAAGAAGTCCACAGCCGCACCGATCTGGGCGGCCATCAACGGATCAGCCTGGGGCGCCTGCCGTGCTGAATGATCAGGAATTGTTGCGCTACAGTCGGCAGATCCTGCTGCAACACATCGACATCGATGGCCAGTTGAAGCTCAAGGACAGCCGGGTATTGATCGTCGGCCTCGGTGGTCTCGGTGCGCCAGTGGCCTTGTACCTGGCGGCGGCGGGTGTCGGTGAATTGCACCTGGCGGATTTCGACACGGTCGATTTGACCAACCTGCAACGCCAGATCATCCACGACACCGACAGCGTCGGCATGACCAAGGTCGACTCGGCGCTCAAGCGCCTGAGCGCGATCAATCCTGAAATCAAGCTGGTGCCCCATCGTCAGGCACTGGACGAGGATTCTCTCGCCGCAGCCGTGGCGGCGGTGGATCTGGTGCTCGACTGCTCGGACAATTTCTCCACCCGCGAAGCGGTCAATGCCGCGTGCGTGGCGGCGCGCAAGCCCTTGGTCAGCGGCGCCGCGATCCGCCTCGAAGGACAGCTTTCGGTGTTCGACCCGCGTCGTGCCGAGAGCCCGTGTTACCACTGCCTGTACGGTCACGGCAGCGAAGCCGAATTGACTTGCAGCGAAGCCGGCGTGGTCGGGCCGCTGGTCGGTCTGGTCGGCAGCCTGCAAGCGCTGGAAGCCCTGAAGTTATTGGCGGGTTTCGGCGAACCGCTGGTGGGCCGTCTGTTGTTGATCGATGCGCTGGGCTCGCGATTCCGTGAGCTGAGGGTCAAGCGCGACCCGGGTTGCAGCATCTGTGGTTCGCAGCATGCGTGAAGCGCCGATTGCCGTCTTCGATTCCGGCGTCGGCGGCCTGTCGGTGCTGGCGGAAATCCAGCAACTGCTACCGAATGAATCGCTGCTGTACCTCGGCGATTGCGGCCATATTCCTTATGGCGAGAAAACCCCGGAATTCATCCGCCAGCGTTGCAGCGTGATGGCCGGTTTCTTCCGCGAGCAGGGCGCCAAGGCGCTGGTGATCGCGTGCAACACCGCGACCGTGGCCGGCGTCGCCGATCTGCGCCGGGACTTTCCCGAATGGCCGATTGTCGGCATGGAGCCGGCGGTCAAACCGGCCGCCGCCGCCACCCGCAGCGGCGTGGTGGGGGTACTCGCCACCACCGGCACCTTGCAGAGTGCAAAGTTTGCAGCGCTGCTCGATCGTTTTGCCACGGATGTACGGGTCATCACTCAACCGTGCCCCGGACTGGTCGAGCGGATTGAAAGCGGCGATCTGCATAGCGCCGAGCTGCGTGCATTGCTCAAGCACTACGTCGATCCGCTGCTGGCCAACGGTTGCGACACGATCATTCTGGGCTGCACCCACTACCCGTTTCTCAAGCCGATGCTGAAGTCGATGATCCCCGAGAGCATCAGCCTGATCGATACGGGCGCGGCGGTAGCACGTCAATTGCAGCGGCTGCTGGCCGAGCGTGATCTGCTCGCCGAAGGGCCGAACCGGCCGGTCAGATTCTGGACCAGCGCCGATCCCGCGTCTTTGCGCAAGACCCTCGCCCTGCTGGGTCAAGTCGATGGTGACGTCGAAAAATTCACCTTGTAAAAAAAATGTGAAATATCTAAAAAGTCAGCTGAACTTCTGACCAAGCGCAGATTTCTATAGCGCAGAGTGACCTAGAAAAACCAAACGATCGTTCCGGAAAAGGAAGTTTCAACGTGAAGCGACTATTCTGCTTGGCCGCGATTGCGGCTGCACTGATGGGGCAAAGTTTTACCGCACAAGCTGCTGGCGTCGAGTTTGCAGTGGGTGCCACCAGCGATTCGACGATGACTTATCGCCTGGGCATGAATTTCGACTGGGACAAGAGCTGGCTGCAAAGTGACGTTGGTCGTCTGACCGGTTACTGGAGTGGCGCCTACACCTACTGGGAAGGCGACAAGACCTCCAGCAACAACAGCCTGTCGTTCTCGCCGGTGTTTGTTTACGAGTTTGCCGGTCAGTCGGTCAAACCGTATGTCGAGGCGGGGATCGGCGTGGCGCTGTTCTCCAACACCGAATACGAAGACAACAAGCTCGGCGGCGCCTTCCAGTTTGAAGACCGCTTTGGTTTCGGCCTGCGCTTCAATGGCGGGCATGAAGTCGGTATCCGTGCGACGCACTATTCCAACGCCGGCCTGAGCAGCGACAACGATGGGGTCGAAAGCTACGCATTGCATTACACGATGCCGCTATAAGCCCCCAGAAAGTCAGCCCCGTAAAAAAGGAGCGCCTAGCGCTCCTTTTTTTATTCAGCGATACGCCGTGGCAATCCCCTGGCGTTCGTCGATGCACTCCGGTGCGCCCATTTCGAACTCGCGGCAGATCAGCGGACGCTTCTCGTAGATCGTGCACATCATCGTGTCGCGATCCAGCGCCGCGCACCAGCCGTCGTCCAGACGCAGCATCACCTCACCACCCCAATCGTCGGTATCGATAAAACGCTCGGGTACGCCGGTGTCGGTGATCAGCATCACTTCGAGCTGGCAGCAGCAGGCTGCACAGGTCGAGCAGGTGACCTCGGGCTCGGCGATTTGCCGATGGGGAATGGTTTTCATGGCGCCAGTGTACGGCAGTGGCCGGTGAGCGTGTGAAAGGCCTGACAGACGTTTAGCGCGCCAGCCTCCGGGACAATTGGTGCAGCAGCGGAAACAGCAACGCCCACAGCAGCGCGATGCCGATCAGGGTCGCAAGCTCTCCGAACGGAAACTGCACACCGGCCAGTCGTCCGCCGGCGCCATAAGACAGCGCGCCACCTGCCGCGCCAAGCAGGCTGGCCAGCCACCACGGACTCGCGCTCCATTGCAGGCAATGACGCAATGTCGTGGCAAATAACGCCCACAACAACATCAGCCACAGCGGAATCAGCGGCGACAGATCCTTGAACTCGAAAACCCCGAGGCCGCGCAACAGGCTGTCCACCGCCGTGCCGATGATCACCACACTGAGGATCAACCGGCCTTCCTGCGCCCAACTGCTGATCCAGCGCAGATGAATCACCAGCACCGCCAGCGCCAGCAACAACCACAAACTGTTACCGCCGAGTACGCAGGCCAACCAGCCGATCTGGAACAGCACCGCGTTGGCCAACCGCTCAAGCATCGAAACGGCCCAGCAAAGGCGCGGTCATCGCCGCCGGTTTGGCCAGCACCAGTTGTGCGGTGCCGATGGTGCGCTCGAGGAATCCACCCTCGCAATAACACAGGTAGAACTCCCACAGCCTGAGGAAGTAATCGTCATAGCCCAGCTCGGTCAGACGGCCGTGAGCATGGCGAAAGTTCTCGTGCCACAGACGCAGGGTGCGAGCGTAGTGCAGGCCGAAATCTTCCATGTGCAACAGGTTCATGTCGGTGTCGCGGCTGACGATCTCGAGCATTTTCTGCACGCAGGGCAGGGCGCCGCCGGGGAAAATGTAGCGCTGGATGAAGTCCACGCCACGACGCGCCTGCTCGTAGCGTTGTTCGCGGATGGTGATCGCTTGCAGCAGCATCAGGCCGTTGCTCTTGAGCAAGTGCGCGCACTGTTTGAAGTAGGTCGGCAGGAAACGGTGGCCGACTGCTTCGATCATTTCGATCGACACCAGTTTGTCGTACTGGCCGGTGAGGTCACGGTAATCCTTGAGCAGCAGCGTCACCTGATCCTGCAGGCCGAGGCGTTCGATGCGGGCGGCGGTGAAGGCGAACTGCTCCTTCGACAGTGTGGTGGTGGTGACTTTGCAGCCGTAGTGCTGCGCTGCGTAAAGCGCCATGCTGCCCCAGCCGGTGCCGATTTCCAGCAGGTGGTCGTCGGGCTTGAGCGCGAGTTTCTGGCAGATCCGCTCCAGTTTGTTCAGTTGCGCCTGCTCCAGGCTGTCGTCGGGACTGAGAAACTGCGCGGCCGAATACATCATGGTCGGGTCGAGAAACTGTTCGAACAGGTCATTGCCGAGGTCGTAGTGGGCGGCGATGTTTTTCTGCGAGCCCTTGCGCGTATTGCGGTTGAGCCAGTGCAGCCCGCGCACCAGCGGGCGACCAAGCCGGGCCAGGCCACCTTCCATTCCGTCGAGCACTTCAAGGTTGCTGACGAAGACCCGCACCACGGCCGTCAGATCCGGCGA
This sequence comes from Pseudomonas sp. B37(2017), assembly GCF_002112885.1. Lineage (NCBI taxonomy): Bacteria > Pseudomonadati > Pseudomonadota > Gammaproteobacteria > Pseudomonadales > Pseudomonadaceae > Pseudomonas > Pseudomonas sp. B37(2017). The sequence goes on along the minus strand of NZ_NEIX01000004.1, from coordinate 490,313 downwards.
GCGCCAGTAACCATGAATGAAAGCCTCACCGGCGCCGATCGAGCCATTGCCCGCGACCAGGCCCCAGGCAGCCGGATCCATGACCTGAATTTCCCCCACCAACGCGCTGCCCGGTGTGCCGAAGACGTGGCGTTCGCCGTCCTCGATGACGATCAGTTGACCCTGCTTGAGCTGCTCCAGCTGGCGCAGTACTCCCCGGCGCAGCAGCGAGCCGCTCAGGCCGTGGGGGCTGAGCAGGCTGGCTTTGGCCGAGACGCTAGTGGATTTCATGGTGGCGTTCCTCGGTCGGTACGGTGGCGGTTCGAAAACGGTCGTCGGCGCGCTGGTGGGCAAATATCGGGGTGCGCTTGAGCAACAGGCGCAACGCCTGCCAATAGATCGCCAGCGCGGTCTTGGCGGTCATCCAGGGAAAGCGCCACAGGTGCCGGTGCAAGTGGTGTCGATCAAGGGGTTCACGTCGCAGGTCGAGGGTGGCGTCGAACAGTTTTTGCTCGCCTTGCCAGTCGGCCATGTGCACACCCAGGACCTGCGCGGCAGGGCTGAAGCTCATGCGGTATTCCAGGTCCGGCGGCAGGAATGGCGAGACATGAAACGCCTTGGCCACGGCAAAGTGCTGGTGAAAGTCCTGCAGATTGCTGGGCGCTCTGGCCGGCAACACGTAGTGAAAACGCTCGCGCCACGGGGTATTGCTGACTTCGCAGAGAATCGCCGCCAGTTGGCCGTCGGCCTCGTGGCAATAGAAAAAACTCACCGGGTTGAACGACAGGCCCCAGCTGCGTGGCTGGGTCAACAGGCAGATCGAACCTTGCGGCGCATGGCCCAGGGCTTCGCCGACAAGCTGCCGCACCGCATCGCTCAGGCGCACGCCCCGGCCGGTGAAGGTTTTCAGGTAATCGGTTTCGCGAAATGAAAACGGTGCAAAGCGGCTGGCGCCTGCCAGTCGGGACAGGCCCAGCACCGCCTCCTGTTCAGCCAGATCGAGGTACAGCATGCCGATCCGGTAACGGAATTCATGACGGCGCGGGGCGAATCGCCGATGGGCGATCCAGCCACTGTAGAGTGCGCTGTTCACAGGCTTTCTCCGAAGGACGCGGCCACGCGCAAAGCGCTGACCACCCCGTCCTCATGGAAACCGTTGGCCCAATAGGCGCCGCAATAATGCGTGTGCTGCTCGCCGTCGATTTCGGCCCAGCGCTGTTGCGCCGCCACCGCCGCGAGGCTGAATTGCGGGTGAGCGTAGGTGAAGCGCGCGAGCACTTTGGACGGGCTGATGCCGGCGCTCTGGTTGAGGCTGACGCAGAACGTGGTATCGCTCTGGATCCCTTGCAGGATGTTCATGTCGTAGGTCACGGCGGCCTGGGTATGACCGGCGCCGCCGAGGCGATAATTCCAGCTGGCCCAGGCCCGTTTGCGTGTGGGCAGCAGGCGGGTGTCGGTGTGCAGCACCACTTCGTTGTCGGCGTAGGGCAGCGCGCCGAGGATTTCCCGTTCTTTACTGTCAGGATTTCCCAGCAGTCGCAACGCCTGGTCGCTATGGCAGGCCAGCACCACTTTGTCGAAACGTTCGATGCCGGCGGGGCTGTGGATAACCACGCCGTGCGCGTCGCGATCGATCCGGCCCACCGGGCAGTTCAGGCGGATGCGCTCCTTGAACGACTCCGTCAGCGGCGTGATGTAGGCGCTGGAGCCACCCTTGATGACCTGCCACTGCGGCCGATTGCTGACCGACAGCAACCCGTGGTTCTCGAAAAAACGCACGAAGAACTGCAATGGAAAATTGAGCATCTCGGCCATCGGCATCGACCAGATCGCCGCGCCCATCGGCACGATGTAATGCAGGATGAAACGCTCGCCGTAGCCGCCGGCCTGGAGGTAATCGTCGAGGGTGGTGTCGGCGGCGATTCGCTGTTCGGCAAGGTCGCGCCGGGCTTCTTTGTTGAACCGCAGGATGTCGCGCAACATGCCCCAGAATCCGGGGGACAACAGGTTGCTGCGCTGGGCGAACAGGCTGTTCAGATTATTGCCGTTGTATTCCAGACCGGTGTCCGGATCGTTGACCGAAAAACTCATCTCGGTGGGTTTGAAGGCCACGCCCAATTGGCCGAGCAAACGAATGAAGTTCGGATACGTCCAGTCGTTGAACACGATGAAACCGGTGTCCACTGCGTAGTCGCGCCCTTCCACGGTGACCGGTACCGTGTGCGTATGACCGCCGACCCGGGCGTCGGCTTCGAACACGGTGATGTCATGTCGGCGAGCGAGCAGATACGCGCAGGTCAAACCGGCGATGCCGCTGCCTACGATGGCGATTTTCATGTTGCATCCCTGAGCGGCGGATTGCTGCGCACCATGCGTTTGCCAATCGCCAGTTGTACGCGCGCGGGCATTTTCGACAAGGGCCACAGGACCGCCATGAACAGCGCCGGAAAGGCGATCTCCAGCGGCCGGTCTTTCAGCTTGGCGAAGATATGCCGCGCGGCTTTATCCACAGGCCAGCTGAGCGGCATCGGAAAATCATTTTTGGCGGTCAGCGGCGTGTCGACGAAACCGGGGCTGATCACCGTGACTTCAATGCCTTCGTCCGCCAGGTCGATGCGCAGGGATTCGAACAGATAACGCAGCCCGGCCTTCGACGCACCATAAGCTTCGGCGCGAGGCAACGGCACATAGGTCACCGAGCTGGCCATGCCCACCAGATGCGGTGCCGTGCCTTTGCGCAACAAGGGCAGGGCGGCTTCGATGCAATAGCTGCTGGCGAGCAGGTTGGTGCGTACTACGTGTTCGATGATCGACGCGTCGAATTGACGGGCGTCGACGTATTCGCAGGTGCCCGCGTTGAGGATTACCGTATCGAGCGATCCCCAGTCCGCAGCGATCTGTTCGCCGATCTCACGCACGGTCTGACTGTTGGTCAGATCGCCGGGCACCACCAGTACCTGTCCCGGATAACGTTGCGACAGCACTTTGAGCGGCGCGACCTGGCGGGAACTGACCGCCAGATGTGCACCGGTCTTGAGGATTTCTTCTGCCAATGCTGCACCGATGCCACTGCTGGCACCGGTCAGCCAATAACGCCGTGGAGCTGTACGACTCATCCCAATCTCCTTTTCAGCCAGGCAATCACTCGGCCCAATACGGGTAAATGTTCATAAAGCAGCGCTCCGGCATCGAAGTAATCCCGGTGGCGGTAAACCTTGTCGCTCCAGAGCAGGTGCGAGCAGCCCGCGACGCGGATCAGTTGCCCACCGCTCAGACGCGGGTGGCGGTAGCTCATGACCCAACGCAGATAGCCTTCGCCGTCGCTGATCTGGTCGAAGCCGTGGAAATCGAAGCGCAGTTCGTTGACGTTGGCGTACAACTCACTGAAGTAAGCGCGCAGGTTCGTCAGCCCCTGCACTTCGTGTAGCGGGTCGGTGAAATGAATGTCCTCGCTGTACAGTTCGTCCAAGGTGCGCAAGTTGTTTTTATTCAACTGTGCGAACCGCTGGGCGAAACTGCGCAGAAATTCACTCATCGCTCTCTCCTTGAGACGCGCGTGACGGCAGGTTCTTGAACGCTGTCAGCGCCCGTTCCCGTGATGCGCTCAGATTGACGATTGGTGCCGGATAGTCCGCCACGCCGAACAACCCGCCGGCACTGGCCGGGTTGTGGACTTCTTTCTTGTTCAGGCCGGCCAGTTCCGGCAACCAGTGCTTGATGAACAGGCCTTCGCTGTCGAATTTTTCCGACTGGCTGACCGGGTTGAAAATACGGAAGTACGGCGCCGAATCGGTGCCGGTCGAGGAACTCCACTGCCAGCCGCCGTTGTTGGCAGCCAGGTCGCCGTCGATCAGGTGGCGCATGAAGAAACGCTCGCCTTCGCGCCAGTCGATCAACAGGTTTTTGGTCAGAAACATTGCCACCACCATCCGCAGGCGGTTGTGCATCCAGCCGGTTTCCAGCAATTGGCGCATGGCCGCGTCGATGATCGGCAAGCCGGTGCGGGCTTCTTGCCAGGCGGCCAGATCCTCGGGGGCATCACGCCAGGCCAGGGCTTCGGTTTCCGGGCGGAATGCGCGATGCCGCGAAACCCGTGGGTAACCGACGAGGATGTGTTTGTAGAACTCGCGCCAGAGCAGTTCGTTGATCCAGGTGACAGCGCCGACCTTGCCGCTTTCGAATTCACCCTGATTGCTTTGCAGGGCGGCGTGCAGGCATTGGCGCGGCGAGATCACGCCGGCGGTCAGATAGGCCGAGAGCTGGCTGGTGCCGGGTTTGGCCGGGAAGTCGCGTTCGCTCTTGTAATAGTCGATCTGCGCATCGGCGAACGTGTCGAGACGGCGCCGGGCCTCGGCTTCACCGGCGGGCCACAGGGCGCGCAGGGATTCGCCGGGTGTCGGGAACCCTTCGATGGCTTCTGGAACGGGATCGCTGGCAATGTTCAGCGCTTGCTGTTTGCCCGGGGCCTGTTTAAGCGACGGCATCGAGCGGTGCAGGCGTTCGTAGCAGACCTTGCGAAACTGGCTGAACACCTGAAAGTAAGTGCCGGTTTTGGTCAGTACGCTGCCGGGTTTGAACAGCAATTGGTCGAGGTAGCTGTGGAAGGTGATGCCTTCGGCTCGCAACGCCTCGGCAACGGCCTCGTCGCGACGGCTTTCGTTGATGCCGTATTCCTCGTTGACGTGCACGGCCTCGATCTTCAGTTGCCGGCACAGTTCGAGCAGCACGGCGGGTGCCTGATCCCAGTGAGGCGCGGTGCGGATCAGGAGCGGGATGTTCAGGGCACCCAGGCTTTTGCTCAACTCGCGCAAATTGCGCAGCCAGAAATCGATCTTGCACGGCGCGTCGTCATGTTCCTGCCATTGCAGCGGGCTCAACAGGTACACAGCCACGGTCGGGCCACGCTCGGCGGCGGCCGCGAGGGCGGTGTTGTCATGTTGGCGCAGGTCGCTGCGCAGCCAGATCAATTGCATGTCGGTCTCTGTCTGAATCATTAAATCAATCCACGCTGAATGAGCACCCGATGCGCCGAAAGAGGGTCTTCGGCCAAGAGCAGATCAGCGAAATCGGAAGTCTTTGCGGACAACTCGGCGTGGTGAATGCACACCGTGGGTCCGGCAATCAGTTTTGGGCAGCTGACGCCATTCAACAGTTTCGGTAGCTGCGCAAGGCTCAGGGCTTTGCTGGAATACAGCAGTACGCCACGGGCTTGCAGGGTATCGGTTGCCAGTGCCAGCTCTCCGGCCGGCAGCGGCCAGTCGAACACCTGCACCGGGCAGTCGGCGCTGCTGATCAGCCAGGCGCAGAGCCACAGGTGCGGCTCCAGCGGTAAATCCGACTGATTGACCAGCAGCAGCGGCGCGGTGCGCAACTGACGGTTGTTATGGTAGATGCGTGCGCCAAATTTGCTGCGCAACCAGGCAAAAAAGAACACGCGCTCCATCTGCGCGCCGAACTGGCCCTGCCAGCGCTGTTCGAGATCGCTCAGCAGCGGCAGCAGCAATTGCTCGCAGAGTGTGCGTGGCGGATACAGCGCCATCGCCTGGTTGATGCTGTCGTCGAGGCTGCGCTCGTTCAGGTGAGTGACCGCCAGCAGGGCGGCCTGGCGCAACGGATGCCATTCGTCTTCCACCGGTTCGTTTAAAGCTTGCGCCGTGTCGAGCAGCGGTTTGACCTGGCTGACCGCAACGCCGCGATTGAGCCAGGTGAGGATGTTCTGAATGCGTTGCACATGCTCGGCGCCGTAAAGACGATGGCCCTTGGGCGTGCGCTGCGGAACGATCAGCCCGTAGCGTCTTTCCCAGGCGCGCAGGGTGACGGCATTCACGCCGGTCTGGCGCGCAACTTCGCGAATCGGCAGCCAGCCTTCGTCGAGGGCTTTCTTGAAGTCGGCGCCGAGGTCTTCACGGGCGCTGGTGTCGGGTGAGTCGTTCATCAAATGGCGTTTCGCAGGCTGAGGTTTTCCGGATGCGGTTGCAGGTACACCTGCTGCGCGATGTAGGGATCCGGGTGGAGGCGAAAGTGATGCTTGAGCAGCGTCAGCGGCACTACCAGCGGCACGATGCCGTGCCGGTACTGGCCAATGATGTGTTGCACTTCCTGTTTGTCTTCGGGGGTGATGACCTGTTTCAGGTAACCACTGATGTGCTGCAGGACATTGCTGTGGGTGCGGCGGGTGGCGCATTTTTTCAGCGCCGCCATCAGTTCACTGAAATAGCGCGGGCCGAGTTCGTCCGGCGCTGTCTGGCCCATGTTGCCCAGCAGATTGCCCAGCGTCTTGTATTGCACCGGGTTGTGGGCCATCAGCAGGTATTTGTAGCGCGAGTGAAATTCGGTCAGTGCACGGCGGCTCAAGCCCTGCTCGAGCACCTGCTGCCATTCGCGGTAGGCGAGCACGCGGGTGATGAAGTTTTCCCGCAGCACCGGATCGTTCAGGCGCCCGGCTTCCTCCACCGGCAGATTCGGATGCTGCGCACAGAACGCCTCGGCGTAAATGCCACGCCCGCCACCATTCACCGGTGCACCGTTGGCGTGGTAGACCTTCACGCGCTCCAGCCCGCAGGAGGGCGATTGCTGCATGAAGATGTAGCCGCAGATGTCACTGAGTTCCCCCGCCATTTTCTCGCCGTAAGCGGCCAGTGGCTGGGTGACGTTAATCGACGGATTGACGGTGCCGACCGCTTCAGGCTTGGCCGGGTCGCCCACAAGTCGAATCGGCTCGCGGGGAATTCCCAGACCGATCGCTACCTCAGGACAGACGGGAACGAATTCAAAATGCTCGGCCAGGGTGCGGCTGCACAGCCGCGATTCCTTGTGTCCGCCGTTGTAGCGGACCTCGGCGCCCATCAGGCAGGCGCTGATGGCGATTTTCGGTAGGGACGTCGATGAGTCGGACATGCAGCAACCTCGAATCTAAACCTGTACAGGCAAACTGATCTGTACAACATGACTTCAGCATAGATTCATGGGTGTACAAGTCAAATTGTTTGTATAAGTTTTTTTGAGGTTTTCAGCGCCAGCCCATTTTCCAGCGTGAGTCATCCTGCAGGGTTTGCCAGTCGCATTGCTCGGTACGTCGGGTCAGCACCGCCTGCAATTCGATCGTCAGCACCGTACCTTCTTCGTCGCGAAACAGTTCGGTCACCAGAAAATGCTTTTCACGGTTTTGCGGCTGGGCTGCTGTCCATTTCGACAGCAGCAATTTGCGCGGATTGATGCGGTTCACTGCAGGTGTTCGTGCAAGCGTCTTGCAGCCTCCTGACCACTGAGCCACGCCCCTTCGACCCGACCCGACAGGCACCAGTCGCCACAGGCGTACAGACCCAGGTCGGCGTCGGCCAGAGTGCCCCATTCATGGCTGCTGGCCGGCCGGGCATAGAGCCAGCGGTGGGCGAGGCTGAAGGTCGGGGCCGGCATGGCGCTGTGCAGCAATTCGGCGAAGGCGCCGTGCAACTGTTCGATCACCGCTTCCTTGGGCAAGTCGATGTGCTGCCGGCTCCAGGCGCTGGTGGCGTGCAGGACCCAGGTGTCGCACGTGGTGTCGCGTCCCGGTTTGCTGCGGTTGCGGGCCAGCCAGTCGAGGGCACTGTCCTGGACGAAACAGCCTTCGATCGGCGTATCCAGCGGGGTGTCGAAGGCGAGGGCGACGGCCCAGGTCGGGTCCATTTTCACCCCGGCGGCGGCACCGGCGAGTTTCGGCGCGGCGGCCAGCAGGGCGGTGGCCTGAGGCGCCGGCGTGGCGATTACGACGTGGCTGAACGGCCCGTGAGTGAAGCCTTCAGCGTCTTGCAGGTGCCAGTGTTCTTCGCCGCGATAGACCTCGGTGATCCGGCAGGCGAAGTGCACTTCCAACCCGTCGAGCAGGCCCCTGGTGATGGCGCTCATGCGCGGCGTGCCGACCCAGCGGGTCTGTTCGTCCGGCGACAGGTTCAGTTGCCCGCCATGAAAGGTGTAGAGCTGCGGTGCCCATTCGGCGACCCAGCCTTTGCTTTGCCAGCGCTGGACTTCGGTCACGAAGCGTCGGTCACGGGCGGTGAAATATTGCGCGCCCATGTCCAGCGAGCCGGCGTCGCTGCGCTTGCTCGACATGCGCCCGCCGCTGCCGCGGCTTTTATCGAACAACTGAACGGTATGCCCGGCATCCGTCAGGGCCTGGGCGGCGGAGAGTCCGGCGATGCCGGTGCCAATGATTGCGATAGGTACAGTCATAGGGGCCTCGTTTACCTTTCTGTACAGACTACGCCGTGGATGAAACCTGTACAATTTTGTTTTTTGGTATAACTTCCAGCGTTCTCGTTCTGACAGCTTGGCCTATGGTTAAACAATAGAGCCTGCCCGATAGAAAAGATCCCTGTTTATAAAAATAGACTAGTGATCGGGGTAAAACGCCACGCGAGGTAGAAGTCATGCACATATTGCTGACCGGCGGTACTGGATTGATCGGACGTCAGCTTTGCCGGCACTGGTCCGGGCAGGGTCATCGCCTGACGGTCTGGAGTCGTCGTCCGGAAAAAGTCGCGAACATCTGTGGCGCTCAGGTGCATGGAATCGCGCGTCTGGAGGACCTTGGCGACGAGCCGGTCGACGTGATCGTCAACCTCGCCGGCGCGCCGATTGCCGACCGGCCGTGGACCCATCGGCGCAAGGCGCTGTTGTGGAGCAGCCGGATCACGCTGACCGAATCGTTGCTGGCGTGGCTGGAACATCGCGGGCAGAAACCGTCGCTGCTGATCTCGGGTTCGGCCGTGGGTTGGTACGGTGACGGCGGCGAGCGTGAGCTGACCGAAGACTCGCCGCCGGTGATCGACGATTTCGCCAGCCAGTTGTGCATCGCCTGGGAGGAAACCGCGCAACGCGCCGAAGCGATGGATATTCGCGTGGTGCTGGTGCGCACCGGACTGGTGCTGTCGGCCGAGGGCGGCTTTTTGTCGCGCCTGCTGCTGCCGTTCAAGCTCGGGCTGGGCGGGCCTTTGGGCAATGGTCGGCAGTGGATGCCGTGGATTCATATCGATGACCAAATCGCCCTGATTGATTTTCTTCTGCACCGCAATCAGGCGAGCGGTCCTTATAATGCGTGCGCGCCGAAACCTGTGCGCAATCGCGAATTCGCCAAGACGCTGGGCAGCGTGCTGCACCGCCCGGCGTTCATGCCGATGCCGGCCCTCGCCTTGAAGGTCGGGCTCGGCGAGATGTCATTGCTGTTGCTGGGTGGCCAACGGGCCACGCCGAAACGCTTGCTGGAAGCGGGATTCACTTTCCGGTTCACGGATTTACGCGCGGCCCTGGACGATCTTTCCAGCCGCCTCTGAAATAGGACGTTGCATGACCGATCACGCCTTGCTTCTGGTCAACCTGGGTTCGCCGGCCTCCACTTCGGTGGCCGACGTGCGCAGCTACCTCAATCAATTCCTGATGGACCCGTACGTGATCGACCTGCCGTGGCCGGTGCGGCGTCTGCTGGTGTCGCTGATCCTGATCAAGCGCCCGGAGCAGTCGGCCCACGCCTACGCCTCGATCTGGTGGGACGAAGGTTCGCCACTGGTGGTGCTCAGTCGTCGCCTGCAACAGCAGATGAAGGCGCAGTGGACTCACGGCCCGGTTGAGCTGGCCATGCGTTACGGCGAGCCGTCGATCGAGACAAGCCTGTTGAAGCTGGTCGCGGCGGGGCATAAACGCATCACCCTCGCGCCGCTTTATCCACAGTTCGCCGACAGCACCACCACCACGGTGATTGAAGAAGCCAAGCGGGTGGTGCGCGAGAAGAAGCTCGATGTGCAGCTGTCGGTGTTGCAGCCGTTCTACGATCAGCCGGAATACCTCGACGCGCTGGTGGCGAGTGCCCGACCGCACTTGCAGCAGGATTACGATCACCTGTTGCTGAGCTTCCACGGTTTGCCGGAACGGCATCTGACCAAGCTCGACCCGACCGGCAATCATTGCTTCAAAAATGAAGATTGCTGCAAGAACGCCTCGGCGGCCGTACTGGCCACCTGTTATCGCGCCCAATGCCTGCGCACAGCGGCGCTGTTCGCTGAGCGCATGGGGCTACCGGACGGCAAGTGGTCGGTGTCGTTTCAGTCGCGACTGGGCCGGGCGAAGTGGATCGAACCCTACACCGAAGCGCGGCTGGATGAACTGGCCAAAAGCGGCGTGAAGAAGATTCTGGTGATGTGCCCTGCGTTTGTTGCCGATTGCATCGAGACCCTGGAAGAGATCGGCGATCGCGGCAAGGAACAGTTCTGCGAATCGGGGGGAGAGGAGCTGGTGCTGGTGCCGTGCCTGAACGATGACCCGCAATGGGCGAAGGCGTTGGCAACGCTGTGTGAACGGGCGCCACTGGCCCTTTGATGATCGTCGATGATTGATCGTTCCCACGCTCCGCGTGGGAATGCAGCCCGTGACGCTCCGCGTCACTGGACGCGGAGCGTCCCCAGAGGCATTCCCACGCAGAGCGTGGGAACGATAAGTGTGGGGTGATCCGCGTGGGAACGATCTTGAAGCCAAGGCTTAGATCAGCGGCTCATCCGCCTTCTTGTGTTTCCAGCTGTCATTGCCCGGCAGGATCAGGTTCAGCGCAATCGCCACCACCGCGCACAGCGCGATGCCTTTGAGGCCGAAGTCGTCGGGACCGGTGCCGGTGCCGACCAGCACACCGCCGATACCGAACACCAGGGTCACCGAAACGATCACCAGATTGCGTGCCTCGCCCAGGTCGATCTTGTGACGGATCAGGGTGTTCATCCCCACCGCCGCGATCGAACCGAACAGCAGGCACAGAATCCCGCCCATCACCGGCACCGGAATGCTTTGCAGCAAGGCGCCGAACTTGCCGATGAACGCCAGGGTGATGGCGAAGATCGCCGCCCAGGTCATGATTTTCGGGTTGTAGTTCTTGGTCAGCATCACTGCGCCAGTCACTTCGGCGTAGGTGGTGTTGGGCGGGCCGCCGAACAGGCCGGCTGCGGTGGTGGCGATGCCGTCACCGAGCAGGGTGCGATGCAGGCCAGGCTTTTTCAGGTAGTCGCGACCGGTCACGCTGCCGACCGCAATCACGCCGCCGATGTGTTCGATCGCCGGGGCCAGCGCCACCGGGACGATGAACAAAATCGCCTGCCAGTTGAACTCCGGCGCGGTGAAGTGAGGAAGTGCAAACCATGGGGCTGCCGCAATCTTCGCGGTGTCGACGACACCGAAATAGAAGGACATGGCGAAACCCACCAGCACGCCGGAAATGATCGGCACCAGACGGAAAATGCCTTTGCCGAACACCGCCACGATCAACGTGGTCAACAGCGCCGGCATCGAGATCATCATCGCGGTCTGGTAATGGATCAGCTCGGAACCGTCACCGGCCTTGCCCATCGCCATGTTCGCGGCAATCGGCGCCATGGCCAGGCCGATGGAGATGATCACCGGACCAATCACCACTGGCGGCAGCAGACGGTCAATGAAGCCGGTGCCTTTGATCTTCACGGCCAGGCCAAGGAAGGTGTAGACGAAACCGGCCGCCATCACGCCGCCCATGGTCGCCGCCAGACCGAACTGGCCCTTGGCGAGAATGATCGGGGTGATGAAGGCGAAGCTCGACGCCAGGAACACCGGCACCTGACGCCCGGTGACGATCTGGAACAGAATCGTCCCAAGACCTGCGGTAAACAGTGCCACGTTCGGGTCCAGGCCCGTGATCAGTGGCATCAGCACCAGGGCGCCGAAAGCCACGAACAGCATCTGTGCGCCGGACAGCACCGTGCGCCAGAGCGGATCGTTGAACTCTTGCTGCATGCTTACGCGTCCTTCTGCTTGGTGCCGAAGATCTTGTCACCGGCATCGCCAAGCCCAGGAATGATGTAACCGTGCTCATTGAGTTTCTGATCGATGGACGCGGTGTAGATGATCACGTCCGGGTGAGCTTTCTCGACAGCGGCGATGCCTTCCGGCGCGGCTACCAGCACCATCGCGCGGATGTCCTTGCAACCGGCCTTCTTCAGCAGGTCGATGGTCGCAACCATGGAGCTGCCGGTGGCGAGCATCGGGTCGATGATCATCGCCAGGCGTTCGTCGATTTCCGGAACCAGTTTTTCCAGATAGGTGTGGGCCTGCAGGGTTTCTTCGTTACGGGCAACACCGACGGCGCTGACCTTGGCGCCCGGGATCAGGCTCAGCACGCCTTCGAGCATGCCGATGCCGGCGCGCAGGATCGGCACGACGGTAATTTTCTTGCCGGCGATTTTCTCGACCGACACAGTGCCGCACCAACCTTCGATGTCGTAGGTTTCCAGCGGCAGGTCTTTGGTAGCTTCATAGGTCAACAGGGCACCGACTTCCTGAGCGAGCTCGCGGAAATTCTTGGTGCTGATGTCTGCACGGCGCATAAGGCCAAGTTTGTGACGGATCAGCGGATGGCGGATCTCTTGGATGGACATGGGGAAAGGCTCCGGCGGCGGGCAAAAAAACCGGCCTAGATTAATCTATCCGAGGGTGATGTCCTATAGGACATACAGTACGTTAGTCCACAAATGCTTGATTCGGCCGTGCGGGATGCGTACCTTTGCCCGCTTTTCCGAAACAGACCCCCCTTGGAGAGCGCCATGTCCGCTGATCTCGAGCATATCCGTCAAATCATGCGAGAGGCTGACTGCCTGTACACCGAAGCTGAAGTCGAGGCTGCCATTGCCCGCGTCGGTGCACAAATCAACGAACAACTGGCCGACAGCAACCCGGTGGTGTTCTGCGTGATGAACGGCGGCCTGATCTTCTCCGGCAAACTGCTGACCCATCTGCAGTTCCCGCTGGAAGCGTCCTACCTGCACGCCACCCGCTATCGCAACGAAACCAGCGGCGGCGACCTGTTCTGGAAAGCCAAGCCGGAAGTCTCGTTCATCGACCGCGACGTGCTGATCATCGACGACATCCTCGACGAAGGTCACACCCTGGGCGCGATCATCGACTTCTGCCGTCACGCCGGCGCGCGCAAAGTGCACACCGCCGTGCTGATCGACAAGGATCACGACCGCAAGGCCCGTCCTGACCTGAAAGCCGACTTCGTCGGTCTGCCGTGCATCGACCGTTACATCTTCGGTTACGGCATGGACTACAAAGGCTACTGGCGCAACGCCAACGGGATCTTCGCCGTCAAAGGCATGTAAGAACCCCTGAAAGATCGCAGCCCCAGGCTGCGATCTTTTGCTTTTAAAGACTGCTAAAGTGCTCGGCCCCGCCCCCCGGAGCCTGTCATGAGCCTCTTGATCCGCAGCTGCGCCGCCCTGTTGCTGACCCTCAGCCTGCCCTTGGCCGCCGCCCCGATGCACAGTCAATTCCTGCCGCCCGACGATCTGACCCTGCGTGATGCCGAACCCGAGCAGCAGCAACTGTTGCAGGTCACCGATTATTCAGTGGTGGTGGGGGCCCAGCGCCAGTCCAATCAGCAGCCGATCCCGGTCACCTCGCCATTGATGATCCGCCTCAAGGGCAAATCCCTGAACAAGGGCGCGACGATCAATCAGGTGCTGGTCAACTTCGATGGCGAAAGCAAAAGCCTGAAAAAACCGGTGTATGACGACAAGAGCAAGACCCTGACGCTGTTCTACCCGCTGGCCCAGTACCGGGTGGTGATCGATCTGTTGCGCAACGACACCGTGTATTGCCAGTTCCTGACCTACGCCAACGGCCACATCTGGGCCGATTTGCACACCGGCAGCACGCGCTCGCGTTGAGCCTTGTGCCTGCGCAGGGGTAAACTGCCCGCCCCGTGAAATGTCTGCGAGCTGGAGTCGGCAATGCGTAAAGATAAGAAGCAAGTGATTGGTGACGAGATCGGCGATGAGCAGATCAAGCTGTTCCTCGATTTTGAGCCGGTCGATGCCACCTCGCCGTCGCTGCACAAACTGGTCAAGGCTTACCGTGGCCTGCGCATCGACGATTTCGAGCGTTTCCTGACGTTCTTCGTTGCAGCCGGTTATGACGTGGACGGCAAGGACGAGCACGGCAAGACCTTCGTCGACCAGATCCGCGATCAGCGCAATGCCCCGGAATACATCGAGCTGATCGAGAAAGCACGCGGCTGATAGCCGAAGTTTTCCACAGGCATAAAAAAACGCCCCGCACTCACCGAGTGCGGGGCGTTTTTCATGGAGCCGAATCAGGCGTAGCTTTCGGTCTCGTTGCTGGCTTCAACCAGTTCCAGCGCGACGTTGTTCTGCGTGTTGATCTTGCGATACAGCGCAGCGTCGGTTTCCAGGACCTTTTCACGGGCCGGGAAAATTTCCGCCAGTTTGGCAGCCCACTCACCCTTGGCCTTGGCCGGGAAGCACTTCTCGATCAGTTCCAGCATGATCGAAACGGTCACCGAGGCGCCTGGCGAAGCGCCGAGCAGGGCAGCGAGGGAGCCGTCCTTCGCAGCCACCAGTTCGGTACCGAACTGCAGGATGCCGCCTTTTTTCGGGTCTTTCTTGATGATCTGCACCCGTTGGCCGGCCACTTCCAGGCGCCAGTCTTCGGCTTTCGCCTCGGGGTAGAAACGGCGTAGGGATTCCAGGCGCTGTTCCATCGACTGCATCACTTCGCTGACCAGGTACTTGGTCAGGTCCATGTTGTTTTTCGCCACGGCCAGCATCGGGCCGATGTTGCCGGCGCGAACCGACATCGGCAGGTCCATGAAGGAGCCGTGCTTGAGGAACTTGGTGGTGAAACCGGCGTATGGCCCGAACAGCAGGGATTTCTTGCCGTCGACCACGCGGGTGTCCAGGTGCGGCACGGACATTGGTGGCGAACCGACGGCGGCCTGGCTGTAAACCTTGGCCTGGTGATGCTTGACCACTTCCGGGTTGTCGCAACGCAGCCACTGGCCACTGATCGGGAAGCCGCCGAAACCTTTGCTTTCTTCGATGCCCGAAGCTTGCAGCAGCGGCAGGGCCGCGCCACCGGCGCCGAGGAACACGAATTTGGCGTCGACTTCACGGCTGCTGCCGCTGTTGACGTCCTTGATGCTGACGGTCCAGCCGTTGCCATTGCGCTTGAGGCCGGTCACGCGCTTGCAGTACTTGACCTGGGCATCGGGGGCGCTGGTCAGGTGCTTGAGCAACTGATTGGTCAGGGCGCCGAAGTTGACGTCGGTGCCGTTGATCACGCGGGTGGCGGCGAGCACCTGGTCTTTCGGACGACCCGGCATCATCAATGGCATCCACTCGGCCATCTTCGCCTTGTCTTCGGTGTATTCCATGTCGGCGAAGGCGTGGTGCTTGTGCAGCACGTTGAAGCGTTCCTTGAGGAACGAAACGCCTTTTTCGCCTTCGACGTAGCTCAGGTGCGGCACCGGGCTGATGAAGGATTTGCACGAGCCGAACGTGCCTTTCTTGGTCAGGTACGACCAGAACTGCTTCGACACCTCGAACTGGGTGTTGATGTGCACGGCTTTCTTGATGTCGACGGTGCCGTCGGCAGCCTGCGGCGTGTAGTTCAGCTCGCACAGGCCGGCGTGGCCGGTACCGGCGTTGTTCCATGGGTTGGAACTCTCTGCGGCACCGGAATCCATCAGCTCGACGACTTCCAGCTTGAGCGCCGGGTCGAGTTCCTTGAGCAGTACTGCGAGGGTGGCACTCATGATGCCGGCCCCAACCAGAACTACGTCGACTGCTTCGTTATGCGCCATTTAACGCGTCTCCAAAATCTGCAGCACCAAATTGTCGGCATGGCTGCCAGGCGTCCAGGGCAGGTCAGTTGAGCCCCGGGTATCCTTGGTCAGGTGTGCCATGTCCGAATCTTCGCAATTTTTCGCAACTTCGACGGATGCGTGCGGCCTGGCTTAAAGAGTCATATGAACTCATTTCGGCACGGGGCTGGCAATTCGACTTATGGTCGAGACATCCGTTTGTGCAACCAAATCCGTAGCGGACAGGCTTCAGGCTCCGGTAGTCGAGGCGTTCCCGTTCCTGTGTCGTTGGGCTGTTTCAGACGCTAATGGTGCATGTTCAGACGCAAAACTATTCATTTGCTCGCCACACTCTTGTGAAGTTGTGAAAACCCGTTTTTTTCACGCTCTTTTGAAGACGTGAACCTCAAAAAGGGCTGTCCGGGGCTGGCACCGTGCCCGAAAGGGCAAACAACTCAGTGGCCGAGCGTCATGACAGCTCTGCAGATTCGCGAAAAGCGGGATTTGCCAGGGAAACAGCAAGCACGCCAGCTTCACTCGATCTGTGTGGGCGGCTCTCTGTGGGCGATTTGGATGCCAATGCAAGCGCATTGACGCTGTTGCGGGGCCCGATCAGGAGACGTCCTTATAATCGGGGGGAGATTGTATCGAAGAAATGCGGGGAGTTGGTCGAGTTTAATGACTTTTATTAGGCATCCGGTCAGATGCTCAACATTGCCTGAGCACGTGCGCGTGGGCGCTGCTGTTCGACCCGGGCGCTGACTGGCAGAGGCTGGTGCAACCAGTTGAGGCGGATTTCCTCGATTTCGACCCAACCGTCACCCATCGGTTGCAGGCTGCATTGCTTGAAGGCCTGGCAATGGCCGTTGCGGTCGAGCAGGGCGAAGCTGCGGTGCAGCGGGCGTGGGGCGAACAACGAGATCAGATAGCGCATGGCAGTGTTCCTTTTGGGGATCTGTGAGGAAGATTGTCAAAAGGCCGTGACGCGAACGTGTATGGGGGGTGAAGAATGTGTGACAGGAACCGCTGGCAGCGGGGTTTGTCTGACATTTCAGTGCTGGTGACCCACAGTGGCCCACCGCTATACTGCCGGCCTGTCTGTGCCTGATTCTGGAGAGAAGAGCATGTTGCAACGCCTGTTGTTCGGTTTGATCACTGTGACCAGTTTGACCCTGGTTGGCTGCGCCCACAGCCCGCAACAACTGAGCCCGGAACCGAAGCTGACCACTCAGCTGGCACCGGTCGGTCACGGCCAGCCTGTCGTGGTCCGCGTGGTCGACGGTCGTCCGTCGCCAACCCTCGGTACCCGTGGCGGCCTGTACCCGGAAACCAGCGCCATCACCGTGCAGCGCGAGCAGATCCTGCCGAAGTTGCAGGCCCAGGCCGAAGCGGCCGTGCGTCTGCTCGGGTTCACCCCGACCAACAACGCCCCCAATGCACCGCAGTTGACCGTGACGTTGGCCGAATTGAAATACCAGTCGCCCAAAGAAGGCATGTACGTGACTGAAGCCACCATCGGCGCGACCTTCCGCTCCGACGTGCAGAACGCTAACCGTCGCTACAGCGGCCGTTACGGTGCCTCGCTGGACCAGCGTTTCGGCATGGCGCCGAACCAGGAAACCAACACCAAACTGGTCAGCGATGTGCTGAGCGATGCGCTGACCCGTCTGTTCAAGGATCCGACCGTGGGTCAGGTCCTCGCCGAGTAAGTGTCCGGTTGATGTGAAAAAGCCCGGGGCCAGTGATGGCTCCGGGCTTTTTTCGTTCAGGCGGCCTGGGAATAGAAGTCGAGGACGCTGACGCCGGTCAGCAGGTCGGTCTCGGGCAAGTCCGCATGCTGGTGCCCGCCGAGGGCGCAGTACACCAGCCAGTGACGGTCCTGAACATTGAAGGCCAGGCTGCCGACGAGGTTCTGCTGTTCGTCGGACGGGGAGATGAGGTACAGGCGATCCTGGTTTTCAGCGTGAAGCATGTCGCGTTCCGTGTCGGTTTCGAGGCGCGCAGGGTGACTGAAACAAATGACGATGCCGTGACACAGGACAGCCATCGGTCGATTGAAGGGTTATTTGTCGCAAAGGCTAGGGCAGTGGGGGAGGGTTTCGGTAGAATCCGCGCCGCGGTCGTCGGTCTGGCGTTCGCCATGCCCGGTTTAGATTGAGGTCTGTGATGTCGCTGCACTTGATGACGCTGTTTACCGCCCATCCCGCCAAACTGATCAACCTGCTGGCCCTGCTGTTGGCCTTCCCCGGCAGTTGGCTGCTGCACGCGACCCGTCGCCGTGAACAACGGGCGATGGCCAGTATCGCGGCCCAGCGTCAGAGTCAGCCGAATCAGGAGCCGGTGCTCGATTGGGCGACCCTGCGCATGAACCGCTTCTTCTACCGCTTCGGTTTTGCCTGCCTGGGCCTGGCGCTGCTGGTGTCCTGGATCAGTACCCGCTTCTGAACGAAAAACGGCGCCCGAAGGCGCCGTTCTTGTATCCAGCCGGCACCGCTTACAGCGGCAGTCCAGCCTTGACCCGGTACTGATTGCGCACCGGCGTCGCATATTGCAGCACCAGATACGGACGATGCTCCTCGGGGCAGGCGTCCAGACGGTTCTGCCACTCTTCCTGGGCCTTGGCCAGTTCCTCGGCACCAAACACTTCGGCAGCCTTCGGCACGTTCAATTGCGGATCGGCATCGGCCCACTGCGCGTACGCCAGGTAATGCACCGGGAACAACCGGTAGCCACCGAGAATCTGCTTGTCCATCTCGACCGCCAACTGCTTGGTGTCCTCGAACAGTTCGGTGATCGGCGCGGCGAAGTTCACGTGCACCCGGCCCTTGTAGCCGGTGATGCCCTTGGCGATGCTTACGTCATCCTCGCCCGGCGCCTTGCTGTAGGTGCCGGTGGTGGCGCGTATGTACAGCTCGCGGGCCTTGGCCTGGTCGCACGGGTCGTATTCGTAGCTGATCGACACCGGGGTCAGGTTCAGTGACTGGATGACTTCGCCGAAGGGCTCGTCCTTGCGGCTCATGTGGAACATCTTGAGGATCGCCGACTCGGTACGGTCGTCGCCGTCCTTCGCGCGGCCTTCGGCCTGGGCGATCCAGATCGAGGCGCAGTCATTGCGGATCGAGTGGTTGATGTACGCCGACAGCAGTTGGTAAGCGGCCATTTTCTCGCGGCGCCCGGTGATCGAGCGGTGCACGATGAAGCTCTTGTTCAAACGCATCAGGTCGCTGACGAACGGCTTTTGCAGCAGGTTGTCGCCAATCGCGATGCGCGGCGTCGGCAGGCCGGCGTGGTACACGGCGTAGTTGACGAAGGCCGGGTCCATCACGATGTCGCGGTGGTTGGCGATGAACAGATAAGCGCTGCCAGACTTGAATTGCTCGACACCGGTGTAGGTCACGCCGTCGGTGGCGCGCTCGATGGTGTGGTCGACGTAGAACTCGACCTTGTCCTGCAAAGTGGCCACGGAGGTCACGTCGGCGAACTCACGACGCAGCCGATGGGCTATAAGTGGTTTGAGCATCCAGCCGAAGGCACCGGCAAAACGCGGGAAGCGGAAGTGGGTGAGGATATCTAGAAACGCCTTGTCGCCGAGCAGTCGCGCCAGTACCGCAGGTACTTCGCTGTCGTCGTAAGGTCGGATGGCATCGAATTCGCCCATCATGCTCTCTTGTTGGAAACGGCTAGGGTAAGTAAAGGTTTTGATCGAAAACCAACGGGGCACGGTCTGAAAAAGTAGCCAGACAAAAATAGCCCTGCAAATAGACCGGCGATTATACGCACAAGTCACCCGGGAGACCGCGATGCTGGAAAGCGCAGTATATGAATGTCCGTATTGTGGTGAAGAGGTCGAGACGACCGTGGATCTCTCCGCTGGCGACCAGACCTATATCGAAGACTGTCAGGTGTGCTGTCGGCCGATCACCTTTGTGTTGCAGGTCCACGGAGAGGATTGGTTTCTGGAAGTCTTCAGCGAAAACGAGTGAGGCGCGCCCATGCAGCGAATCTACGAGCCGGAAAACCTGATGGAAGGCGAAATGCTCAAGGGCATGCTCGCCAGCGAAGGCATCGAGGCGCATCTGGTCGGGCGCGATCTGCTGGGCGGCACGGGCGAGTTGCCGATCTTCGGTCTGCTGGGCTTGTCGGTCGATAACGACCAGGCCGAATACGCCCGCGAGCTGATCAGTGCGTACAATGCCGCGCTGCCGCTGCCCGGCGATGAACCGGACAGTTATCCCGGGACGCTGGTCTGTTAGGCTGGCGTTCGTTTTATTTGTGAGTCGTGCTGCCCCATGTGTGGACGTTATGCCCTGTTTCGCTGGAACCGCGATTTCGCGAACCTGCCCGGTTTTCCTGCCGATCAGCAGGCGCAGTGGAACATTTCCCCCAACGATTCGGTGTTGATGCTGCGCGCCGAACCCGACGGCCAGCGCACGCTGGCTCGTGCCCGTTGGGGGCTGACACCGCCATGGCTGACCGACATGTCGCGCACGCCGGCCCACGCCCGGGCTGAAACCGTCGCCGAACAGCCGATGTTTCGCGAAGCCCTGCGCCTGCGCCGTTGCCTGCTGCCGGCCAACGGTTTCTACGAGTGGCGCGGCAACGTGCGCAAGCGGCCGTACTGGCTGACACCGGGGGAAGGTGCTTCGTTGTTTTTTGCGGCGATCTGGGAAGCGTATCCGGTGCAGGAACAGGTGTGGCTAAGCACGGCGGTGATCACTCAGTCGGCGGCCAGTCAGCGCCGGCCTTTGATTCTCGATGAGGCGGGGCAGGCGGCGTGGCTTGATCCTGAAACGCCGATGCATGTTCTGCAAGGCCTGCTCGCCAGCGAACCCGCCGCCTTGCGCGAGCGGGTGCTGGCGAACCTGGTCAATGATCCGAAGCTCAACGGGCCGGAGTGCCTGACTCCGGCCTGATCGGTCAGACCTTGAACTGATTGATCAACCGCCGCTGTTGCTCCGCCAGTTTGGTCAGATCCGCACTCGCCGAACTCGACTCATCCGCACCACCGGCCACTTCATTCGCCACCTGACCAATGTTGATCACGTTGCGGTTGATGTCGTCGGCCACCGCGCTCTGTTCTTCGGCGGCGCTGGCGATCTGGGTGTTCATGTCGTTGATCACCGATACCGCCTGAGTAATGGTCTCCAGCGCCTCCGCTGCCTTGGCCGCGTGCTGCACGCTTTCGTCGGTACGATTCTGGCTGTCCTCCATGACCCGCACCACGTCGCGGGTGCCCTGTTGCAGTTGCTGGATCATGCTCTGGATTTCTTCGGTGGCCTTCTGGGTTTTCTGCGCCAGGTTGCGCACCTCGTCGGCCACCACCGCAAAACCACGTCCTTGTTCACCAGCGCGGGCAGCTTCAATCGCCGCGTTGAGGGCCAGCAGGTTGGTCTGCTCGGCGATCCCGCGAATGGCGATGAGGATCGCGTTGATGTTTTCGCTGTCCTTGGCCAGGGTCTGAACAACGTCCACGGCCTTGCCGATTTCCACGGCCAGCACGCCGATCGAATTGGACGTATCGCGCACGATTTGCATGCCCTGACTAGCCGCCTGATCGGCGTGGCTGGCCGCTTGTGCTGCCTGGGTCGCGTTACGCGCCACGTCTTGCGCGGTGGCGGTCATTTCCTGCACGGCGGTTGCCACCTGATCAATCTCGGCCATCTGCTTCTGAATGCCGATATTGGTACGGATCGCGATGTCCGCCGTGTGCTCCGAGGAGTCGCTGACGCTCTGTACCGACGACACCACCTGCGTGATCATCCCCTGCAATTTGGCGAGGAAGGTATTGAAACCTTTGGCGATTGAACCGAGTTCGTCTTTGCGATCACTGGTCAAACGACGGGTCAGGTCACCTTCGCCCTGGGCGATGTCATCGAGCATGGTCACCATCTGTTTGAGCGGGCGGGCGATGCCGTGGCCCACCAGCCAGATCACCAGCAGGCCGAGGCCGGCAATGATCAGGCCGACCATGGCCATGCCGAAGGTGTCGGATTTGCGCTGGGCGTCGAGGTCGCCCTGGAGCTTTTGCAGGTCGGCCATCACCGCGTCGAGCGGCAGTTGCAGCATCAGTGTCCAGCGCGCGTCGGTCTGGCCGATGCCGAACGGCAGGTACAACTCGATCCGGCCTTGCTCTTTATTGACGGTGTAGGTCACTTCGCCGCGCTTGAGATTGGCCATGTTGGCAATCTGCTGGGCGTCGAGGATATCGCTGACCTTCTCGCCGAATTTGCTCGGATCCTTGGTGTAGGCGACGATCCGACCGTTGCCGCCGATCAGCGCCATTTGCCCGGCGCCGCTGTACAGCTTCTGGTTGGCGCCCAGAAGCATTTCCTGGATGAAGTTCACCGACAGGTCGGCGCCGACGATGCCCTGGAAGGCGCCGTTGAGCATGATCGGTTCGATAAAGGAGGCGAGCATGACGATCTTGTCGCCGACCTTGTACGGGGCGGGATCGATCACGCAGGATTTTTTGGTTTCTTTCGAGCACAGGTAGTACTCGCTGGCGCGCACGCCGGTGGACAGGACTTTCTGGTCGTCGACGTCTACCAGTTTGTCCAGACCGAGGGTGCCGTCGTCGTTGCGGAACCACCACGGCAGGAAACGCCCGTTGGCGGCGTCGATGCCGACCACACTGGTGCCGACGTAGGCCGAATCGTTGTGGTCCAGCGCGTTCTTTTCCCAACCGATGTAGGTGCCGAGAATCTTCGGGTTCTTCTCGACGTTTTCCTTGATCAGGCTGATCAGTTGCTCACGGCTGACGGTCAGTCGCGGCTGGCCATCGGCCCCCGGCGTGCCGAGCAGGGCGTTGACGCGTACCAGTCCGCCGGCAATCAACAGTGGCGCTTCCAGTTCACGCTGGATCTGGCTGACCTGGGTCTGCGCCAGCGATGTCAGGCGCTGTTCGATGACTTGCTCGAACTGGGCCTGGGTCCGTTGCTGGACCATCTCCTGGGTGCGGGCACCGGAGAACAGCGCGTACAGCACCAGCGCGGCGACTACGCTGAGTACGATGGCGCCGGCCAGGGCGGCCACGGAAAACTGGATCGACTTGAACTTCATGGGAGCTCCGCACGCGAGAGGACGTCTGCGCTGCTGTATCGGCAGCCACAATTGCGCCATGAGGTGCGGAGCAAGTAATTGCAGTCGGATGTCGCAAATGGATCAGTGCGCGACGCAGTTGCAGCGGGCGCGGCGGTGGATGTGAATTTTTTCCTGCAGGGCTGGCGGGCGTGTTCTGAAAACAGGTGCAACACGTCCGTTGTATCTGGCGTCGATACAATTACCCGCCTAGGATACGCGGCAGGTTTTCAGGGAGCTTTTGAATGAACAAGACATTGGTTGTAAGTGCACTGAGCGCGGCGCTGTTGCTGGCCGGTTGTCAGTCGGTCAACACCACCAGCGGCGGTGCCGTGGGCGTGGAGCGCAAGCAGTACATGTTCAGCATGCTGTCCTCGCAAGAGGTCGACCAGATGTATGCCCAGTCCTATCAGAAGACCGTGGGCGAAGCGTCCAGCAAAGGCGTGCTGGACAAGACCAGCAACGATGCCAAACGGATTCAGGCCATCGCCAACCGGCTGATCGCCCAGGCACCGAATTTCCGTCCGGATTCGGCGCAGTGGAAGTGGGAAGTGAACTTGATCAAGAGCGACGAGCTCAACGCCAACTGCGGTCCTGGCGGCAAGATCATTTTCTACACCGGGCTGATCGACAGCCTGAAACTCACCGACGATGAAATCGCCGCGGTCATGGGCCATGAAATCGCCCACGCCTTGCGCGAGCACGGACGTGAAGCCATGTCCAAGGCCTATGGCATCGAAATGGCCAAGCAGGGCGCCGGTGCGTTGCTCGGCCTGGGGCAGGACAGCCTGGCGCTGGCCGACACCGTGGCCAACTACGGCATGACGCTGCCCAACAGCCGCGCCAACGAGAACGAGGCCGACCTGATCGGTCTGGAACTCGCCGCGCGTGCCGGGTACAACCCGAACGCCGCCATCACTCTGTGGGAGAAGATGAGCAAGGCCTCTGAAGGCGCGCCGCCGGAGTTCATGAGCACTCACCCGTCTTCCAGCAGCC
Source organism: Pseudomonas sp. B37(2017) (assembly GCF_002112885.1). Classification (NCBI taxonomy): domain Bacteria; kingdom Pseudomonadati; phylum Pseudomonadota; class Gammaproteobacteria; order Pseudomonadales; family Pseudomonadaceae; genus Pseudomonas; species Pseudomonas sp. B37(2017). Next base: position 466,615 of record NZ_NEIX01000004.1, on the reverse strand, counting down.
GCACGGCTGCCTTGCAGGCGGCGATTCCGAAGGTCATGCCGCTTTACGAGAAAGCGCCCAAGTCCTGAAACCATGATCGCTCCCGCACTCGGTGCGGGAGCGGTCTGCCGGATCAAACCCAGCCGCTGCTCTGCATCGCCTTGTACACCGCGACGATCGCCAGGATCAGGAACGCCGAGGCGGCCAGTCGACGGATCAGGGTCAACGGCAGTTTCTCCGCCGCAAAATTACCCGCCAATACCACCGGCACGTTGGCAATCAGCATGCCCGCCGTGGTGCCGATGATCACCAGCCACAGCTCCGGGTATTGCGCAGCAAGCATCACGGTAGCGATCTGAGTCTTGTCGCCGATTTCCGCGAGGAAGAACGCAATCAGCGTGGTCAGGAATGGCCCGAACTTGCGGGCGGTGCTGGCTTCATCGTCGTCCATCTTGTCCGGCACCAGCGTCCACAGGGCGGTGGCGGCGAAGCTCGCGGCGAGAATCCAGTGCAGGACCGAATCGGAGAAGAAGCTGCCGAACCAGGCGCCGACCGCACCGGCTGCCGCGTGGTTGGCCAGGGTCGCAGCCACGATACCGGCGATGATCGGCCAGGGTTTGCGGAAGCGAGCGGCGAGAATCAGCGCGAGCAGTTGCGTCTTGTCGCCGATTTCGGCCAAGGCAACGATTGCGGTGGGAACGAGTAACGAGTCCAGCATCAGGATTTCCTAAGGGGCGGGTCGACACGGCTATGACACGTACAGCCTTCCCGCCCCGGGTAAGGTGTGCGTGTCATAGGTCTTGTCAAACCCTGCGATCCGTCTGCTGCGGACGCTTGGGTCGCATACGCCATGATCTGAGGATCAAGTATGTTGACGTATGCCGGACGAGCTTGGCGCTCGTGGGAGACTACTCCCCTAGGACGGAGCGGATTCTGCCTAGGCAGAATCCATTCGGCAAGTGCTAATTTTCAGCCGCGCTTGGCCCGGTAAATCCGGAAACCATTGCCTTCGGCCTTGATCGCGCAGACCCCGAGATGCTCTTCGATCAGCGGTTGATACTTGAGAAAGCTGTTCGCTACCAAGCGAAGTTCGCCGCCGTTTTTCAGATGTTTGGCTGCTTTTCGCAGCAAGTTCTCGGTGGCGAAATAATCGGTGTGCACGCCGACATGGAACGGCGGATTGCTCAGAATCGCGTTCAAACCCATCGGTGCTGCGTCGATGCCGTCACCGGTCAGCACCTCGGCTTCCAGACCGTTGGCCGCCAGGGTCAGACGGCTGCTGGCGGCAGCGAAGGCATCAACGTCGAGCAACGTGACCTGATTGTGCGGGTAACGACGCTTGACCGCCGCACCGAGCACGCCGGCGCCGCAACCGAAGTCCAGCAGGTGACCGCTCGGCAGTTTGTCCAGGTGTTCCAGCAGCAGGGCGCTGCCGCGATCCAGTCGGCCATGGCTGAACACACCGGGGAGACTGATGACCTTCAACGGGCCTTCGGCCAGCGGCAGCTCATAAGTCTGCGCCAGGCTTTCCAGCGGTTTGGCTTCCGGAGCGTTGGCCACGGTCACTTGCCACAGCTGGCAATGGCGCGCGCTGTCGAGCTTGCGCGGCTTGCCGAACGGGTTGAGCTGTTTGGAGGCGCCTTCGATACCGCTGCGTTTTTCCCCGACCAGATACACCTCACGCCCGGCCAGACGCGAAGCCACGGCATTGAGGATGTAATCGGTCAGGTCCTTGGCCTTGGGCAGAAACACCACGGCGTTGGTGAATTCGCGTTCCGGTACGTTCACGCCAAAATGGCTACGCCCTTCGAAACGCGCTTCGAGTGCGGCCTGATCGCCGGCGTGCCAGCACCAGCCAAATGCATCGGGCAGGCGCCCCAGCAGATCATCGGCAGGCAAACCGGCCAGCAACACCGCCCCCTGGAATAACTCGGCCTGACGAAGCAGTACTTCACTGCGCGGATCCATAACTGCTCCTGTGAAAAAAAGTGCCGCAGTTTATCAACTGACGACCCGCAGCGCCTTACCGCTGTAGAACGCCTGGGTGTTTTCCACCAGTTGGCCGACGATCCGCTGCCGCGCTTCGCGGCTGCCCCAGGCGTTGTGCGGGGTGACGATCAGACGCGGGATGTCGGCGGCCAGCAGCGGATTGCCGTTGGTCGGTGGTTCGACGCTCAACACATCGGTGGCCGCGCCGCCCAGATGACCGCTGCGCAAGGCGTCGGCCAGAGCCTGTTCGTCAATCAGCCCGCCCCGGGCGGTGTTGACCAAGAACGCGCCGGGTTTCATCGAGGCGAGTTCGCGGGCGCCGATGAAATGTCGGGTGTGTTCGTTGAGCGGGCAGTGCAGGGTGAGGGCGTCGATCTGCGGCAGCAATTCTTCCAGCGGCAGACGATCCGGACGGGCAGGGCGCCCCGGAATCTGCCCCAGCAGCACGCGCATGCCAAAGGCTTCGGCCAGCCGCGCGACCGCGCCGCCGAGTTCGCCGTGCCCGAGAAGGCCGAGGGTTTTGCCTTCCAGTTCGACAATCGGGTAATCCAGCAGGCAGAACTGTTTCGCCTGCTGCCAGCGGCCTTCACCGACGGCTTTTTGATAATCGGCCAGACGCGTGGCGAGATTGAGCAGCAGCATGATCGTGTGTTGCGCCACTGACGGCGTGCCGTAACCCTGACAGTTGCACACTGTGATCCCATGGGCGCGGGCGGCGGCCAGATCGACGTTGTTGGTGCCGGTGGCGGTGATCAGGATTAGCTTCAACTGTGGGTTGGCGGCCATGGCGGCGGCGTCGATCAGGATCTTGTTGCTGATCGCCACGGTCGCACCTTGCAGGCGTTCGCTCACTTGCGCGGGTAGTGTCTGCGCGAACAGTTGCAGATCGCTGAAGCAGTCACGCAAAGGGCTCAGGTCGAGATCGCCAAGATCCAGCGACGGGTGATCGAGGAATACGGCGCGGTGGGCGTTCGTCATCAACTGTACCTGTTGTGCTTTGAAGGGAAGGCGTAATCTGCCGAGCCTACCAGATGAAACAACTCGTTACGCTTGGCCGAAAGGAGCCCCCATGTACTGGACCGAATTCTTGACCGTTGCCCTGATTCACCTGTTGGCCGTCGCCAGCCCCGGTCCTGATTTCGCCGTGGTGGTGCGCGAAAGCGTGACCCATGGGCGACGCGCCGGGACCTGGACCGCGTTGGGCGTGGGCACGGCAATTTTCCTGCACGTGGGTTATTCGCTGCTGGGGATCGGCCTGATCGTTTCCCAATCGATCGTGCTGTTCAACGCCCTGAAATGGGCGGCGGCCGCGTACCTGCTGTACATCGGCTTCAAGGCCCTGCGCGCGCAACCGGCCAAAACCGTCACCGATGATCTGCACAAAGAGGCCGGCGAGCGCACCGCCCGTGGTGCCTTCACTTCGGGTTTCGTGACCAACGGCCTGAACCCGAAAGCCACGCTGTTCTTCCTGTCGCTGTTCACCGTGGTGATCAACCCGCACACCCCGCTGACAGTACAAGCTGGTTACGGGATTTACCTCGCTGTCGCGACCGCCACCTGGTTCTGCCTGGTGGCCATGCTGTTCAGCCAGCAGCGCGTGCGCGCCGGTTTCGCCCGCATGGGCCACTGGTTCGACCGCACCATGGGCGCGGTGCTGATCGCCATCGGCGTAAAACTCGCGTTCACCGAGATGCATTGATCGAGCGAAGCTGATTCAGGGCGTTGAGGTATTCCCGGGGATTGTCCCCGAGCAAACGGCGAAACATCGCGCTGAACGCCCGCGCGCTGCCGTAACCCAGATCCCGCGCCACGCTCTGCACGCTGTCCCCGGCGAGCAGGCGGGGCAGGGCTTCCATCAGGCGCAGTTGCTGGCGCCAGGCATTGAAATTCATCTTCAGTTGTTGCTGGAACAGCCGCGCCAACGTGCGTGAGCTGGCGCCGACCTGCTGCGCCCAGTCTTCCAGGGTGTTGGGATGATCCGGCGTGCGCAACAGCGCCAGGCAAATGCCTTGCAGGCGCCGGTCACTGGGCATCGGGATGTGCAGCGGCAGATTTTCGAGGCTGGCGAGTTCTTCCAGCATCAGTTGCTGGATCAGCGGATTGTCGGCATGCGGTGGGCCCTGCACCGCACGCAGGATCAGCTCGCGCAGCAAGGGCGTGACCGCCAGCACACAGCAGTTTCGCAGGCTGGCCGGCGCCAGTTCGGGGGCGATGAACAGTGAACGCATCTGCACATCGCCGGACATGAAAATCTCGTGGGCGACTTCGGGCGGAATCCACACCGCACGACTCGGCGGAAGCACCCAGGCGCCTTGCGCTGTGACCACCCGCATCACTCCACTCACGGCATAAAGCAATTGCGCCTCGCGGTGCAGGTGCAGCGGCTGGTGCGAGCCGTCCAGATAATCCCGGGGATAGGCACTGACAGGTCCGTGTTCGAAATGGCTGATCAACATGTCGGATTCGATGACTTGGTTGGCAGGAATGCGCTTTCCGGCCAACTTAGCATGAGCGCTCACTACAACGTAAAGCGTGCCGTCATGAACCAGTCCAGAAACGTCATTCGCTACATCAACGCCGCCCATGTGATCGATCACATGTTCATGCTGATTTTCCCCGCCGCCGTGCTCGGCATGACCCAGGCCTTCGCCCTCGACTATGCCGCGCTGATCGGCCTGTCGCTGGGCGGCTTCATCGCGTTCGGCGCGTGTTCGCTACCGGCCGGCTGGCTGGGGGATCACTGGAGCCGGCGGCAGATGATGCTGGTGTTTTTCTTCGGTATCGGTGCCTCGGCGATCTTCACCGGTCTCAGTAATAGCCCGACGATGCTGGTCATCGGCCTGACCCTGATCGGCATTTTTGCTGCGATCTACCACCCGGTCGGCACGGCGATGCTAGTGGCCTATGCGCAGAATCGCGGGCGCGAGATCGGTATCAACGGCATGTGGGGCAACCTCGGCGTGGCGTTCTCGGCACTGATTACCGGTTTGCTGGTGGCGCAGTTCGGCTGGCGTTCGGCGTTTTTGATCCCGGGAGCGGTGGCGATCGTGCTGGGAATCGGTTTTGCCTTGCAGGTGCGCGAGGAGCCGATTCCCAAGCGCCCGCATACCGCGCTCAAGGGCGCCGGCGGCCAGCGCATTTCGATGTTCATGGTGTTTGGCGTGTTGGCCCTGGCCACGGCCACCGGCGGGGTGGTGTTCAACGCCACCACCATGACCTACCCGAAACTGTTTCAGGACCGCTTGCATGACCTGTTCGCCTCGCCGCAAATCCTCGGTGTGGTGGTCAGCCTGGCCTATGCCTTCGGTGCGATTGCCCAGTTGAGCATCGGCCGGGTGTTGCACCGTGTCAGCCTGAAGTGGCCGTTTATCGCCCTGACGTTGTGTCAGGCGCCGTTGCTGTTTGCGTTGGCGTATGTCGATGGCTGGGCGGTGATCGCTGTTGGTGCCGCGTTCATGTTCGTGGTGTTCGGCCAGGTGACGGTGAACGATTCGATGGTCGCCAACTTCGTCGCGCCGCAATGGCAGTCGCGTGTGTTTGCCTTGCGTTACTGTTTATCGTTCGGTGCCAGTGCGACGGCGATTCCGCTGATTTCTTATGTCGAACCGCGCTACGGTTTTGTGGGGCTTTACCTGATTCTGGCGGGTTTTGGCGCTTTGACTTTCCTCGCAGCAGTGGTTTTCCCACGCACGCCTTCTGAAGCGGCCGTAGGGCAAACGGCCTGAGCGGTGACGAATACCGGCAAATGCTGGCTCAAAGCTAGCATTTGTACGGCTCTGCAAATCATTCCTTTGGCTGATTTGGCTGACGTATAAGGGTTCTAGAGTACGAAACTCCAAAGCCAACACCGTGCAGTCAGAAAAGGGATTCTTATGTTGCAGACTCGCGTTATTCCGCCCGCCGAAGGGGCGTACCAGTATCCACTGCTGATCAAGCGGCTGCTGATGTCGGGCGCCCGTTACGAGAAAACCCGCGAGATCATCTATCGTGACCAGCTGCGCTACAGCTACCCGACGCTGATCGAACGGGTCGCGCGGCTGGCCAACGTGCTGACGGCGGCCGGCGTCAAGGCCGGTGACACCGTGGCGGTGATGGACTGGGACAGCCATCGCTACCTGGAGTGCATGTTTGCGATTCCGATGATCGGCGCGGTGATTCACACGATCAACGTGCGCCTGTCGCCGGAGCAGATCCTCTACACCATGAACCACGCCGAGGACCGCTTTGTGCTGGTCAACAGCGAGTTTGTCGGGCTGTACCAGGCCATCGCGCCGCACCTGACCACGGTGGAGAAAACCCTGCTGCTGACCGATCTGCCGGAAAAAACCGCCGATCTGCCGAACCTGGTCGGCGAGTACGAGCAACTGCTGGCGGCCGCGAGTCCGCAGTACGACTTCCAGGATTTCGACGAAAACTCGGTTGCCACCACGTTCTACACCACGGGCACCACCGGCAACCCGAAAGGCGTGTATTTCACCCATCGGCAACTGGTGCTGCACACCATGGGCGTGTCGACCATCATGGGCGCCATCGACAGCGTGCGGCTGCTGGGCACCAACGACGTGTACATGCCGATCACCCCGATGTTCCATGTGCATGCGTGGGGCCTGCCGTATGTGGCGACCATGCTTGGGCTCAAGCAGGTTTATCCGGGGCGTTACGACCCGGAATTCCTGGTCGAGCTGTGGCGCAAGGAGAAGGTCACGTTCTCCCATTGCGTGCCAACCATCCTGCAAATGGTGCTCAACGCCAAGGGCGCGCAGGGCACCGATTTCGGCGGCTGGAAAATCGTCATCGGCGGCAGTGCGCTCAATCGCACGCTGTACGAAACGGCCAAGAGCAAGGGCATTCAACTGACGGCCGCCTATGGCATGTCGGAAACCGGGCCACTGGTCTCGTGCGCGCATCTGAACGATGAATTGATGGCAGGCACCGAAGACGAACGCACCACCTACCGGATCAAGGCCGGCGTGCCCGGGCCACTGGTCGAAGCGGCCATCGTCGATACCGAGGGCAATTTCCTCCCGGCCGACGGTGAAACCCAGGGCGAACTGGTGTTGCGCGCACCGTGGCTGACCGAGGGTTATTTCAACGAGCCGCAGAAGGGCGCCGAGCTGTGGGCCGGCGGCTGGCTGCACACCGGCGACGTCGCCACGCTGGACAGCATGGGCGTGATCGACATCCGCGACCGGATCAAGGACGTGATCAAGACCGGCGGCGAGTGGATCTCCTCGCTGGACCTCGAAGACCTGATCAGCCGTCACGTCGCGGTACGTGAAGTAGCAGTGGTGGGCATCGCCGATCCGCAGTGGGGCGAGCGCCCGTTTGCCTTGCTGGTGGTCCGCGAAGGGCATGCAATCGGGGCCCGTGAGCTCAAGGAACACCTCAAGCCGTTCGTTGAACTGGGGCACTTGAGCAAGTGGGCGATTCCGAGCCAGATCGCGCTTGTTACTGAAATTCCCAAGACCAGTGTCGGCAAGCTCGACAAGAAGCGCATCCGCCTCGACATCACCGAATGGCAGGCCAACAACAGCACCTTCCTCTCGACGCTCTGAGCGTCCCCTGGCGCGCCGAAAACGGCGCGCCAGACCCACCAAGCAAGCGCTTGGCTTGTGAAATCCGAATTTTCAGCCATCCTTGCCGTGCCGACATGCGTCGGACTGGCGAAAGGACTGTTCCAGAGTGGCCGGCAGCTGCAAATCACACTTTAGAGGGATCAAGCAGTACCACCTGCTGGCTATAGTCCGCTCAAGGATTTTTAAGAACGGGGCACACGCACAAACGGGGCGATGCAACATTGAAGCGATTTCGGGAAGCCTCTGGCGCCCGGTCCTTCAGGCGTTTTTAAAAGTACTCACTGCCATAACAATAATGCACATGGAGTAGCGTCGATGACCTCAGTAAACCAGTTCTGGCGCCGGGCAAAGCTGCCTCTGGCCGTCAGTCTTGCTTCTTCGCTCGCCGGGCCCGCATTCGGCGTCAGTTTCAACGTCGGTGAAATCGAAGGCCAGTTCGACTCCTCCCTGTCGATCGGTGCCAGCTGGTCCACCCAGAGCCCGAACAAGAACCTCATCGGCGTCAACAACGGCGGCCACGGTCTGTCCCAGACATCCGACGACGGCCACGCCAACTTCAAGAGTGGCGAAACCTTCTCGAAGATCTTCAAGGGCATCCATGACCTCGAACTGAAATACGGCGACACCGGCGTGTTCGTCCGTGGCAAGTACTGGTACGACTTCGAACTGAAGGACGAGAGCCGCGAGTTCAAGGACATCAGCGACAACAACCGCAAGGAAGGCGCCAAGTCCGCCGGCGGTCAGATCCTCGACGCCTTCGTCTACCACAACTACTCGATCGCCGATCAGCCAGGCTCCGTGCGTCTGGGCAAACAGGTGGTGAGCTGGGGTGAAAGTACCTTCATCGGCGGCGGCATCAACTCGATCAACCCGATCGACGTGTCCGCGTTCCGTCGTCCGGGCGCCGAGATCAAGGAAGGCCTGATCCCGGTCAACATGTTCTACGTGTCCCAGAGCCTGACCGAGAACCTGTCCGCCGAAGCCTTCTATCAGCTCGAGTGGGACCAGACCGTCGTCGACAACTGCGGCACTTTCTTCTCCCAGCCGGACATCATTGCCGACGGTTGCACCGACAACCTGCGCGTGCTGAACAAACGCTCGCAGATCCCGGCCATTGCCCTGGGGCCATTGGCTGCCAACGGCGTCAACGTCAATGAAGAAGGCGTTCTGGTCCAGCGCGGCGGTGATCGCGATGCACGCGACAGCGGCCAGTGGGGCGCGTCCCTCAAGTACATGTTCGAACCGCTCGACACCGAGTTCGGCGCGTACTTCATGAACTACCACAGCCGTGCACCGATCTTCAGTGCTACCGGCGCACCGCAGTCGGTCTACAACACTGCAGCGGCCTTGCCAGGTCCGTTCGCCGCGCTGGGGCCGCTGCTGGTGGCGGGTAACTCGAAGTATTTCGTCGAGTACCCTGAAGACATCCGCCTGTATGGCCTGAGCTTCTCCACCACCCTGCCTACCGGTACGGCGTGGAGCGGTGAAATCAGCTACCGGCCGAACGCTCCGGTGCAGTTGAACTCCACTGACATCCTGTTCGCCGGTGTGCGTCCACTGGGCGGCGCGCTGACTAATGCTTCGCTGCTGACAGGTGTTCCGGGCCAGGACCTGCACGGTTATCGCCGCAAGGAAATCACCCAGTTCCAGACCACGCTTACGCACTTCTTCGATCAGGTCATGGGCGCCAGCCGTCTGACCCTGGTGGGTGAAGTGGGCGTGACCCATGTCGGCGGCCTGGAAAGCACTTCCGACGTCCGTTACGGCCGTGACCCGGTCTACGGACCAGGCGAGTTGCCGGCCACTGGCACTACCAATACCTGTGCCAACATCCTCAACGCCGGCACCATCAACGGTGCAGGCCCTGGCTCGCCACAGAACAATCGTAGCCGCAACTGCACCAATGGAGGCTTCACCACGGCTACTTCGTGGGGTTATCGCGGTCGCGCCATCTGGGAATACAACGACGTGTTCGCCGGCGTGAACCTCAAGCCGAACGTGGCTTGGTCCCACGACGTTAGCGGTTACTCGCCAGGCCCTGGCGGCAACTTCGAGGAAGGTCGCAAGGCCGTGAGCCTGGGCGTCGATGCCGAGTACCAGAACACCTACACCGCGAGTCTGGCCTACACCAACTTCTTCGACGGCAAGTACACCACCGTGGATGACCGCGACTTCGTGGCGCTCAGCTTCGGCGTGAACTTCTAAGCACTGCATTTTCAGGACGAACGAATTTATGAAAATAACAAAAAGTCTGTTCCACGCCGGTGTTCTGGGCCTGTCGCTGCTGGCGACCGGTGTCATGGCGGCGGTGCCTGCCGCCGAAGCGGACAAGCTGGGCAAGAGCCTGACCCCGATGGGCGCAGAAATGGCCGGCAACGCCGACGGCTCGATCCCGGCCTGGAAACCGATGCCGAAAAATGCCGGCACCGTCGACAGCAAAGGCTTCCTGTCCGACCCGTACGCCAGTGAAAAACCGCTGTTCACCATCACCAAACAGAACGTCGATCAGTACAAGGCCAAGCTTGCGCCGGGTCAGTACGCGATGTTTCAGCGCTACCCTGATACCTTCAAGATGCCGGTCTACCCGTCCCATCGCGGTGCCACCGTGCCGGACTCGGTATTTGCCGCCATCAAGAAAAACGCCACCACCACGAATCTGGTGCAAGGCGGCAACGGCCTGGAAAACTTCGATACTGCCGTGCCGTTCCCGATTCCGAAAACCGGTGTGGAAGTCATCTGGAACCACATCACCCGCTATCGCGGCGGCAGCGTGACCCGTCTGGTGACCCAGGCCACGCCGCAACCGAATGGCTCGTTCAGCCTGGTGTACTTCCAGGATCAGTTCGTGTTCCGTGACCGGATGAAGGATTACGATCCGGCGAACCCGGGCAACATCCTGTTCTACTTCAAGCAGAAAGTGACCGCGCCGGCACGTCTGGCCGGTGGCGTGCTGCTGGTGCACGAGACCCTCGATCAGGTGAAGGAACCGCGTTCGGCGTGGGTCTACAACGCCGGTCAGCGTCGTGTACGTCGCGCACCGCAAGTGTCGTATGACGGCCCGGGTACCGCGGCGGACGGGCTGCGTACTTCCGACAACCTGGACATGTTCAACGGTGCTCCAGATCGCTACGACTGGAAACTGGTCGGCAAACAAGAGATGTACATCGCTTCCGACAGCTACAAGCTCGACGATCCGAAGCTCAAGTACGCCGACATCATCAAGGCCGGGCATATCAACCAGGATCTGGCGCGTTATGAACTGCGCCGCGTCTGGCACGTGACCGCGACCCTGAAGGAAGGTCAGCGTCACATCTACGCCAAGCGTGACTTCTTCATCGACGAAGACACCTGGCAAGCGGCCGTGATCGATCACTACGACGGTCGCAACCAACTGTGGCGCGTGGCGGAAGCTCACGCCCAGGATTACTACAACGTGCAGGTGCCTTGGTACACCTTGGAAACGCTCTACGATCTGCAGTCCGGCCGTTATCTGGCACTGGGCATGAAGAACGAAGAAAGCCGGGCTTATGACTTTGGCTTCACTGCCACCATCAGCGACTTCTCGCCGGCCGCCCTGCGTCAGGACGGTATTCGCTAAGCTCCTGTAAACCGAGGCCGCATCCTCGTGAAAACGCCCCGACAGGTTCGGGGCGTTTTTTTGCCTGTCGCTTTTTCCGTAGCCTTTTTGTAGCCATTTGTAGCAACGACCTTCATAACCGCTCCGTTTAAGGCTAGTCTGCGGGCATCTGCTACGCCGCCAACAGCCATACAAACAAGAGCCGGCCATGACTGATCTGTCCCCACTTCCGGGCCCTGCAAGCGTTGCCGTCGCGGCACTGGACGGACGTTTTTTCCGTCCGCCGCTGCCCGACGGCTACGTGCTGCGACCCCGTTTGTGCGAGCGCTTGAGTGCCGGGCTCGGAGGGCGCCTGTTGCTGGTCAGCGCCCCGGCCGGGTTCGGCAAGAGTTCGCTGGCGGTGGAGTTCTGCCAGAGTCTGCCGGCACACTGGCAAAGCCTGTGGCTGGGGCTGAGCCCGCGGGACAACGATCCGGGGCGGTTTCTCGAACGTCTTCTCGAAGGTTTGCAGGATTACTTTCCGCAATTGGGCAGCCGGGCATTGGGGCTGCTGAAAATGCGTCAGCGCCACCAGCCCTTTGCCTTCGAAGAATGGCTCGACGGCCTGCTGGATGAACTGGCGCTGCATCTGCAACCGACGGCTCCGCTGCTGTTGGTACTGGATGATTACCATCTTGCCCAGGGGCCGGTGCTCGACCGTTGCCTGCAATTTTTCCTCAATCATTTACCGGATGGCCTGGTGGTCATGGTCACCAGTCGGCAGAGGCCGGACTGGCATCTGGCCCGTCTGCGGCTGTCGCGCCAGTTGCTGGAACTGAACGAACAGGATCTGCGCCTGACCCACGATGAAGCCCTGGCACTGCTCGATCGTCACAGCAGTTCCCTGCGTGGTGAAGCGCTGGAAAACCTGATCCAGCGCAGCGAAGGCTGGGTGGCCGGGCTGCGTTTCTGGCTGCTGGCGATTGCTGAAGCCGGTACCGAATCGGCCCTGCCGCAAGCGTTGAACGGCGGGGAAGGGCTGATCCGCGAATACCTGCTGGAAGAAGTCATCGATTGCCTGCCTGCCGAGGTTCAGGCGTTTCTTTATGACACCGCACCGCAGGAGCGCTTTTGCAGCGAACTGTGCGACGCGGTGCGCGAAGCCCATGACAGCGCGGAAATCCTGCGTTTCCTGCTGGCGCATCAGGTGTTCCTGGTGCCGCTGGACGAGCACGGGCACTGGTATCGTTATCATCACCTGTTTTCCGACCTGTTGCGCAGCCGGCCTATCACCCGGGCACTGGTGCCGGCCGCGACGCTGCATCTGCGCGCCTGCCGCTGGTTCAATGCGCAGGGGTTGCTGGATGAAGCGGTGGAACAGGCTTTGCGGGCTGGGCATCTGGACGTGGCGGCAAACCTGGTACAGAACCTCTCCGAGGAGCAACTGCTGGCCGAGCAGAACGTCGGCATGCTGCTGCGCTGGAAGATGGACTTGCCCGACAGCCTGCTGATCAGCACCCCGCGCCTGATCGTGTTGTACAGCTGGGCATTGGGGCTGGCCTGTCAGCTCGACGCGGCCGAAGAACTGGCCAGCCATTTGAGCCGGTTTCTGCCGGCGCCTTCGGCCACCGCACAGAAATCCATGTTGGCCCAATGGCTGGCGCTGAAGGGGATCATCGCCCGTGGGCGAGGCCATCGCGAGCAGACCATCGAGTATTGCAGCGAGGCACTGGAAAGCCTGCCGGCCAAGCGCTACGGCCAGCGCCTGATGTGCCTGTCGACCTTGTCCAACCTGGCGATCGCCGACGGTGATCTGTGGCGCGCACGAGGTCTGAACCGCGAGTCGCTTGAGCTGGCGCAGCGGGTCGGCAATCCCTTGTTCGAGGCACTGGCGCATTACGATCGTGCGCGGGTCCTGCAGGCGCGCGGCGAAATCCTGCGTGCGCTCGATGAAGTGCGCCAGGGGCTGGAGCGCTTGCGCGGATTGTCCGCACAGCGTTTGTACGCCGTGCGTGCGCGCCTGACGCTGTATGAGGGGTTTCTGCTGGCCATGCGATTGCAGCCGCAGGCGGCAAGGGCGCGATTGCAGGCAGGCCTGACGGAAGCGCGGGCCTGCCGTGACATCAGTGTGTTGATCGGCCACTGTGTGATTGCACGACTCGACGGCAGCAGCGACGATTTCGCCAAGGCCTTCGCCGAACTGGCCGAAGCCGAACGCCTGATGCACATCTGGGACGTCCCGCCGATCTACTACCTGGCGATGATCACCCTGGTCAAATGTGAGCTGTGGCTGGCTCAGGGGCGTATCGATCTGGCCGAAGCCTGGCTGGCACGACTGGGCCAGACCTACACCGGTGAACGCGCGGCGGCTCCGCCGGAGTTTCATCCGCAGCTGCCGTTGCATGTCGAATTGCAGCAGGCGCTGCTGGATGTCATTCAGGGGCAGCCAATGCTCGCCGAAGGGCGCTTGAACGTGTTGCTGGAAAACGGCCAGCAGACCGGGCGCCAGTTATTGAGTGTGATGGCGTTGACGCAGAAAGTGGCGCTGCTGTTGGTAAACGGTCGCGAACCCGAGGCCCGCAAATCCCTGGCCCAGGCATTGGAAGCTGCCAATGGCGGGGTGTTGCAGCCATTCGACATTCTGGTCAAAGACCACGCCGATTGGTTGCGCGGGCAATTGTCGCTGAATGCGCCGGGCCTTGTCGGTCAGCAACTGCTGGAGCATTTCCCGCGGCCAGTTTTGCGCACGGCGCAGGATTCTCCGGTCACTGAACAGTTGAGCAGCCGCGAACTGGCGGTTCTGCGTCTGATCGCCCAAGGCTGCTCGAATCAGGAAATCAGCGAGCAACTGTTCATCTCTCTGCATACCGTGAAAACCCATGCCAGTCATATCAACAGCAAGCTCGGGGTGGAACGGCGGACTCAAGCCGTCGCCCGGGCCAAGGAGTTGGGTTTGATAGGCTAGTTTTTTGTATTTCCCTTCGATGTACATCAGAAAACACAACGCCCCGAACAAGTCGGGGCGTTGTGTTTTTTACGTTCGGCTTATGTTACTGGCCGGCACAGAATGCATCAGGCCACCAGGTCATTCGCGCTGAAACTGTTTACCCCTACCAGCTGGATTTCAAAATCCGCACCGGCGTTGCCGCTGACATTACCTGACAGGACATGATCGACGAAGCGAACTTGACCTGCACCGGTGAAGTTGTCCGCGCCAATGAAAGTGAAGCCATTGAAGCCGGCACTCAGCAAATTGGCATCGAAGTGAGTCAGGTCAATCTTGTCACCCTGCAAACGATTGAAGTCGGTAATGACGTCACGATTTGCGCCCAAGCCCATTTCATTCACGGCATTGAATACAAATGTATCCGCTCCGCCCCCACCGGTCAGGGTGTCGGCACCGGCGCCACCGTCAAGAATGTTGGCCTGGTCGTTACCGATTAATGTGTTGTTCAAGCTGTTACCGAGCAGGGTGAATGTCCCAGCCCCCGAGAGGGTGACATTTTCGACGTTCTGCAGATTGCTTATGCCGAGATCGACGACATTTGTCTGCGCGGTCGAAGGATATAGCAGGATCAGGGTGTCATTTCCTTCAGCTGCATTTTCCTGAATCAACGTCAGTTCGGCTGCTTGATCGAGGGCGTAAGAGTCGTCGCCCTTGCCACCAATCATTGTATCGATACCCGCGCCGCCATTGAGCTCGTTGTTACCGTCGTTGCCAGTCAGAACGTTGTTCAAGGCGTTACCGACTGCATAGGTATTCGCGGTGCCGGTCAGCGTCAGGTTTTCCAGGTTGGCACCCAGTTTCCAGCTGATCGATGATTTGACCGTGTCAATTTCGTTCGCCAGGGTACTGGTTTCACTGATGACGTCATTGACGTTGTCGACGATGTAGGTGTCATTGCCGGTACCGCCAGCCATGAAGTCGGCACCCAGGCCGCCGTCGAGGATGTTGTTTCCGCTGTTGCCGGTGATGCGGTTGTTCAATGCGTTGCCGGTGCCGTTGAGGTTGTCGCTGCCCAGCAGGTTGAGCCACTCGACATTGGCGCCCAGGGTGTAATCGATCACCGAGTTGACGGCATCGATCTGGGTTGGCGAGGCATCGCGCTCGATGACGACATCGCCGACATTGTCGACGAAGTAGCTGTCGTTGCCCGCGCCGCCGTCCATGGTGTCGGCGCCTGCCATTCCGTTCAGGGTGTTGTCCTGGGCGTTACCGATGAGCACGTTGTCCAGACTGTTGCCGGTCAGACTGGCTGCGTTGCCGATCAACTGGCCTTCTTCGATGTTGGCGCTCAAGGTGTAGTTAACGAAGCTGAGCACCGTATCGTAACCTTCGTTCGCCGCTTCGATGACGATATCGCCCGCATTGTCGACGGCGTAGGTGTCGTTACCCTTGCCACCACTCATCGTGTCGACGCCGGCACCCCCGTTGATTTCATTGTTGCCGTCGTTGCCGATCAGAACGTTGTTCAAGGCATTGCCGATTGCATAGGTGTCGCTGGTGCCGGTCAGTGTCAGGTTTTCCAGGTTGGCGCCCAGTCGCCAGTTGATCGAGGACAGAACGGTATCGATCTCGTTCGCCAGGGTACTGGTTTCACTGATGACGTCATTGACGTTGTCGACGATGTAGGTGTCATTGCCGGTACCGCCAGCCATGAAGTCGGCACCCAGGCCGCCGTCGAGGATGTTGTTTCCGCTGTTGCCGGTGATGCGGTTGTTCAATGCGTTGCCGGTGCCGTTGAGGTTGTCGCTGCCCAGCAGGTTGAGCCACTCGACATTGGCGCCCAGGGTGTAATCGATCACCGAGTTGACGGCGTCGATCTGGGTTGGCGAGGCATCGCGCTCGATGACGACATCGCCGACATTGTCGACGAAGTAGCTGTCGTTCCCCGCGCCGCCGTCCATGGTGTCGGCGCCTGCCATTCCGTTCAGGGTGTTGTCCTGGGCGTTGCCGATGAGCATGTTGTCCAGATCGTTGCCGGTCAGGCTGGCGGCGTTGCCGATCAACTGGCCTTCTTCGATATTGGCGCTCAAGGTGTAGTTGACGCTGGCCTGTACTGTGTCACGGCCCTCGTTCGCGGCTTCAACGATGATGTCGCCGGTATTGTCGACGATGTAGGTGTCGTCACCCAGGCCGCCGACCATGCGGTCGCCTCCTGCACCACCGTTGATCACATCATTGCCAGCGCCGCCGAACAGGTTGTTGGCCAGGGCATTGCCGATCAACACGTTGTCCAGTTCATTGCCGGCCAGGCTGATGGCGTTGCCGATCAACTGGCCTTCTTCGATGTTGGCGCCGAGGGTGTAGTCGATATAACTCACTACCGTGTCGTAACCCTCGTTTGCAGCCTCAATGATAATATCGCCGACGCTGTCGACGGCGTAGGTGTCGTTCCCTTTGCCGCCGCTCATAGTGTCGCTGCCGGCGCCACCATTAAGAGTGTTGTTTCCGTCGTTACCGATGAGTACGTTGTTCAGCGCATTACCGATGGCATAAGTGTCTCGGGTACCGGTCAGAGTGAGGTTTTCGAGATTGGCACCCAGTGCGTAGTTGACCGACGAGTTAACCGTGTCGATCTCGCCGATCAGGGTGCTGGTTTCACTGACGATGTCGTTTACGTTGTCGACAATGTAGGTGTCATTGCCTGTGCCGCCAGCCATGAAGTCGGCACCGATGCCGCCATCAAGGATGTTGTTGCCGGCATTACCGTTGATACGGTTGTTGAGCGAGTTACCGGTACCGTTCAAGTTATCGGTGCCAAGCAAGGTCAGGTTCTCGACGTTGGCGCCCAGGGTGTAATCGATTGTGCTCATGACGCTATCGATTTCCGTAGGCGATGTGCCGCGTTCGATGACCACGTCGCCAACGTTGTCGACAAAGTACGTATCGTTACCGGCGCCACCATCCATGGTATCTGCACCTTCCAGACCCACCAGCGAATTATCCAGAGCGTTACCGATCAAGGTGTCATTGAAATTCGAGCCGAAGGCGTTTTCGATATTGGTGCCGTAAGCGATGGCCAGGCCTGAATTGAACAAGCTGCCATCTGGAGCCAGGAATGCTTTGCCGATAGTGCTGAACTGGCCTGGATTGAGGTTGATGCTGACGCCTGAAAGCTGATTACTGGCATCGATCGTGTCGGAGCCGCCACCATCCCAGATAGTTTCGAATACGGACTTTGTCGGCGCCCAGGAGTAGACGTTATTGCCTGCCTGCCACTGAGTATTGGCGCCATACAGACTCTGGATGGCGAGAATATCCAGCAGCATCGGAGTCGTGGGTTGATAGGAGTAAGAGTCGTTGTAACTCATGACGGTGAAGCGTACGTCGTCCAGTGACGGATCCAGCAGCAGCTTGTTGTCCGGCGTGGTGTCGAATGGGTGCTTGAGGCCCAGCGCGTGGCCGATTTCATGCACGAACGTCAGGTAGTCGAACGAGCCTTTTACCGGGTTTGGATCGTCGGTGGATGGGCCGATCCAGACATCGCCACCAGCAGGTGTTTCGTCGGGGAAGTACGCCCATGCGGCGTATTTGCTATCCATGCCCATGTAACCACCGAAGCGCAGATCTCCGACATTGGCAGCCGATTCAGGCACCAGGGAGAATTGCACGTTGGCGACAGCGCTCCAGCCACTCAACGCGCTGATGACAGCCGATTGTTGTGTGTTGGACAGCGTGAAACCGTTCAAATACTCATTCGACGGACTGTAGTCACGGGCGAAAAACGAACCGGTGTCGATGAAACTGTAGGTGAGTTTGACCGGCATTCCTCTCTCGTCCCAGCGGCCGGTCCAATGATCATCCGCCAGCAAGGCGTCGACAGACTTGTTACCGGTCATACTTGTAAAAGTGGTAAACGAATAGCGGAGAGGGCTTGGCATGGGACGTTCCTGGTTGATATCTGCGGTCCTTCCTGAACGCGACCGCTACAAAAATATGATTTTGCATGAGAAATTGTACATTTGACATCATTGAGCCACTATTTTCTGATTAGTGGCGTCAATTCTCTGACCTGGCGATCTGTGTCGGCGAGTGAAGTAGAATCCTTAGGCAAAACCCCAGCCGTTCGTCCAGGAAACTCATGACCTTGCCAAGCCCGTTCATTCGAGAAACCTTCCCCGTCGGCCCCTTGCAGTGCAATTGCACGATCATCGGCGATTCGATCACCAAAAAAGCCATCGTCGTCGACCCGGGCGGCAATCCTGATCTCATCATGGCCAGGCTCGACGCCCTGGGCCTGAAGGTTGTCAGCATCATCCACACCCACGCGCACCTCGATCACTTCCTCGCCTCTGGTCAGATGAAAGAGAAGACCGGCGCCACCCTGCACTTGCATAAAGAAGATCAGTTCCTGTGGGACAACCTCGAGATGCAATGCCAGATGTTCGGCGTGCCATATACGCCGGTGCCGTCACCGGATCGCTGGTTGAGCGACGATGAAGAGCTGGCCTGCGGCTGCGGCGTGGCCTTGCACACACCGGGGCATACGCCAGGTTCCATGAGCTTCTGGTTTTCCGAGGCTAAGCTGTTGATTGCCGGCGACACGCTGTTTCGTCGCGGAGTAGGGCGCACGGATTTGTGGGGCGGCGATCAGGCGACCATCGTGCGATCGATCAAGCAGCGGCTGTACACCCTGGATGAAGACGCGACTGTTGTGGCCGGGCATGGTCCGGATACGCGTCTGGGGGATGAAATGCGCAAGAACCCGTTTGTGCGTGCCTAAACATTTTGTCACGGGTGCCCAGCGGAATTTTTGTGCATTGTCATGATCCAACGCCCGCACGGGCCAGTTGCCAATGGCCGCTGCACCACAGAATGCAAAATGTAGGAGCACTCCATGTTCACCACGCGTCGTTTGATTATTGTCGCTACTGCCGTGGCCGTCTTGTCCGGCTGCGCCTCGCCCAACCCGTATGACAATCAGGGTCAGGCCGACGGTGGCTCCCAGGGCATGAGCAAAACCGCCAAGTACGGTGGGCTCGGTGCGCTGGCCGGCGCGCTGGCCGGTGCCGCCATCGACCACAACAACCGCGGCAAGGGTGCGCTGATCGGCGCAGCCGTCGTCGGTGCCTCGGCCGCCGGTTACGGCTACTACGCCGACCAGCAGGAGAAAAAACTGCGCGCCAGCATGGCCAACACCGGGGTTGAAGTGCAGCGTCAGGGCGATCAGATCAAGCTGATCATGCCGGGCAACATCACCTTCGCCACCGATTCGGCGAACATCGCTTCCAGCTTCTATCAGCCGCTGAACAACCTGGCCAACTCGCTCAAAGAGTTCAACCAGAACCAGATCGAAATCGTCGGTTACACCGACAGCACCGGCAGCCGTCAGCACAACATGGACCTGTCCCAGCGTCGTGCGCAGAGCGTGGCGACCTACCTGACTTCGCAAGGCGTCAGCGGTGCCAACCTGAGTGCTCGCGGTGCCGGTCCGGATAATCCGATTGCCAGCAATGGCGACGTCAATGGCCGCGCGCAGAACCGCCGCGTCGAGGTTAACCTCAAGGCCATCCCTGGCCAGCAGTACGGTGGCCAGCAACAGCCGGGTACGGTTCAGCAGTACCCGTAACCGTCAGGTACAAAAAAGCCCCCGGACAAGTGATTGTCTGGGGGCTTTTTGTTGGCGCGAAGGCTGATTACTTCTTCAGGCCGTAATGCTCGTCGAGCATGCCCGGCGAGTTCGGGGTCTTCGGCGCGTAGTCACGCGGCGGTTCCTGATCCCGTGGTGGCGTCAGGCGTTCCCGTGGAGCCTGTGCCGCGTCGGCGTGCAGCGAGGCGAGCAAGCGTTGACGGGTCTGCTCGTCCAGGGCCAGGCGGTTGGCGCCCTCGGCGAGGTGGTCCTGCACTTCCTGATAACTCTGGGTCAGTTTCTTGACCAGATTGGCGGTGCTGTTGAAGTGGGTCACCACTTCGTTCTGATAACTGTCGAAACGTTCCTGAATATCATCCAGTTGACGCTGCGTGCGGCTGGGCGCGGCGTTCGGCGCAACGCGAGCGATCAGGAAACCAATGGCGACACCCACAACCAGGGCAAGAGTCGGTAACAACCAAACTAAGAGCGAGTGTTCCACGAGTCCTTCCTCTATAAACGGCTTTGCTTTACGTTAACGGCTCGAACCTGCGCTGTATACCGCGATTCACTCGCAATAGACTGGCACAGACAATTTGCTAGACGAGTCGACCCGATTCGAGGTCACGGAGTTCCTTCCTTGCTGATGCGTGAAACCCCTGTAGTGATTGATGGCCCGGTGGGTCAACTTGAGTCTTTGTATCTGGACAATGAGCAGCCACGCGGCATCGCGCTGATCTGCCACCCGAACCCGGTGCAGGGCGGCACCATGCTCAACAAGGTCGTCTCGACCCTGCAGCGCACCGCGCGTGACGCGGGCCTGATCACCTTGCGCTTCAACTATCGCGGCGTCGGTGCCAGCGAGGGTTCCCATGACATGGGCACCGGTGAAGTCGACGACGCCCAGGCCGCTGCCGCATGGCTGCTGGAAAAACACCCGGATCTGCCGCTGACCCTGTTCGGTTTCTCCTTCGGCGGATTTGTTGCAGCAAGTCTCGGCGGCCGTCTCGAAGCCCAAGGCATCACGCTCAAGCACCTGTTCATGGTTGCGCCGGCGGTGATGCGTCTGGGTGATCAGGATCAACTGCCGCAGCAGGGCGAGCTGACCGTGATCCAGCCGGAAACCGACGAAGTGATCGATCCGCAGCTGGTCTACGACTGGTCTGACAAACTCCAGCGCCCCCATGAGCTGCTGAAAGTGGCAGAATGCGGACACTTTTTTCATGGCAAGCTGACCGATCTCAAGGATCTGATCCTGCCGCGTCTCTCGAATTGATTGCAGTCTGACAAGCGATTACCCATGACGAACCGTACCCGCATCCTCACCGGCATCACCACCACCGGCACCCCGCACCTGGGCAACTACGCCGGCGCCATCCGCCCGGCGATTCTCGCCAGCCGCGACAGCAATGCCGACTCGTTCTACTTCCTGGCCGACTATCACGCCCTGATCAAGTGCGATGACCCGCTGCGCATCCAGCGCTCGCGTCTGGAAATCGCCGCGACCTGGCTGGCCGGTGGCCTGGATGTGGATCGCGTGACCTTCTACCGTCAGTCCGACATTCCGGAAATCCCCGAGCTGACCTGGTTGCTGACCTGCGTCGCCGCCAAGGGCCTGCTCAACCGCGCCCACGCCTACAAGGCTTCGGTGGACAAGAACGTCGAGACCGGCGAAGACCCGGATGCCGGCATCACCATGGGCTTGTACAGCTATCCGGTGCTGATGGCGGCGGACATTCTGATGTTCAACGCGCACAAGGTGCCGGTCGGTCGCGACCAGATCCAGCACGTGGAAATGGCCCGTGATATCGGCCAGCGCTTCAACCACCTGTTCGGCCAGGGCAAGGAGTTCTTCACCATGCCCGAAGCGCTGATCGAGGAAAGCGTGGCCACGTTGCCGGGCCTGGACGGTCGCAAGATGTCCAAGAGCTACGACAACACCATCCCGCTGTTCTCCAGCGCCAAGGAAATGAAGGACGCGATTTCGCGCATCGTTACCGACTCCCGCGCGCCGGGCGAAGCGAAAGATCCGGACAACTCGCACCTGTTCACTCTGTTCCAGGCTTTCTCCACACCGGCGCAGGCCGACGAATTCCGCAGCGAACTGCTGGGTGGTCTGGGTTGGGGCGAGGCGAAGAACCGTCTGTTCCAATTGCTGGATAACGAACTGGGCGAGTCCCGCGAGCGTTATCACCAGTTGATCGAACGCCCGGCAGATCTGGAAGACATCCTGCAACACGGCGCCAAGAAGGCCCGTGCGGTGGCGACGCCGTTCCTCAACGAGCTGCGCGAAGCGGTTGGTCTGCGTTCTTTCATCAATCAGGTTCAGGTGGCCGCGACCACCAAGAAGAAAGCCGCGAAAGCCGCACGTTTCGTCAGCTTCCGTGAAGACGACGGCAGCTTCCGTTTCCGTCTGCTGGCGGCCGACGGCGAGCAATTGCTGCTGTCGCGTAACTTCGCCGACGGTAAAACCGCCGGTCAGGTGACCAAGCAGCTGCAATCGGGTCAGGCGCTGGATGTACGCAGCGAAGACCTGAGCTTCAGCGTCTGGCTGGAAGGCGAGTGCGTCGGCGACAGCCCGGCGTTCGCCGACGTGGCTGCGCGGGATGCGGCCGTCGAGGCCCTGCGGATCGCTCTGACACCGGTTCAGGAATAATCAACGGGCCGGCCCGACCAAGGGCCGATTGCCATTCCCACGGGCCATCGCTACAGTGACGGCCCGTTTTTGTTGCCTTGCTAACGAATTATGACGCCCCTAGAACGATATCAAGCTGATCTGAAACGCCCGGACTTCTTCCATGATGCGGCGCAGGAAACTGCCGTTCGTCATCTGCAACGCCTGTACGACGATCTGATCGCGGCCGAGCAGAACAAGCCGGGTTTGCTGGGCAAGCTGTTTGGCAAAAAGGATCAGACGCCGGTCAAGGGTCTGTATTTCTGGGGCGGCGTGGGTCGCGGCAAGACTTACCTGGTGGACACCTTCTTCGAAGCACTGCCATTCAAGGAAAAGACCCGCACTCACTTCCACCGCTTCATGAAGCGTGTGCACGAAGAGATGAAAACCCTCGGCGGCGAGAAAAACCCGCTGACCATCATCGCCAAGCGCTTCGCGACGGAATCACGGGTCATCTGCTTCGATGAATTCTTCGTCTCCGACATCACCGACGCCATGATCCTCGGCACGCTGATGGAAGAGCTGTTCAAGAACGGCGTGACCCTGGTCGCCACTTCGAACATCGTGCCGGACGGCCTGTACAAGGACGGCCTGCAACGCGCGCGCTTCCTGCCAGCCATCGCGCTGATCAAGCAGAACACCGAGATCGTCAACGTCGACAGCGGCGTCGACTACCGTCTGCGTCACCTCGAACAAGCGGAACTGTTCCACTTCCCGCTCGACGAAGCCGCTCACGAAAGCCTGCGCAAAAGCTTCCGCGCGCTGACGCCGGAGTGCACGGCCGCCGTGGAAAACGATGTGCTGATCATCGAAAACCGCGAAATCCGCGCTCTGCGTACTTGCGATGACGTGGCCTGGTTCGACTTCCGCGAGCTGTGCGACGGCCCGCGCAGCCAGAACGACTACATCGAACTGGGCAAGATCTTCCACGCCGTGCTGCTCAGTGGCGTGGAGCAGATGAGCGTCACCACCGACGACATCGCCCGCCGCTTCATCAACATGGTCGACGAGTTCTACGACCGTAACGTCAAACTGATCATTTCTGCCGAAGTCGAGTTGAAAGACCTGTACACCGGCGGACGCCTGACGTTCGAGTTCCAGCGTACCCTCAGCCGTCTGCTGGAGATGCAATCCCACGAGTTCCTGTCCCGGGCACACAAGCCTTAAGCGGATTCGGCAAACAAAAAGGGCCTGCAGATGCAGGCCCTTTTTTGTGTCTGGTCGAATCGTCAGGCAGCTTGCTGGAACTGCTGCCGGTACTGGTTCGGCGACAGTTCGGTGTGCTGGCGGAACAGCCGTGCGAAGAAGCTCGCATCGTCGTAGCCGACTTCGTAGCTGATGGTCTTGATGCTCTTGCGACTACCGGAGAGCAAGCCCTTGGCGGTCTCGATGCGCAGCCGTTGCAGATAGTGCAGCGGCTTGTCACCGGTGGCGGTCTGGAAGCGGCGCATGAAGTTGCGGATGCTCATGCCGTGTTCGCGGGCCACGTCTTCGAAGCGGAACTTGTCGGCGAAATGCTCTTCGAGCCAGTGCTGGATCTGCAGGATGATCACATCCTGATGCAGTTTCTGGCCGCCGAAACCGATGCGGCCCGGTGCGTAGCTGCGCTGCACTTCATAGAGAATGTCGCGAGCTACCGCCTGGGCCACATTGGCGCCGCAGAAGCGCTCGATCAGATAAATGTAGAGATCGCAGGCTGAGGTGGTGCCGCCGGCGCAATACAGGTTGTCGGCGTCGGTCAGGTGCTTGTCCTGATTGAGGTAGACCTGCGGGAAGCGCTCGGCGAAAGCGTTGAAGAAGCGCCAGTAGGTGGTCGCTTCCTTGCCGTTGAGCAAACCGGCCTCGGCCAGCCAGAACACCCCGGTAGCCTCGCCGCAGAGCACGGCGCCCCGGGCATGCTGTTCGCGCAGCCACGGCAGGATCTGTGGATAACGTTGGCACAGCGTATCGAAATCGTCCCAGAACGCCGGGAGGATAATGACATCGGCATTTTCCAGGCCGCCGTCCACCGGCATGACCACGTCACTGAAGCTGTTAACCGGTTTACCGTCGGGGCTGACCAGGCGTGTTTCGAACGCCGGAGTCAGGCCGTGGCCCAGTTGTTTGCCGTAACGCAGGCTGGCCAGATGGAAGAAATCCTTGGCTTGCATGAGGGTGGAAGCGAAAACCCGGTCGATCGCCAGGATGCTGACGCGCCGCAAGGGCGTGGAGACTTGCTTGGACATAATTCAACTTTTGTTTTTATAAGGGAAAGTGGTCACCAGACGGCTGGATCGTCTTATTTTTTGTCGGATGTGTCCAGTGTCCTGTATCGGAAGCGCGGCTTAGTCTCTGAAGGTCTGATCCCTCCAACAATAAAGAAAAGGTGACGCATGATTCCCAGAACCTTGTTCAGCTCCGAGCACGAATTGTTCCGCGACAGCGTACGAACATTCCTCGAAAAAGAGGCCGTGCCGTTCCATGGGCAATGGGAAAAACAAGGCTACATCGACCGCAAACTGTGGAACAAGGCGGGGGAGGCGGGGATGCTCTGCTCGCACCTGCCGGAGGAATACGGCGGGTTGGGGGCGGACTTTCTTTACAGCGCGGTGGTCATCGAGGAAGTAGGGCGGCTGGGGCTGACCGGTATCGGTTTTTCACTGCATTCGGACATCGTCGCGCCGTACATCCTGCATTACGGCAGCGAGGCGCTGAAGCAGAAATACCTGCCGAAGCTGGTCTCCGGCGAGATGGTCACCGCGATCGCCATGACCGAGCCGGGCGCCGGTTCCGACCTGCAAGGGGTCAAGACCACGGCGCTGCTGGATGGCGACGAATATGTGATCAACGGTTCGAAAACCTTTATCACCAATGGCTTTCTGGCGGATCTGGTGATCGTCGTCGCCAAGACCGATCCCAAGGCTGGCGCCAAGGGCACCAGCCTGTTTCTGGTGGAGGCGAACACGCCGGGCTTCGACAAGGGCAAGCGCCTGGAGAAGGTCGGAATGAAGGCTCAGGACACGTCGGAATTGTTCTTTCAGGACGTGCGCGTGCCGAAGGAAAACCTGTTGGGTCAGGCCGGGGCGGGGTTTGCCTATCTGATGCAGGAACTGCCGCAGGAGCGTCTGACCGTGGCGATTGGCGGGCTGGCTTCAGCCGAGGCGGCGCTGCAATGGACGCTGGATTACACCCGCGACCGCAAGGCGTTCGGCAAGTCGATTGCCGACTTCCAGAATACCCGCTTCAAGCTGGCGGAAATGGCCACCGAGATTCAGATCGGCCGGGTGTTCGTCGACCGCTGCCTGGAGCTGCACCTGCAAGGCAAACTGGACGTGCCGACGGCGGCGATGGCCAAGTACTGGGGCACCGACCTGCAATGCAAGGTGCTCGACGAGTGCGTGCAGCTGCATGGCGGCTACGGTTTCATGTGGGAATACCCGGTGGCCCGGGCCTGGGCGGATGCGCGGGTGCAGCGGATCTATGCCGGCACCAATGAAATCATGAAGGAGATCATTGCGCGGTCGCTTTGATCCGAAAGTGTGATCGTTCCCACGCTCTGCGTGGGAATGCCGCCATGGACGCTCTGCGTCCGCTTTGGGAGCGTCGCGGTATGCGTTCCCACGCAGAGCGTGGGAACGATCATCGTCCTGGATTACGGCGCAGGGTTCGGATGATCCTTGTGAATCGCTTCGATCCCTTCCAGCACTTCCCTCGACAGTTTCAGCTCGTAGCTGGCGATGTTGCTGTCCAGTTGCTCCAGCGTCGTTGCCCCGATGATGTTGCTGGTGACGAACGGTTGCTGGTTCACAAAGGCCAGAGCCATTTGCGCCGGATCCAGACCGTGTTCACGAGCCAGCGCCACGTAACGGCTGCACGCCGCTTCCGATTGCGGGTTGAAATAGCGGCTGAAGCGGCTGTAGAGGCTCAGGCGGCCTTTTGGCGGACGCGCCCCACCTTCGTACTTGCCCGACAGGAAACCGAACGCGAGCGGCGAATAGGCGAGCAGACCGCATTGTTCACGGATGGCGATTTCCGCCAGGCCGATCTCGAAGCTGCGGTTGAGCAGGTTGTACGGGTTCTGGATTGACACGGCGCGCGGCCAGCCACGGGCTTCGGCCAGGGCGAGAAAACGCATGGTGCCCCACGGGGTCTCGTTGGACAGGCCGATGTGACGGATCTTGCCGGCCTTCACTTGCTCATCGAGCGCTTCAAGGGTGTCTTCGAGCGGCGTCAGGTTGGCTTCGGTCTGGTGCTTGTAGCCCAGCTGTCCGAAAAAGTTGGTGCTGCGCTCCGGCCAGTGCAATTGATACAGATCGATGTAGTCGGTCTGTAGGCGCTTGAGGCTGGCGTCCACGGCTTCGGTGATGTGCTGGCGGTTGTGGCGCAGGTTCTTGTCGCGGATGTAGTCGATGGTGTTGCCGGGGCCGGCGATCTTGCTGGCGAGGATCCAGTCGGCGCGGTCGCCACGGCTCTTGAAGTAATTGCCGATGTAGCGCTCGGTGGTGGCGTAGGTTTCGGCTTTCGGCGGCACCGGGTACATCTCGGCGGTGTCGAGGAAATTGATCCCGGCCTCTTTTGCCCGCTCGATCTGGGCGAAGGCTTCAGCTTCAGTGTTTTGCTCGCCCCAGGTCATGGTGCCGAGGCAGATTGCACTCACGTTCAGGTCGGTACGGCCTAGCTGGCGATAGTCCATCGGGTGCTCCTTGGGCAAAACAAGCATAAAAGCAGGTTGAAATTTTTTTCGCAATCTGCATAATTGCCGACCTCTTTCTGCAGTGGAAGTGATGCGCCGCCGCCGAAGAATCTTGCCGTTGAACGGACGCGCCGACCCGAGCCCCCGAAAGCGTCTGTATCCGGCTGCCTTTGACTTGTCAAAGTACGCACTATTCAGTAAGATCCGCCGTCTTATTTACAGGCGGCCCCTGAGGCTATAAAGAATGAAAACTTTTACTGCTAAACCGGAAACAGTAAAGCGCGACTGGTTTGTCGTCGACGCTGCTGGTCAGACCCTGGGTCGTCTGGCCACCGAAATCGCGAGCCGTCTGCGTGGCAAGCACAAGCCTGAGTACACTCCTCACGTTGACACCGGCGACTACATCGTCGTAATCAACGCTGAGCAGATCCGTGTTACCGGTGCTAAAACCACTGACAAAATGTACTACTCCCACTCCGGTTTCCCGGGCGGCATCAAGTCGATCAACTTTGAAAAGCTGATCGCCAAGGCCCCTGAGCGCGTGATCGAGACCGCGGTTAAAGGCATGCTGCCTAAAAACCCACTGGGTCGCGACATGTACCGTAAGCTGAAAGTCTATGCGGGCGCTGCACACCCTCATACTGCTCAGCAGCCCCAAGAACTGAAGATTTAACGGAATAGTTCATTATGTCGGCGACTCAAAATTACGGCACTGGCCGTCGCAAGACCGCAACCGCACGCGTTTTCCTGCGTCCGGGTACTGGTAACATCTCCATCAACAACCGCTCCCTGGACACGTTCTTCGGTCGCGAAACTGCCCGCATGGTAGTTCGTCAGCCGCTGGAACTGACTGAGACTGTCGAGAAGTTCGACATCTACGTCACCGTCATCGGTGGTGGTGTAAGTGGTCAAGCTGGCGCAATCCGCCACGGCATCACTCGCGCTCTGATGGACTACGACGAAACCCTGCGTAGCGCTCTGCGCAAAGCTGGCTTCGTTACTCGCGACGCCCGTGAAGTTGAACGTAAGAAAGTTGGTCTGCGTAAAGCGCGTAAGCGTCCGCAGTACTCGAAGCGTTAATTTCGCTTCCACGTTCAAAAAGAACGCCCGATTCCTCACGGAACCGGGCGTTTTTTTATGCGTGCGATTTCTTGAATAATTGCGCTGTGACAACTTGCCACATTCGTAGACCCCCTATACTACAAGGCTTGAGGGCCAGCCCTCCGGGTAATTACCTTGTCAGAATTGGGGGTTTTCATTACCATTCGGCAAAATTTTTATAAGTACATAGTTTCAATTTAGTAGACGCCTGATTTAACAGGCCACAAAGCTGATGGGAGAGGACTGAATGAGCAATGACGGCGTGAATGCAGGCCGGCGTCGCTTCTTGGTAGCAGCCACATCCGTGGTGGGTGCTGCAGGAGCGGTGGGGGCTGCGGTCCCGTTCGTGGGGTCATGGTTTCCCAGTGCCAAGGCGAAGGCTGCCGGAGCACCGGTGAAAGTGAATGTCAGCAAAATCGAGCCAGGGCAGCAGATGATTGCTGAATGGCGCGGCCAGCCGGTGTTCATTGTCCGCCGTACCGAGGAAATCCTGGGGAATCTCAAGAAGATCGAGGGCCAGCTCTCCGATCCGACCTCCAAAAACTCCACGCAACCCACTTATGTCGACCCTGAAGTGCGTTCGATCAAGCCGGAAATCCTCCTGTTGATCGGGATCTGCACTCACCTGGGTTGCTCACCGACTTTCCGTCCCGAAGTGGCACCCGCGGATCTGGGCAAAGACTGGGTAGGCGGCTATTTCTGCCCTTGCCACGGTTCCCACTACGATCTGGCTGGCCGCGTCTACAAGTCGCAACCTGCGCCTTTGAACCTGCCAGTACCCCCGCATTCCTATGAGACCGATGACCTGATTGTCATTGGCGTCGATACGGAGAAAGCGTGATGAGCAAGTTCATGGATTGGGTTGATGCACGCTTCCCCGCCACCAAGATGTGGGAAGACCATCTCAGCAAGTATTACGCTCCAAAAAACTTCAACTTCTTCTACTTCTTCGGCTCGCTGGCGCTGCTCGTTCTGGTCAACCAGATCGTCACCGGTGTCTGGCTGACCATGAGCTACACCCCGTCGGCGGAAGAAGCGTTCGCTTCCGTCGAATACATCATGCGCGATGTCGAGTACGGTTCGATCCTGCGTCTGCTGCACTCCACCGGCGCTTCGGCGTTCTTCATCGTGGTCTATCTGCACATGTTCCGTGGCCTTCTCTACGGTTCGTACCAGAAACCGCGTGAGCTGGTGTGGGTCTTCGGCATGCTGATCTACCTGGCGCTGATGGCCGAAGCCTTCATGGGTTACCTGCTGCCGTGGGGCCAGATGTCCTACTGGGGTGCTCAGGTGATCATCTCGCTGTTCGGCGCGATCCCGGTCATCGGCAACGACCTGACCCAGTGGATCCGTGGTGACTACCTGATTTCCGGGATCACCCTGAACCGCTTCTTCGCCCTGCACGTGGTTGCGCTGCCGATCGTGATTCTCGGTCTGGTGGTGCTGCACATCCTGGCGCTGCACGAAGTCGGTTCGAACAACCCGGACGGCGTGGACATCAAGAAGCACAAAGACGAAAACGGTATCCCGCTGGACGGCATTGCCTTCCACCCGTACTACACCGTGAAAGATATCGTCGGCGTCGTGGTGTTCCTGTTCATCTTCTGCTTCATTGTGTTCTTCTTCCCGGAAATGGGCGGTTACTTCCTCGAAAAGCCTAACTTCGAGCAAGCCAACCCGTTCAAGACGCCTGAGCACATTGCACCGGTCTGGTACTTCACACCGTTCTACGCAATCCTGCGTGCGGTCCCTGACAAGCTCATGGGCGTTATCGCCATGGGTGCAGCGATTGCGGTGCTGTTCGTCCTGCCGTGGCTCGACCGCAGCCCGGTCAAGTCGATGCGCTACAAAGGCTGGATGAGCAAGATCTGGCTGGTGGTGTTCTGCATTTCGTTCGTGATCCTCGGCATTCTGGGCGTTCTGGCCCCGACGCCAGGCCGTACGCTGCTGTCGCAGGTCTGCACCTTCCTGTACTTCGCCTACTTCATTCTGATGCCGTTCTACACCAGGCTCGAGAAGACCAAACCGGTTCCGGAAAGGGTGACTGGCTGATGAAAAAGTTATTTTTTGCTCTGATTTTTGCTGCTCTGCCAGTGCTGTCTTTCGCGGCCGAACACGGTGGTCCGGAACTGGAAAAGGTCGACATCGACGTTTCCGACAAGGCTGCCTTGCAGGATGGTGCGCGTACTTTCGCCAACTATTGCATGGGTTGCCACAGTGCTAAGTTTCAGCGTTACGAGCGTGTGGCCGATGACCTCGGCGTTCCGCACGAACTGATGCTGGAAAAACTGGTGTTCACCGGCGCCAAGATCGGCGATCACATGAACATCGGCATGCAGCCGGCCGACGCCAAGACCTGGTTCGGCGCCGCGCCGCCGGACCTGACGCTGGTGGCTCGTGTTCGCGGCACCGACTGGCTTTACGGTTACCTCAAGTCGTTCTACGAAGATCCTGCACGTCCATGGGGCGTGAACAACAAGGTCTTCCCGAACGTCGGCATGCCTAACGTGCTGGTCGGCCTGCAAGGTCGTCAGGTCGTGGGTTGCAAACAGGTACAGATCGTCGAAGACGGCAAGAAGCAATATGACCCGCTGACCGGTACGCCTCTGACTCATGAAGCGTGCGATCAGTTGACCATCGTGCCGAAAACCGGAACCCTCAACGAAGAGCAGTTCGATGAGAAGGTCAAGAATCTGGTAACCTTCCTGGCTTACTCGGCTAACCCGGTTAAGCTGCAACATCAGCGCATCGGTACTTACGTCTTGCTGTACCTGGCGTTCTTCTTTGTGTTCGCCTACCTGCTCAAGCGTGAATACTGGAAAGACGTGCACTGATAACGCTTCAAGCAATTGCTGTTAATCGCGCGCGCCCAAGGGCGCCTCTGAAAACGCAACGCCTGGTTCGCCAGCCGTTGCGGGAGGCGCCCTCTGGGCGCGCGCGTTTTTCCGGCTCCGACTATTTCAACAAGCGAGGAGGATCGCCATGGGCGTGACCAATCGGTTGGCCTGTTACTCCGACCCCGCCGACCACTATTCCCACCGAGTGCGCATCGTGCTTGCAGAGAAGGGTGTCAGCGCCGAGATCATTTTTGTGGAGGCTGGTCGTCAGCCGCCTAAACTGATTGAAGTGAACCCTTACGGCAGTCTGCCCACGCTGGTCGATCGTGACCTGGCGTTGTGGGAGTCGACCGTGGTGATGGAATACCTGGATGAGCGTTACCCGCATCCGCCATTGATGCCTGTGTACCCGGTGGCGCGTGCCAACAGCCGTCTGCTGATTCACCGCATTCAGCGCGACTGGTGTGGTCTGGTGGATCTGATTCTGGATTCGCGCACCAAGGAAGCGGCCCGTGCCGTGGCGCGCAAGGAATTGCGCGAAAGCCTGACGGGCGTGTCGCCGCTGTTTGCCGACAAGCCGTTTTTCCTCAGTGAGGAACAAAGTCTGGTGGATTGCTGCCTATTGCCAATACTCTGGCGTTTGCCGATTCTGGGTATAGAACTGCCGCGGCCGGCCAAGCCGCTGCTTGATTATATGGAGCGTCAGTTTGCGCGTGAGGCTTTCCAGACGAGTCTGTCTGGTGTCGAACGCGACATGCGCTAAGGCTTAAGGAGCCGCTATGAACTCCAGTCGACCTTATCTGGTCCGCGCGCTCTACGAGTGGATTGTGGATAACGATTGCACCCCGCACATGCTGGTCAATTCCGAGTACCCGGCGGTGCAGGTGCCACAAGGGTTTGCCAGTGACGGGCAGATTGTCCTGAACATTTCGCCAAGTGCCGTGCGGCACTTGCACATGGACAACGACGTTGTGACCTTCGAAGGTCGCTTCGGTGGCGTCCCGCACAGTCTGTATGTGCCGATTGCTGCAATTCTGGGGATCTATGCCCGGGAGAACGGTCAAGGCATGGTGTTCGATCTGGAGTCGCCGATGGATGACGAAGACGAGATCGAGCAGGATGACGATGTTCCGCCACCGGACAGCGAGCCGCCGCGCCCAAGCGGCCGGCCAAGCCTGAAAGTGGTGAAGTAATAAAAAAGGCGATCCGGTTGGATCGCCTTTTTTGTGCCTGCGTTTTGCGGGTCAGTCGATGTATTCGAACAGCTTCACAATCTTCTGTACGCCGGAAACGCCCTGAACCAGGTTGGTCGCCTGGGCGGCCTCCTGTTTGGTCAGCAGACCCAGCAGATAGACGATACCGTTCTCGGTCACGACCTTGATGCGCGAGCCCGGAATGCTGGCGTCGGCGAGCATCTGGGTCTTGATCTTGGTGGTCAGCCAGGAGTCGTTCTGACGGGCAATGAAGCCTGAAGGTGCGATCACTTGCAGTTCGTTGTGAACCTTCTTCACGCGCTGGACGTTGGCGGCGGCCTGTTCGGCCTTCTCCTTGAGGTCTGCGCGCGGGGTCTGGCCGGCCAGCAACACGACACCGTTGAAGCTGGTGACGACGATGTGCGAGTCGTTGTCCAGGGCCGGGTCGGCCTTGGCCACGTTGACGCCGACTTTGGTTTCGATCAGCGAGTCATCGATCTTGCTGCCGAAAGTGCGGGTGCCACGGTCGTCTTCGATCGGCGCTTCACGGCTGGCATTCACCACCGAGGTGCAGCCGCTGATGCCGAGGCACAGGGTCAAGGCCAGAAGGCCAAGGCGATTAGGGGTCATTCTTCACTCCCGAACAGTTGGCTGTCGATCAGATCGCAAAGGCAATGGATCGCCAGCAAGTGGACTTCCTGAATACGTGCGGTGACGTTGGCCGGTACGCGAATCTCGACGTCTTCGGGCAGCAGTAGCGAAGCCATGCCGCCGCCGTCGCGTCCGGTCAATGCTACGACAATCATTTCGCGATCATGTGCGGCCTGGATCGCCTGAATAATGTTCGCCGAGTTGCCGCTGGTCGAAATCGCCAGCAATACGTCACCCGGCTGGCCGAGTGCGCGGATCTGCTTGGAGAACACTTCGTTGTAGCTGTAGTCGTTGGCGATCGAGGTGATGGTCGAGCTGTCGGTGGTCAGCGCGATCGCTGGCAGGCTAGGGCGCTCACGCTCGAAACGGTTGAGCAGTTCCGAGGAAAAGTGCTGGGCATCACCGGCCGAGCCGCCGTTACCGCACGAGAGCATTTTGCCCTCGTTGAGCAGGGCGTTGACCATCACCTGGCTGGCTTGCTCGATGTGCGGTGCAAGTACGTCCATCGCCTGTTGCTTGGTGTCGATGCTGGCCTGGAAAAGCTGGCGAATTCGGGATTGCATGTCCATCTGTGTGACCTTAATTAGCGCGGCTGTCCGGCACGTGAATGTGCAGCCCGCAAAGCAAAGAGCAAAAGTGTTGAGTGAAAGTGTCCGGGTCGGAGCAGGCGGTCAACTGTCGAACGCATTCTGCAACCAGTTCAGCTGACCCTGGTGGCTGTCGATGGCCACCACGTCGAAGCGGCAGGGGGAATTGGCCCAACGCGACTCGCGCTGAAGAAAATACTGTGCGGCGAAAATCAGTTTCTGCCGTTTGCGCCCATCGATGCTGTCGAGTGCGCCACCCCATTGAGTGTTCTTTCGGTAACGGACTTCGACGAATACTACTGTATCGCCATCAAGCATGACCAGATCAAGCTCACCGCGTTTACATAACCAGTTCTGCGCCAGCAGGCGCAGACCCTGGTGTTGTAGATGCTCGAGCGCCTGGCGCTCGGCATCCTTGCCGCTTTGCAGGTGTGACCTGTCGGGCATCAGCGTGGAGTGTCCGGCAGGCGCTGGATCTGACCGCTGACGAATTGCGCCCATGGCAACTGACGGACGACGCGTTGGGACTGGGTCATGCCCAGGCTGCCCGACTGACCTTCGATGCGGCTGTCCGGCAGTGCCTTGAGCTGATCCAGGCGTGGCGCGAGGCGGTAGGCATCGACGCCCATCGCGTACAGGCGGCCGAGGCTACCAGCGGCTTGTGGCCATTGCGCGGTGACCTGCTGGCGCAGCGGATCGCTGGTTTCCAGCAGCCATGGCGTTTCGCAGAAGCGCACGCCGTTCATGTCGTTGTACTGGTTCACGTCGCCGCTGGCGCTGAATACGTGGGAGGTCGCGTAAACCGGCACATCACCGGCGTACTGGAAGTTCAGTGTCGGCTTGATCTGCTGCGCCTGCTGCGGGGTGGCGGCGAGGAAGATGAACTCGATGTCCTGGCGACGCGAAGGCTGGGCGGCAACGTTGGTGCCGGCAGCATTCTGCAGGCTCTTGGCGCGAGCTTCGCTCTGACGCAGCTGGAACATGTCGGCGATCTGCTGGGCCAGTTGCACCGGCTGGTCGACGCGCTCGGTGGCGACAATGCTGCCGCCGTTGGCTTGCCAGTCCTGGCTGAAGGCGCGCAGGACGCGGTCGCCCCATTCGCCTTTCGGCACCATGATGGCGGCGCGATGCAGGCCGTCGGCACGGGCGCGGCGGGAGACTTCGCGGGCTTCGTCTTCAGCGGCCAGACCGAACTGGAACAGCTGCGCCGGGCCTTGATCGCCTT
This sequence comes from Pseudomonas sp. B37(2017), assembly GCF_002112885.1. Taxonomy (NCBI): domain Bacteria; kingdom Pseudomonadati; phylum Pseudomonadota; class Gammaproteobacteria; order Pseudomonadales; family Pseudomonadaceae; genus Pseudomonas; species Pseudomonas sp. B37(2017). Next base: position 432,002 of record NZ_NEIX01000004.1, on the reverse strand, counting down.
CGCTGTAGTTCAGGGCGAGGGTGGTGATCGGCAGTTGCGGGCGAGTGCTCAGCTGTTTGACCAGCGGCTTCTCCAGCGGGCCGACGACCAGTTGCACGCCATCGGCCTGGGCCTTGCGGTAGAACTCGTCGAGGTTGGTCAGTTTCGAGCTGTCATAGAACTCGATGGCCGGTGGTTTCTGGCCGGCTTGCTGAGCCTGATAGTGCGCGGCCATGAAGCCGTCACGCAGGGCCTTGCCGACCGAGGCCAGTTGGCCGTCCTGTGGCAACAGCAGGGCGATCTTGCTCAGAGGCTGGCTGGCCAGTTCCTTGAGTTTGGTCAGGGGCAGCGGCAGGTTGATCGCGGCTGGGTGCTTTGGATGCTGGTTGCGCCAGTTGTCGATGGCGGCTTGCTGCTGTTCCAGAGTGCCGGCGGTTTTCACCGCCAGGGCCAGGCTCATCCAGCCGCCGAGGTCATCGGTGGTATTCGCTTGCAGTTGATCGGCCGGCAGCGATGCAATCAGGGTCCAGATCGCTTCGTGGTTCTTGCTGGCGGCTTCGCCTTCCAGCATCGGCGCGATGAAGATGCGCTCGCGGGCGGCGGCCAGGGTCTGGCCGTCGGCTTCAAGGGCGCGGGCGTGAACGGTGCCGGCGCGAACTTGCAGCGGTACCGACATTTCGCTCAGGCGTTGCAGGCTTGGGTGGCTCAGGGCAGTCAGCGCGGCTTTCGGCTGGTTGCGGGTCATGGCCAGTTCTGCAGACAGCGTGCTGGCAAATGCCTGCTGGCCGGGCTGGAGTTGTTCCATCGGCACTTGCTGCAGGATTTGCGCGGACTGTCCGGCATTGCCCTGGCGGTACGCCATGTCTGCCGCACTCAGGCGCAACAGCGCAGCCTTGTCCGGCGATTTGGCCTGGGCAGCCTGTTCGAGCAGTTGCTCGATGGTGGCATCCGGGGTCCGTGGAAGTTCGCCAAGGCTGGAGGAAGGGGAGCTGGCGCAAGCCGCCAACAAGGCAGCGAGGCAGAGGGCAGTGAACAGCCGCAGGCAAGCGATCATGTAAGTGTTCCTGATACTCGATCAAATTAGCGTCGAATTGTACCCAAGCACTGGCCGGGGCGCGATGTTACTGGCATGAAACCGTCAATTTAGCTGATACAAAGAGTGCGCAGCCTCACAATGGTGCGACAAACCGTGTCCGACCCGGACGCATCGTCCGGCGCACGACGCGCTACAATGGCGGCTTTTACCGATCATGAGGTGTGCGCTTTGACTGCTCCAGGTCCTTTGAATTCCGCTGCGGGCTCGCTTTATGTGGTGGCGACGCCCATCGGCAACCTGGATGACATCAGCGCCCGGGCGTTGAAGATCCTGCGCGAGGTGGCGCTGATCGCCGCCGAAGACACACGCCATTCCCAGCGCCTGATGCAGCACTTCGGCATCTCCACGCCGCTGGCAGCCTGTCATGAACACAACGAGCGCGATGAAGGCAGTCGCTTCATTACCCGTCTGCTGGCGGGCGACAACGTCGCACTGATTTCCGATGCCGGTACGCCGCTGATTTCTGACCCGGGTTATCACCTGGTGCGTCAGGCCCGTGCCGCCGGGATCAATGTGGTGCCGGTGCCGGGTGCGTGCGCATTGATCGCAGCGTTATCGGCTGCCGGTCTGCCGTCCGACCGCTTTATCTTCGAAGGCTTTTTGCCGGCCAAGGCCGTGGGGCGCAAGGCGCGTCTGGAGGCTATCAAGGAAGAACCGCGCACGCTGATTTTCTACGAGGCGCCGCACCGTATTCTGGAATGCCTGCAGGATATGGAGGCGGTGTTCGGTGCTGATCGTCCTGCATTGCTCGCTCGTGAAATCACCAAGACCTTCGAAACGCTCAAGGGATTGCCGTTGAGCGAGTTGCGGGCATTCGTCGAGGCGGACAGTAATCAGCAGCGTGGCGAATGCGTCGTGGTGGTGGCAGGCTGGACCGCGCCGGAATCCGAAGACGCCGTCAGCAGCGAGGCGATGCGCATCCTCAATCTGTTGCTCGAAGAGATGCCGCTCAAGCGCGCGGCGGCTCTGGCAGCGCAAATCACCGGTGAGCGCAAAAACGTGCTGTATCAGGTAGCACTGGATCAGCAAAAAGACGCGTAACCCGTCGCGCAGACCGGTTTGCGGGCTATTAGCGCTTGTTCTTCGGCCGCTCTGCCGTTAACCTGCGCGGCGGAGAGTCGATCGGACAGTCGCTGCCCTCTATGAAAATTAGGGGGGGGAGGAAAGTCCGGGCTCCATAGGGCGAAGTGCCAGGTAATGCCTGGGAGGCGTGAGCCTACGGAAAGTGCCACAGAAAATAACCGCCTAAGCGCTTCGGCGCCGGTAAGGGTGAAAAGGTGCGGTAAGAGCGCACCGCACGTCTGGCAACAGTTCGTGGCTAGGTAAACCCCACTTGGAGCAAGACCAAATAGGGTCCCAAGGCGTGGCCCGCGCTGGGACCGGGTAGGTTGCTAAAGATGTCCAGTGATGGCCATCGTAGACGAATGACTGTTCAAGACAGAACCCGGCTTACAGATCGACTCTCCACCTTTTTCTTTTCCCTGCTTGAATTAAAGGCGACAGGGCTGTTTATTATCAGCAGGCCTGCGCTGGAAATTCGGTAGCGGCAGACGCAGTAATAGCCATTTCCCACCTTGCTTCAATCAACAGCAGAAGCGCTTTTGTAATACCGAAAAAATCTTACTCTTAACAAATTACTTTAACTTTCGAGCGCAGCTTTCAGTGCTGCTTCAAGTTATTGGATAAAAGCATCCGCCAGATTCTCGTTGCTCCTCCTTTTATGCTCCTAAATCTCCGTTCTGTAAGGGTTTTCCTTTAATCCGCGCCTTGACGGTGTGGTGGGCGCATTCCTATAGTGTGCGCAAGTGGCGGAAAGTGGCATGAAGTGGGTTTTTTGAGCTCAAAACGATAAAAATTGGAGAAACGCAGACGTGTTTCGCGGAGCTAACGCTATCAGTCTCGACGCAAAGGGCCGTCTCGCCATGCCGAGCCGGTACCGTGACGAGCTCGATTCGCGCAGTTCCGGCCAATTGATCGTGACCATTGATGCCGTTGATCCATGTTTGTGTGTCTACCCGCTCGATGAGTGGGAAATTATTGAAACCAAGTTGCGCGCGCTTCCTTCGCTTCGCGAAGAGAACCGTCGTCTGCAGCGTTTATTGATTGGTAATGCCGTTGACCTCGAGCTCGACGGCAGTGGTCGTTTTCTGGTGCCGCCGCGCCTGCGCGAATACGCGAAGCTCGACAAGCGCGCGATGCTGGTAGGCCAACTGAACAAGTTCCAACTGTGGGACGAAGATGCCTGGAACGCGGTTTCTGCCGCTGACCTGGCTGCCATACAACAACCGGGCGCCATGCCTGACGAACTGCGTGATCTGATCCTGTGACTATTGATAGCGGCTTTAACCACATCACCGTACTGCTTGACGAAGCCGTCGAGGCTCTCGCCGTACGTCCTGATGGCTGCTATCTGGACGGCACGTTCGGGCGCGGCGGGCACAGCCGGTTGATCCTGAGCAAGCTCGGGCCGGATGGTCGGCTCATCGGATTCGACAAGGATCCTCAAGCGATTGCCACCGGGCAAACGCTAGCGGCCGAAGACGGCCGCTTTGTCGTTGTGCAGCGCAGCTTTGCCGAGCTTGGCTCGGTCGTTGCCGAACAGGGTCTGGCCGGCAAGGTCAGCGGCATTCTGCTGGATCTGGGCGTCTCTTCGCCGCAGCTCGATGATGCCGAGCGCGGCTTCAGTTTCCTCAACGACGGCCCGCTGGACATGCGTATGGATCCGTCCCGTGGCATCAGCGCCGCCGAGTTCGTCAACACCGCGCCGGTGGAAGAAATCGCCCGTGTCTTCAAGGAATACGGCGAAGAACGCTTCTCCGGTCGCATGGCCCGTGCCGTGGCCGAGCGTCGTGACATCACGCCGTTCGAGCGCACCGCCGATCTGGCCGAAGTCCTGAAAGTCGCCAACCCGGCGTGGGAAAAGGGCAAGAACCCGGCAACCCGCGCTTTTCAGGGCCTGCGCATTCACGTCAATAACGAACTGGGCGATCTGGAAGCGGGCCTTGAAGCCGCGCTCGAATGCCTGGAAGTGGGCGGCCGTCTGGTCGTGATCAGCTTCCACTCGCTGGAAGACCGTATCGTCAAACTGTTCATGCGCAAGCTGGTGAAAGGCGAAGCCGACAACCTGCCGCGCAACCTGCCGGTTCGCCACGTTGCGTTCGAACCGAAAATCAAAGTCCATGGCAAAGCGCAGACGGCCTCCGACGCCGAACTCAAAGCCAACCCACGTTCCCGTAGCGCCGTCATGCGCGTCGCGGAGAAGCTGCGGTGAGCAAGCTTTTCGCCAAGCCACTGCCCGGCGGCAGCTTTTTCATGCTGCTGCTGTTCATTGGCGTGCTTGTGTCGGCCATCGGCGTGTCTTACAGCGCCCACTGGAACCGGCAGTTGCTCAACACCCTTTACAACGAACTGAGCGTGCGCGACAAGGCGCAGGCCGAGTGGGGGCGCCTGATTCTGGAGCAAAGCACCTGGACCGCCCACAGCCGGATCGAAGTGCTGGCCACCGAACAACTGAAGATGCACATCCCCGGCGCGGCTGACGTGAAGATGGTGGCGCCATGATGAAACTCGAGGGGGCTCTCTTCCCGTGGCGTTTCCGTCTGATGGTGGCACTGCTCGGCGTGATGGTCGCAGCCATCTGCTGGCGCATCATTGACCTGCAAGTGGTTGACCGTGACTTCCTCAAAGGTCAGGGCGACGCGCGCAGTCTTCGGCACATTCCGATTCCGGCTCACCGTGGTCTGATCACCGACCGTAACGGCGAGCCTTTGGCCGTGAGTACCCCGGTGACCACGTTGTGGGCGAACGCCAAGGAAATGCAGACCGCCAAAGAGAAGTGGCCGGCACTGGCTGCCGCGCTGGGGCAGGATCCGAAAGCCCTGGCCGAACGTCTCGAAGCCCAGGCCAACAAAGAATTCATTTATCTGGTGCGCGGGTTGACCCCCGAGCAGGGCCAGGCCGTGCTCGACCTGAAAGTGCCAGGTGTCTACGGCATCGAAGAATTCCGCCGGTTCTATCCGGCCGGTGAAGTGACGGCGCACATGGTCGGCTTCACCGACATCGATGACCACGGTCGTGAAGGCGTCGAACTGGCCTACGATGAATGGCTGGCCGGCGTGCCCGGCAAGCGGCAAGTCATCAAGGATCGGCGCGGACGGCTGATCAAGGATGTCCAGGTCACCAAAAACGCCAAGGCCGGCAAGCCCTTGGCGTTGTCGATTGACCTGCGCCTGCAATACCTGGCCAACCGTGAACTGCGCAACGCGATCATCGAGAACGGCGCCAAGGCCGGCAGTCTGGTGATCATGGACGTGAAGACCGGCGAGATTCTCGCGATGGTCAACCAGCCGACCTACAACCCGAACAACCGTCGCAACCTGCAGCCGGCGATGATGCGTAACCGCGCGATGATCGACGTGTTCGAACCCGGTTCGACCATGAAGGCGATCTCGATGAGCGCCGCGATCGAAACCGGCCGCTGGAAACCGAGTGACACCGTCGAGGTGTATCCGGGCTCCCTGCAGATCGGCAAATACACGATCAAGGACGTATCGAAGACCGAAGGTCCGGTACTCGACCTGACCGGCATTCTGATCAATTCCAGTAACGTCGGCATGAGTAAGGTCGCGTTCGATATCGGCGGAGAAACCATTTTCCGCCTCGCACAGAAAGTCGGCCTCGGCCAGGACACCGGCCTCGGCTTCCCGGGCGAACGTGTCGGCAACCTGCCGAACTACCGCGAGTGGCGCAAGGCCGAGACCGCAACGCTGTCGTACGGCTACGGTATTTCGGTGACTGCGATCCAGCTGGTGCATGCGTTCTCGGCGCTGGCCAACAACGGTCGTCTCGCACCGTTGACTCTGATCAAAACCGACAAGGCGCCGCAGACCACCCAGGTGCTGCCGGAAGCCGTCGCCAAAACCATGCAAGGCATGCTGCAACAAGTGATCGAAGCCCCGCGCGGCGTGTTCCGTGCGCAGGTGCCGGCGTATCACGTGGGCGGCAAGTCCGGTACCGCGCGTAAAACATCGGTCGGCACCAAGGGCTACGCCGAAAACTCTTATCGCTCGCTGTTCGCCGGCTTCGGCCCGATGAGCGATCCACGTTATGCAATCGTCGTGGTGATCGATGAACCGACCAAGGCCGGTTACTTCGGTGGTCTGGTCTCGGCGCCGGTGTTCAGTCGCGTGATGTCGGGCACTCTGCGCCTGATGAACGTCACCCCGGACAACCTGCCGACCACACAACAGGCCAACGCCACCCCGGCCGTTCCGCTGAAAGCCAATGGAGGGCGCGGCTGATGTCTCTGAGTCTGAACAAGATTTTCCCTCACGCCGGCCACGATCTGTTGATCCGTGAACTGGCGCTCGACAGTCGCAACGTACGCGCGGGTGACCTGTTCCTCGCGGTGCCGGGCGGCAAGTTCGACGGGCGTGCGCACATCGCCGACGCCTTGCAGCGCGGTGCTGCTGCCGTAGCTTATGAAGTGGAAGGCGCCACCGTGCTGCCGATCACCGAAGTGCCGCTGATTCCGGTCAAGGGCCTGGCGGCGCAGCTGTCGGACATCGCCGGGCGTTTTTACGGTGAGCCGAGTCATCACCTGAATCTGATCGGCGTGACCGGCACCAACGGCAAGACCAGCGTGAACCAACTGGTAGCGCAGGCGCTGGACCTGCTCGGCCAGCATTGCGGCATCGTCGGCACCCTGGGCTCCGGTTTCCATGGCGCGCTGCAAAGCGGCCTGCACACCACGCCGAATCCGATCGCCATGCAAGCGACCCTGGGCGACCTGAAAAAGGCCGGCGCGAAAGCCGTGGCCATGGAAGTCTCGTCCCACGGTCTGGATCAGGGCCGGGTTACCGCGCTGGCATTCGATGTGGCGGTGATGACCAACCTGTCCCGCGATCACCTGGATTACCACGGCACCATGGAAGCGTACGCTGAGGCCAAGGCCCGGCTGTTCGCCTGGAATGACCTGAAGTGCCGCGTGGTCAACCTCGACGACGATTTCGGCCGGCAACTGGCCGCTGAAAAACGTGAGTCGCGGCTGATCACATACAGCCTGCTCGACAGCAGCGCCTATCTCTATGTGCGTGAAGCGCAGTTCGACGACCATGGCGTGCGCGCCACGCTGGTGACGCCGCAGGGCGAGCACCATCTGCGCAGCACGCTGCTCGGTCGTTTCAACCTGAGCAACGTACTGGCCGCCGTCGGCGCCTTGCTCGGTCTCGACTACGCGCTCGACGAAATCCTCAAGGTGTTGCCGAAACTCGAAGGCCCGGCCGGACGCATGCAGCGTCTCGGCGGCGGCACCCAGCCGCTGGTGGTGGTCGATTACGCCCACACCCCGGACGCGCTGGAAAAAGTCCTGACCGCGTTGCGCCCGCACGTCAAAGGTCAACTGCTGTGCCTGTTCGGCTGCGGCGGTGATCGCGATCGCGGCAAGCGTCCGCTGATGGCTGAAGTGGTCGAGCGTCTGGCCGACCGCGTGCTGGTCACCGACGACAATCCGCGCACCGAAGACCCGGCGGTAATTTTCGATGACATCCGCGCCGGTTTCACGGCTGTGGATAACGTAACGTTCGTGGCTGGCCGTGGCCAGGCCATCGCGCAACTGATTGCCGGCGCTTCGGCGGATGACGTGATTGTTCTTGCCGGCAAAGGTCACGAGGACTATCAGGAAATCAACGGCGAGCGCCATGCGTTTTCCGATCTGGTCGAGGCTGATCACGCCCTGACCGCGTGGGAGGTGGCCCATGCTTAAGGCCCTGAAACTCAGCGAACTGACCAACGCGCTCGACGCCCGTCTGATCAGCGCCGACGCCAGTTTTGACGGCGTGAGCATCGACAGCCGCGCGATCAAGGCTGGCCAACTGTTTATTGCCCTGACCGGCCCGCGTTTCGACGGTCATGACTATCTGAATGAAGTCGCCGCCAAAGGTGCCGTTGCGGCATTGGTCGAGCGCGAAGTCGCCGACAGCACGCTGCCGCAATTGCTGGTCAAGGACACCCGCCAGGCCCTCGGCCAGTTGGGTGCGTTGAACCGTGCCGCATTCACCAAACCGGTCGCGGCCGTTACCGGTTCCAGCGGCAAGACCACGGTCAAGGAAATGCTCGCGAGCATCCTGCGCACGCGCGGTTCGGTGCACGCGACCCGTGGCAACCTGAACAACGACCTCGGCGTACCGCTGACCCTGCTCGAACTCGCCCCGGAACACAGCGCGGCAGTGATCGAACTGGGCGCCTCGCGTCTGGGTGAAATCGCTTACACCGTAGGGCTGACCAAGCCGCACGTGGCGATCCTCAACAACGCCGGGACCGCCCATGTCGGCGAGTTCGGCGGGCCGGAGAAAATCGTCGAAGCCAAGGGCGAAATCATCGAAGGGCTGGCGGCCGACGGCGTCGCCGTGCTGAACCTCGATGACAAGGCGTTTGGCATCTGGAAAACCCGCGCCGGCGCGCGCAAGGTGCTGACGTTTGCCCTGAGCAACACTCAGGCGGATTTTTACGCCAGCGACCTGGCCACCGATGCCCGTGGCTGCCCGGCGTTCAACCTGCACAGTCCTGAAGGTGTGGAACGGGTTCAACTGAACCTGCTCGGCACCCATAACGTTGCCAACGCCATGGCTGCCGCCGCTGCCGCTCACGCTTTGGGCGTGTCGCTGTTCGGCATTGCCACCGGGCTTGGCGCGGTACAACCGGTCAAGGGTCGCACCGTCGCGCAACTGGCGAAAAACGGCATGCGCGTGATCGATGACACTTACAACGCGAACCCCACCTCGATGTGCGCGGCCGTTGATATACTCGCCGGCTTTTCCGGTCGCACCGTCCTGGTGCTCGGGGATATCGGCGAGTTGGGCGACTGGGCGGAGCAGGGGCACCGCGACGTGGGCGAATACGCCCGGGGCAAGGTTTCCGCGCTTTACGCCGTCGGGCCGAACATGGTCCACGCCGTGAACGCATTCGGTAACGAGGCGCATCACTTCGGCACACAGGCCGAACTGATCCAGGCCCTCGGCGCCGAGCAGGACACAAACACCACCATTTTGATCAAGGGTTCGCGCAGCGCAGCGATGGAAAACATCGTTGCGGCCCTGTGCGGGTCCAGTCTGGAGAAACATTAATGCTGCTGCTGCTAGCGGAGTATCTGCAACAGTTCTACAAAGGCTTCGCGGTCTTCCAGTACCTGACCCTGCGCGGGATTCTCGGTGTGCTGACCGCGCTGGTCTTGTCGCTGTGCTACGGCCCGTGGATGATCCGCACCCTGCAGAACCGTCAGATCGGTCAGTCCGTTCGTAACGATGGCCCGCAATCGCACCTGTCCAAATCCGGTACGCCGACCATGGGCGGCGCGCTGATTCTGTCTTCGATCGGCGTCAGCACCCTGCTGTGGGCTGACCTGAGCAACCGCTACGTGTGGGTCGTGTTGCTGGTGACCCTGCTGTTCGGCGCCATCGGCTGGGTCGACGACTACCGCAAGGTGATCGAGAAGAACTCCCGTGGCCTGCCGAGCCGCTGGAAATATTTCTGGCAGTCGGTGTTCGGCCTCGGTGCGGCGATCTTCCTTTATATGACTGCCAGCACTCCGGTGGAAACCACCCTGATCCTGCCGATGCTCAAGGACTACAGCATTCCGCTGGGCGCAGGCTTCATCGTGCTGACGTACTTTGTGATCGTCGGTTCGAGCAACGCGGTCAACCTCACCGACGGCCTCGACGGTCTGGCGATCATGCCGACAGTGATGGTTGGTGGTGGCCTGGGCATTTTCTGCTACCTGTCGGGTAACGTGAAATTCGCTGAGTACCTGTTGATCCCGTACGTACCGGGTGCAGGCGAGCTGATCGTGTTCTGCGGCGCGCTGATCGGTGCCGGCCTGGGCTTCCTGTGGTTCAACACCTACCCGGCGCAAGTTTTCATGGGCGACGTCGGCGCACTGGCGCTGGGCGCGGCCCTGGGCACCATCGCAGTGATCGTCCGTCAGGAAATCGTCCTGTTCATCATGGGCGGCGTGTTCGTGATGGAAACCCTGTCAGTCGTCATTCAGGTTGCGTCCTTTAAGCTGACCGGTCGCCGTGTGTTCCGCATGGCGCCGATTCACCACCACTTTGAACTCAAGGGCTGGCCCGAGCCGCGCGTGATCGTCCGTTTCTGGATCATCACCGTGATTCTCGTGCTGATTGGCCTTGCCACCCTGAAGCTGAGGTAGAACGAGTGTCTCTGATCGCTTCTGACCACTTCCGCATCGTTGTCGGCCTCGGCAAGAGCGGCATGTCCCTGGTTCGCTTCCTGGCGAACCGGGGCGTGGCGTTTGCTGTGGCCGACACGCGGGAAAATCCACCGGAACTGGCCACGCTCCAGCGTGACTATCCGCACGTGGAAGTGCGTTGTGGCGAGCTGGACGTCGAATTCCTGTGCCGTGCCGACGAGCTCTACGTGAGCCCCGGCCTGGCGCTGGCGACCCCGGCCCTGCAAGCCGCCGCGGCCCGTGGCGTGAAGCTGTCCGGCGACATCGAGCTGTTCGCGCGTAACGCGAAGGCGCCGATCGTGGCCATCAGCGGTTCCAACGCAAAAAGCACCGTCACCACCCTGGTCGGCGAGATGGCGGCTGCGGCCGGCAAACGCGTGGCCGTGGGCGGCAACCTCGGTACGCCGGCGCTGGATCTGCTCAGCGACGACGTCGAGCTGTACGTGATGGAGCTGTCGAGCTTCCAGCTGGAAACCACTGACCAGCTCAACGCCGAAGTGGCGACCGTGCTCAACATTAGCGAAGACCACATGGACCGCTACAGCGGTCTGCCGGCCTATCACCTGGCCAAGCACCGGATCTTCCGTGGTGCCAAGCAGTTCGTGGTCAACCGTCAGGACGCCTTGACCCGGCCGCTGATGGGCGAGGGCCAGCCGTGCTGGACCTTCGGCCTCACCAAACCCGATTTCAAGGCGTTCGGTCTGCGCGAAGAGAATGGCGAGAAGTACCTGGCCTTCGAATTCCAGAACCTGATGCCGGTGCGCGAATTGAAGATTCGCGGCGCCCACAACCAGTCCAATGCCCTGGCGGCGCTGGCACTCGGCCACGCGGTCGGGCTGCCGTTCGACGCCATGCTGGCGGCGCTGCGCACCTTCGCCGGCCTCGAGCACCGTTGCCAGTGGGTGCGTGATCTGGACGGCGTCGGTTACTACAACGATTCCAAGGCCACCAACGTGGGCGCCGCACTGGCGGCCATCGAAGGCCTGGGTGCGGACATCGACGGCAAGGTCGTGCTGATCGCCGGTGGCGACGGCAAGGGCGCCGACTTCAAGGACCTGCGCGATCCGGTGGCGGCCCATTGCCGCGCCGTGATCCTGATGGGGCGCGACTCCGACAAGATCGGCGAAGCGATCGGCGATGCCGTTCCGCTGATTCGTGCGACCACTCTGGTCGACGCGGTCGCCCAATGCCGTGCCGCCGCCCAACCGGGTGACGTGGTGCTGCTGTCGCCGGCCTGCGCCAGTTTCGACATGTTCAAGAACTACGAAGACCGTGGTCACCAGTTCGTCCGCGCCGTGGAGGATCTGGCATGAGCTTGAGAAACATCATCAAGCCATACCCGTCGCCGCTGATCACCGGACGCGGGATCGACCTCGACTTCCCGATGCTCGCCGGTTGCCTGGCGTTGCTCGGCCTGGGCCTGATCATGATTGCTTCGGCCTCGACAGAAGTCGGCGCGGCGCAGTCGGGCAGTGCTCTTTATTACATGACCCGTCACCTGATCTACGTGGTGCTGGGCCTGGGCGCGTGCGTCGTCACCATGATGATCCCGATCGCCACCTGGCAGCGACTGGGCTGGCTGATGCTGATCGGTGCGTTCGGTCTGCTGGTGATGGTGATCATCCCGGGGATCGGCCGTGAGGTGAACGGCTCGATGCGCTGGATCGGTTTCAGCTTCTTCAACGTTCAGCCGTCCGAGATCGCCAAGGTGTTCGTGGTGATCTACCTGGCCGGTTACCTGGTGCGTCGTCAGAAAGAAGTGCGCGAGAGCTGGATGGGTTTCTTCAAGCCTTTCATCGTGCTGCTGCCGATGGCGGGCCTGTTGCTGATGGAGCCGGACTTCGGTGCCACCGTCGTGATGATGGGAGCTGCGGCGGCGATGCTGTTCCTCGGCGGGGTCGGGCTGTTTCGGTTCTCGCTGATGGTGGTGCTGGCCGTCGGTGCGGTGGTGTTGCTGATTCAGATGCAGCCGTACCGGATGGCGCGTCTGACCAACTTCGCCGACCCGTGGGCCGACCAGTTCGGCGCCGGTTATCAGTTGTCCCAAGCCTTGATCGCATTCGGTCGCGGTGAATGGCTGGGCGTTGGCCTGGGCAACAGCGTGCAGAAGCAGTTCTACCTGCCGGAAGCGCACACCGACTTCGTGTTCTCGGTCCTGGCCGAAGAGCTCGGTGCCGTGGGTTCGCTGTGCACCGTGGCACTGTTCGTGTTCGTGTGTATTCGCGGCATGTACATCGGTCTGTGGGCCGAGAAAGCCAAACAGTTTTTTGCCGCTTATGTTGCCTACGGTCTGTCGTTCCTGTGGATCGGCCAGTTCCTGATCAACATCGGCGTGAACGTCGGCCTGCTGCCGACCAAGGGCCTGACCTTGCCGTTCCTCAGTTATGGCGGCAGTTCCCTGGTGATCTGCTGCGCCTGCCTTGGCTTGTTGCTGAGGATCGAGTGGGAGAGCCGGACCCACCTGGGCAGTGAAGAGATGGAATTCCATGAGAGCGACTTCGCCGAGGAGCCGAACCATGGGCGCTAACGTATTGATCATGGCCGGCGGCACCGGTGGCCACGTGTTCCCGGCGCTGGCCTGTGCCCGCGAATTCCAGGCGCGCGGCTACACCGTGCACTGGCTCGGCACGCCGCGCGGGATCGAAAACGATCTGGTGCCGGCGGCGGGTCTTGAATTGCACCGCATCAACGCCACCGGCCTGCGCGGCAAGGGCAAGCTGTCGTTGCTCAAGGCGCCGTTCATGCTGCTGAAATCGGTGTGGCAGGCGCGGGCGATCATTCGCCGCTTGCGTCCGGTGTGCGTGGTCGGATTCGGCGGCTATGTGACCGGCCCCGGTGGTCTTGCTGCCAAACTGGCCGGCGTGCCGGTGATCGTTCATGAGCAGAACGCCGTGGCCGGCACCGCCAATCGGTTGCTGGTGCCGTTCGCCGCCCGGGTGTGTGAAGCCTTCCCCGACACCTTTACCCTGTCGGACAGCCGCCGTACCACCGGTAACCCGGTGCGCAGCGAGCTGTTCCTCGAAACACCGCGCCCGGCCCTGGCCGGACGCAAGGCGCGTTTGCTGATCCTGGGCGGAAGCCTGGGCGCAGAGCCGTTGAACAAGTTGCTGCCTGAAGCCCTGGCACAAGTCGCTGCCGACTTGCGTCCGGAAGTGTTCCATCAGGCTGGCAGAAACCACGATGAAGTGACTGCAGAGCGCTACCGCGCCGCCGGCGTGGATGCGCAGGTGCAGCCGTTCATCAAAGACATGGCCCAGGCCTATGGCTGGGCTGACCTGGTGGTGTGCCGCGCTGGCGCATTGACCATCAGCGAACTGGCCGCCGCCGGTCTGCCCTCGATGCTGGTGCCCTTGCCCCACGCGATCGACGATCACCAGACCCGCAACGCCGATTATTTGGCCCGCGAAGGCGCTGCCTTCCTGATGCCGCAAAGAACGACTGGCGCCGCGGACCTTGCCGCGCGCCTGACAGAGGTCTTGATGCAACCGCAACGACTCGAACAAATGGCCCAAGCGGCCCGCCGTCTGGCGAAACCCGAAGCCACCCGTAGCGTGGTCGATACCTGTCTGGAGGTGGCCCATGGTTGAGAATCAGAAAGCCATGCCGCAACCGGAAATGCGCCGCATCCGTCGCATCCACTTCGTCGGGATCGGCGGCGTGGGCATGTGCGGTATTGCCGAAGTGCTGCTGAACCTGGGCTATGAAGTGTCCGGTTCGGACCTGAAAGCTTCGCCGGTGACCGAGCGCCTGGAATCCTTCGGTGCGCAGATCTTCATCGGCCACCGTGCCGAGAACGCCGCTGCCGCCGATGTGCTGGTGGTGTCGAGCGCCGTCAATACTTCCAACCCGGAAGTGGCGACCGCGCTGGAACGCCGCATCCCGGTGGTACCGCGTGCCGAAATGCTCGCCGAACTGATGCGCTACCGCCACGGCATCGCCGTCGCCGGTACCCACGGCAAAACCACCACTACCAGCCTGATCGCTTCGGTGTTCGCGGCCGGTGGCCTGGATCCGACCTTCGTCATCGGTGGCCGTCTGAACGCCGCGGGCACCAATGCCCAGCTCGGCACCAGCCGTTACCTGATCGCCGAAGCCGATGAAAGCGACGCAAGCTTCCTGCACCTGCAACCGCTGGTGGCCGTGGTCACCAACATCGACGCCGACCACATGGCGACCTACGATGGCGACTTCAACAAACTGAAGAAAACCTTCGTCGAGTTTCTGCACAACCTGCCGTTCTACGGTCTGGCGGTGGTGTGCCTGGACGACCCGGTGGTGCGTGAAATCCTGCCGCAGGTCAAACGCCCGGTCGTCACCTATGGCTTCAGCGAAGAAGCCGACGTGCGCGCGATCAATGTGCGCCAGCAGGGCATGCAGACCTTCTTCACCGTGCTGCGTCCCGAGCGTGAGCCGCTGGATGTGTCCGTGAACATGCCGGGCAACCACAACGTGCTCAACGCGCTGGCCACCATCTGCATCGCCACCGACGAAGGCGTCAGCGATGAAGCCATCGTCCAGGGCCTGTCCGGGTTCCAGGGTGTCGGCCGACGCTTCCAGGTCTACGGCGAATTGCCGGTGGACGGCGGCAGCGTGATGCTGGTCGACGACTACGGTCACCACCCGACCGAAGTCGCAGCCGTGATCAAGGCCGTGCGCGGTGGCTGGCCAGAGCGCCGTCTGGTGATGGTCTACCAGCCGCACCGCTACAGCCGTACCCGCGACCTGTACGACGATTTCGTCAATGTACTGGCCGACGCCAACGTGCTGTTGCTGATGGAAGTCTATCCGGCCGGCGAAGAGCCGATCCCGGGTGCCGACAGCCGCAAGCTGTGCAACAGCATTCGCCAGCGCGGTCAGCTCGACCCGATCTACATCGAGCGCGGCGTCGACCTGGCGCCGGTGGTCAAGCCGCTGCTGCGTGCCGGCGACATTCTGCTGTGCCAGGGCGCCGGTGATATCGGCGGTCTTGCACCGAAACTGTTGAAAAGCGAGTTGTTCGCCGGTGCCGTGGCGGCATCGGTCGAGGGGAAGTTGAAATGACTGCTGCCTACGCCAATCTGTTTTCCACCATCGCCCCGAAGGATTTCGGCCGTGTGGCCGTGCTGTTCGGTGGCCTGAGTGCCGAGCGTGAAGTCTCGCTGAAGTCCGGCAACGCCGTGCTCACTGCGCTGCAAAGCGCGGGTGTGGACGCGTTCGGCATCGACGTCGGCGCCGATATCCTGCAGCGCCTGCTGAGCGAAAAGATCGACCGTGCGTTCATCATCCTCCACGGTCGTGGCGGTGAAGACGGCAGCATGCAGGGCCTGCTCGAAGTGGCCGGCATTCCGTACACCGGCAGCGGCATCCTGGCTTCGGCACTGGCGATGGACAAACTGCGCACCAAACAGGTCTGGCACACGCTCGGGATTCCGACGCCGCGTCACGCCGTGCTGCGCAGCGAGGCCGATTGTATTTCCGCAGCGACGGAACTGGGCTTCCCTTTGATCGTCAAACCGGCGCATGAAGGTTCAAGTATCGGGATGGCCAAAGTGAGTTCTGCGTCCGAGTTGATCGACGCATGGAAAGCGGCCAGTACCTACGATTCGCAAGTGTTGGTCGAGCAATGGATCCACGGTCCGGAGTTCACCATCGCCACCCTGCGTGACCAGGTGTTGCCTCCTATCGCCCTGGGTACGCCACACACGTTCTACGACTACGACGCCAAGTACATCGCCAACGATACCCAGTATCGGATTCCGTGCGGGCTCGATGCCGCCAAGGAAAAAGAACTCATGGACCTCACGGCGCAAGCCTGCGAGGCGCTGGGTATTGCCGGTTGGGGCAGGGCGGACGTGATGCAGGACGCCGATGGCAAGTTCTGGTTCCTGGAAGTCAACACCGCTCCCGGCATGACCGATCACAGCCTGGTACCGATGGCGGCGAAAGCGGCCGGTCTGGATTTCCAGCAACTGGTCCTGGCCATTCTGGCCGCCAGTGTCGATGCCGACGGCAAGAAAGAGGCGCGAGGTTAAGACCATGCAAGGCGCACAGCTCAGACATCAGCCACCCGCACCCGGCCGCAAGCCGGTGCCGCGGGGTGCCAGCCGAATGGTGGCCAAAGAGCCGATGTCCGCGCGCCTGCCAAAAGCCAACTTCGGCTTTTTGAAAGGTCTGTTCTGGCCGGTGCTGCTGGTGGCCCTGGGGTTCGGCACTTACGAAGGCGCACAGCGGTTGCTGCCGTATGCCGACCGGCCGATCACCAAGATCGCGGTGCAGGGCGACCTGAGTTACATCAGCCAGCAAGCGGTGCAGCAGCGGATCGCCCCGTACGTGGCGTCGAGCTTCTTCACCATCGATCTGGCGAGCATGCGCACCGAGCTGGAACAGATGCCGTGGATCGCCCACGCCGAAGTACGTCGGGTGTGGCCGGACCAGGTGGTGATCCGCCTCGAAGAGCAACTGCCGGTGGCCCGCTGGGGCGACGAGTCGTTGCTCAACAACCAGGGCCAGGCGTTCACGCCCAAGGAACTGGCGAACTACGAACACCTGCCGCAGCTGTTCGGTCCGCAGCGGGCCCAGCAGCAAGTGATGCAGCAATACCAGGTGCTGAGCCAGATGCTCCGGCCATTGGGCTTCTCGATTGCACGGCTCGAGCTGCGTGAACGCGGCAGCTGGTTCCTGACCACCGGTGCCGGCAGTTCCGGCCCCGGGATCGAGCTGCTGCTGGGACGCGGCAACCTGGTGGAAAAGATGCGCCGCTTCATTGCCATCTATGACAAGACGCTCAAAGAACAGATTACGAACATTGCGCGCATCGATCTGCGCTACGCCAACGGCCTTGCTGTTGGCTGGCGGGAACCAGTAGCGCCGACGACAGCCCAACCCGCTGTCGCAAAGAATTAAGAAGAGGCAGGACCCATGGCAAACGTGCAAAGCGGCAAAATGATCGTCGGTCTCGATATCGGCACCTCCAAGGTGGTGGCGCTGGTCGGCGAGGTTGCGGACGACGGCTCGCTGGAAATCGTCGGGATCGGCACTCATCCGTCCCGCGGCCTGAAAAAAGGCGTGGTGGTCAACATCGAGTCCACCGTGCAGTCGATCCAGCGCGCGATTGAGGAAGCCCAACTGATGGCGGGCTGCCGCATTCACTCGGCGTTCGTCGGCGTGGCGGGCAATCACATCCGCAGCCTGAACTCCCACGGCATCGTCGCGATCCGTGATCGCGAAGTCAGCTCGGCGGACCTGGAGCGCGTACTCGACGCCGCTCAGGCTGTGGCGATCCCGGCCGACCAGCGTGTGCTGCACACCCTGCCGCAGGATTACGTGATCGATAACCAGGAAGGCGTGCGCGAGCCGCTGGGCATGTCCGGCGTGCGTCTGGAAGCCAAGGTTCACGTGGTCACCTGCGCCGTCAACGCCGCACAGAACATTGAAAAATGCGTGCGCCGCTGCGGTCTGGAAATCGACGACATCATTCTCGAGCAACTGGCCTCGGCCTACTCGGTACTGACCGACGACGAAAAAGAGCTGGGCGTGTGCCTGGTCGACATCGGCGGCGGCACCACCGACATCGCGATCTTCACCGAAGGCGCGATCCGCCACACGGCCGTGATCCCGATTGCCGGTGACCAGGTGACCAACGACATCGCCATGGCGTTGCGCACCCCGACCCAGTACGCCGAAGAGATCAAGATCCGTTACGCCTGCGCCCTGGCCAAACTGGCCGGTGCCGGCGAGACCATCAAGGTGCCGAGCGTCGGCGACCGTCCGCCGCGCGAACTGTCCCGTCAGGCCCTGGCCGAAGTGGTCGAGCCGCGTTACGACGAACTGTTCACCCTGATCCAGGCCGAGCTGCGTCGCAGCGGCTACGAAGACCTGATCCCGGCCGGCATCGTGCTGACCGGTGGTACTTCGAAGATGGAAGGCGCCACTGAACTTGCCGAAGAGATCTTCCACATGCCGGTCCGCCTGGGCGTGCCGCATGGCGTGAAAGGTCTGGATGACGTGGTACGCAACCCGATTTATTCCACTGGCGTTGGCTTGTTGATGTACGGCCTGCAGAAGCAGTCCGACGGGATCTCGTTCTCGGGCATCGGCAGCCGCGACAGCTACAGCAACGATGAGCCGCAGGCGCCGTTGCTGGACCGTTTGAAGAAGTGGGTTCAAGGCAACTTCTAACGCTTTACCGCAGCACCGCAACAAACAGCAGTAGGCGAAAAAACTAGAGAATGTAAGGAGAGGGAAAATGTTCGAACTCGTAGACAACATCCCCGCAAGCCCGGTAATCAAAGTTATCGGTGTTGGCGGTGGCGGCGGCAACGCTGTCAACCACATGGTCAAGAGCAACATCGAAGGCGTGGAATTCATCTGCGCCAACACCGATGCTCAAGCGCTGAAAAACATCGGCGCGCGCACCATTCTGCAACTGGGCACCGGCGTGACCAAAGGCCTGGGCGCCGGCGCCAACCCTGAAGTAGGTCGTCAGGCCGCTCTCGAAGACCGTGAGCGCATTGCCGAAGTCCTGCAGGGCACCAACATGGTGTTCATCACCACCGGCATGGGCGGTGGTACCGGTACCGGTGCTGCGCCGATCATCGCCGAAGTGGCCAAGGAAATGGGCATCCTGACCGTTGCGGTCGTGACCCGTCCGTTCCCGTTCGAAGGCCGCAAGCGTATGCAGATCGCCGACGAAGGCATCCGCATGCTCTCGGAAAGCGTCGACTCGCTGATCACCATTCCGAACGAAAAACTGCTGACCATCCTCGGCAAGGACGCAAGCCTGCTGTCGGCTTTCGCCAAGGCTGACGATGTACTGGCCGGTGCCGTTCGCGGTATCTCCGACATCATCAAGCGTCCGGGCATGATCAACGTCGACTTCGCCGACGTACGCACCGTGATGAGCGAAATGGGCATGGCGATGATGGGCACTGGCTGCGCCAGCGGTCCGAACCGTGCACGTGAAGCGACCGAAGCGGCCATTCGCAACCCGCTGCTGGAAGACGTGAACCTGCAAGGCGCACGCGGCATCCTGGTGAACATCACTGCCGGTCCTGACCTGTCCCTGGGTGAGTACTCCGACGTGGGTTCGATCATCGAAGCCTTCGCTTCCGAGCACGCGATGGTCAAGGTCGGTACCGTTATCGATCCGGACATGCGCGACGAACTGCACGTGACCGTGGTTGCCACCGGTCTGGGCGCGAAAATCGAGAAGCCTGTGAAGGTCATCGACAACACCGTTCACACCTCGATGGCGGCTGCTCAAGTGCAGCAACCGGCACCCGCTCGTCAGGAACAGCCAGCGGTGAACTACCGTGACCTGGACCGTCCGACCGTCATGCGCAACCAGGCTCAGGCCGGTGCTGCGACTGCCGCGAAGATGAATCCGCAAGATGACCTGGACTACCTGGACATCCCGGCTTTCCTGCGTCGTCAGGCCGATTGATGAAATGTATCAGGGGTATTCAGGTGATTGGTGTTCAGCAAAGGCTCGGTCTGCTATCATCGCCAGCCTTTGTTGATACCAGTTCGCAATTTGCGCTGAAGCGGCCCATGCCATGATTAAACAACGCACACTGAAAAATATTATCCGTGCCACCGGTGTAGGTCTGCACTCCGGGGAGAAGGTTTACCTGACCCTCAAGCCTGCACCTGTCGACACCGGGATCGTCTTTCGTCGTGCCGATCTCGATCCGGTTGTCGAGATACCGGCTCGTGCGGCCAACGTCGGCGAGACAACCATGTCGACGACGCTGGTCAACGGTGACGTGAAGGTAGACACGGTGGAGCACTTGCTCTCGGCCATGGCTGGCCTGGGCATCGATAACGCCTACGTCGAGCTCTCCGCGTCTGAAGTCCCGATCATGGATGGCAGCGCAGGACCTTTCGTATTCCTGATTCAATCGGCTGGCCTGGAAGAACAGGACGCCGCCAAGAAATTCATCCGCATCCTGCGTGAAGTGACAGTGGAAGACGGCGACAAGCGCGCCACTTTCGTCCCTTTCGAAGGGTTCAAGGTGAGCTTCGAGATCGATTTCGATCACCCGGTTTTCCGGGACCGCACCCAAAGTGCAAGCGTGGATTTTTCCAGCACTTCGTTCGTAAAAGAAGTCAGCCGCGCCCGTACTTTCGGTTTCATGAGTGACATCGAGTACCTGCGCAAGCACAACCTCGCACTCGGCGGCAGCGTGGAAAACGCGATCGTGGTCGATGCCGATGGCGTACTGAACGAAGACGGCCTTCGCTATGAAGACGAATTCGTGAAGCACAAGATCCTCGATGCGATTGGCGACCTGTACCTGCTGGGCAACAGCCTGATTGGTGAGTTCAAGGGCTTCAAGTCCGGCCACGCACTGAACAACCAGCTGCTGCGCAAGTTGATTGAGCAGAAAGATGCCTGGGAAGTCGTGACGTTCGAAGACGCCAGCACTGCACCAATCTCTTACATGCGCCCGGTTGCGGCGGTGTAAGTAAAAAACCTCTCTAGTTTTTTGAAGGCCACCTTTGGGTGGCCTTTTTTTATGCCTGTTGTCAGGCCACGACGACCCGGTTTCGCCCACCTTCCTTGGCCTGATACAACGCCTTGTCCGCCGCAAACAACAGTTGCTCCAGGCTGATCTCGCTCGTCGTCGTCCAGGTGCTGATGCCGATGCTCACGGTCATCGGTGACTGGTCTTCATTGACGCTTGGCAGTTGTTCCACCGCTGCGCGAATGTGCTCGGCGATCTGCTGCGCCCCGACGCTGTCGGTTTCAGCGAGGATCACCGAAAACTCCTCACCGCCATAACGGGCCACCAGATCCGCCGGGCGCCGCACATTGGAGGTGATTACCTTCGCGAGTTCACGCAACGCCTGATCCCCGGCCTGGTGTCCGTGCCGGTCGTTGAAGGCCTTGAAGTGGTCGGCATCGATCATCAGCAATGACAGCGGCTTGCCCGAGCGCTGGGCGCGGAACCATTCGTGGCGCAGCGACTGATCGAGCATCCGCCGGTTGGCGACCCCGGTGAGGGCATCGGTCGCCGCGAGCTGCGCCAGTTCGCGTTCGGCCCGCTGGCGCAGGCGCAGCTCCCGGGCCAACAGCCAGGTCAGCCATAGCAGGCCGGCACACAGCACGCCGGTGGCGCCGCTGATCAGGATCGCCGTGCGTCGCCACGCGCCGAACACTTCTTCGCTGGACAGGGCAACGATCACCGTCAGTGGGAGATTGCCGACCCGCGAATAGGTGTACAGACGTTGCTGATAATCCATGCTCGAAGTGCTGTTGAAACTGCCATTGCCGTTGCTGTCGCGCAGGATCCGCACCACATTGGGCCGGGCGGCAAAGCTCTTGCCGATCGAATCGCTTTGCAGATAAGGCTTCTGTGCCAGCAGGATGCCGTCGTTGTTGATGATGTTGAGGGTGCTGTCGATGCCGATGTCGAGGCTGTTGAACAGTTGATCGAAGTAATCCAGTTTCATCGACGCCACGGCCACGCCCAGAAACTCACCGGTGTCCGAAGAGATGCGCCGACTGAAACTGATTCGCCACTGGTTCGCGTCATCGCAATCGCAGCGGGGTTTGAACGGACGGCTGATGAACATGCCGGTGTCGCGCTTGAAGGCGTGGGCGAGAAAGTAGTCGCGGTCGGCGAAATTGCCCGGCAGCGGATCGACCCGCGAGGAGTCGGCAATCACGTCGCCATACTTGTCGAGCAACAGGATGTCGCCCTTGAAGCGCGCCGTGGTGGAGCGGTCGAACAGCGCCAGATGACGGATCTGTGGCGACACGTCTTTCAGGTCGTCACGCTGGGCGGCGGCGATCAGCCCTTGCAGCGTCAGGTCGTACAGCTCGACGGTGCGCAGCACGTCGGCGTCGATCAACTGGGCGATGGTGGTGGCGCCCCGGGTGGCCGATTCCTGCGCGTTGGCGTGTTCGCGGATCAGCAGGAACGTGACGATGCACACAATCGCGATCACGCTCAGCAGGCTGCCGAGGATCAGCAGCAGCTCGGAGCGTCCGGTCGTGCCGGAAACGGTAGGGGTGCGGCTCGCGATCATGGTTCGGTTTCGGTAAGGGATTCTTGTAAGCGTAGTTGTACCCGCTTCGCTGCCACAGGCAAGAAAAAGGCCAGCGCATCAGGCTGGCCTTTTACTGTAGCGCCGATCTTAGAAGACGTTGATCGGGTAGTCGATGATCACACGGTATTCATCTGTGTCCGTATCCAGCGCGCCGTAACCGTTGCCGCCACGATTGGTTGCCCATTGCAGGCGTACCGCGAGGTCTTTGGCCTGACCGCTCTGCACCACGTATTTGAGGTCAATGTCGCGCTCCCAGTGCTTGGCGTTGCGGCCTTCGGCGCTGTACCAAGAGGCGTAGCCTTTGCTGTCCGGATCGGCCTTGGTCAGGTCCAGTGTGCCGCGCGAGTAGGACAGCGACGAAGTCAGGCCCGGCAGGCCGACGCCGGCGAAGTCGTAGGCGTACTTGAGTTTCCACGAGCGCTCGTTCGGGCCGTTGAAGTCCGAGTATTGCTGCGAGTTGTCGAGGTAAACGCTGTCACCCTGGCTGATGTAATCGAACGGCGTGTTGCCGTTGACCCGCTGATACGCGGCGGTGACGCTGTGGCTGCCGATGCCGACAGTGAAATGCAGGCTGTAGGTGTTGTTGTCGATGTTGCCCAGCAGCGCGTCGCCGGTGTCCTGCGTGTGATAGAAGTGCAGGCCCGGGTTGAGGGTCACCCGATCGTTCAGCGCCCAGGTGTAGTCGAGGTCGTAGTAGTACTGGTTCCAGATGTCCTTCAGTTCGGAGGCATAGAGGCTGCTGGTCAGGCCTTCGACGCCGCTAAAGGCCACGCCGGCCCAGTTCAGGTGCTGGCTCTTGTCGCCGTCGGTGAGGCTGCCGTAAGAGGTGCCGATGCGTTTGTGGCCGCTCTGGTTGTAGGGCTTGGTGAAGCTGGCCTGGCCGCCTTCGATCATCCAGCCATCGAAGCTGTGATTGGTCAGGCTGATGCCGCGAAAGGTCTGCGGCAGCATGCGCGTCTCGCCACCGGCGATCACCGGGTTGGCGAGGAACAGGTCGCCGGCCTTCAGCTCGGTATCGAACGCACGCATCTTCAAGGTGCCGCCCGCCGTGGAGAACGAGCCCGGCGCTTTGCCGCTGCCGTCGCTGACCGGCAAGATGCTGGAGTTGTCGGTGCCGCCACCGCCATCAAGTTTGAGACCGAGCATGGCGTGGGCATCGATGCCGAAACCGACCATGCCTTCGGTGTAGCCCGACTCGAATTTGCCGAGGAAACCCTGGCCCCACTCGATGTTGTCATCCGTCTGCTGCAGACGGTTACGGTTCATGTAGTAGTTGCGGGCGTTGAGGTTGAGACTCGCGCCTTCGACGAAACCTTGTTGCTCGGCTTCGGCAGCGTGGGCGGCGGGGGCAATCGTTGCGGCAATTGCAATGAACAGCGGGGTGAAGCGAACTGGGTAACGCACGTGCGGTAAAGCTCCTTGGGGTCAACTGACACTTCAATGTCTTGAGGTGCGGGATGTTTCTAATTGTTAAAGACGAACCGGACAGCTTACAGACCACAACGAAAAAAGGCCGCTGAAAATCAGCGGCCTGCAAGGACGACGGTTGAACGGGAAGAGCCAAACAACCGCGTCGAGGGAAACGTTGCGCGGTGCGCGACTCAGCTGTCTTTCTCTGAAGCCTGAGTCTGGGAAGTGGCGGCCTGAGGGGCTTGCGTGGCGTCTTGAGCCTTGGCCATCACTTCTGCCTGATGCTGTTCGAATGCGTGAGCGCGAGCGGCGTTTTGCGCTACGAACGTCTGGGATTCTTCAGCCATCGCCATTGGCGACAGGATCAATGAGGACAAAACGAAAGCGCTGGCAATACCCATACTGTTGGACATCTTGAAAACCTTCTTGCTTGGCAAGTGCTGTTTGGTGCGGGCAAAGATAAGGATCCTGGCCATGGGGAAACAGAGCCAATTCATGAAAGGACTTTTGTTTGATTGGTAACAGTCAGGACGAAAAACAAGGAATAGCTGCAGAGAACGCCACGAACTCAACGACTAGTCGTGGCGCCTATCGAAGCTCAATAAATTGACTTCTCTGTCTCATCTCGGATGTCGAATTCTGCAGTGAACTTGCGTGAGGCTCCACCCATTGGGATATGGGCCTCTAACGATCCTTGAGCATGGCCTAGGTTCGCATCGAACAGTTTCAAGGTGAGCGATCCGCTGTCAGCGGGAATAGATGTTCGTTGACTGTCCAGTTGAGTGAAGCGTCCGACCCGGATGATGTCCGGCCACGTTTCAGTGAGTGAATGAGTACCTGTCGTTAACGTCGGGGGGAAATCAATTTGCATACCGATAAAATAAGCACGACCGTCACTTGGGTCAGGATTTTTGAGCTCTAACTTGGCATCAAGGGTAATACCTTTGTTACCTGTAGGGGACTGTCGATAGGTGACGTCGGCCGTATCAATTTTTCCATCGTAGTCTTCCGTTGTTCTTAGAAAGCCTATCGAGCTCACGTTTGAGTTGTCTGTAGCATTGCTGCTCATCCTGACCTCCAGGTCATTCAATGAAACGCGGCAAATACCGGCGTGGTATTCGTCTGTTCATTTGATGAGGTGAGCGGAGCACCGTCTACTGTCAGAAATTACAGGTGGGACCACTTTTGGGCTTTAAACTGACCGGTGGTAACGCCGGGTCAGTGGCATCAGACCGGCAAATGGATCCCGAAAGTGTTCATCCCGCGATCACTGCGCACAAACACATCCCCCCCATGCATCAGCGCAATCGCCTTGACGATCGCCAGCCCCAATCCGTGATTGTTGCCGCTGTTGCTGCGTGAAGCATCCACCCGGTAGAAGCGCTCGAACAAGCGCGGCAAATGCTCACTGGCAATCGGCGAACCGGGGTTGGCCACGCCGATGCTGACCTGATGGTCCTCGACCGCGATCTGCACTTCGATCACCTGTCCCGGCGCCGTGTGCTGCACCGCGTTGCTCAGCAGATTGATCAAAGCCCGGCGCAGATGGGCGATTTCGATCTGCACCTGCGCATCGCCGCTTACCCGCACCTGGACCTGCGCGTCTTCGAGGATGAAGTCGAGGTATTCGAGGGTGGTCGCCACCTCATCGGCCAGCGAGGTCGAGGTCAGTTTGGTGGCCTTGCTGCCCTGATCGGCGCTGGCCAGGAACAGCATGTCGTTGATGATCGAACGCAGGCGTTCCAGTTCTTCGAGGTTGGATTGCAGCACTTCGAAATAATGCTCGGCAGAGCGTCCGCGAGTGAGGGCGACCTGGGTCTGGCCGATCAGGTTGGTCAACGGCGAGCGCAGCTCATGGGCGACGTCGGCGTTGAAGGATTCCAGCCGTGAGTACGCTTGTTCAACCCGCTCCAGCGTCGAGTTGAACGAGTCGACGAACTGCTCCAGTTCCGGCGGCAACGGCGACAGACGCAGTCGCCCGGCACGCAACGGCGGCGCCAGACGCTGGGCTTCGTGGGACAGTTTGATCAACGGCTTGAGGCCAATCCGCGCCACCCAGTAACCCAAGGCCGATGCCAGCAGCACGCCGATCACCGCCAGACTCACCAGCGCGATCAGCAACTGATGCTGGGTCTGGTGAAAGGTCTCGGTGTCGATGCCGATCATGAAGCGCAGCGGGGGGCGTTGATCCTTGGCCGGCAGTTCGGTCAGCAACACTTTCAGCGGGTAGGGATGGTCGGGCAGTTGCAGATCGCGCATGCCCAGCGGGCCTTGGGCAAACGCGCGGATCAAGGCATCCGGCTCGCCAAATTCGTACCCCGGATTGCCGCTGACCACCCAGAAACGGATGCGCTTGTCTTCTTCGCCGAGCAGCTTGAGCTTGGCGTTGATCTTCACCCAATGCTCGGGGGTGCCATAGCGGTTGAGCGCCGATTCCAGAACGCTGTAACGCGCATCGAGCTCCGCTTCCGGCAACAGGCCGAGGCCTTTGTCCACCTGTTGATAGAGCGCGCCGCCAATCAACAGGAACACCAGCAGCGCCACCAGCGTGAACATCCCGCTCAAGCGCAGGGCGATGGAGTTACTGGACACCACGGCTCTCCAGCACATAACCCATGCCACGGATGGTGTGCAGCAGTTTTTCGTCGAACGGCCCGTCGAGCTTGGCTCGCAGGCGCTTGATCGCGACTTCGACCACGTTGGCGTCGCTGTCGAAATTGATGTCCCAGACCATCTCGGCAATCGCGGTTTTCGAGAGGATTTCGCCCTGACGTCGGGCCAAAACGCTGAGCAGCGAAAACTCCTTCGCGGTCAGATCCAGCCGGGTGCCGGCGCGGGTGGCTTTGCGGCTGATCAGATCGATCCACAGGTCGGCGATGCTCACTTGTACCGGTTCATGGCCGCCACTGCGCCGGGTCAGCGCTTGCAGGCGCGCCACCAGTTCGAGGAAGGAAAACGGTTTGCCGAGGTAATCGTCGGCGCCATCGCGCAGGCCTCGGATCCGGTCTTCGACCCGCTCGCGGGCGGTGAGCATGATTACCGGTGTCTGCTTGCGCGCACGCAACGCGCGCAGCACACCGAAGCCATCGAGGCCCGGCAACATCACGTCGAGGACGATCACCGCGTAGTCGCTTTCCAGCGCCAGATGCAGGCCCTCGATGCCGTCGCGGGCCAGATCCACGGTGTAACCCTGTTCCGTCAGGCCGCGGTGCAGGTAGTCCGCGGTTTTCTCTTCGTCTTCGATAATCAGAACGCGCATGACCCGCCTCAGTCTGTCGTTGCCAGCGCCGCGATGGGCGCAGGTTTGGGCTTGTGGAACAGCCGCTCAAGCCACAAGTATATGACCGGCGTGGTGAACAGCGTCAGCATCTGGCTGACCAGCAGCCCGCCCACCACCGCGATCCCCAATGGCTGGCGCAGTTCGGCGCCGGTGCCGTAGCCGAGCATCAGCGGCAGGGCGCCGAGCAGGGCGGCGAGGGTGGTCATGATGATCGGCCGGAACCGCGTGATACACGCTTCGAAAATCGCATCCTGCGGCGACAGCCCGCGATGGCGCTGCGCTTCAAGCGCGAAGTCGATCATCAGGATGCCGTTCTTCTTCACGATACCGATCAGCAGCACCAGCCCGATCAGCGCCATGATCGAAAAGTCCTGGCCGCAGATCCACAGCATGATCACCGCGCCGAGACCCGCCGCCGGCAAGGTCGAGATGATGGTCAGCGGATGGACGAAACTCTCGTAGAGCACGCCAAGGATGATGTACACCGCCACCAGCGCAGCGAGAATCAGCCACGGCTGACTTTTCAGCGAGCTCTGGAACGCTTGGGCCGCGCCCTGGAAGTTGCCGCTGATCGCGGTCGGCATGCCGATCTCGGCCTTGGCCTGATTCAACAGAATCACCGCGTCGCCCAGCGCCACGCCGGGCGCCAGGTTGAACGACAGGTTGGCGGCCGGGAACATGCCGTCGTGGGCGATGGACAGCGGGCCGATGGTCGGCGCGTCGAATCGGGCCAGCGCCGACAGCGGCACCATTTCTCCGCTCAGCGGTGAGCGCAGGTAGAAGTAGTTGAGGCTTTCGGCCTTGCCGCGCTGTTTGGTGTCCAGCTCCAGGATCACGTTGTACTGGTTGACCTGGGTCTGGAACTCGTTGATCTGGCGCTGGCCGAAGGCGTCGTACAGCGCCTCGTCGACATCACTCGCCGTCAGGCCGAAACGCGCGGCGGCGCTGCGGTCGATGCTGATGTGAGTGATGCTGCCGCCCAGTTGCAGGTCGTTGGAGATATCACGGAACGCCGGGATGCTGCGCAGCTTTTCGGTGAGTTTCTGGGTCCAGGTGGCGAGGGTCGGCCCGTCGTTGCTCTTGAGCACGTATTGATACTGCGCACGGCTCGGGCCGGAGCTGAGGTTGATGTCCTGGCCGGCGCGCAGGTAAAGCACGATGCCGGGGACTTTCATCAGTTGCGGACGAATGCGGTCGATGAACTGGCTGGCCGAAACATCGCGGTCACCGCGTTTTTTTAGGGCGATCCAGAAGCGGCCGTTGGCGATGGTCTGGTTGCTGCCGGATACTCCGACCGAATGGGAAAACGCCTGGACAGCCGGGTCGGCGGCGACGATTTCGGCCATTGCCAGGTGTTTTTTCACCATGTCGCTGTAGGAGATATCGGCGGCGGCTTCGGTGGTGCCGAGGACGAAACCGGTGTCCTGTACCGGGAAGAAACCCTTGGGGATAAACACGTAGCCGCCAATCGCCAGCGCGACGGAAATACCGAACACGCCGATCATCAGTTTCTGGTGGGCGAGAGCGCGGCGCAGGCCTTTTTCGTACCAGCCGAGCAGCCGTTCGCTGAAGCCCGGTTTGTCATGGGCGTGATGCACCGGTTTGCGCATGAACAGCGCTGCCAGCGTCGGCGCCAGTGTCAGGGATACCACCACGGAAATCATGATGGTCGAGGTGGCCGTCAGGGCGAATTCCTTGAACAAACGCCCGACTACGCCGCCCATGAACAGCAGCGGAATGAACGCCGCCACCAGCGAGAAACTGATCGACACCACGGTGAAACCGATCTCGCCGGCGCCCTTGATCGCGGCGTCGCGCATGCTGTCGCCGGCCTCCAGATGGCGGTGAATGTTTTCCACCACCACGATCGCATCGTCGACCACGAAACCTACCGCCACGACGATGGCCACCAGCGTCAGGTTGTTCAGACTGAAGCCGAGTAAATACATCAGCGCGAAACTGGCAGTCAGCGACACGCCGAGCACCGCCGAGACAATCATCGTCGCCGACAGCTGGCGCAGGAACAGCGCCATCACCGCCACCACCAGCAGGATCGCGATCAGCAGGGTGATTTCCACTTCATGCAGCGAGGCGCGGATGGTCTGGGTGCGGTCGATCAGGGTTTTGACCTGCACCGACGCCGGCAGCATGGCTTCGAGGCCAGGCAGGGCGGCCTGAATCCGATCCACGGTTTCGACGATGTTGGCGCCGGGCTGGCGGGAGATCACCAGGTTCACGCCCGGCCGATCACCGGCCCACGCCTGCACGTAGGCATCTTCCGAACCGTTGACGACTTTCGCCACATCCTTGAGGTGAACCGGGGCGCCGTCCTTGTAGGAAACGATGAGCTGGCTGTATTCCTCGGGATGAAACAACTGGTCGTTGGTCGACAGCGTGGAAATGCTCGAGTCGCCATACAGCGCACCTTTGGCGAGGTTGAGGCTGGTCTGCTGGATCGCCACACGAATATCGGCGAGGGTCAGACCGATGGCCGCCAGTTTGTCCGCCGAAGCTTGAACGCGGATTGCCGGACGTTGCTGACCGGTGATGTTGATCTGGCCCACGCCGTCGATCTGACTGATCTGACGGGCAAGGAGGGTTTCCACCAGATCGCTGAGTTCGGTGCCGGGCATTTGCGTGGAGCTGACGCTGAGGATAAGCACCGGGCTGTCGGCCGGGTTGACCTTCTTCCAGGTCGGCAGGGTCGGCATGTCTTTCGGCAGTTTGCCGGCGGCGGTGTTGATCGCGGCCTGCACTTCCTGGGCGGCGGTGTCGATGCTCTTGTCGAGGGTGAATTGCAGGGTCAGCAGGCTGGAGCCCAGCGCACTGCTGGAGGTCATCTGGGTCATGCCGGGGATGGCGCTGAATTGCACCTCCAGCGGCGTGGCCACGGACGAAGCCATGGTGTCCGGGCTGGCACCGGGCAACTGCGCGGAGACCTGGATCGTAGGAAATTCCGCTTCCGGCAGTGGGGCAATCGGCAGGCGCGGGAAGGCAATCACCCCGACCAGTACCAGCGCGATGGTCAGCAGAATCGTCGCCACCGGGTGATCGATGCACCAGGTCGAAACGCCTTTGTGCTGCTTCATGGCTTGGGCTCCGCTTGCACCACCTGCGGCGGTTCGCTCATGACCTGCACGGTCGAACCGGGCTTGAGCCGCGACTGGCCATCACTGACCAGTACGTCGCCGGGCTTCACGCCCTTGATGATGTCCTGGCCGCTGCCCTGATAAACCATCTGCACCTGCACGGCTTCAACCTTGTCGCCGTTGACCCGGTACACGAAGTGTTGATCCAGACCTCGCTGTACGACGGTAGGCGGGACCACCAGCGCATCTTTATCCAGCGCCGTCTGAATCTTTACCGTCACCAGCAGGCCGGGCCAGAGCTTCTGGTTCGGGTTGTCGAATTCGGCCTTGGCGCGGATGGTGCCGGTGTTGGCGTTGATCTGGTTGTCGATCAGGGTCAGGTGACCTTCGCCGAGCAGGTTGCCGGTTTCGCCGTCGGTGTCGGCGCCGATGTAGGCCTTGACCTGTGCGCGCTGCGGGTCGCTGATCAGGCCTTGCAGGGTCGGCAGCATTTGCTGGGGCAGGGAAAACTCGACGGCGATCGGGTCGATCTGGGTCACGGTGAACAGACCCTGGGTGTCGGTCATGCGCAGGAAGTTGCCTTCGTCGACCGTGCGAATCCCGACGCGACCGGTGACCGGGGAGCGAATCTGGGTGTAGGAAAGTTGTACCTGTGCTGCGTCAATCGAAGCCTGATTGCCTTGGGCGGTGGCCTTGAGCTGGTTGACCAGTGCCTGTTGCTGGTCGTAGGTCTGCTTGGAGACGCCGTCGTCGACGCTGAGCAGTTTGTAGCGCTTGAGGTTGACCAGCGCCACTTGCAGTTGTGCCTGGCTTTCGCCCAGTTGCGCCCGGGCCTGGTCGAGGCTGGCGCGGATCGAGCGGTCGTCGATGGTGGCGAGCAGGTCGCCCTGTTTTACCAGCTGACCTTCCTTGACCAGGAGTTTGGTGAGGATGCCGTCGATCTGTGGGCGCACCACGACGCTGTGCAGCGAGAGGACCGAGCCGATGCCGCTGGTGTAGCGGGGGACGTCTTTTTCGCTGACGGCGACGACTCGCACCGGGATGGCGGTGGGGGCGGCGAGTTTGGCCGGGGCGGGTTTCAGGGTGAACCACAGGGCCCCGGCTGCGACGGCGATCAGCAGGATAGCGAGCAGGGCTTTTTTCTTCTGGGTTTGCATGCTTGTGGGGCGCCAGGGGGACGGGGTTTGGGCAGGTTTTGTCTTTATAAACTTGTTTGGGGGTCAGGAGGGTGACGGCTAGCTGTCGCGGCTGTCAGTTTTCTTGGGTGTATATCCGTTGCTGCGGTAACGGCCGCTTATGGTTCCGCCCTTACGGCGGGTCACTTTGGCAAACGCCCCAAAGTAACCAAAGGTCTGGGCCCCTGCGTTCGGCGCCTCGCTGTGGCTCGGCGTTCCTTCGTTGCGGGATTCATCCGGGGGCATCGCCTACGGTTTGCTTCGCTGCACCTCCTCTCGATGCATGCGGCTGCGCCGCACGGTCGCTGCGCTCCCACCCCCGGATAAATCCCTCCACTCAGCCTTCCGATGGGGCCGGCACGTCAAGAGCGGTACTCGAGCTAACGCTCATTGTGTTGAGTGGTGGGAAGCGAGAAGCGAGAAGCGGAAAGCGGAAAGCGGAAAGCGGAAAGCGGAAAGCGGAAAGCGGAAAGCGGAAAGCGGAAAGCGACTGCTTACTGCTTGATCGTTCCCACGCTCCGCGTGGGAATGCAGCCCGGGACGCTCCGCGTTCCATTTTCGGATGTTTGGAAATGTGTTGGGTGTACCGTTTGTTGCTGTAGTGCTTTTGGGTTGATCGGGAGAGGTGGTCCGTTAGTCGACCTATCCCAAAAAGGCCCTGGTCGTATCCTTTTGGGGACTCTTTAAACTCCACGCACGCAGGTATACTGCGCGCTTTCGCGGCTCGTCCACCGGGCCGGACTTTTTGCTTTGCGGAGCTTTCATGACTTCCCCAATCGACAACGCTGTGAGCGATGTCCCGGCAGAGCTGGCCGAGGCCGGCGAATCCAAGCCGACCATTCCTGCGTTCAAGTTTCCGTTCAAGCCAGGTGAGCTGGCGGCTGCCAAAGCGGCGAAGCAGCCGCAGTTCAAGGGCAAGGACGGTGATCGTCACGCCAAGATTCCGGGTGTGGCGCCGTCGGGCACTCGCCGTTCGATGGGCAAGCGCTGATTCATTCCCGCCTCGGCCGTCGCTGTGATTTTCGGTCACAGTGATGGCTAATTGCTCAGTTCCTGAGCCAGATCAACGTTTAACCAGTTAGTGCGCTTAGAGTCAGCAGCCCTGCCGACTCTTTCCAATAAAACGAGCGCGCTTTCCATGAAGATCAATCTCCCGGTGACCGGGCGCAATGTCGATGTTGCGCCGGATGCGAACATTCTCTCGACCACCGATCTGACCAGCGCGATCACCTACGCCAACGACGATTTCATCAAGATCAGCGGTTACAGCCGCGACGAGCTGCTGGGTGCGCCGCACAATTTGCTGCGCCATCCGGACATGCCCGCGCAGGCGTTTGCCCATATGTGGCAGACGCTCAAGCGCGGGCGGTCGTGGATGGGGCTGGTGAAGAATCGTTGCAAGAACGGCGATCACTACTGGGTCAGTGCCTATGTCACGCCGGTCACGCAGAACGGTGCGGCGGTGGAATATCAGTCGGTGCGCACGCGGCCGGATGCGCGGCAGATTGCGGCGGCGGAGCGGGCGTATGCGCAGTTGCGCGAGGGGCGGGTGGCGCGGTGGCAGCGGCTGCCGAGCCTGAGTTTGCGGGCGAAGATCATGGCGTTGACCAGTTCGGTGCTGGCGGTGGTGCTAGGGATTGAAGCCTGGCTGCGGCCGGAGTCCATGGGTATCGAAGCTGCTGTGCTGGTGGCCGGCAGTGGTGCGTGTGCGCTGGGCGTGGGTTGGTTATTGCGTCCGCTGGAACGTCTGACCGAGCGTGCGCGTGTGATTGCCGACAACCCGTTGAGTCAGGGCATTTATACCGGGCGGCGGGATCAGTTCGGGCAGATCGAGTTTGCGTTGCAGATGCTCGAAGCGCAGGTCGGCGCGGTGGTGGGGCGGATTGGTGATGCGTCGCAACGGCTGGCCGGGCATGCGGCGCAGTTGGTGGATCATTTGCACAGCAGTCACACCAGCACGCTGGCGCAGCAGGCGGAAACCGATCAGGTGGCGGCGGCGATTCATCAGATGGCGGCCAGTGTGGCCGAGGTCGCCAGCCATGCGCAGCAGGCGTCGGTGGCGGCGGATATGGCGGGGACGGAAACCCGTGAAGGTCATCTGCTGGTGGGCGAGAGCCGCAGCGCGGTGTTGCGGCTGGCCGAGGAGTTGGGGCGGGCGACCGAGGTGATTCATCAGCTCGAAGGTCATAGCAGCGAGATTTCCGGGGTGCTGGAGGTGATTCGCAGCATCGCCGAGCAGACCAATCTGCTGGCGCTCAACGCTGCGATCGAAGCGGCGCGGGCCGGGGATGCGGGGCGTGGGTTTGCGGTGGTGGCCGATGAGGTGCGGGGTCTGGCTCAGCGCACCCAGCAGTCGACCAATGAGATTCAACGGATGATCAGCACCCTGCAAAACGGCGCGCGGGATGCGGTGCTGGTGATGCAGCAGAGCAGCGAGCATGTGGATAACAGCGTCGAGCAGGCGCAGCGCGCGGCTCGGGCACTGGACGGGATCAGCGGACGGGTCGAGCAGATTACCGAGATGAGTCTGCAGATTGCCGCAGCGGTTGAAGAACAGAGCGCGGTGAGCGAGGACATCAATCGTAACATCGTCAGTATTCGCACGGCCTGTGAATTGACGGTGGATGAGGGGCGGCAGAGCCAGCTCAACTCACAGGATGTGGCGGGGCTGGCGGGGGATTTACGTTCGCTGGCGCGGGAGTTCTGGGGGCGGCGGCAGGGCGCTTAGGCCGCCCGCAGTGAGATGAATGCGTAGGTCTGCGGCGGCTCGGACACCACTTGTGCCCCGGCCGCCCGCACTTGTCCGGCGATGTCGTCGCCGGAGACATGAAACAGCCATTCGCTGGAAGCTTCGCTCAATGGCTGCGCCGTGACCTGATCGATCACCGAGGCAAACGCGCCCATGTCCGGCAGGTACGCGGTGAATCCGTCGCCCTTGAGCGCGGTGGTGCGGATGCCGAGCAAGCCGCAGATCGCATCCTTGATCCGGATGTCATCGCGATCCGCTTGACGCGAGCGCTGGATCAGCGTCACCAGTTCCTGATCCACCAGTTCACCGCCGACGATCAGGTCCGGCCCTTGCTCCCACGACTCCGGCGGGCAGTCCTTGGCGGCGGGGTTGAGCGGGATGTGCGGATTGATTTCGGCGGGATAGATGCGGCACACCAGCGGCCGGCGTTCGTAGATGCGGCACAGCTTGTCTTCGTCAAGATTCCGGCAGGGGCCGACGTTGTAGGCAGCGAAAGTGATTGCCACATGGGCGTCGGACATTCCGCTGCGCACCACCGCCGAACGCCGCTGCGCATGTTCGCGCTGCTGTTGCGGCAGGCCCAGGCCGTTGGCAAGAAACGCCTCCACCAGCACGATCACCTGACCGCCGTCAGCCGCCCACATGCGGGCTTCGGCCAGGGTCAGGGGCACATGGTGATCGGTGCAGCATTTGCCGCAACCTACGCAGGAAAAGGTGGTATTCATTGAGCGGGCAATCTTCAATCAGGGTATGAATCGGCGACATAAAGCCGCCGTACAGGCCCGGAGTGAAGCAAGTTGTGCGCCATTCGCTCAGGGTTTGGCGGTCGGGCGGATCGAGTCCCATTCGGTGACGAACGCGGTTTTCGACTTTTTGTTGTACAGGCACAGCTCGGTGCCTTGCTGGCCCTTCATGTGTTTTTGCGGGTATTGGCCTTGCAGCAACAGCGCGGTGTAGCCGACGCGGTCATCGAATTGCGCGGCGTTGCCGACCGGTTTGGCGTTTTTCAGGCCGCTGGCCTTGGTGCAGCTGGCGAGCACGGCTTTGTCGTAGGCCGCCCAGGCATCGGGGCTGGAGGCGTGGGCCAACGGGGCAATGAGGCAAAGCACGGAGAGGGCGAGGCGTTTCATGGTTCGGGCATCCTTGGAGGTTTGATCGCCAAGTTTGGAGTATGCCGCAGGATTTAAGTTTGTCAGTCCGGCACCAGTTCCCGGCGAACCACATACATTCCAGACATTTCGTACAAGCGCTGCGCTCGCTGATTGCTCTCCAGCACCTTCAGGTCGACAAATCCTTCGCGTCGATCCTGAAACGCCTTGAATGCATGAAGCAGCAAAGCCCGACCCAATCCACGTCCTTGGGCGCGAGGATGCACCACCAGGTTCTTGATGTAGGAACTGGTCCAGCATTGCGCCACGCCGATGACGCCGTCGGCATCGCTGGCGATGAAACACAGTGCCGGATCGTATTCCGGATCGTTTTCAAACTGCTGTTGCCAGACGTCCAGCGCCGGCACCCGACCACCGCCTTCGCGGTAACCGATTTGCATCAGTTCATGCACGTCGGACGCGCGTTCGGCGCTGTAGGTGGTGAGTTCGATGCCGTTCGGCCATTCGATGGCCGGCACGTCCTGGCTCAGGTCGCGCCGCATCAGGAAGCAAAACGTCTCGCTCAAGACTCAGTGGCCCTGGGCCGCGACGAATTTGGCCGCTTCGATCAGGCAATGGGTCAGCTCTGGCGAGGAGAACTTGGTCAGCACGCCGTTGGCGCCGGCGAGGCGGGCCTTTTCGCTGTTCATCGCGCTGTCCAGCGAGGTGTGCAGCAGCACGTAGAGGTGGGCGAAGTCCGGCGTCTCGCGCAGGGTGCGGGTGAAGGCGTAGCCGTCCATCTCGGACATTTCGATGTCGGAGACGATCAGGTTGATCTGCTGCGCCGTGCCTTGCAGGTCCAGCAGGCAGTCAATGGCTTCCTTGGCGCTGCGGGCGGTGTGGCATTGCAGGCCGAGGTTGCGCAGGGTGTGCACCGATTGCTGCAGCGCCACCTGACTGTCGTCGACCACCAGAATCCGTGCGTTGCCCAGCACTTCGGCGTCTTCCATGCTCAGCTCGGTCGGGGCCATTTCGATCTGCGCCGGGGCGATGCCGTGGATGACTTTTTCGATGTCCAGCACCTGCACCAGCGTGCCGTCCACCGAGGTCACGCCGGTGATGTAGGCGCGCGAACCGCCGGAACCGAACGGCGGCGGTTTGATGTCGGTGGTCAGGCAATGCACGATCTTGCTCACCGCCTGCACGTGCAGGCCCTGTTTCGAACGGCTGACGTCGGTGACGATCAGGCAGCCGCCGTTCGGATCTTCCAGCGGACGCTCGCCGATGGCGCGGCTCAAGTCGATCACCGACAGCGAAGCACCGCGCAAAGTGGCGATGCCTTTGACGTGCGGGTGCGACTCCGGCAGTTTGGTCAGCGGCGGGCAGGGGATGATTTCACTGACCTTCAGCAGGTTGATCGCCATCAGCTTGCCGCTGCGCAAGGTAAACAGCAGAAGCGAAAGTGAATCTGCGCGGGCTTTGTTGGAAGACATAAAAACCTTCTGTGGAAAAAGGTGAGCGGCGATCGCACGGATCGCCAGCAGGTATTGATGCCGGGTTATCGACTTGTAACCGGCAGGCTTTAGGGATTCCGGCGCCAATCCGACGGCGGGACTTTTATTTCATCCCCAACCGCTTGGCCATCCGCGCCAGATTCGCCCGGTCCAGCCCCAGTTCACGGGCGGCACTGGCCCAGTTGTCCTGATTGCGCTCAAGCGCCGCGCTGATCAAATGCCGCTGATACTGCTCGGTGGCGGTGCGCAGGTCACCGCTGATCAATGGCAGGGCGGCAGTCGCTTCGGACGGCACCGACGAGTTATCCACAACCTCGCGCGGCAGATCGAGATCCAGCGCACTGAGGCTGAGAATCTTCGGCCGCACCTTGCAGTTGCCCAGCGCTTTCAGTGCGCTGCGTCCGATCAAGTGTTCCAGTTCCCGCACGTTGCCCGGCCAGGTGTAGGCCAGCAGTGCTTCCTGGGCGTCGCTGTTCAGGCGCAGGCTGTTGAGGCCCATGCGCGAGCGGTTCTGTTCCAGGAAGTAACCGCTGAGCAACAACACATCGCGCCCCCGGTCACGCAGCGCCGGCACCCGCAACGGGTACACGCTGAGGCGATGGTAAAAGTCGGCGCGGTAGCGGCCGCTGCGCACTTCTTCGGCCAGGTCGCGGTTGGTCGCGGCGATCAGGCGCACGTCGACCTGATGTTCCTTGTCCGAACCCAGACGCTGCAACTGGCCGCTCTGCAAAACCCGCAACAGCTTGGCCTGGACGGTCAGCGACAACTCGCCGACTTCATCGAGAAACAGCGTGCCGCCGTTGGCCAGTTCGAACTTGCCGCGTCGGTCGCTGGTGGCGCCGGTGAAGGCGCCGCGCACGTGGCCGAACAGTTCGCTTTCCACCAGGGTGTCCGGCAGGGCCGCGCAGTTGAGGCTGATGATCGGTTTGTCGGCGCGCTTGGAGGCAGCGTGAATGGCCTGGGCCACCAGTTCCTTGCCGACCCCGGTTTCCCCGGTGATCAGCACGGTCAGGTCGCTGCCGCCCACCAGATTGATTTCTTCCACCAGCCGTTTGTGGGCCTTGCTCTGGCCGATCATTTCTCGGTTCTGCTGTCCGCTGGCCTGGCGATAAACCTCAGCTCGCTGGTGTTCATCCTCGGCGCGGATGGCCAGGCGCTCGATGCGTTCGGCGGCGTTCACCGTGGCCGAAGCGAGGCTGGCGAAGGCTTGCAAGGCGTCGAGTTCGATCGGCTCGAAACGCTCCGGATCGAGTGCGTCGAGGGTAATCAGACCCCAAAGCTTTTCATCGACGAACAACGGACAGCCGAGGCAGTCGTGAACTTCAAGATGATCGTCGAGGCCGTCGACCAGTCCGTCATATGGATCGGGCAGATCGCTGTCGGCGGCAAAACGGGTCGGCCCTTCGCCGGCCAGCAGCACTTCGAAACGCGGGTGTTCGCTGACCTTGAAGCGTCGACCAAGAGTGTCGGTGCTCAAGCCATCCACCGCCAGCGGCACCAGCCACTCACCGTCGAGGCGCAGCAGTGCGGCGGCATCGCAGGGCAGCAGGGCGCGCATGGCTTCGAGCAGGCGTCGGTAGCGTTCGCCTTCGGGCAGTTCGCGGGACAGGTCAGAGACCAGTGGGAGCAGGGCGGTGAGCAATGATTTGGCGGACATGGGCTTGTAGTCAAAGAGACGCGTTGTAGTCGAAGCGACTATAGAGGTGCTTGTGTCGATCTGACTACATAATTTTCAAGCTATTGATTTATATAGAAAAAATAGTTGGCACGAATACTGGAATGGATAAGGCACTTTTAGAGAAAGCTCAGGAGTCACCCTTATGCTTAGCGTCCAGGATCGTGCCATCGTCAAATCCACTGTGCCTCTGCTGGAAAGCGGCGGTGAAGCGCTGATCACCCATTTCTACCGCATGATGCTTTCCGAGTACCCGGAAGTCCGCCCGCTGTTCAACCAGGCCCACCAGGCCAGCGGTGACCAGCCCCGCGCCCTGGCAAACGGCGTATTGATGTACGCCCGTCACATCGATCAACTCGACCAGTTGGGCGATCTGGTGGCGAAGATCATCAACAAGCACGTGGCGTTGCAGATCCTGCCGGAACACTACC
This sequence comes from Pseudomonas sp. B37(2017), assembly GCF_002112885.1. NCBI lineage: Bacteria > Pseudomonadati > Pseudomonadota > Gammaproteobacteria > Pseudomonadales > Pseudomonadaceae > Pseudomonas > Pseudomonas sp. B37(2017). Next base: position 393,239 of record NZ_NEIX01000004.1, on the reverse strand, counting down.
CGATCGTCGGCACCTGCCTGCTGCGTGCCATTTCCGAAGTGCTCGGCGAAGAAATCGCCACGCCAGAAGTGATGAGCGCCTGGGGCGCAGCCTACGGTCAACTGGCCGATATCCTGATCGGCGCCGAAACCGCCATCTATGACCAGAAAGAGCAAGCCGTCGGTGGCTGGCGCGGGGCGCGGGAATTCATCGTCGCGGACAAGGTCGAGGAGAGCGCGGAAATCATTTCGTTCTACTTCGAGCCAGCAGACAAGGGCCCGATTCTCGCAGCCAAACCAGGCCAGTACATCGGCATGAAGTTGATCCTCGACGGCGAAGAAATCCGCCGCAACTACTCGCTGTCGGCTCTGGCCAACAAAGGCCAGTACCGCATCAGCGTCAAGCGCGAACCGGGCGGCCGAGCCTCCAATTACCTGCACGATCAACTGCACGTCGGCGCCAGCATTCAGCTGTTCCCGCCATCGGGCGAATTCACCCTGACTGCCAGCGACAAACCGTTGGTGCTGATCAGCGGCGGCGTCGGCATCACTCCGACGCTGGCGATGCTGGAAGCGGCGCTGGAAACCGAGCGTCCGGTGTACTTCATCCACAGTGCGCGCAACGGCAGCGTGCATGCGTTCCGTGACTGGATCGATGGTCTGGCCGCGCGTCATCCGCAACTCAAACGCTTCTATTGCTACGCCGAAGATGACGGCGTGAGCCCGGCGGCGGACAAGGTCGGGTTGTTGAGCGAGGAACAACTGGGCGAGTGGCTGCCGGCGGAGCGTGATGTGGACGCCTACTTCCTTGGGCCGAAAGGTTTCATGGGAGCGATCAAGCGTCACCTGAAGGCACTGGGTGTGCCGGAGAAGCAGAGCCGGTATGAGTTCTTCGGGCCGGCTGCTGCTCTGGAATAATCCGGAACCGAGTCGCCTTCAATCGCGAGCAAGCTCGCTCCCACAGGATTTGTGTGCGACACAGATCCAATGTGGGAGCGAGCTTGCTCGCGAAAGGGGCCGGCGCGGCCCTGATTCTTAAATTCTGTTTAAAGGTTAATCGTTTCTTAACCGGTTTATCGTTTATTCCCCGATGCTGATGATAGGCGCTCGTTCGTTTACATGATCAGGATCGCCCCCATGTCGCACTTCGCCTCTTCCCGTCGTTTCAGCCTGGCCACTTTGGGCCTGTCGGTTGCCTTGTTGTCCAGTCCGTTCGCGTTCGCCGAATCCGCCTTGATCGAACCCCAGACCCTGATCGTCGATCAGAGCCTGCCCAAGGCCCAGCGTGATGCGATGGAACTGGCGGCGCGGCGTTACGGCAGTTTCTGGAACACGGGCGAAGAGGCGTTGGCCACCGCCGCCCTGTCGCCGCAGTTCGTCGACAAGACCCCGCCGGAAGGCCGGGTGCAAGGGCCGACAGGGCCGTTGCTGGCGTCGAAGTTCTTTCGTACGGCGGTGCCGGATTTGAGTTGCGAGATCGAGCAAATGATCGTCGCCGGGGATCGCGTGGTGGTGCATCTGCACTTTCGCGGGCATTTCACCGGCACGTTCAAGGCTCTCAAAGGGCAGGGCCAGCGTGTAGACTTCCGGGCAACCGATATCTATCAGATCGACAACGGTCGCATCGCGGCCAATTGGCATATCGAAGACAACATCAGCCTGATGGCGCAACTGCAAGCGCAGCCGCCGGCCAGCTGAACCATGGACATGAAAGGGAAACGCGATGAGCGAGGAAACGATTCGATTGGGACGTGAGCGGCGCTATCTGGTGTTGCTGGGCATCATCTGCCTGGCGCTGATCGGCGGCGCGCTGTACATGCAGATCGTGCTGGGCGAGGCGCCGTGCCCGCTGTGCATCCTGCAGCGTTATGCGTTGCTGCTGATCGCGCTGTTCGCGTTCATCGGCGCGGCCATGCGCACCCGACGCAGCATCACGGTGTTCGAGGTTCTGGTGGTGATTTGTGCCATCGCCGGGGCCGCTGTCGCCGGGCATCACGTGTACACCCAGTTCTATCCGGCGGTGAGCTGCGGCATCGATGTGTTGCAGCCGATCGTCGATGACCTGCCGCTGGCGAAGATCTTCCCGCTGGGCTTCCAGGTCGACGGTTTCTGCTCGACGCCGTACCCGCCGATCCTCGGCCTGTCGCTGGCACAATGGGCACTGGTGGCCTTCGTGCTGGTGGTGATCCTGGTGCCGCTGCTGACCTCGCGTAACCGAAAAGCGTTGCGCTGAATCAACTTTTCGGCGCGTGCGCCGATAAAACAAACGCCTCGATTTGCGGTGACGCAGATCGAGGCGTTTTGCATTTCAGGGTCTGTGTGAAAACACCGTGACGAACGGCAAGGAAGGGTGCGACAGGTGTGCGACATGTTGTCACACAGGCCGTGTCGCAGCTCGTTTCACAGGCCCGGATTGGAGTGCTGTTACAAAAAAGGATTGGTCTGTTTCAGCGTTTTTCGGTTTTTGCACGCGTGTGCCGGATCAGGCAGTTTTAACAGACTCGGGCAGATGGCCAAAAGCCTTGGCATATCGGGCTTTGCGCGGATCGCGCCGTGGGAAAAAGCCCTCGGAGCTGTCTGAACTGAGGCCGATAGACCTACATTTTTTGGTGTTTTTGTTGAGAATCGATTTCGATAACATGCGGAACTTTTGCAAAAACGGTGATGGATTGTTGCTCAGAGCGATAAAAATTATTTCGGGATAAGACATGGTGTATAGGGCGCTACCTATCTACAATCGCCCGCACTGAATTCCCGGCACTGTTCAGCCTTTATTAAGGAGGCGAGCAGGAAGTCGGGTGTCGAGCAGCCGAGAGGCTTGCGAGACACCCAGGTGTCGGTGCCTTCCAACTTTCCGCACCAAATGGAATTGGTCTGTAACAAGGCCTTTGACCACGAATTCGAATAAGAACTGACCGCTGTCCCAGGTTTTGTCGAGCGTCTGACGCGCGACGGGCGGCCCTTATTCAATCCAAAGAAAATGCCAACCCTTGGCAGGGTGAAGTGTTGGCGATCAAAACCCAACTGCATTGCGCAAGCTGCTTTAGAGGTCGTGAGATGAGTAAAAACAGGTACCCCAGATTACTAGGCCTAGTGCCGCTGCTCGGCACGTTGTTGCTGGGAGGCTGCAACATGACCTTGCTCAATCCAACGGGCCAGGTCGGCCTGGAACAGCGCAACCTGATCATCACCGCCACGCTGCTGATGCTGTTGGTCGTTGTGCCGGTCATCGTCATGACCTTCCTGTTCGCCTGGAAGTACCGCGCCTCCAACAAGAACGCCGTCTACACCCCGAAATGGTCGCACTCGACCAAGATCGAAGTGGCAGTCTGGACCATTCCGGTCCTGATCATCATTGCCCTGGGTTACATCACCTACAAGTCGACCCACTCGCTGGATCCGTATCGTCCGATCGAATCCGACGTCAAGCCTGTGACCATCGAAGTGGTCGCGCTGGACTGGAAGTGGCTGTTCATCTACCCGGAACAAGGCATCGCCACGGTCAACAAGATCGTGTTCCCGGCGCACACGCCAGTTAACTTCCGGATCACTTCGGACGCGGTGATGAACTCGTTCTTCATCCCGGGCCTGGGCGGCCAGATCTACGCGATGGCGGGCATGACCACCAAGCTGCACCTGATCGCTGACCGCAACGCTGAAATGGACGGTATCTCCGCCAACTACAGCGGCGCTGGTTTCACCGGTATGAAATTCAAAGCGATCGCAACTTCTCAGGAAGATTTCGACGCCTGGGTAAGTGAAGTCAAAAAGGCACCTAAACAGCTTGAACCAGCTGAATACGCAGCCCTTGCCAAGCCAAGCCAGAACAATCCAGTCGAGCTCTACTCCTCGGTCACGCCGAACCTGTTCCAGACCATCGTCGACAAGTACGAAGGCATGAAACCGGGCAAGCCGCTGAAGCACGAGAAGAAAGAGAAAGAAGTGGCGGCAACGGATATGGACTCGAATTCGCATTCAGCTGCCGGGGCAGAGGAGTAAACGATGTTTGGTAAATTAAGTTGGGAAGCGATCCCTTTCCACGAGCCGATCGTGATGGTCACCATCTCGATGATCGCGCTCGGTGGTCTGGCGTTGTTCGCTGCAATCACCTACTTCAAGAAGTGGACTTACCTGTGGACCGAGTGGCTGACGTCGGTCGACCACAAGAAAATCGGCGTGATGTACATCATCGTCGCCATGGTCATGCTGCTGCGCGGTTTTGCCGACGCCATCATGATGCGTACCCAGCTGGCCATGGCCACCGAGGGTTCGCCTGGCTACCTGCCACCTGAACACTATGACCAGATCTTCACCGCTCACGGTGTGATCATGATCATCTTCATGGCGATGCCATTCTTCACCGGCCTGATGAACCTTGCAGTGCCGCTGCAGATCGGCGCGCGTGACGTTGCGTTCCCGTTCCTGAACTCTCTGAGCTTCTGGCTGCTGGTGTCCGGCGTCGTGCTGATCAACCTGTCCCTGGGCGTCGGCGAATTCGCCAAGACCGGCTGGGTTGCCTATCCACCGCTGTCGGGTCTGCAATACAGCCCTGGCGTGGGGATGGACTACTACATCTGGGCGCTACAGCTATCGGGTCTGGGTACAACGTTAACGGGGGTTAACTTCCTCGCGACCGTGCTGAAAATGCGTACCCCTGGCATGAAACTGATGGACATGCCGATCTTCACCTGGACCTGCACCTGGGCAAACGTTCTGATCGTGGCTTCGTTCCCGATCCTGACCGCTACCCTGGCACTGCTGACCCTTGACCGTTACATGGATTTCCACATTTTCACCAATGAACTTGGTGGCAATCCAATGATGTACGTCAACCTGTTCTGGGCATGGGGCCACCCTGAGGTTTACATCCTGATCCTGCCGGCGTTCGGCATTTTCTCGGAAGTCATCTCGGCCTTCACCGGCAAGAAACTGTTCGGCCACCACTCGATGATCTACGCCTCGGGCGCGATCTCGGTACTGGGCTTCATGGTTTGGCTGCACCATTTCTTCACCATGGGTTCGGGTGCCAGCGTCAACGCCTTCTTCGGTCTGGCGACGATGCTGATTTCCATCCCGACGGGTGTGAAACTGTTCAACTGGCTGTTCACCATCTACCAGGGCCGTCTGCGCTTCACCAGCCAGGTTCTGTGGACCCTGGGCTTCATGGTGACCTTCGCCATCGGCGGCATGACCGGCGTACTGCTGGCCATCCCGGGTGCTGACTTCGTTCTGCACAACAGCCTGTTCGTGATCGCTCACTTCCACAACGTGATCATCGGCGGCGCGGTATTCGGCTACATCGCAGGCTTCGGCTTCTACTTCCCGAAAGCGTTCGGCTTCAAGCTGCACGAAGGCTGGGGTAAAGCAGCGTTCTGGTTCTGGATCTCTGGCTTCTTCGTCGCGTTCATGCCGCTCTACGCTCTGGGCTTCATGGGCATGACCCGTCGTCTGAACGCCACCACCAACCCTGAGTGGGTACCGTACCTGTACGTTGCCATGTTTGGTGCGGTGATGATCGCTGTGGGTATCGCCTGCCAGCTGATCCAGCTGTACGTGTCGGTGCGTGACCGCAACAAGCCAGAAAACATGTGCGAACACGGTGACCCGTGGAATGCCCATACCCTGGAATGGTCGACCTCGTCGCCACCTCCGTTCTACAACTTCGCTGTACTGCCAAAAGCAGACTGCATCGATCCGTTCACCGAGGCCAAGGAAAACGGTACCGCGTACAAGGCTCCAGCCAAGTACGAACCGATCCACATGCCGAACAACACCGCCACTGGCGTGGTGATGGGCGCACTGCTGACCGTGTTCGGTTTCGCGATGATCTGGCACATCTGGTGGTTGGCGATCGCCAGCCTGGCCGGCACTGTCATCTACTTCGTGATCCACGCAGCACGTGACGATCAGGGCTACATGGTGCCGGTTGAAACAATCGAGCGCATCGAAGCCGAGCAGCACAAGCGTCTGGTAGCGGCCGGGAAGATCCCTGCTTCCGCAACCCGTGTTGAAACCAAGTTGGAACAGGCTTAAACAATGTCGAACTTAGTGACCAATGCTGGACACGCCCATGGTCATGACCATGGGCACGATGACCATCACCACGACTCGGGCGAGATGACCGTATACGGTTTCTGGCTCTACCTGATGACCGACTGCATTCTGTTTGCGTCGATCTTCGCGGTGTACGCGGTACTGGTAAACAACGTCGCCGGTGGCCCGTCGGGCCACGACATCTTCGAACTGCCATACGTGCTGGGCGAAACCGCTCTGCTGTTGTTCAGTTCGATCACCTACGGCTTCGCCATGCTGGCGTTGTACAAAGGTAAGAAGCAGCAGGTTCTGGGCTGGTTGTTCATGACCTTCCTGCTCGGCGCAGGCTTCATCGCCATGGAGATCAACGAGTTCCACCTGCTGATCTCCGAGGGCTTCGGTCCTAGCCGTTCGGGCTTCCTGTCGGCGTTCTTCACGCTGGTCGGTACCCACGGTCTGCACGTGTCCGCCGGTCTGATCTGGATGGGCATCATGATGTACCAGGTCAACAAGCACGGCCTGACGGCGACCAACAAGACCCGTCTGAGCTGCCTGAGCCTGTTCTGGCACTTCCTGGACGTGGTGTGGATCTGCGTATTCACCGTTGTTTACCTGATGGGGACCCTGTAATGGCTAATGCACACTCCCATGACAGCCATGATGCTGGCCACGGCAGCGTAAAGTCGTACGCCATTGGCTTCATCCTGTCGGTAATCCTGACCGTCATCCCGTTCGGCCTGGTGATGTTCCCGACCCTGCCGAAGTCGACGACGCTGGCGATCGTCCTGCTGTTCGCCGTGATCCAGGTGATCGTTCACCTGTATTACTTCCTGCACCTGGACCGTTCCATCGCTCAACGTAACAACGTGATTGCGTTCGTCTTTACGGCCATCGTGATCGTGCTGCTGGTCGGTCTGTCGCTGTGGATCATGTTCAGCATCCACACCTACATGATGGCGAAGTGAGGTAGACCCGATGTCGCTCAAGCACTTTATCCAAATCACCAAACCGGGGATCATTTTCGGTAACGTGCTTTCTGTGGCAGGCGGGTTCTTCCTGGCCTCGAAAGGGCATGTCGATCTGGCCGTGTTTCTGGCAGCCATGATCGGCACTTCCCTGGTTGTGGCCTCCGGTTGCGTGTTCAACAACTGCATCGACCGCGACATCGACCTGAAGATGGAACGCACCAAGAACCGGGTGCTGGTCCAGGGCTTGATCTCCCTGAAACTGGCCCTGGTCTATGCGACCGTCCTGGGTGTCGCCGGCGTTGCGTTGCTGTACAAGGTGGCCAACCCGTTGGCTGCCCTGTTCGCCGTGATCGGCTTCATCATCTACGTCGGCTTCTACAGCCTGTACCTCAAGCGCAAGTCGGTTCACGGCACGCTGGTGGGCAGTCTGTCGGGCGCCATGCCGCCGGTGATCGGTTACGTGGCCGTGACCAACAGCTTCGACATGGCCGCGCTGACCCTGCTGGTGATGTTCAGCCTGTGGCAGATGCCGCATTCCTACGCCATCGCGATCTTCCGCTTCAACGATTACCTGGCCGCATCGATTCCGGTGTTGCCAGTGAAGCGCGGAATCCAGGTGGCCAAGAAGCACATCCTGATCTACATCCTGGCCTTCCTCGTGGCGACCTTGATGCTGACCTTCAGCGGTTACGCCGGCATGAGCTACCTCGCCGTCGCCGCGGCCATGGGCATGTACTGGCTGTACATGGCCTGGACCGGCTACAAGGCGGTGGATGACACGGTCTGGGCACGCAAGCTGTTCGTGTTCTCGATCTTCACCATCACCGCGCTGAGCGTCATGATGTCCCTGGACTTCAAGGTGCCGACCGAGCTGCTGCTGACGTACGCGCCGTAAGGTTCGAACGTTGTACGAGAAACCCCGTTCATCGAGAGATGAGCGGGGTTTTTTGTTGAGGATTGTTTATTCGCTGCGAAAGGTGTTTATTGTTCAGCTATAGGCAATTTGCTTATAGTTTTTGGATGAGAACAGTATTCTTTGAAACCACACTATTCACCGCAAACCTGGGTCATTACCTCACGGACGACGAATATCGTGAGCTGCAGACCTACATGCAAAGCAATCCGCATGCGGGCGACGTCATGCCACGAACAGGCGGCTTCCGAAAATTGCGTTGGGTTGATGTTCGTCGTGGCAAGGGCAGGCGAGGCGGCTTGCGAGTTATCTATTATTGGCTTATGAATGATGGCCAGTTCTGGATGTTTGCGATTTATGACAAAGATGAGCTTGAGAATTTGACCGCCGAGCAAGAGAAGGCGCTCAAGGGAGCTATAGAGAAAGAGTTGAAAACACGAGGTACCCCATGAAAAAACGCGACCTGTTTGCAGAATTGATGCAGGGCGTTGATGAGATGGCGGCTCAACGCGAAGGAAAAATCACGCTACGTAATACGACACTCGAGGACAAACCCGCCCCGGAAGTCGGTGCTCAGGAAATCGTAGCGCTACGGGAAAAACTGCACATGTCACAGGCGGTTTTTGCCAGGCGAATCAGAACAAGTCCAAGCACCCTTAGAAACTGGGAGCAGGAGAAATCAAAGCCCAACGCTCAGGCTGCCTTGCTGATCCGTTTGGTGGAAAAATTCCCTGACATGGTCGAGCGATTGAGCGCTGTTTAAAGTCATTTCCAAGTTTAGATAAAGCCCCGCACGGTTTATGTCGTGCGGGGCTTTTTCGTTGTAGCAGCCATGGGTTGCGATGTACTGGCAAAAGACCTAGATTTGGATCCAACCCTGTCAGTTATGGCGCCATGCACTGTTCGGCGCTCGACTGTCGTAATCTGCGGTTTTCATGCATCGATCAAGAGGCTGGGCGAAATGACTGAGAGGATGACCTGCGACGAGCGATTCATTGCCCTGGCAAAAGAGCTGAACTACGACATCAATGGCGAGAACACGGTGGGTGGCAATTACGCGCCGTTGATCCGTCATCGCGATGAGATCTACATCAGCGGCATGGTGCCGCGCACCGAGGGCAAGATTCAGTATCCGGGGCGGGTGGGGCAGGAGTTGACGCTCAAGGATGCGCAGGCCGCGGCGAGTATCAGCGCGATGCGGTGTCTGGCCTTTATCGTCGATGCAGTCGGTTCGCTGGACAAGGTCCGGTCGTTGTTGCGGGTCACGGTGTACGTGAAGTCCACGCCGGATTTCGTCGACCTCAGCGAAGTCGCCAACGGTGCATCGGACGTATTCAGTTATGTGTTGGGCGATGTCGGGCGCCATACCCGCACCACCGTCGGCGTCTATCAGTTGCCGAAAAACGCAGCCATCGAAGTCGACATGATTGCCGCCGTGCACCCATCGGCATAACCGCCAATCTGCGGACAACAAAAAGCCCCGCCTGAATTTCAGAGCGGGGCTTTTTCGTCAGCGCCGGTATTACTGGGCGGCGATGCTGTAGCCATCGAACGCGGTCTGCTGTTGCAGCGCGGTGATGATGTTTTTGCGGTTGATCGCGTGCTCGGTGCCGGCGTTGTCGACGAAGGTTTCGCCTTCGATTTCCGCCTCTTCGCCTTCACCGACGAAGGTGAAACCGAGGAATTCCAGCGCCTCGCGATCCACGCTCAGGCGCGAACGCGGTGTGCGCATTGGCAGGGTCACGCTGAGGCCGTCCTTGCTGATGCTGAACACTTCGACGTCTTTCTTGGCGCGTGCGGCCTTGCTCTTGCCGCCGCTCGGGCTGCTGATCGCTTGATGGGTCTGGTTCAGAACCTTGAGGGCCAGGCCGTAGACGATTTCCTGGAACGCCGGATCGTCCTTGAAGCTGGACAGGATGCGGCTGATCGGAAACTTGCTGCTGAGGTCTTCGAGGGCGGCGATGTCGGCGGCTTCGGCGTCCTTCAGGCGCTTGAGTTCGCCCATCAGCTCGTAAGCCTGGTCGTCATCGAAGCGGTCGTGGGCCTGACGGATCGCGGCGCGCAGTTCGCGGATCTGATCGCTCTCGCGGCTCGACTGGAACGCGTCCAGCACCATCTCGCTGATGATCTTCGCCTGTGGGATGTGTTGTGAAAGATTGATGGAGTTTTCGTATTCCGCTTTGGACGACAGAGTGACTACGGATTCAGCGGTGTTGAAATCGGACATTGAAATTTCACTACTTTTTTAACTTGAGGTGAGACGAGAAAGCGCTGGGGCTTTTTCAGGCCGACTAATTTAGGGGAGCGCGACGGCGTTGTCACGGAGCAAGGGGCCGGCGGTGCCGATTATTTATCCGGATGATTTGTGAGGGGCAACCAGACACCGCGCGTGCCTTGGCTCATTCATTGGCGACAGCGTTCTCCGGTAGCCGCCGGGACGTCAGGCCACGCAGCGTCCAGTAGAGCTTCAGCGAACGAGTGCTGATCAGGCCGCACATGAACCCCGAAATGCCGGCCTTGAGCAGCAGCATGTCCGGCGACGCGGAAAGCTCCGGATTCACGTCATTCTGGTAACCGAAGTAGTAGTTCGAGGAAAAGAACATCAGGTACATGATCAGGATTTTTACCGTGCCCGGCATGATTAGCCCTGTCGCGGAGTCGTCGAGCATCACGCCCCGCCGGGAGAACACCAGCCAGGCCGAGAGACCGCCCAGCAACAGCGCGGCGAACCATGTGCTCAAAAACAGCGCCGGGTTGATCGTCAAATTCAGGGAATACAGCGACCACGCCAAAAACGCCGGGGGCGTTATCAGCATCGAGGCACGGCTTTCGCGGCGGGGAGAGAACGCCTTGATGCCGAAATAAACCAGCAGCAGAAAAATCAGGTAAACCCGTATCGGAGTGTTTTGCAGAATCGTGAGCATTGCGCAGCATCCATGCTGGAAAAGGAGGAGGGTGGAGCATAGCCGGGGTCACAGTAACCGTCGGCTATTTCAGCCGCAAACGCTCCATCGCGATCACCGACGTTTCAAACCCCAGGCTGGCAAAAAACGCTTCCGCACCTTCGCGCCCGGCACGCAGAACCCAGGTAATGTCGCTGTTATCGCCCATCACATGTTCGACCAGCGCCCGCCCGATGCCCGCGCGCCGGTGTTGCCCGTCGACCACGACCATCGACAGGTAGCCGTTGGACAAGCCATCGGTGATGCCACGGGCGAAACCGATAATCTGCTGGCCGCTCAATGCAACGGCCGTGCGCTGAGAGTTCTGAACAAGCTGTGCGAAATGTTCGGCGGTTCCGGTGCGATGGCCCCAGCCGTGCGCCTCCAGAAACTGCCTTGCTGCCTCCACTTCCGTGGGCATAAGGTCGCGTATTGAAATGCCTTTGTTCATTCGTTGATTCCGTCCCTGGTGTATTTCCAACAGTAGTCGCGTTGCCTACGGTCTGCCCCACATCTGCATGGCAAACTCGACGAAGCGACGCAGTTTAGGCAACCGATAGCGATCCGGCGCGTAAAGCAGATGCATCGGGCGGTTCGGCGGCTGATAGTCCGGCATCACCACCACCAGTCGGCCGTCGCGCAGATCCTGTTCCACCAGTGCGTCCGGCAGCATCACGATGCCCATGCCGGTGCGCGCGGCTTGATGCAGGCCGGCGGAGCTGTTGATCAGCATCGGGCCTTTGACGTCGACCATGATTTCTCCGTCCGGACCGCTGAGGCGCCACTGTTTTTCCACCGATTGCCAGTCATCGCCGGCGGGGTAGGCGAAGGACAGGCAGTCGTGCTGGCGCAGTTCCTCAGGCGTGAGCGGCATGCCGCGTCGGGCCACGTATTCCGGGGAGGCGCAGACGGTCAGGGTGTAGTCGATCAGCGGGCGGGCGATCAGGTTGGACTGGTCGAAGTGGCCCAGTCGGAAGGCCACGTCGAGACCGCTTTCCAGCAGATCCGGACGGCGGTTGGTCAGGATCACGTCGAGTTTGACCTGCGGACATTGCAGGGAAAATTCACTGAGCGCCGGGGCCAGGCGTTCAACGCCAAAGGTCAGCGGCGCAGTAACCCGCAGAATGCCGCGCGGTTCATCCAGCGTCTGCTCGGCGAGGCGTTCGGAGTCGGCGACCAGACCGAGCACTTCCAGACAGCGCTGGTAGTAAACGCTGCCGAACTCGGTCAGTCGCTGGCGGCGGGTGGTGCGTTGCAGCAATTGCACGCCGAGCCGTTGCTCCAGCGCCCGCAGGTGATTGCCCACCATGGTCGTGGACATTTCGCACTGCAGCGCGGCCGCCGTCATGCTGCCGGACTCCACCACCTTGACGTACACGCTCATCGACTGGAACAGATCCATTATCAAGCCTGGCTTTTAAATGATTGAAGTTTTGCCGAGTTTATCCAGTTCAGGTGGATAACCATACTGCCAGCACCTCACCTCGCTGGAGTTTGCCGACATGACCGCCGCCCTGATGAACACCTATCAACCCCTGGACTTGAGCTTCATCAAAGGCCTGGGCACCCGACTCTGGGATCAGGCGGGCCGCGAATATCTGGACGCGGTGGCGGGCGTGGCGGTGACCAATGTCGGCCATTCGCACCCGCGCATCGTTTCGGCGATCAGCGAGCAGGCGGGATTGTTGCTGCACACCTCCAATCTCTACAGCATCGACTGGCAACAATCGCTGGCGCAGAAGCTGACGCGGCTGGCGGGGATGGAGCGGGCGTTCTTCAACAACTCCGGTGCCGAGGCTAACGAAACCGCGCTGAAACTGGCGCGTCTGTACGGCTGGCGCAAAGGCATCGAACAGCCGCTGGTGGTGGTGATGGCCAACGCGTTTCATGGCCGTACCCTCGGCACCTTGTCCGCCAGCGATGGCCCGGCGGTGCGCCTGGGTTTCAATGACTTGCCCGGGGATTTCATCAAAGTGCCGTTCGGCGATCTTCAGGCGCTGGAGCAAGTGCAGCGCAAACATGGTCAGCGGATCGTGGCGATTCTGGTGGAGCCGATCCAGGGTGAAAGCGGCGTGCAACTGGCGCCGCCTGGCTACCTCAAGGCCCTGCGTGAATTGTGCAACCGTCACGCCTGGCTGCTGATGCTCGACGAAATCCAGACCGGCATCGGCCGTACCGGCCGCTGGTTTGCGTTTCAGCACGAAGGCATCGTTCCCGACGTCATGACCCTCGCCAAAGGCCTGGGCAACGGCGTGCCGATCGGCGCCTGCCTGGCACGGGGCCGGGCGGCGGATCTGTTCACCCCCGGCAGCCACGGCAGCACCTTCGGCGGCAATCCACTGGCGTGTCGGGTAGGTTGCACCGTGCTCGAGATCATCGAGGAACAGGGCCTGCTGGAAAATGCCAGGGTCCAAGGCGAGTGCCTGCTGACCCGCTTGCGTGCAGAGCTGGCGGACAATCCGAATGTGCTGGCGATTCGTGGACAAGGGCTGATGATCGGCATCGAACTCAAACAGCCGATTCGCGACCTGACACTGATTGCCGCGCGGGATCATGGACTGCTGATCAACGTCACTCGCGGCAAGACGATCCGGCTGCTGCCGCCGCTGACGATTGATGAGCGGGAGGTGGGGATGATTGTCAGAGGGGTGGCTCGGGCGCTGGGCGAAAGCTGATTGTCCCGGTTGCGTCTGAAATGGCTGCCGTTTTATCGGCAGCCATTTTTATTTAATCAGGATAGTCCGACAAATCCGGCGCCAGCATCCGGGTCTTCGGTGCGCCGTTCGCGTTGTGCTGGATGATGTCGTTCGGCTGCCCCTGTTGGTTGAAAAACACCTGACCAATCCCCGCCGAATTCCACAGCCGCTCACCCGCTTCGGCGTGTTCCGGCACGTATGGGACGATGCGCATGCGGCGGCGTTTGGTCAGCCAGTTGAGGGGGGAGCGTGGTGAGTAGAGCCAGCGGTTGAGGCGGTCGAACCATTCCAGCAGGGTAGGCGGGAACTCGTTCTTGATACCGCTGCTGGTGATTTGCCAGATGCGCGGGCCGGCCTTGCGGTGTCGGATCAGGACTTCGTAGACGAAGGAATAATGCACGTCGCCTGACAGCACCACGTAACTGCCCGGTGTACGCGAGTGTCGGAAAATGTTCAGGATCACCTGGGCCGCGCCGCGATGGGCCATCCAGTTTTCCGCGTCCACCAGCAGTGGATAACCGCACCAGCTGAATACTCGCTGCACGGTTTCGATCAGCTTTACACCGAAGATCGGTGCCGGCGAAACGATGATCGCCGAAGGATGGTCGAGCAGTTCCTGCTGCAGTTCGCTCAAGGCTTCCCAGTCCAGCAAACCCGACGGTTGCTTGAGCGCCATTTCGCTGCGCCAGCGTCGGGTGCGAGTGTCGAGCACCACTAGCGCCGGGCTGGTCGGCAATACGAAATGCCACTGCTGAAAGCGCAGCAATTCCTCAATCAATCCGTCCTGCACGGGAGCGTCGAGATAGCGGTCGTCTCCGCTGGCGCTCAGGCCTCGGGTTTTCTCCAGTACAGCGCTGAATGCATCCGGATTGTTGCCCCAGCCCTGACACAACATGTAGGCGATCAGCGCGTTGCCGATGATGCGTTTGGAGAACGGGTGGCCGTAGGCCGTTTCCTCCCATTGCGCGGACAGGTTCCAGTCATCGGTGATGTCGTGGTCATCGAAGATCATCAGGCTCGGCAGGTGCGCCAATGCCCGGGCCACCTGGCCGAGGCCGGCCTTGAAACCGTCGATGCGGGTCTGTTCGAGGGCATAGCGCTTGAGGCGTTCCGGCGTCAGTGCCGGCGGCTGCGGGTTGACCAGCGCCCAGGGCGTTGGCGACCACACCAGCAAATACATCGCCATGACTTCGGCAAACGTCACGAGGTGATTGTCGGCGCTGCTGCTGGTGAAAATCGGCTTGCGCGCACCGCCGAAGAAGCGCTCGCGCAGTGTCTCGTTGCTCTCGAGTGCCGGCAGCAAATCCGCACGATGGTAGTAGCTGGCCGGGTGTTCATAGAGTTTCGCGCTATCGCTGACCACCGCGCCTTCGAGGTGCTCACCGAACAGGCCGAGGCGCTCGATCAGGGCATGAATTGCCCGCAACATCGGGCCGGCAACGTCGTCGGCGTAAACCTGATCGCCGCTCATCATCAACAGGGCGGGACGTTGCTGCGGATCGGTTTCGGCGGCCAGCAACCGGTCAACGCAGAGCAGGCCGTCGGCGGCCGGGTGATGGGGCTTGCGGCAGGAACCGTGCAGCAACTGGTCGATGCGAGAACGCAGGACGAAGTTCGGGCTGGTGGCGTTGTCGTAGAGCAGGTGCGGCGCCCAGTCGGCGATGGGCTGCTGGCCATCGATCAACAGGTCGTAGTCGATGCGGGTGTCACAGGGCAGGGCGGTTTCCAGCGGAACGTCGATCAGGTGAACAAACGCCCGGGTGCCCACCGGAATGACCGTGCATTTCCCGGCATCCAGTGGAATGTCTCCTACCCCTTGCAGGCGCAAGGTCAACGACAGTTCGCGGCTGCCGACCAGCCAAAACACTAAGCGCGTCGGTTTCAGTCGGCGCAGCAGTGGCCCGGCCAGAACAGCAGGCAACGGGCTCAGGTCATCAGGTATCGGAGGCATCGGGGGTAAAGCTCAAGGCGCACAGGCCGGCGATGATAGCGCAGCCGGCGCCTCGAACCCTTAAACCAGGCTTAAGAGCCCGCTTTTTCCAGCTTCAGCGCCAACAGGCGCCATTCGGCAGGCGTCGCATCGACTCTTGGCTGTTCCTGTACGGAGCAGTCGAAGCGGTACGTCACGTCGTCGCCATTCATGTTCCGCGCGGTGACGGTGTTGCTGAAGGTGTAGACCTGATCCTTGAAGCGTTGCGGCGTCAGGATTTTGCTGTCGGCAAACCGGGCAGACGCAGGGAAGCGCAAGGTGCTGGTCACGAACGGGCTGCACATGACATACGCGAGCATCGACTTGTCGCCCTGCGCATCGGCGCGCAATTTTTTGCTCAGCGCCGTCAGGGCCTTGCGCCCCTCATCGTCACTCTGGTCGATCACGGTTTGCACCGACATCGTCTTCGGCGCGCGACTGGCGTAGTTCGGCAGCAACGCGGAATCCGCTGGAGAGGGCTTGTTGTCCGGCTCGATAGCGGCAAACACCGGCGCATCTTTCAGCGCAGCAGGACTTGCAACTGCCTCGGCTTCCGGCAGCAACGAGGTCGGTTCGGCTTGCTGCTGTGCCACGACGTTTTCAGTCTGCGCGGCTTCGTAGCGATGCGCCGACGGGAACAATGAAAAAGTGATCGCCAGCACCACCATCGAAACAATGAAACCGCCCGCGACACCGACCAGGTTGGCGTAAAACAGATTCCAGCTGCCGCGGTTTTTCACCACCCAGCGCCACATGAAACCCCAGGCCGCGACAAATGCCAGAAAACGCAAAAACTCCATTCGATCCTTTCCTTAAACCTGCAAAACCTGAATTCAGCGCTCGCAGTGCTGAGATGGGCGGCAAGATAGCAAAATAGACATCCGCTGCTACAGCAACCATCGCATTCAACGCCGGCAAAATTATTTGAGTGCAAAAAACATGAATGTTGTCAGGCCGGCCACGGTGCCGCAAAGGCCTGCCAGTAGCTGACGCGCAACAGGATGTTCGACCTGCGATCGATGGGATACCAGCATCCATACACCCACCAGCGCCGCAGCGGTTGTCAGCATCTGCAGCACTGTGCCCATTAGCCCGGGTATGGGCGGCCGGTCCGCCCCGAACAGGCGAATGTAAAACTCCGAGACCACCACGCCTACCATCATGCCGCTGGCGGCACCGAGCACATTGGCGAGGATCAGATTCCAGGCACCACGTTGCCTGACGACCCATACCCACATGGCCGCCCAGGCAAAAAACATAACGGCTATTTCCATCGCATTCTTCCTTCGGAATCGGTGTTGATCAGGCCCTTGGCAGCTTGCTCGACAGTGGACGGCAAGATAGCAAAATAGTAGCGTCGCGCCACTGACTTCATCTCCGTAATGGACTACTCATGCCTGCTCTCAAAACCTGCCGTCTGTTTTGTGCGTTCGTCCTTGCTACCACGCTGACCCCGGCATTCGCCGCCTGGAAAGAGCACCCGGAAAACAGCTGGAAGTATTACCTCGCCAATTGTCAGCGAATGCAGGAAAAAATGGCCGACGTCCAAAGCGGTCGCGTGCCCGGCGCCTTTGAGGTGACGGGCGATCTGGAGAACAGCCAGGGGAGCATGAATGAGCACCGCCCAAACCTGCCTCCCCAGTACCTCGCCTCCGGGGAATTCGCTCAATGCGAAAACGTGGCGGCCGAGGCCGATGCGATGATTGCCCGTGGCAAAGCCGAGTTCGCCGACAGAATGAACCAGGCTGCCGAGCAAGGCCGGATCGCCCACCAGAACTCCCCCGAATACCAACGTGCCCGTTCACTCGGCTACAGCGATGTCGGCGAAATCTCCTTCCTCAAACTCCACGAAGACATGGACGGCGAAGCACGCCTGAAAACCATGTTGATTACCGTCGATGAAGTCTGCGGCCAATACTTTCGTGCCACGCAATATGTGAAGCCGTATGTGATCTACACCGTTCGGCCGTCGGATGGCGGGTGTGGTGAGGAAAAGCGCGTGGCGATTGTCGGTGGCAGGTCGGTTGAGAAGGGTGATTACATCGACTCGCGGGGCGAGTTTCAGTATGTGGGCTGGAAGAAACTGGTGGGGGCGGATGGGTTTCCTACTGAGATTCGGGTGTTGAAGGCTCGGCGCTGACCGCAAAACAGTCACGCCGTCCAGTCACGTCTGGGGGAAATAATTCACCGCCAGAAACAGCAGGGTCGCCATGCCCGCGGCCAGGCCACACACCGCGCCGAGCAACTGGCGTGCAATCGGGTGTTCGGGTTGACGGCGATTGGCAATCCACAGCCATACCCCCGCCAGAACGCCCGCGCTGGTGATGAACACCACCAGACTGCGATGCAGGTTGGGTGTCGCCATCGACGTACCAATGACTGCGTCGTAAATCAGCGTGAACACAATGCCGGTAACCACGCCACTTCCGGCGCCGGCAAGGTTGGCCAGCAACAGGTTCCACTCACCTCGTTGCTTCACCACCCACAGCCAGGTTCCAGCCATCACCAGCAAGCACAACACAGCATCCATTTTGGTTTATTCCCGAGTGCGCGATAAATGAGGCGGTTGACCGGCCTCTAGCGAGTGGACGGCAAGATATCAAAATAGAAGCTGCGCGCCACTTTCTTCATCTGTGCAGCTTAAAGAATGTCCTTCAAATAACCCTTGAGCGCGAGGAGCGGCTGATCCAGCTGCTCCAGCGACTGCGCCTGACTGAAGTCCGTCGACAACTTGTGCAGTTCCCGCCCCAACGGTTTCTCGACGCCACCCAACGCATCCATCGCCAGCGCCAGGCATTCGTTCATCTTGAACTGGATCGTCTCGACATCACCCCGGCGCACCAGCAGTTCGAATACGTCTTTCTGGTAGTCGCCCATGACCATGTCATCGCGCAGGATCGGGCTCAGGCCTTCTTCCTCGTACGCGAGTTTCAGGGAGAACAGGGCGACGGTTTCCAGTGACGTTTCCATGGGGTGAACCTGTGTGAGATCTCGTCGGAGGGCCAGCGGCACTTTCCGACAGACGAAAAAAAAGGCCTTGCTAAGCAAGACCTTTCTTAATTTTGGTGCCCGAGGGGGACTCGCTTGGGGCAGAGTTTATATGCGTTTCAGGGGGTTTTCTACTTTAGGGATACAAGGAGGGATACAGATTTATCTGCCCTTTGCTTTTCAGGCATTGGAGACCGTATGAGGACTTTTTCCGCTATAAAGCAAGCGTATGAAAAATTGGGCTGCATTAGTTACCTAAAATAGAGCCCAGTGGCATTATGATATAAGAAATCCCAACCCGAGATGGTGCGTGGCAGGTATGGCAATGGAACTGTTTACAAGTCTTAAAGACGCGATAGAAGCATTTTTGCCCTTCAAAAGACTCGGTGGAATAGGGCTTACAAAAGCTCGCAATAGGATTGTCACGCCGTATAGAGTGGAAAAGCTGTCGGATGATTTTTTTAATGCCAATTTGAAAATCGGCTCTACTGTCACCGTAAAAGGTGTGTTAAGTCGTTATGCGCCGACTTATCGTCCTCTGTCTTATTTGCCAACCATTCCGGCAAGTGCTAAGTCGGAAATTGTTGGTCAGTCTTACGATCTTAAATCAAAACTAATTGTAAATAACAAGACGCTGACGGCTAAGTTTCGAACCTTTCAGTTTCCAGTGCAGACATTGCCGCCTATAAAAAGTGATGTCGGAGTGTTTTGTATTGCATATTTATACCCGGAAAGTCTGAAAAGTTTTATTCTTGATCAAACAGCACTTGAGAAAGGAGCGACATCAGACAATTTGGTTATTACTGACAGTAATAGGCCTATTCCTGTCTTAGTGCCTGAGGTAATGCTTGAAAACTGCTCAGAGGCAAAGGTTACATTGACCGGGATTGTTTCGTTGGTTCCAGACGATATTTCCATAATGCTAACGAGAGGTGCCTGCGATACCCGATCGTCTTTTTATCAAGCATTTCATAGGCCTAGCTCGATTCGAGTTTCTTTTTGTATTGATTGTCGGAATCCAATTGATTCGGATATACGATTGGATGAACGCCTCGAAAGTCTTCCTGCGGCAATTTATGTGGAAGGTCACTTTGAGGGTGTTATAGATGATAAATATAGGGAAGAGTTCAGACGTGCTGTGCCGGATGTCATGGATTTTGATTTTGGATATGAAGGGTATCCGGGGAAAATCCAGTACCTGACTTCCCATCCGCATGTATCGATGATTGGCTCGAAGCCAAGTGTTTTTGGATTCTATACGGAAACCGACTTGGTAGATGGAAGAGAGCTAGATGTTAAGGTTAAAGGGTTGCAAAAATTCTATACGGATTTTCGCAAATCTGCGGGTGTTCATATTAAAAAGAAGGCTGGTGTTGACGTTAGATTCAAGCCTGATTTTCTATTTGATTGGAGGCGACAAAGTTATTTTCACCCGGACGGTGTACTAGTGAGTAAAGAAATCGACGAGGTTTTGAAGGTCCATGCTGAGCTAACGGAGGTCACTTCCTGGCTGGGTACGAGTAAGGGGGCGTGAGAAAATCTTGAATAAGTGTCTAGTCCGCTTGCTCGATTAGCAAGTAGAGATTCATGCGGCACTTTCACCGATCTGCTCTGCGTGAGCTACCGGGGACCCTGAAAACATTTCATCTGTACGGGGTCGGAAACCCGCGGGACTTTGGTAGCGGAAGGTGCTCCAGCTTACTGAAATTCAAACGTTGAAATTGAAAGGATCTTGAAGAAAAAGGGGCATCGTTACCGGAACGGTAACGGTAATCTCTGAGCGGTCAATTCGTAGGGCAAATGCACAGGTGAACAGGCAGTTCACCGAGTTCACCTGTTCACTAAGCTGGGAGTTCTCCCGCTACCAAAGTCCCGCGGGTTTCCGACCCCGTGTCTCGAAGAAAACCTCAGGGGCCCCGGCACACTGCGGGAGATACACCTGACGTTCGCTGGTGGGATTGATGCTTACGGGGTGTGGGGGCATGTACCCCTCAAAAATGCGGTGTAACTCGTGTAACTGGTGTAACGATGGTTGTTAAGTAACTGTATTTATTGATTATTTATGATGTTACATCGGCTGCGTACACAAACATTTAGGCGTGTAACTCTGCCATCTGGTGTAACGCTCCGATGCTCGAAAGAGGGACGGAGGAGGTCATGTCCATGCGCAGGAGACCAGGTAATTCCCCACTCCCAGTCCGCCCAATTGATGCGATTAACGGGCTGTAATCATCAGTTTGGCCGCTTTGCCAGCGATCAGTCAGCAGTCGTAACGGGCTGCTTTCGGCCAGAAGCAGCCATTCGTAAATGTCCGTTTTCGACCCAGAGCGGCCCTTCGCACTACGTGCGATCTGTCGGTAGAATCCCGTTTTTCCAACCAGTACGAATTGATGCCAATGGTCCAACCGACGACAGTAGCCAACATCATTGGCCCTTGGAAAGGAGAGGCTCCGACAACGTTACTACAGCATTGTCGAGATTCCTGGGACACGCCTCTTAAAGAGCTGTCAGATCTCATGGTCGCTACTTTTCTGAACCAGCGAATCGCATTTCCTCAAATGTTGGCCGAGGCCAAGCGGCGATTGAATTCAGAGCCCCGTGATGACACGGAATACTTCGATGACCAGCTAGCTGAGGCAGTTCACGGTGCTGACAACTGACCGCTTCTGGCCGAAAGCAGACGCTGGCTGGCTCCGTTGATGGATGGATGCAGTAGCCCGCCTCCCGTCCCAACCGATTGGCTAAAGTCTCAAATCATCTTCGCGTTGTAGCAATTTTTAAGCATGCGGTATCTAAGCCTCTCTGCTGCGGCCGTATGAGCTAGGCTTCGCGAAACCCTAATTTCCAGGATGGATCGCATGCCAAATAACTCATCTTCTAATATCGCCACTGCTGACGCCCTGACATTGCTCCTGCACAACCAGCATGCACTGGCGGCGGCAATCGAGGAGGTTGCCGTTTGGCTTGCAGCCAGTGGCGCAGCAGTCGTTGCAGATAACGCTGTGATGGCTATGGAGACCTTAGACACAAATGCAAAAGCGATCACAGATGCGATTATGCGGATACGGCAATCCTAATATCGTCTTTGCAGGCAGCAATCGGCCAAAAGCGGCATCCCGTGAGCGGCAGCTTTCGGCCAGAAGCTGACGATCGAGTTGTGGAGTTTAGGGCCAAAAGTGGGCAGTTAAAAAACGCAAGAGCAGATGCAACAATACATATAATAACTAGGGCTAATACACATGAAGCTTGTGTAGCTGAATATTAATCGCTTGAGCGAGGCCTTAACGACTATGCGCTCCGGGCAGCTTGCTCAACGGCCACCAACTCATGCGAATAAAAGAAAACGATTTAATGATTCCAGTTGTTTTGCATGTGCTTAGCGACAGACTCGGTTAAATTGAACCAATAAGCGTCATTATTGCTTGCATCCACCACAATGAGACGATCGTTTTCATCCATCTCGGCACGGACATGTTTTGCAGCGAACTCTGCTGTCAGTGCAGCATTTACATACCAAACTGACTCTTGAACTTTTGCCCAAGGGCCTAGACTTTTAATGGCTTCTATGACTCTGGAATAACTTTGACCTGGTGATCTTAGATCGTAGGAAATGAATAAATTGTTGGCCATGAGCACACTCGCATGAATAAACCATCCTATTAAAACTGACTCCTTGAATCATGAGAGGTTCATCAATCATATAGGTCGCGAAAGCATATACTACAAATGAGGGCTGCTGTCAATGACAAAGTGGAAATTTTACCTTTTCAAAAAAAAGCAACACCCATTGCTCCTTACGCTACGAGTTAGGCTTGAAGGCGTTCAAAGCATTACCTAATATGGTTAGCAGGCATTCTGCCACTGTTCAGTGAATTACAGAATATTAAATGGAGTTAAAATGAAATTCAGGTTAGAGCACATTCGTTTCATTGGTTTTCAGTCTCGAATACTAGAGGCATCCGTCCGCTTTTCGAACAGTCAAACTTCAATTATTTATGGGGATAATGGTAGTGGCAAAACTACCTTTTTAAAGCTCATACATGCGGTGCTTTCCAAGGACGAAAGCACACTAATTAAAGAGAAAGTTAAGTGCGTTGAAATATCCTTGATAGATGAAATGGATATCGGTCACAAAGTGAAAATCATACAAGAGGAGGATGATGAGGCCGGTGGAGGCATTAGTGCGACTTCAACTTTTAATTGGAAAGAGTTTGACGCGAGCGGGCTTTCTAGGACTAGATCGCTGTCGATGGGGGTTGATCGAGGTACAACAATTCAGCCCGCTCAAGTAGAGGGGAGCGATATATTTCGTTTCCTGGTTGGCAGTAGCGAGGTAAAACTTGAACGTGCTGCATCTCAAGTTTTATCAGAAAATTTGGCTGCTTTCCTAAATCGAACAGGAACTCTTCGCACGCGCACCCGTTCGATTTTGCGAAGTAAAAATAATGATCTCCTACTGCATAGGGATCATGCATTTTTGCAAAGTGTCAATATGAGCAATATAGAAACGTTATTGACTGAGCGGTATCGAGAAGCGCGAGATTATGCGTCATCGCAGATTCAAAATGCACTTTTTGATACTCTTGCTGTGGCGATCGACTCCGAAAATAAAACACCTCAGCATCTGCCCCTCCCCCAAGATCTAGCAACTCAGATAGCTGAAGGAAAGGAGCGTATTATTGAGGCGCTAAATGACGGACCAGAAAATGAGTCAAAGAACAAAATCATCGGAGTTCTTACCGATCTACGAATTCAAGACGGAACACTCACAAACAACCCTATTCTCGGGCAGCTTTTGTGGAATATGACTAAGGAGTTAAAAATTGAAAAGCAGTTGCTCAATGCAATCAATCAGTTTGTAGACACTTTCAATTCGTTCCTGAGCAACAAAAAAATTGAGATAACCAAACAAGGCGTCCAGCTAATTGTGAGAGGTGTCAGCTTAAACATCGACAGCCTCTCAAGTGGGGAAAGGCATTTGTTCACCTTCTTGGCTCTAGTAGTTATTGACGCAAGGGAGCGAGACTTTTTAATTATCGACGAGCCTGAAATATCTCTCAATGCTAATTGGCAGCGACAACTAATCCCGTTACTTCAAGATCTAGCTCCTGATACCCAAATTATTGTGGCTTCACATAGTCCTATTTTGGCTCATAAACGACCATCTAGCTTAGTCGAACTAAAACCAACGGAGCTCTGAGATGAACCAAGATTCTGCCAACGGAATGCTGTTCGACGCCACTGAGCTTTTGAATCTAGCGATAATTTCAAAGAGACCAGTATTGGTTGTGGAAGGAATTGATGACGTTCCCATTTACGAGCGTCTCGCCAGCTCTGTGGGTGCTGACTGTGACGTATACGCCTCTGAAAGCCTTTGTAAAACGAGGGAGGGTTGCGAAGGTGTCATAGCTAACATCAAAGATATTCGCGAGGTCGCAGATAATATACCGGTTGAACGATATGTTCTTGGAATTATAGATCGTGACGTAAGGTTTTACAGAGGTGAAATGGCTGTCGATCCAGCTATATTTACCCTTGAGTATTATTCAATTGAAAGTCATTACGTCAATAATTGCTCGACCGCCTACTTAATCCCTCTAGCCACGCGCGCCACTAGCAAGCTGATTGATGAAAGCCTTATCGATAGCGTCCACAGATCAATAGTTCCCGAATTGGAATTTCTATATTACGTCTCGCTTGAAGCTCTCAGAAACGCTTGCGAATCTGAATACAAATCTGCATTCGGTTACAAAAAGTCAATAAAATCTATAACTAATGCAGGCCTGCACACCGAGGCGCTAAAAAAGAAGGATGAACTAGATCAATTTGCTAATAGATTAAGCCTTCAAAACTCCATGGACACTTTGCTTAAGATTTGCAAAGGCAAATGGATTTTTGAGATATATGGGGATCGTTTATACGATGCAATTAAAAAGCTTCCTGGCCAATGTAGGGAATCTAAGATCACTCAATGTCAATTCTGCGCAAATGGAAATTTCGACACAAAAAAATGTCTATATCATACGCCTGCTTTTACCAGTTCTGACATTCTCCGAAGTCAAGCGTGGCATAACACCGAAGTGAAGTCTCTTGAATATATTAAAGCTAAATTGTCGGAGTTCACAGCAAAAGCGAACAGCTAAACTTCAAGTTTTTAACCGCTCTCGGACTCGCCGGAAACTTTGGTTGAGTGTTTGAATCGTGATCGGGCGGACTTTAATTTTTTAACCTGGCAAGCTAGTCATTTAATTTTCACTTTAGGTTTGGCTAGCCGGCGGGGGGCAGTAATAGAGTATGCCGAGGTGAAATTCCTGAGTATCGAAGGGGGGATGATTTCGATTCGGCAATTACACTAATAATGGTCGCGCTCAAGGGAGCATCCATACTAGGCTGAGAGTCTTGGCTTGCCCCCTCAAGTAATAATGCCCCGCCTGTTTAACAAGGAGCTAAGAATGCCAGAGAGTTCGCTCAGCAAAATCGAAAAAATCCATCTCGGATCTCAGATCCTCGCCCATGCGACGACGATCATAGCTGCGATCGTTGTCGCTGTGTGGGGTTATTACTCTACTGTGTATGTGAAAAAGGAAAAGGAAGTCACAGAATATACACTGAAGGAGTTGGATCAGAGGACCACGCAAAAACCGCATATCCAGGCAAAAGTCGAATCATCGGTTCAGCCACTCATGGATGGGCAAAACTTGCTTCAGGTTAAAGTGATTCTTTCCAACCTTGGCAACAAGGAAAGCAAAGTTACCTTGGATGATGACGCCTTGACTCTGGTACCCGTTGCCTTCGCAGAGGGGAAACCGATCTACAAGAAGCCGATCAGCCTCCTTTCTGGACGCTATGCGGGAACTCTCAACCGTGCACCACTACAATTCGTGAACGTTGGAGCAGGCGAGAGCTATGAGATAACATTTGTACAGAAAATCGAAAATTCAGGTATTTACCTAATCCACTTTCTTGCCCTCAACGGTATATCCCCCTCTAAGGACGATCTTTTTATCACAGGTGGCGTTCCATACCAGTACTCCATTGGCGCAGATCAATACGTGGTTGTGAAGTAGAAAGCCTGTCCTCTTAGCGAGCGCCTGCTTTTGGCCGATAGGAGCCTGGCCTGACGGGCTCCTATCGTGCCGATTCTTTCGAAAAAATCGGTCTGCCCAAACTGCCAGATCATTGACTGGTGAATATGCCTGTTTTGCACGCTGCTAGGTGAAGTCGGAGTCTAAAAGTAAAGGTTTCGATCGGACGCGTACTTTTCTGAGGTGCAAACAATTGCCGACCTTTTTCAACAGAATCGTACCCATAGCAGACATTCATACCCCTAGGAAAGACCTTCCTCCAGTAGTGCGGGATGATTTTCAATCAAATCGCTTCGAACATCGAAAAGTCTAATTGCGTGAATTTTGGCTTCTAACTCATCGCGCAGTGTCAAGGCCATGCACTTGCGTGCCATAAGCCAAAAAGTCTTTTCGTTGGGAGGGGTTTCACATGAAATCAATGCAATGTTGTCAAATAATTTTATAAAGCAATCAGCCATTCTTATGACAAAGTCAACCCCCTGCTTTGCTTGCCGATTCCTAACAATAAAATCTACATCCGAATAGAAGTGATCAATATAGATTTTGTTGGGGAGTGAGTGAATATTGTTAATTACTTTTTGTACGTTTATTAAAATTGTATAGAGATCATTATCTAGACCCAAAAGTGGAGTCCCTCTTAGGCAATCTTCTATGTCGTATCGCTTCAGATTCAAATTTTCTGGAATGAGCCTAGTAATACTATGGCCGTCCCAGCCGCCGTCGATGGTGGTTGTGCTGCTCTTGGCCCATCCATTTAACCGTTCGAACCATTTGGGGTCGTTCGCATAGGCTGCTCGCTGCGATGACCAAAGCATAAAGTCTACAACTTGTGATCCAGGATTGCTTTTGTCGGAAATTTCGAATTTTACATTTGGGTAATATTTGACGATAAATGGAGCTGAAAAGCAGTTTTGGCTCAATCCTTTCCACAGGTCTGGCCACCACTCCTCTAATAGTGTCTGCACACTTATTCCATGCCTACCCTCAAAAATGAATGTGAGTTCTCGCGCTTTTGAAAATAAACCCACTACAGCAAGCTTTGATGCAAGATCGTAAATTTCTTCAATGCCAGAAAAACTGTTTTTTCTTGCATGAAAAATATGTGATTTAAAGTTTCCGGTAACGTACTTGTTTATAGCGTTGCAAAGATGGGAATGAGCATTTTTGCTGTCATCGGCGGCGTGAAAGTATCCTCTTTCAAGAGTTCTATCATCCATAGTTTTTTGAGGAGGCAGGAAACGGTCGGTATCGATTCGAAGATTTTCTAATGCATCATCGATAACCTCCTGGCGGATGCGTTCCTCAGTTATTAGGCTGGCATATCCACTAAATGCGCCTTCTCCGAATTCAGTCTCATCGAGGTATACGAACATCCCGCACGTCCTTGGCCATAGTAAAAACAAATTTAGGTGTACACACCATAGCATCCCGATGAATTAATTTAGTTGGAGTAAACCAATGACCGCATTTGGCTGCTAGTGGTCACGTGGGAACGTCCGCTTCTGGCCGAAAGCAGACGTCCGTGAGCGGCGGCTAGTGGGCAGACGCGGTCGTCGAGAAAAAATCGTCGAGAGCAGCCAGGAGCAGCTCGTTTCTAGCGGTTGGGAGGGCAGAGTAATACTTCGCGGAAGGCTTCATCACCCGTTAAGAGCGCAGAGTGATGATCGAGAAGGCTGCAGCGAACTACAGGAAAGCAGTCGAGGGAGTAAGCCAAGGCACCTAGCATTAGCCAAGATGGGTAGAGCTGCGCTGGAGCGATCAATATTCGCGACGGTGAATTGTCGCTGGTCGGGGCCGATCACCTCGACAGACAGACTATGGTCGGCATGTATCGAGCAGGTGAAGCGCATTGCGAGAGGCGCCGAGACAACAGGTCGCCAATTTCACGTCTGCTCATTGTGTCCACAACGTTGACTCCTTTTGCTGATGGTAGCGATTCTTAGATGTTGAGTTCTCAGGCGCGAAGGATGTGATCAACAAAAGAAAAGGCCTCTGAGAGGCCTTTTATTCAAGCTGCGTTATTTCTTCACCCAGCTTTCAACTTCGTCGGCACCGTGCTTGGTTTTCCACTCCTTCAGCGTCTTGTGATTGCCGCCTTTGGTTTCGACCACTTCGCCGGTGTGCGGGTTCTTGTAGACCTTCAGAGCGCGAGGCTTACGCTTGCCAGGTGCCGCCGCTGGTGTTGAAGCGCGCTTCGTGCTTTGCGGATCCAGCAGGTTGATGATGTGCTTGAGGCTGAAGCCGTATTGGTTGAGCAACTCGCGCAGCTTGGTTTCGAACTCGATCTCTTTTTTCAGCGCGCCATCGCTCTTCAGCGCTTCCAAAGCCTGAAGCTGTTCGGCGAGGTGCTTTTCGAGCTGGCGGTATTCGGCAAGTTTGGACATGTTTGATTCCTACATTTGTTTGATGACAGTTTGAATGTTCGTGCGGCTCACAAGTTCAGCGCTATTCTGACAGTTTAAGATACTCTCGGATGCTGATGATCTCGGCTTTTATCAATTTCACGGTGAGAATCTCGACTTTCGTTTTTATGCGAGGTTTGTCCACGAATTCCAGCATTTCCTTTAAGGAGACTATTCGTGCATTCAGTAGGTCTTTCCAGTTGGGGGTGTTTCTAAGGTCAAATTGAATGATCATTTTGTAGCCTGTGGAGGTTAAGCAGCCTACCTGCGTAGGCTGTTTCGGTGGCTCAGCGCATTACAACGAGAGAACGTCTTGGGTTGAGTATTTGGAGGCGCGCTCCCACAGATCTGTACTGGTCCAGCTGTTGAAGTTTTCCCCCTCCTCAGGAATTACCAGTTTTCTAAGAGTAACTTGATCGCCACCAACAAGACTGATGGCAGACCAGAGCTTGCCGCCCATCGCCAGCAACTCTTGTGCTTTCTCGTTCCACTGTTCCTCGAGAACCGTCTGCGCCAGGAGCAACGCCCTTCGTTCGATGGTTTTGTGCTCTTTCCGCGCCTCGTCGATGTGTTGATCCACGATGACGAGTTCCTGCTCCAGCGCGGCAATGATCAGAAGTTGCCGACGATGGTGCTCGCTCGCAGTCGCCAAATTCTTCGCAGCCTTCTGGGCGTCGGCATTGGCGGTTTTCTCGCCCTCGGTGTCGCCCCAGGCCACGGCTTGTGCATAGGCTGTAGCGGCATCGGTTTCGGCTTGCCGGGCCTTGGTCAAGTCCTCTTCTGCCTGCTGCTGGATCTGCGCCAAGCGGGTGCTGAGGCTGTCGCGTTTCTCGTTGAGCTCTTGTTCGTCGGCTTTCCAGTTCGTCATCGATTCGACGTAACCCGCCATCAGGGTTTCATGATTGACCAGCTGCTCGCGTCGTCGAATTCGAGCGTCTGCGTAGCTAGCGCGTGTCTTGCAGGAGTCGTAAGGAATTTTGAGGGTGTTGTACTGTTTTCGAATTTCATACAGTCGATCTGCATCGAGTTCGTCCTCGTTTTCCAAGAGCGCTTCCAATGGCGCTATTTGCACGTAGTGCTCCGCTGCCTCCCTGAGGAGGCTATCGCGGTGGCTGGTCCACTCTTCGATTTCGCCCATCAACACTCGCTTCTTTTCACATACGCCGATTACTTCGCCGGTGGCTGCTACGGGCAATGAGAGCCCTGTTTCATGGCCATCTGGATCGCTGGCCAGCATTTCGTGTTGTTCGGTGGAAGTTTGGAATTCGTTCATCTGTCTTGTTCCTTCAAAAATAGTTTGGGATAAATGAGCGGCTGGCGAGGCCGGGAATCAGCCGGCGCTACCTCGATCAGCGGGGTTGCCCTTAGGCAGCCCGTGCCTCGCTGTCATCCGTTCCCGGAATCGCTTTCACGATGTAGCAGCGTTGTTGGCCGAGGCCGGGCAAACGAACCAGACTCGATGCTTTGCCGTCGCTGCTCGGTTCCAGCACACCGCGCTGCAGGAGCTCCTTGTTCACTGCCGTTAAGTTCATGCCGCGGAAGATCTCCGAACGCCACGCCTCGGTCAGCACGTAATAGGTGTTGGTGGTGTGCATGGTGTCGCCCATGCCGTGTTCCAGCGTCTTGCGAAAGCCGAGGCGGTCGATGGTGCGTGGGCCGTGTTCGTCGATCTTCGCTGCCGCCGATTCCCAGCGGGTGAAACGGCTTTCGCCGAAGCGCTCGATGACCTGGCGCAGCCGCGCCAAAATCGCATCGCCTTCGA
Organism: Pseudomonas sp. B37(2017); assembly: GCF_002112885.1. Taxonomy (NCBI): domain Bacteria; kingdom Pseudomonadati; phylum Pseudomonadota; class Gammaproteobacteria; order Pseudomonadales; family Pseudomonadaceae; genus Pseudomonas; species Pseudomonas sp. B37(2017). The sequence continues at coordinate 363,503 of NZ_NEIX01000004.1, read as the reverse complement.
AGTTTCCGGCGCCGCCACGCTCGTTCAGCCATGCGTTCAAGCACACCCGAGCGGCCGTGGTGGCCGTGCCGTCCGGCCAACCGGTAATGCCCATCGCGGTGGCCAGCTCGCCAGCGGCCGCCGCGAGACCGAAGCGCGCCGCAGCACGGTGTGCCTGTCCACTGGCAGAGGCGGGGAGCGCTTTGGCTATAAAGCCTTCCAGCGTGCGGCGCAGGATTGCCGCCCAGCCGTGGCGCTTGCCGGGTTCGCACAATGCGGTCAAGAACGCGGTGAGCGGGGTGCCGTAGTAGTTCGCCACCCGCGCTTTGAGTGCGTCGGACAGAGCGGCGGCATCCTCGAAACCGTTGAGCGTGTCGAACATGCCAAGGCCTTTGCTGGCATCGGACGGGACGGCGAGCATCCGCACCTCCATACCTGCTTTCAGCTCCTTGTTGGCTTCGGCCATGTGCTGGGCCAAAGTCTTCTCACCGGTGGAGAGAAACAGCAGGCGCCATTCCTGCACCTGTCGGCCTGCTTGACCTCGATCATTGGCGCGGGCTTTGCCGGTGCCGTTGCCGAGCATGTAGACCGTCTCGCCGATGATCCGGGCATCACACATGCCGATTTCATCGAGCACCAGAAGCCCGTCGGAATGCGCGGCAGCGATCGACTCCAGAGCGTTGTCGGTCGAGCGCCACGAGCGCACCAGACGCGGCCCGCCGTAGATTGAGGCGGCAACTTGCAGGTGCGTGGTCTTGCCGCCGGAGCTATCGCCGTACAGGTGAAAGCCGCCCGATTCGTGGCCAAGCATGTGCAGCAAGGGACCGGCGAAGGCCACGCCGACGACAAACGCCAAGCGATGGTTGCCGATGCACAGCGCGCCGATCTGCTGTTGCCATTGTTCCAACGTACCCGCCTCGCTGATCGGCGGAAGCTGCGCGCCGGCCTCATAGAAGTGCAGGTGTTCCGCGTGCATGCCGACCTGCTGCTCGGGCAACAGAAAGGCGTTGTCATGCCAACCCAAACGAGTGACCAGACGCGCACGTTGCGCACTGTCGAAGCCGCCCAGGTAGCTCTGCAAATCGTTGCGTGCGTTGCGCCCCGAACGACTGCCGGCCAGACGCAACCCCATGTCCACCAATGGGCCGAGCACGTCCTTGCCAAAGTCGCCGGTCATGGTGCGCGCTGGGATGTTCCAGCGTTTCTTGGTGCCGTCGGGGTCGTCGAATTCGACCAGCAAGCCCCAGTTGTGGCCCTTCTCGTCGCGGGTACGCGCAAGGATTGCCAGTGGCGAACATACCGGGCGTGCTTCACCGTCGTCGCCTGCGTAAAACACACCCTCGGGCGTCAGGCGAAAGCCACCGGGCATCAGGTCGTTTTTCGATTTTGCCGGGCGCTTGGCTGCTGCTTTGGGTTTCGGTTCTAGCTCTGATTCCGGCTTGGGTTCCACCTGGGCAATTACCGGTTTTTCTTCGATCACACCGAACAGTTCGCCGCTGCTTTCCAGTTCGGCGAAGTGGCCGGCGGTCCAGCCTTTGGCGAGCGCATCGGCGGCATCGTCGCCGTCATCCCATTGACCACCTTTGGCGAAGGCGGCGCGGTCGTTCTTCAGCGTCGGCTTGCGTTTGAACACCTCCAGCGTGATGGCTCGGACCGAGGCGGCGCCGATTTCGCGCAGCTTTTCGGCAACGGTGGCCATGCAGGTTTTACCGCTGTCGTCGTTGTCCGGCCACAACAGAACGTCGCGTCCCTTGAGCGGCGTCAGGTCGGCTTTGTGCCAGGAGTTGGAGCCGTTCGGCCAGCAGGTGGCCACGTAGTCCGACAGCAACTCGGCGGCGGCATCCGCAGCTTTCTCGCCTTCGCACAGAACCACCGGTGAGTCAGCGCGCTGGGCCAGTTCATCAAGGCGCAGCAGCGGACGCGGATCCGGCAGACCCTGCCAGCGCCATTGTTTGGTTTGGCTATCGGCACGCTGACACCACGTCAGGGGCGCAAAGACCTTCTTCAGCTTGCCGTCTTCATCCGGACCAAGGTCGAAGCGATACAACGCCATGAGGGGCTGGCCCTGCGCGTCACGGTAGATCCACACCTTGGACGGCACACCGTGATCACGGTGCTTGGCCGGGCACTTGTTCATGGCCTCGGTAGGGATCGGCTGGATGGCGTTCCATGTTGCTGCCTTGGGATTGCTCGGTGCTGCTTTCGTCTTGGCGACGCCGGGCGCAACGTTCAGCCTGTCGGCCAGTTTGTGACAGGCTTCAACGTCGGTGCCGCCGTCGAGATAGTGCACCAGATCGATCAGGTCGCCGCCTTTGTCGCCGGTAGCAAAATCCGCCCAGGTGCCCTTGCTCAAATTGACCTTGAGCGATCCGGCGCGCTTGTCGCTTCGGGTCGGATTCGGGGCCGTGTATTCCTTGCCGCCGTCGACGCGCTTGCCGTTGGGCAGCCAATGCGACAAGACACGATCAATGTCTGTCAGCGCGGCGGCTTTCACGTCGGCGAAGCTTGGACGTTTCGCAGTGCTGTTCGGGCGCTGGCTCATGTGTCAGCCCTCGGCAGAAACAGCGCGTCGTTGATGTCGTCGATCAATGCTTTGGCCATCTCGCCCAGGTATAGGGCGGGCCAACTGAAACGCTCGCCGTTGTCACTCATAGCAGCGTCGAAATTGAGTTGATTCGCGTGATGCTGAAGCAACGACGCCATTTCTAGTGCGTCCTCGACTGGCACGCCGGCGTTGACGCGAAACAGCTTGAGGTCAGAGGCATTGACGCGGGAAAAGGTGGCGTGACCCAGCGTGGTGGAGGTGGTCATAGCGCACCGCCTTTTGGCACCGCAGGGGCCGAAGTGTTGTCACCGTGCATGGCCAGCGTTTTGATCAGGCCGAGGGTGCCGCGCACGTCCCAGAGGACGGCGGCGATGACGTGATTAGCAAGGCGCGAGGATTCGTTTTCGAAGTGATCCTCCAGCAGCGTCAGCACCGAGTCAGCACGGTCAATGGCGCAGGTGATGGCATCGATAGGTACGCCGGCTTCGGCGGTTGGATTCACGCAGAGCAGATCTTCGGGCAGGGCGAAACTCAGGGCGTTGTTCATTGGGCACCGCCTGCGGTTTCGAGTGCGCGGGCTTTGGCCATGTGAGCGTTGTAGCGGGAGAGGCGTGTAGCGAGGCTGGAGTTGGCGTGTAAAGCGGCGAGAGCCATTGCACGGTGTGCAGCGGCGCGAATTTTGGACGGATTGAGGGCAGGCATAGGTGACACTCCAAGTTTGAAGATGGAGCTGCCACTGATCGTCGCCAAACGATTTAGGGTGGCAGCTGTGCGCAGGTTGGCGAACCGGGAACTTGGAACCCGGCAGACCCGAAGGTCTCCCACGCACAGCTGCCATAACACGAAACGGCGGGCACAAAAAAAGCGCCTGCTGTCGGATGGGGCGCCTGTGCGCCAAGTAACTCGGGTCGCCAAACCCGGTCGCTGAATTTGCAGCGACGGCCAGAGAGTAACGTCCGTTTTTCGAAAGTGCAACTGCGCTGATGGCTTGCGGATTTTTCAGGTGCGGCATAAATTGTTCGGGCATGTAGATTGACCTCGACGCCTCCGGATCGCCCCCGGAGGCGTTTTTGTTTCAGGCATGGGCTTCCCAGCGCAGGGAGAGAAGGGGCAGGAATCCGCCGCTGAGCATGGAGCGGGCATCTTCGTAGGCGTCGACCTGCTGGCCCTCGTCGACGACCACGGCCCCGGTCTTTTCGCAGTGAAGGGAGAGGGCGCACCAGGTGCCGTCGGCCCAGCTGAGCACGCTGACAACGCGCCCTTGCTTGTCCTGCTGGCTGCGGTAGCGTTCAAGGCGCTGCATGACGCGAGTCGAGAAACCGATCCGACGCAACACGGAAAAGGGATGCATCAAAGCGTTGTTTGCAGTCTTGTGGCTCATGCTGCCACCTGATCGCGTGCCTCGATGCGGCTGCGCGCCCATGCTTGAACTTCGGAAAGGACCCAGGCGACAGGGGCGCCGCGTGCGTTGCTGTTGCTCAGCTTGACGGGCTGCGGAAAGCCGCAGTCGGTGCGCTGCATCAGTTTGTAGATGGTCGAACGCTTCATCCCCACAATGCCTTCCACCTCCCGCATGCGGATCAAAGTTGAAGTGGCATCAAAAAGTGAGGTGGTGTTGACGGGAGTCTTGCGGGGAAAATCGGTAACAGAGGTGTTCATAGGTATTGCTCTCGATTGATTTGGACAACGAGAGCAATGGTCTAGAAAATCGTCTGCGGGAAGCAGTTCACTTCCAATTGAAATTTCGGTGAACCTTTGTTCACAGCACAAAGTTGCGCTTGAGTATGGCCTCTACGCTTTTGCGGGTCAGCGCTTTTTCGGTTTCCAGCGTCAGCCACTCCGCGCGCTGCTTGGGCGGTTTGGAAACCTCCCGTTCCAGCCAAGCATGTACCGCCGTGGTTACGTTTCTTCGTGGCATTCCGCTCGTCACGTAGTGGCGACCTTGCCTAATGATTGCTGTATCCCGTGCGCTGATTTCTTCGTTACGCTCCATTCCGCTGATGATGCCGCCCTTAGTGCGTATAGCGTTCTTGATTGCTCTGTAAGCAGTAGGGGTCAGTTCGTCACTGATCAAGCAGGGTAGGGTTGTTATGGGCTCCAGAAACAGCACGTATTGTTCTAGTGCCTGAATGCGTTCAATGGGATCGACCTGTCCCTCTACGACGAGACAATAAATATCCCACGGACAATCCGTGGGAGGTTCAGCAACATGTGACCATGCCTCGTCTTCCGTAGAGCGCATCCAGTCAGCTAATGCGCTTAGCGCTTTTACTGCGCAGGCCATGACATAGGCTGCATATGCATCGCGCTCCGAAGCTGAAGGGCAGCTGCTGTATTGGCGAACCCAATGTGCAAGACGATTTTTTTTGTCGGTTGAGGCGTACTGAAAAATGGCCTCTTCATGCATCGTTGTCTGTATGCACATGCTGCTCATATCGCTGCTTATGTCGCCGTTCTGGATGCGTACGCAGCATTGATTGATTAGCTCGCATAAATCAGTGATCTGTTCATTGCAGAGCTCATAGAGCGGTTGACCGGAGAGATATTGAAGCAGGCCGGCGGTTAGCGCCGTGTGCAAAATTGGATGAGTTTCAATCATGCCCATGGTTCTCTACGTGTAACGCTATATCCCTCGCCCTGCGAGTTGGATGCGTTTCCAGCGATATTTGCGCTCTGGCCCAGTCTGGAGAAATTTGGCCCGCAGCACGCGAGGGGCTTATTCTGGTGTTACACGAACGGCGTGCGTTACATCGCATGTACGGAAGGTCGTGCAAGAGTGTAACGGGATTGAAAGTCAATGAATCCGGGCGTTTGACCGGCATCGTTACACGAGTTACACCTGTAACACGGATTTTGAAGGTGGTATGAATAAGTGCATTCATACCGCTTTTCCAAATTGTCCCTTGATTACCTTTTCGCTTGCTAACGCATCAAGGTGATCTGCATACCACTGCATCATCTTCACTCGATGCTCAAGGTATTGAGCCTTGTTGTAGACCCCCGATATTCCCTCTTCTTTGTGAGCAAGCTGCGCTTCGACGTGCTCTTTCGGCCAGCCGTGTTCCCTGAGCAGAGTACTGGCGGTGTGACGAGTACCATGACCAACCAATCGCCCCTTGTAACCAACTGTCGCGAAGACCTTGTTGATGGTGTTTTCGCTAATCGTTGGGTTCTTAGCGCCCACCCCAGGGAACAGCCAGCGACTACGACCTGTGAGGCAATGAAGTTCTTTGAGAGCGGAAAGCGCTTGCTTAGGGAGTGGACACACAAAGTCTCGGCGCATCTTCATCTTGGCGGCAGGCGTCGTCCATATCGCTTTATCCAGGTCAAACTCTTTCCATTCAGCTAATCGAACCATGCCCGGTCTGGATGCGGTCCAGATGCAGAGCCATGCAGCAGTTCGGGCCGTCAGCCTGCTCGGGGTGTTTTTGAGTGCTTGGAGGAACTCTGCCAACTCTGGCTCCAGCAAGTGAGGATGCTGCTGAGTCTTTGGGGCTTGAGCTGCAATATCTCGGAGGCGACTGCCAGGATCGTTTTCCGTGAGGCCTAAGCCGATGGCTCGTCCGAATATCTGATTGATCCACGTGCGGCACTTTTCCGCGACGTTGTGTGCGTCTCGGGCTTCAAGTGATGCTTGGAGCTCCGCACAGTCAGTACGAGTGATTTCGTCCAAGGGTTTATCTCCCAGCGCCGGGAGTATGTCTTTGTCGAGATAAGTGCGGATTTTGTTAAGGGTGGAAGGAGCGAGTCCCTTTTCTTCCTTGGCCTTGAGCCAAGCTTCAGCAGCCGCTCGGAAGGTACGAGTCTTGGCAGCATCAATTGCCGCTTTGGCAGAGCGTTTTTGTTCGAGAGGATCGGCCCCGCTGCTCACGACCTTGCGCAGTTCAGCAGCTTTATCCCGTGCCAACGCACCGCTTACTTCTGGGTAACCCCCCAGCCCCATCCAAGCCCAATTGCCCGCCGGACGTTTGTAGCGGAGCTGCCAGGATTTACCACCATCAGGTTTTACCCTGAAGTAGAGGCCGTTTCCGTCCAGCTCTCGGTATTCCTTTAATTCCGACTCCAATCCCGCAAGTGTCGTATCAGCGAGAGGGCGGCGCTTGATGTCTGCGCGCTTCATCCTTGTATCCCAAAGTTCGGTATTTTTCTCAGGATACAAGCAGGGATACAGGGATACAACGGATAAGGGGAGATAGGGATAAACAGACAGGCACAAAAAAACCGGCCAAGTGGCCGGTTTCTCTGGGTCTGAGAGGCTAATAGAGACTCTCAGAAACTGCTATGTGGTGCCCCGAGGGAGACTCGAACTCCCACTCCTTTCGAAAACGGATTTTGAATCCGCCGCGTCTACCAATTCCGCCATCAGGGCTCAATGGCGGCGAAGTATAGAGAGGTGCCTACCGTTGGTCAATCACGTTTCATGGTCAATTTTTGATATTTCCGCTAGACTTTCCGGCCCTGCTAGACGAACCCCATCATGCGCGTTGCTGACTTTACCTTCGAGCTTCCTGATTCGCTGATTGCCCGCCATCCTTTGGCCGAGCGTCGCGGTAGTCGCCTGTTGACCCTGGATGGGGTCAGCGGCGCCCTGGCACACCGTCAATTCACTGATCTGCTGGAGCATTTGCGCCCGGGCGATCTGATGGTGTTCAACAATACCCGGGTGATTCCGGCGCGCCTGTTCGGGCAGAAGGAGTCCGGCGGCAAGCTGGAAATCCTCATCGAACGCGTGCTCGATACCCATCGCGTGCTGGCCCATGTGCGTTCCAGCAAGTCGCCGAAGCCGGGTTCGAAGATCCTGATCGACGGCGGCGGCGAAGCCGAGATGCTGGCGCGTCACGATGCGCTGTTCGAGCTGGGGTTTGCCGAAGAAGTGCTGCCGCTGCTCGATCGCGTCGGGCACATGCCGTTGCCTCCTTATATAGACCGCCCGGACGAAGGTTCGGATCGCGAGCGCTATCAGACCGTGTATGCCGAGAAACTCGGCGCGGTGGCAGCGCCGACTGCCGGGCTGCATTTCGATCAGACGCTGATGGAAGCGATCGCCGCCAAGGGTGTCGAGACGGCATTCGTCACGCTGCACGTCGGCGCTGGCACCTTCCAGCCGGTGCGCGTGGAGAAGATCGAAGATCACCACATGCACAGCGAATGGCTGGAAGTCGGTCAGGACGTGGTCGATGCAGTCGCCGCTTGCCGTGAGCGCGGCGGTCGAGTCATCGCTGTCGGCACCACCAGCGTGCGTTCGCTGGAAAGCGCCGCCCGCGATGGCGTGCTCAAGCCGTTCAGCGGCGACACCGACATCTTTATCTTCCCTGGCCGGCCGTTCCATGTGGTCGATGCCCTGGTCACCAATTTCCATTTGCCCGAATCCACGCTGTTGATGCTGGTCTCGGCATTCGCCGGTTATCCGGAAACCATGGCTGCCTACAAAGCCGCGGTCGATAACGGATACCGCTTTTTCAGCTACGGTGATGCGATGTTCATCACCCGTAATCCCGCTCCCCGCGGCCCAGAGGAATCCGTATGAGTCGCACCTGTCGTATGTCTTTCGAGTTGCTTGCCACCGATGGCAAGGCTCGTCGTGGTCGTCTGACCTTCCCTCGTGGCACCGTCGAGACCCCGGCCTTCATGCCGGTGGGCACTTACGGCACGGTCAAGGGCATGTTGCCGCGTGACATCGTCGCCACCGGCGCGGAGATCATTCTGGGCAACACCTTCCACCTGTGGCTGCGCCCGGGTACTGAAGTGATCAAGGAGCACGGCGACCTGCACGATTTCATGCAGTGGAAAGGCCCGATCCTGACCGACTCCGGCGGTTTCCAGGTGTTCAGCCTCGGCGCCATGCGCAAGATCAAGGAGGAGGGCGTGACCTTCGCCTCCCCGGTCGACGGCTCGAAAGTGTTCATGGGCCCGGAAGAGTCGATGCAGGTCCAGCGCGATCTGGGCTCGGACATCGTGATGATCTTCGACGAATGCACCCCGTACCCGGCTGACGAAGACGTGGCCCGTGTGTCCATGGAGCTGTCGCTGCGCTGGGCCCAGCGTTCGAAGAATGCCCATGGCGACAACACGGCAGCGCTGTTCGGCATCGTTCAGGGTGGCATGCACCAGGACTTGCGCATGCGCTCGCTGGAAGGTCTGGGCAAGATCGGCTTCGACGGCCTGGCCATCGGTGGTCTGTCGGTGGGCGAGCCCAAGCATGAAATGATCAAGGTGCTGGACTACCTGCCGGGCATGATGCCGGCTGACAAACCTCGTTACCTTATGGGCGTTGGCAAACCGGAAGATCTGGTTGAGGGTGTGCGCCGCGGTGTGGACATGTTCGATTGCGTGATGCCAACCCGTAATGCCCGCAACGGGCATCTGTTCATTGATACAGGCGTGCTGAAGATCCGTAACGCGTTCCATCGCCATGATGATTCGCCTCTGGATCCGACCTGCGATTGCTATACCTGCCAGAACTTCTCCCGCGCTTATCTGCATCATCTGGACAAGTGCGGCGAAATGCTCGGCAGCATGCTCAATACCATCCACAATTTGCGCCATTATCAGGTGCTGATGGCTGGTTTGCGCGAGGCTATTCAACAGGGTACATTGGCCGCCTTTGTCGATGCCTTCTACGCCAAACGCGGGCTTCCCGTTCCGCCTTTGGACTGAGTTTTCTGACCCCAAGATTCAACATTTGCAACTGGAGTGCTAAATGAGCTTTTTTATCTCTAATGCCATGGCTGACGCGGCTGCACCGGCTGCAGCGCCTATGGGCGGCGGCTTCGAGTGGATTTTCCTGGTCGGCTTCCTGGTCATCTTCTACCTGATGATCTGGCGTCCACAGGCCAAGCGCGCCAAAGAGCAGAAGAACCTGCTGAGCAGCCTGCAGAAGGGCGACGAAGTGGTCACCACCGGCGGCATCGCCGGCAAGATCACCAAAGTGGCCGATGACTTCGTGGTTCTGGAAGTTTCCGACACCGTGGAAATGAAGTTCCAGAAGGGCGCCATCGCCGCCACGCTGCCAAAAGGCACGCTGAAAGCGATCTAAGGTTCCAACTTCTACTCAATCGACGGGGCGCGCAAGGCGCCCCGCGTTCATAACGGGCGGCGTGATGCTGAACAAATATCCTCTGTGGAAATACATTCTGATCCTGGCGGTGCTGGCGATCGGTCTGATTTATTCCGCTCCGAATCTATACCCCGATGACCCGGCCATTCAGATCAGCGGCGCCAGCACGGCCCTGCAGGTCAATCAGGCCGATCTGGATCGCGTGAGCACCGCGCTCAAGGAATCCGGGATCAACGTCAAGGCTTCGAGCCTGGCTGCGAACGGCAAGGGCGGTCTGATCCGTCTGACCAAGGCTGAAGACCAGCTGCCGGCCAAGGACGTTGTCCGCAAGGCATTGGGTGATGACTACGTCGTCGCGCTGAACCTGGCACAAACCACCCCGCAATGGCTGCGCAGCGTGGCCGCGCACCCGATGAAGCTGGGTCTGGACTTGTCCGGTGGTGTGCACTTCCTGCTGGAAGTGGACATGGACAAAGCCCTCGACGCCCGCCTGAAAGTCTACGAAGGCGACGTCAAGAGCCTGTTGCGCAAAGAGAAACTGCGTTATCGCAGCCTGCCGCAACTCAATGGCGCCATTCAGCTGGGCTTCAGCGATGCTGATTCCCGCGAACAGGCCCGTGCGCTGATCCGCAAGAATTTCAACGATTTCGACATTGTTCCGGCCGACCTCAACGGTCAACCGGTGCTGCGTCTGGCGATGACCCCGGCCAAGCTGGCGGAAATCCGTGAATACTCCATCAAGCAGAACTTGACCACGGTACGTAACCGCGTCAACGAGCTGGGTGTTGCCGAACCGATCGTCCAGCGTCAGGGCGCCAACCGTATCGTGGTTGAGCTGCCGGGCGTGCAGGACACTGCCGAAGCCAAGCGTATCCTCGGCAAGACGGCCAACCTCGAGTTCCGTCTGGCTGCAGAGCCGGGCGCTTCGAAAGCCACTTCCGAGACCTTCGAGTTCCGTGAAGGCAAACGTCCTCCTGCCCAGATCGAACGTGGTCTGATCATCACCGGTGACCAGGTGACTGACGCCAAGGCCGGTTTCGGCGAGCACGGCACGCCTGAAGTGAACATCCGTCTGGATGGCCACGGTGGCGAGCTGATGAGCCGCGCAACCCGCAGCAACGTCGGTCGCAGCATGGCGGTGATCTTCATCGAGCAGCGTCCTGTCACCACTTACACCAAGCAAGTGGTCGATGGCGTCGAGAAAGACGTCGCGGTGCAGACCTTCAAGGAAGAGAAGAAGATCATCAGCCTGGCGACCATTCAGTCGCCGCTGGGTGCTCAGTTCCGTATCACCGGCCTGAACGGCCAGGGCGAGTCGTCCGAACTGGCGCTGCTGCTGCGTGCCGGTGGTCTGGCTGCGCCGATGTACTTCGCTGAAGAGCGCACCATCGGCCCGAGCCTGGGTGCGGACAACATCACCAAGGGTATCGATGCGTCGCTGTGGGGCATGCTGTTCGTCTCGCTGTTCATCATCGCCATCTACCGTTTCTTCGGTCTGATCGCCACCGTTGCACTGGCGGTGAACATGGTGCTGCTGCTGGCGCTGATGTCGCTGCTGGGCGCCACGCTGACCCTGCCGGGTATCGCCGGTATCGTGTTGACCATGGGTATGGCGGTCGACGCCAACGTACTGATCTTCTCGCGGATTCGTGAAGAGATCGCCGCCGGCATGACCGTGCAGCGTGCAATCAACGAAGGCTTCGGTCGGGCATTCACTGCGATTCTCGACGCCAACCTGACCACCTTGCTGGTCGGCGGCATCCTGTTCGCCATGGGCACCGGCCCGGTGAAGGGCTTCGCAGTAACCATGTCCCTCGGGGTTCTGACTTCGATGTTCACGGCCATCATGGTCACCCGCGCGATGGTCAACCTGATCTTCGGCGGTCGTGACTTCAAGAAGTTGTGGATTTAAGGGGCTGCCATGTTACGTACAATCAACTTCATGGGCGTCCGCAACTTTGCGTTCGGCGTCACTGTATTTCTGACCTTGCTGGCAATCTTCAGTGTGTTCCACAAGGGCATGAACTGGGGTCTGGACTTCACCGGCGGTACGCTCATCGAGCTGACCTACGAGCGTCCGGCCGATGTCACCAAAGTGCGCGAGCAGCTGGTTTCTTCCGGTTATCACGAAGCCGTGGTGCAGAATTTCGGCGCGACCACCGATCTGCTGGTGCGCATGCCGGGTGAAGACCCGCAGCTGGGCCATCAGGTGGCGGAAGCGCTGCAGAAGGTCGGCGGCGACAACCCGGCGACCGTCAAGCGCGTCGAGTTCGTCGGCCCGCAGGTCGGTGAAGAACTGCGCGACCAGGGCGGCATGGGCATGCTGCTGGCGCTCGGCGGCATCCTGATCTACCTGGCTTTCCGCTTTCAGTGGAAGTTTGCGGTCGGCGCCATCGTGTCGCTGATCCACGACGTGATCGTGACCGTGGGTATCCTGTCGTTCTTCCAGATCACCTTCGACCTGACGGTGCTGGCGGCGGTACTGGCGATCATCGGTTACTCGCTCAACGACACCATCGTCGTGTTCGACCGGGTGCGTGAGAACTTCCGCGTACTGCGCAAGGCCACGCTGATCGAGAACATCAACATCTCGACCACGCAGACCCTGCTGCGGACCATCGCGACCTCGGTTTCGACCTTGCTGGCGATCGCGGCACTGCTGTTCTTCGGCGGTGACAACCTGTACGGCTTCTCCCTGGCGCTGCTGGTGGGTGTTCTGGCGGGTACCTACTCGTCGATCTACATCGCCAACGTGGTGCTGATCTGGCTGAACCTGTCGACCGAAGACCTGATTCCCCCGGTCAACGCCGAGAAGGAAGTCGACGACCGTCCATAACGGCCATCGTTTTCCCGGTTGTCAGTCAAAAAAGACGCGAGTTGAACTCGCGTCTTTTTTTTTGCTCCAAGGCTGGGAGAAGCGCGGGCGCGTCCCGCATGTGATGGTCAGGAGGTTCATGTGAACAAGTCGTTGCTGGTTGGTGCGGTATTGGGTGCTGTCGGTGTGACTGCCGGGGGTGCTGTTGCCACCTACAGCCTGGTTAAAAGCGGCCCTGAGTATGCGCAAGTGCTGGCCGTAGAACCGGTCAAAACACAGATCAAGACTCCACGTGAAGTGTGCAAGGATGTGACGGTGACCCGGCAGGCGCCGGTGAAAGATCAACACCAGATCGCCGGCACCGTGGTCGGTGCGCTGGCAGGTGGTCTGCTGGGTAACCAGATCGGCGGCGGCACCGGCAAGAAGATTGCCACGGTGGCCGGTGCGGTCGGTGGTGGTTACGCCGGTAACAAGGTTCAGGAGGGTATGCAGGAGCGTGATACCTACACCACGACTCAGACTCGCTGTAATACCGTGAATGACATCAGCGACAAGGTCGTGGGCTATGACGTCCGGTATTCGTTGGACGGCAAGGAAGGCAAGGTGCGGATGGATCGTGATCCGGGCAACCAGATTCCGGTCGACAAGGAAGGCAAGCTGATCCTGTCGCAGAACGAGCCGGGCCAGTGATTGGTTGACTGTTTATAAAAAAAGCACCCTTCGGGGTGCTTTTTCATGCCCATAAAAAAACACCCCGAAGGGTGTTTTTTTGGTTTCGCGAAACGCTTAGCGCTTCAGCGAGGCCGGCAGGTGCGGCTGGATTGCCGTCAGAACTGCCTTGAAGCATTTGGTGTTGCCGGCAACAACGTGTCCTTTTTCAAGGAAGTCGTGACCGCCGGTGAAGTCGCTCACCAGGCCGCCTGCTTCCTGAATCAGCAGGGCGCCAGCGGCCATGTCCCACTCGGACAGACCCGACTCCCAGAATGCGTCGAAACGGCCCGCGGCCACGTAAGCCAGGTCCAGGCTTGCCGAACCGGCGCGGCGGATGCCGGCAGTCTGGCCAACCAGGGCGCGGAACATGCCCAGGTAGTTGTCGAGGTTGTCCATCTGGTCGTCACGGAACGGGAAACCTGTACCGAGCAGAGCGCCGTCCAGGCTGGTACGACCGCTGACACGCAGGCGACGACCGTTCAGTTGAGCGCCGCGACCACGGCTGGCGGTGAATTCTTCCTGGCGAACCGGATCCAGAACAACGGCGTGTTCCAGGCGACCACGGTATTTGCAGGCAATGCTGACAGCGAAGTGAGGAATGCCGCGCAGGAAGTTGGTGGTGCCGTCCAGCGGATCGATGATCCACAGGTATTCTTCGCCTTCGATGCCGGTGCCGGCGTGCAGACCGGTCTCTTCACCCATGATCGAGTGATTCGGGTAAGCCTTGCGCAGGGCGTCGATGATTTTCTGTTCGGCGGCGCGATCGACCTCGGATACGTAATCCTTGGCGTCTTTTTCGTCGACCTTGATGGTATCCAGGCGCTCGATGGAGCGGAAGATCAGTTCACTGGCGCTGCGGGCGGCGCGCAGCGCGATATTCAGCATGGGCTGCATGGATGTGTCACCTAAGGTTGTTAAAGAAAGCCGCGCATTCTATCAGAACTTTTCTTCAGGTGAAGGTCGCTGTTCGCTTTCATAGCTTAACGGTAGGCTGTTCTGTAAGATTTGCACCCCTTTGCCGAGTCCGAGAGCGCCCGCCGTGCTGCAAAATATTCGTGTCGTCCTGGTCAACACCAGCCATCCGGGAAACATCGGCGGGACCGCGCGCGCCATGAAAAACATGGGCCTGTCGCGCCTGGTACTGGTTGATCCGCGAGTCTTTCCGCATCACGAAGCCGATGCCCGTGCTTCCGGTGCCGGTGACATCCTTGAAAACGCGCAAGTCGTCGCCACCTTGGAAGACGCCTTGGTCGGTTGCAATCTGGTGCTCGGCACCAGTGCTCGTGATCGGCGCATTCCCTGGCCATTGCTGGATCCGCGCGAGTGCGGGACCAAAGTGGTCGAGGAGGCCGGGCAGGGCGCGGAAATTGCGCTGGTGTTCGGTCGTGAAGATTCCGGCCTGACCAACGACGAGCTGCAGCGATGTCACTATCACGTGCACATCCCCTCCGATCCTGAGTTCAGCTCGCTGAACCTCGGGGCGGCGGTGCAGGTGTTGAGTTATGAAGTGCGCATGGCGTGGCTGGCTGCACAAGGCCAGCCGACCAAGATCGAGAAGGAAGAAGTGGCCTCCGTGAAAAGCGCAGAGCTTGCGACCATGGATGAGCTGGAGCGGTTCTATGAGCACCTGGAGCAGACTCTGGTGGCCATCGAATTCCTCGATCCGGAAAAGCCGCGGCACTTGATGGCGCGCCTGCGCCGGTTGTACGGACGCAGCTCGGTCAGCCGGGCGGAAATGAATATTTTGCGTGGCATCCTCACGGAAACCCAGAAAGCGGCCCGTGGCGAGCTCCTTAAGCGGAAGGATTAATGATGTTCGAGCGTTTGCGTGAAGATATCCAGAGCGTATTCCACCGAGACCCGGCGGCGCGTAACGCTTTTGAAGTCCTGACCTGCTACCCCGGCATGCATGCAATCTGGATTCATCGACTGGCCGGCATGCTCTGGCGCAACGATCTGAAATGGCTGGCACGGCTGGTGTCGAACTTCGGTCGCTGGCTCACCGGGATCGAGATCCATCCGGGTGCCAAGGTCGGTCGACGCTTCTTCATCGACCATGGCATGGGCATCGTGATCGGCGAAACCGCTGAAATCGGCGACGACGTGACGATCTATCAGGGCGTGACCCTGGGTGGTACCAGCTGGAACAAGGGCAAGCGTCACCCGACTCTCGGCGATGGGGTTGTGGTGGGGGCGGGTGCGAAGGTGCTCGGTCCGTTCACTGTGGGTGCTGGCGCCAAGGTCGGGTCCAATGCCGTGGTCACCAAGGAAGTGCCTCCGGGCGCCACTGTGGTGGGGATTCCGGGGCGTATCATCGTCAAGTCCGATGATGAGGCGGACGCCAAGCGCAAGGCGATGGCCGAGAAGATCGGCTTCGATGCCTATGGCGTCAGCGAAGACATGCCCGATCCGGTGGCGCGCGCCATTGGCCAGTTGCTCGATCACCTGCAAGCGGTGGACGGACGTCTGGAGGGGATGTGCGGCGCGCTGAAGGATCTGGGCAGTAATTACTGTGCGAAAGACCTGCCCGAGCTGCGTGAAGAAGACTTTGCCTGCGTCAAGGGCAAGGACGAATCCAAGCTCCACTGACGCACTTGCAGGGCTGCTGCCGACCGGTGTGCCATTAGGCCGCAGACCCTGCTATCATTCGCGCGCTCTTTTGCGGGTAAACCCGACTAAAGCACTAGGTCTTATAGTTGACTTAAATGCTCGGGAATTGCATACTCCCGCCCATTCCGAACTCCGTGGTAATTGTCCATGCGACTGACTACAAAAGGCCGATACGCCGTGACCGCCATGCTTGACCTGGCGTTGCACGCGCAACACGGGCCGGTGTCCCTGGCCGATATCTCCGAGCGCCAAGGCATCTCCCTGTCCTATCTCGAACAGCTTTTCGCCAAGCTGCGCCGCAGTAACCTGGTTTCCAGTGTTCGCGGTCCGGGCGGTGGCTACCAGTTGTCCCGCGACATGCAGGGCATCCAGGTGGCTCAGGTGATCGATGCGGTGAACGAATCGGTCGATGCAACAAAATGCCAGGGCCAGGGCGACTGCCACTCCGGTGACACCTGTCTGACCCATCACCTGTGGTGCGACCTGAGCCTGCAGATTCACGAATTTCTCAGCGGTATCAGCTTGGCCGACCTCGTAACTCGCCGTGAGGTGCAGGAAGTGGCCCAGCGTCAGGATCAGCGTCGTTGCAATGGCAAGGCGCCGCGCCTGGACAAGATTGAAGCGTCCGCCGTCGAATGACAGCCAGAGAGCTAGCGGCACGCCAGCCAGCCTGATTTAGGAGATAGTCCATGAAATTGCCGATTTACCTTGATTACTCTGCGACCACCCCGGTCGATCCGCGCGTTGCGCAAAAAATGAGTGAATGCCTGCTGGTCGACGGAAACTTCGGTAACCCGGCGTCCCGTTCCCACGTGTTCGGCTGGAAAGCCGAAGAGTCCGTCGAAAACGCCCGTCGTCAGGTGGCCGATCTGGTCAACGCCGACCCGCGTGAAATCGTTTGGACCTCCGGTGCCACCGAGTCCGACAACCTGGCAATCAAGGGTGCGGCACATTTCTACGCCTCCAAGGGCAAGCACCTGATCACCTCCAAGATCGAACACAAGGCTGTCCTCGACACCATGCGCCAGCTGGAGCGTGAAGGTTTCGAAGTCACCTACCTCGATCCGACCGAAGATGGCCTGATCACCCCGGCCATGATCGAAGCCGCGCTGCGCGAAGACACCATCCTGGTGTCGGTAATGCACGTGAACAACGAAATCGGTACCGTCAACGACATCGCCGCCATCGGCGAGCTGCTTCGTTCGAAGGGCATCCTGTTCCACGTCGACGCCGCTCAGTCCACCGGCAAGGTCGAAATCGACCTGCAGAAACTGAAAGTCGACATGATGTCGTTCTCCGCTCACAAGACCTACGGCCCTAAAGGCATCGGCGCGCTGTACGTCAGCCGCAAGCCGCGTGTGCGCATCGAAGCGACCATGCACGGCGGCGGTCACGAGCGCGGCATGCGTTCCGGCACCCTGGCGACTCACCAGATCGTCGGCATGGGCGAAGCGTTCCGTGTGGCCAAGGAAGACATGGCTGCCGAAAACGTCCGCATCAAGGCGTTGAGCGACCGTTTCTACAAGCAGGTCGAGCACCTGGAAGAGCTGTACGTCAACGGCAGCCTGACCGCCCGCGTTCCGCACAACCTGAACCTGAGCTTCAACTACGTTGAAGGCGAGTCGCTGATCATGGCGCTCAAGGATCTGGCGGTTTCGTCCGGTTCGGCCTGCACCTCGGCGTCGCTTGAGCCTTCGTACGTACTGCGCGCCCTGGGCCGCAACGACGAACTGGCACACAGCTCGATCCGTTTCACCTTCGGCCGTTTCACCACCGAAGAAGAAATCGACTACGCCGCGCAGAAAGTCTGCGAGGCCGTTACCAAGCTGCGCGCTCTGTCGCCGCTGTGGGACATGTACAAAGACGGCGTCGATATCTCGAAGATCGAGTGGGCGGCACACTAAATATAGAAGCCGCCGGATACAGATCCTGTAGCGACGCGGCGGTTTACGCAGCGCAGTTGCAGGGTCTCAAGAGCGGCCCTGATGAGTGAGGATTGAGAATCATGGCTTACAGCGAAAAGGTCATCGACCACTACGAAAACCCGCGCAACGTCGGCAAGATGAACGCGGAAGATCCTGATGTCGGCACCGGCATGGTCGGCGCTCCGGCGTGCGGCGACGTGATGCGTCTGCAAATCAAGGTCAACGATCAGGGCGTTATCGAAGACGCCAAGTTCAAGACTTACGGCTGCGGTTCGGCTATCGCCTCCAGCTCCCTCGCTACCGAGTGGATGAAGGGCAAGACCCTGGACGAAGCTGAAACCATCAAGAACACTCAGCTGGCCGAAGAACTGGCCCTGCCGCCGGTGAAAATCCACTGCTCGGTTCTCGCTGAAGACGCCATCAAGGCCGCCGTTCGCGATTACAAGCAGAAGAAAGGCTTGATCTAAGCATTGGGCGACGAGTAAGGAGTCAACGATGGCTATCAGCATGACAGAAGCGGCTGCTCGACACGTGCGACGCTCCCTCGACGGGCGCGGCAAGGGTGAAGGGATTCGTCTGGGTGTTCGCACCACGGGCTGTTCCGGCCTTGCCTACGTGCTGGAGTTTGTCGACGAGGTGGTTGCAGAAGATCAGGTGTTCGAGAGTCACGGCGAGAAAGTGATCATCGACCCGAAGAGCCTGGCCTACCTCGACGGCACCGAGCTCGATTTCGTCAAGGAAGGGTTGAACGAAGGCTTCAAGTTCAACAACCCCAACGTACGCGGTGAATGTGGCTGCGGCGAAAGCTTCAACATCTGAGGCTTGTCGTGGGTATTCCTTGTCATTTCGCTTTATTCGAGCTGCAACCGGGCTTTCGTCTGGATCTCGAGCAGTTGGCCACGCGCTATCGCGAGCTGGCGCGCGGCGTTCATCCTGACCGCTTTGCCGATGCTTCCGAGCGCGAGCAGCGGTCGGCGCTCGAACAGTCTGCGCGGCTCAACGATGCCTACCAGACGCTCAAGAGTCCGGCCCAGCGTGCACGTTACCTGCTGACCATCAGCGGGCATGAAGTGCCGATGGAAGTCACCGTCCACGATCCCGAGTTTCTTTTGCAGCAGATGCAATGGCGCGAAGAGCTCGAAGATCTGCAGGACAGTGCCGATCTGGACGGTGTCGCGGCCTTCAAGCGTCGCCTGAAAACCGCCCAGGAAGAGCTCAACGAAAGCTTCGCAGCCTGTTGGGATGATGCAGCGCAGCGCGAACAGGCCGAACGCCTGATGCGGCGCATGCAGTTCCTCGACAAGCTCACCTACGAAGTGCGCCAGTTAGAAGAGCGCCTCGACGATTAACCCAGTGCCGCTCCGGTCGCACGCCTGATATACAGATAAGTCCTGATCACGATGGCCCTACTGCAGATCGCCGAACCCGGCCAAAGTCCTCAACCGCACCAGCGTCGTCTGGCTGTGGGGATCGACTTGGGCACTACCAATTCGCTGGTCGCTGCGTTGCGCAGTGGTCTTTCCGAGCCGCTGGCCGACGCCGAAGGGCGGGTCATCCTGCCTTCCGCCGTGCGTTATCACGCCGATCGCGTCGAAGTCGGCGAGTCAGCCAAACTGGCTGCGTCCTCCGATCCCTTGAACACCGTGCTGTCGGTCAAGCGCCTGATGGGTCGTGGTCTGTCCGACGTCAAGCAATTGGGCGATCAGTTGCCGTACCGCTTTGTCGGCGGCGAATCGCACATGCCGTTCATCGACACCGTGCAGGGCCCGAAAAGCCCGGTCGAAGTCTCCGCCGATATCCTGAAAGTATTGCGTCAGCGCGCTGAAGCCACTCTTGGCGGTGAGCTGGTGGGCGCGGTGATCACCGTTCCGGCGTATTTCGACGATGCTCAGCGCCAGGCTACCAAGGACGCGGCGAAACTCGCCGGTCTGAACGTGTTGCGTCTGCTCAACGAGCCGACCGCCGCAGCGGTGGCATACGGTCTGGATCAACATGCCGAAGGCCTGGTCGCGATTTATGATTTGGGTGGCGGCACCTTCGATATTTCGATTCTGCGCCTCACTGGCGGTGTCTTCGAAGTGCTGGCCACTGGCGGCGACAGCGCGCTGGGCGGCGATGACTTCGATCACGCGATTGCCGGCTGGATTATCGAGAGCGCCGGTTTGTCCGCCGACCTCGATCCGGGCGCACAGCGCAGCCTGCTGCAAACCGCCTGCGCAGCCAAAGAAGCCCTTACAGATGCAGACAGTGTTGAAGTTGCCTACGGCGACTGGAAAGCACAGCTGACCCGCGAAGCCTTCGATGCGCTGATCGAGCCAATGGTCGCCCGCAGCCTGAAAGCCTGCCGCCGCGCCGTCCGCGATTCCGGCGTTGAGCTGGAAGACGTGCACGCCGTGGTCATGGTTGGTGGTTCGACCCGCGTTCCACGTGTTCGCGAAGCCGTCGCCGAAGCCTTCGGCCGTCAGCCGCTGACCGAAATCGACCCGGATCAAGTCGTGGCCATTGGTGCCGCGATCCAGGCCGATACGCTGGCCGGCAACAAGCGCGATGGCGGCGAACTGCTGCTGCTCGACGTGATCCCGCTGTCCCTGGGGCTGGAAACCATGGGCGGCCTGATGGAGAAGGTGATTCCGCGCAACACCACCATCCCCGTCGCTCGCGCTCAAGACTTCACCACTTATAAAGACGGCCAGTCGGCCATGGCGATCCACGTGTTGCAGGGCGAGCGTGAGCTGATCAGCGATTGCCGCTCTCTGGCTCGCTTCGAATTGCGCGGCATCCCGGCAATGGTGGCCGGTGCGGCGAAAATTCGCGTGACCTTCCAGGTCGATGCCGACGGCTTGCTCAGCGTCTCTGCCCGTGAACTGGGTTCGGGCGTTGAAGCGAGCATCCAGGTCAAGCCGTCCTATGGCCTGACCGATGGCGAAATCGCCAAGATGCTGAAAGATTCGTTCCAGCACGCCAATGACGACAAGGTCGCCCGTGTTCTTCGCGAGCAGCAAGTCGATGCGCAGCGCCTGATCGAAGCGGTGCAGGGCGCTCTCGAGGCGGATGGCGAGCGTTTGCTCGACGCCGAAGAGCGCATGGTCATCGATCTGCAGGTGCAGGAACTGACCGAACTGATGAAAGGCACCGATGGTTACGCCATCGAGCAGCAGACCAAGCGTCTGTCGCAAGTGACCGATGCTTTTGCAGCCCGTCGTATGGATCAGACGGTGAAAGCCGCTCTGTCGGGGCGCAATCTGAATGAAATCGAGGATATCTGATGCCGCAGGTCATTTTTCTGCCCCACGAGAAGTTCTGCCCTGAAGGCATGGTCGTTGACGCTGCGCCTGGCACGTCGATCCTCGAACTGGCTCACGAACACCACATCGAGATGGAAAGCGCCTGCGGCGGCGTCTGCGCCTGCACCACTTGTCACTGCATCATTCGTGAGGGTTTTGACTCGCTGGAAGAAGCCGACGAGTTGGAGGAAGATTTCCTTGATCGTGCCTGGGGGCTGGAAGCCCAGTCGCGCCTGGCTTGTCAGGCGATCGTCGGTGAAGAAGACATCACCGTCGAAATTCCGAAATATTCGCTTAACCATGCGGCCGAAGCGCCGCACTGACTGGTAAGACTGTCATGAGCTACGGTTGGAATGATGTTCAACGTATTGCAGAAGAGCTGGCCGAAGCCAAGCCGGATGTCGATCCGCTTTCTGTCAATTTCGTCGACTTGCAGCGATGGATCATGGAACTTCCCGACTTTGATAACACCTCTGGCCGTGTTGGCGAGAAGGTGTTGGAAGCGGTTCAGGCCCTCTGGATCGAAGAAGTAGACTGATCGTCCTCGCAGGTTAGGCAATACCCAAGAACCCGCGTATAATTCGCGGGTTTAATTTTTCGCAAATTACCGTTTCTGGAGTTACACCATGGCTGTTCAACGTACTTTCTCCATCATCAAGCCTGACGCCGTTGCTAAAAACGTGATCGGCGAGATCACCACCCGTTTCGAAAAAGCCGGCCTGCGCGTTGTAGCTTCGAAACTGAAGCAACTGTCCAAAGCCGAAGCCGAAGGCTTCTACGCTGAGCACAGCGCTCGTGGCTTCTTCGGCGACCTGGTTGCCTTCATGATCTCCGGTCCTGTTGTTGTTCAGGTTCTGGAAGGCGAAAACGCTATTGCTCTGAACCGTGAGCTGATGGGCGCTACCAACCCTAAAGAAGCTGCTGCCGGCACCATCCGTGCTGACTTCGCTGATTCCATCGACGCCAACGCTGTACACGGTTCGGACTCCGAAGCCGCTGCTGCTCGTGAAATCTCGTACTTCTTCGCAGCTACTGAAGTAACCACTCGCTAAGCATTGGCTTAAGAGTGAAGGTGAATCCATGACTACATCGACTGTTAAAACCAACCTGCTGGGTCTGACCCAGCCGGAAATGGAAAAATTCTTCGACTCAATCGGGGAGAAGCGTTTCCGTGCCGGTCAGGTAATGAAATGGATTCACCACTTTGGCGTCGATGATTTCGACGCCATGACGAACGTCAGCAAGGCCTTGCGCGAAAAGCTCAAGGCTGTTGCTGAGGTCCGTGGTCCCGAAGTGGTCAGCGAGGACATTTCCAGCGACGGCACCCGCAAATGGGTGGTGCGCGTGGCGTCCGGCAGCTGCGTCGAGACCGTTTACATTCCCCAGGGCAAACGCGGCACTCTGTGCGTTTCGTCCCAGGCAGGCTGTGCCCTGGACTGCAGTTTCTGCTCCACCGGCAAGCAAGGCTTCAATAGCAACCTCACCGCCGCCGAAGTCATCGGCCAAGTGTGGATTGCCAACAAATCCTTCGGCAGTGTTCCGGCTACCATCGACCGCGCCATCACCAACGTGGTGATGATGGGCATGGGCGAACCGCTGCTGAACTTCGACAACGTCGTTGCCGCCATGCATCTGATGATGGATGACCTGGGCTACGGGATCTCCAAGCGCCGCGTGACCCTGTCCACGTCGGGTGTGGTGCCGATGATCGATGAGCTGGCCAAGCACATCGACGTATCCCTGGCGTTGTCCCTGCACGCACCGAATGACGCATTGCGTAACCAATTGGTGCCGATCAACAAGAAATATCCGCTTAAGATGCTGCTCGAGTCGTGTCAGCGCTACATGTCCGAACTGGGCGAGAAGCGCGTGCTGACCATCGAGTACACCTTGCTCAAGGACGTCAACGACAAGCTTGAGCACGCTGTGGAAATGATCGAGTTGCTGAAGAACATTCCGTGCAAGATCAACCTGATTCCGTTCAACCCGTTCCCGCATTCCGGGTACGAGCGGCCGAGCAACAACGCCATCCGCCGGTTCCAGGATCAGCTTCACCAGGCCGGTTTCAACGTCACCGTGCGCACCACCCGTGGTGAAGACATCGACGCGGCTTGTGGTCAATTGGTAGGGCAGGTGCTGGATCGCACCCGTCGCAGCGAACGTTACATCGCCGTGCGTGAGTTGAGCGCCGACAGCGATCTGGCACAGAACGCCGCGAACACTAACTAAGAGAGGATCTCTATGTCCCTGCGCTTTGCGCTGCTGTTGCTGTTGGCCAGCCTGTGTGCTGGTTGTGTCCTGTCGGGCGATTACAACCCGATGAAGACCAGCAAGGGCCGTGACGAAGCGCGGGCTGCCTACGTGCAGCTGGGGCTGGGATACTTGCAGCAGGGCATGACCGAGCGGGCCAAGGTTCCACTGAAGAAGGCGCTGGAACTGGACGGTTCGGATCCCGACGCCAATGCCGCGCTGGGGCTGGTATTCCAGGCCGAAATGGAACCTGCGCTTGCTGACGAACACTTCCGCAAAGCCTTGTCCTCCCGTCCCGCCGATGCGCGCATCCTCAACAACTACGGCAGTTTTCTCTACGAAGAACAGCGTTACAAGGAAGCCTACGAGCGTTTTGAACAGGCGGCCGCCGATACCCTGTATCCTGAGCGTTCGCGGGTGTTCGAGAACCTCGGCATGACGGCGGCGAAGCTCGGGCAGCGTGATCTGGCGCAGCAGCAGCTGGAAAAAGCGCTGCGTTTGAACCGTCAGCAGCCGCGCGCATTGCTGGAAATGGCTGAGTTGTCATTCGAAGACAGGCATTATGTGCCCGCGCGTGACTATTACGACCGTTTCAGCCAACTCTCCGAGCAAAATGCACGTAGTCTGTTGCTCGCCGTTCGGTTGGCAAAAGTATTTGAAGATCGCGACAAGGCCGCCAGTGCGGGCCTGCAATTAAAACGACTCTATCCCGGTACGCCGGAATATCAGCAATACCTGTCGGAGCAATGATGAAAGCGGCGCATCCCGAAGTTGTAGCAGCGAATCGCGTTAACCCCGGTGAGACCCTGCGCCAGGCCCGCGAAAGCAATGGCTGGTCGCTGGCCGAAGTGGCCCTCAAGCTCAACCTCACCGTGACTTCCCTGAGCAATCTTGAAGCCGGCGCATTCGACAAGTTGCCCGGGCATACCTTCGCTCGCGGCTACATTCGCGCCTATGCCAAATTGCTCGGTATGGATCAGACCGTTCTGGTCCAGCAATTCGACCAGTCCACCGGCACCGACTCCCAGGGCAGCAACGTCCACGCACTGGGCCGCATCGAAGAGCCGGTACGGGTTTCCCACACCATTTTGCGTATCGTCAGCCTGTTGCTGCTGATCGCGGTCATCGGCGGCGGTTTCGTCTGGTGGCAGGATCAGACGTCGCTGCGCACCAAGGACCTGATCGGCCTGGCACCGGAGCACGTCGAAGTCGAAGGCGCCGACGGCACCACCCAGATTCATCCGCTGGACGAGCCGGAAGACCAGGCCGTCGCGGAAGGCGAAGCCGAGGGCTCGACCGCTCTGGCGCTGCCTCAATCGGAAACCACGGCTGAATCGACCGGCGCCGAGACCGAGGCCGCAGCGCCTGCGACCGCACCGGTTGCTCCAGCACCTGCTGCGCCAGCCGCTACTCCGGCTGCACCGGCTCATACGCCAGCGCCAGTGGTGGCTGCTCCAGCAACTCCAGCGCCTGCCGCTCCGGCCACGCCTGCTCCGACCGTCACTGCCCCGGCAGCCCCGGCCGTCGCTGCAGCCGCGCCAACAGCGCCAGTTACTCCGGCTGCAGGTCAGGGCCAGGTTCAGGTGCAGTTCATCGCCGATTGCTGGACTCAAGTGACCGATGGCAGCGGCAAAGTGCTGTACAGCGGCCTCAAGCGTAAGGGCGACAGCCTGTCTGTCGTCGGCAAGCCTCCGTTTGCCGTGCGTCTGGGCGTTGCCCGTGGCGCGCAGGTCAGCTACAACGGCCAGCCGGTCGATGTCGCTCCGTTCACCAGTGGCGAGACCGCTCGCCTGAAGTTGGGTCAATAAGTCATGCACGGCGAATCTCCAATCAAACGTCGCGAATCGCGCAAGATCTGGGTCGGTAACGTGCCCGTGGGCGGCGATGCCCCTATCGCTGTGCAGAGCATGACCAACAGCGACACCAATGACGTCGCTGCCACCGTCGCACAGATCAACCGTCTGGAAGCCGCCGGCGTCGACATCGTCCGCGTGTCGGTACCGGACATGGACGCCGCCGAGGCGTTCGGCAAGATCAAGCAACTGGTCAAGGTGCCGTTGGTTGCCGACATCCATTTCGACTACAAGATCGCTTTGCGCGTGGCCGAACTGGGTGTGGACTGCCTGCGCATCAACCCGGGCAACATCGGTCGCGAAGACCGCGTGCGTGCGGTGGTCGATGCCGCCCGTGACCGCGGGATCCCGATCCGCATCGGCGTCAACGCCGGTTCCCTGGAAAAAGACTTGCAAAAGAAATACGGCGAGCCGACCCCGGCCGCGCTGGTCGAGTCCGCCCTGCGTCACGTCGAACACCTCGAACGCCTGAATTTCCAGGACTTCAAGGTCAGCGTGAAGGCTTCCGACGTGTTCATGGCCGTTGAAGCCTACCGTCTGCTGGCCAAGGAAATCGTCCAGCCGCTGCACCTGGGCATCACCGAAGCCGGTGGATTGCGCTCCGGTACAGTGAAATCCGCCGTGGGCCTAGGTATGCTGCTCGCCGAGGGGATTGGCGATACTATCCGCATCTCGCTGGCGGCTGACCCGGTCGAGGAAGTGAAGGTCGGTTACGACATTCTCAAGTCTTTGCATCTGCGTTCCCGTGGCATCAACTTCATCGCCTGCCCGAGCTGCTCGCGGCAGAACTTCGATGTGGTCAAGACCATGAACGAGCTGGAAGGGCGCCTTGAAGACCTGCTGGTGCCGCTGGATGTTGCGGTGATCGGTTGCGTGGTCAACGGCCCCGGCGAAGCCAAGGAAGCCCATATCGGCTTGACCGGCGGCACGCCAAACCTGATTTACATCGACGGCAAGCCGTCGCAGAAACTGACGAATGACAATCTGGTGGACGAGCTGGAAAAGCTGATCCGCGAGAAAGCGGCCGAGAAGGTCGAAGCTGACGCAGCGGTTATCGCGCGCGGCTGATCGAACGAATTAAGGAATTTCTGTGAGCAAGTCTCTGCAAGCCATTCGTGGCATGAACGACATCCTGCCGGAACAGACGCCGGTTTGGCGTTATTTCGAAGGCACCGTTTCGCGTCTGCTGGATAACTACGGTTACAAGCAGATCCGCATGCCGATCGTCGAGTTTACCGAGCTGTTCAAGCGCTCGATCGGTGAAGTGACCGACATCGTCGAAAAAGAGATGTACACCTTCGAAGACCGCAACGGCGACTCCCTGACCCTGCGTCCGGAAGGCACGGCCGCGTGCGTGCGTGCAGTGCTCGAGCACGGCATCACCGGCGGTGGCCAGGTGCAGAAACTCTGGTACATCGGCCCGATGTTCCGTCACGAGCGTCCGCAGAAAGGCCGTTATCGCCAGTTCCACCAGATCGGTCTGGAGGTGTTCAACCTCGACGGTCCGGACATCGACGCCGAACTGATCGTGCTGACCTGGCGCCTGTGGGGCGAGCTGGGCATCCGCGATGCGGTCAAGCTTGAGCTCAACAGCCTCGGCACCAGCGAGTCCCGCGGCCGTTATCGTGAAGCGCTGGTCGAGTACCTCTCGGCGCACCACGACAAACTGGACGAAGACAGCCAGCGTCGCCTGAAAACCAACCCGCTGCGCGTGCTCGACACCAAAAATGCCGACACCCAGGCCGTGCTGGTCGATGCGCCGAAAATGGCCGACTACCTGGATGACGAATCCCGTGCCCACTTCGAAGGCCTGAAGGCCCGTCTGGACGCCGTCGGCATTCCTTACGTGCTCAACCCGAAACTGGTGCGTGGTCTGGATTACTACAGCAAAACCGTATTCGAATGGGTCACCGACAAGCTCGGCGCCCAGGGCACCGTCTGCGCGGGTGGGCGCTATGACGGTCTGGTCGAGCAGATGGGTGGCAAGCCGACCCCGGGCGTCGGTTTCGCCATGGGCATCGAGCGTCTGGTGCTGCTGCTGGAAACTCTGGAGCAGATCCCGGAAGAAATCTCCCGGCAGGTCGACGTCTATCTCTGCGCCTTCGGCGAAGAAGCAGAGCTGGCCGGTCTGGCCCTGGCCGAGCGTGTACGCGACCAACTGCCCAACCTGCGCCTGCAAGTCAATGCCGGCGCCGGCAGCTTCAAGAGCCAGTTCAAGAAAGCCGACAAGAGCGGTGCGCTGTACGCACTGATCCTCGGTGACGACGAAATGGCCCAGCAAGTGGTAGGTTTCAAACCCCTGCGTGGCCAGGGCGAACAACAAAGCATTGCCTGGGATGCGCTCGCTGCACACCTGGCCACCTGCGTCGTGCAGGGTTGAAGCTGTCTAAACAGCCGATTTAGCGATTAAGGAGTATTGGGGTGTCGAGTACCGAAGACGAACAGTTGGCGGATTTGAAGGACTGGTGGACACGCAACGGCAAACCTCTGGTCACCGGCGGCCTGTTGGCGCTGGTCATCGTGTTCGGCTGGCAGGCTTTTCACAAGTATCAGAGCAACCAGTCGCAAGGCGCCTCGGTGCTCTATCAGCAATTGCTGGAAACCACGCTGACCCCGGATGGCAAGCCTGACGCCGCGCGCGTTGCGGATCTGGCCGGCAAGCTCAACAGCGAATTCGGCGGTTCTGCCTACGCGCAGTACGGCAGCCTGTTCGTGGCCAAGGTAGCGGTCGACAGCGGCAAGCTGGACGACGCGGCGACCGAACTGAAGGCCATCGTTGCCAAACCGGCCAACCCGGCGCTGGGCGAAATCGCCCGTCAGCGTCTGGCGCAGGTACTGGGTGCGCAGAACAAGGCCGATGAAGCCCTGAAACTGCTCGAAGGCGATGCCGACAAGTCGTTCCTGGCCACTCGCGAAGAACTCAAGGGCGACCTGCTGGTACAGCTGGGCCGTACCGATGAAGCGAACGCGGCGTATCAAAAAGCCAAGGCGGCACTGTCGGATGAAGCGGCGGTCGGTGGCCTTCAAATCAAGCTGGACGACCTGGCCAAAGGGGATGCGTGACGTGATCCGTTGGAAGCATGCAGCATTGCTGGCTCTGGCCATTCTGGCCGCGGGTTGCAGCAGCAACAGCAAAAAAGAACTGCCACCGGCCGAGCTGACCGACTTCAAAGAAGAAGTGGTCCTGCACAAGCAGTGGAGCCGCTCGATCGGTGACGGTCAGGGCGAAACGTACAACATGCTGGTACCGGCGATCGACGGTGACACCATCTACGCAGCCGACGTGACCGGTATCGTGATGGGCCTGGATCGCGGCAACGGCGACGTGAAATGGAAGAAAGACCTTGAACTGCCTGTGTCCGGCGCCGTTGGCGTGGGTTACGGTCTGGTCATGGTCGGCACCCTGCGCGGTGAAGTCGTTGCCCTCGACGCCATCAACGGTGAAGAGAAGTGGCGCTCGCGCGTCAACAGCGAAGTCCTCGCGCCACCGGCCAACAACGGTGACGTGGTGGTGGTACAGACCCAGGACGATCGTCTGATCGGTCTGGACGCGTCCACCGGCAATCAGCGCTGGGTGTATGACAGCACTCCGGCCGTGCTGACCCTGCGCGGCACCAGCGCACCGATCGTCACCAACCGCCTCGCGGTGGCTGGGCTGTCGACCGGTAAAGTGGTCGCTCTCGACATTTCCAACGGCGTGCCGGTCTGGGAACAGCGGATCGCGATTCCACAAGGTCGTTCGGAACTGGAGCGCGTGGTCGACATCGACGGCGGTCTGCTGTTGTCCGGCGGTACCCTGTACGTCGCCAGCTATCAGGGTCGCGTTGCGGCACTGGATCTGGAAAGCGGCCGTCAACTCTGGCAGCGCGACGCGTCGAGCTACGCCGGTGTTGCCCAGGGTTTCGGCAACGTCTACGTAAGCCTGTCGTCGGGCACCGTTGAAGGCGTCGACGAGCGTTCCACCACAGCACTGTGGAGCAACGACTCGCTGGCCCGTCGTCAACTGTCGGCGCCGGAAGTGTTCTCCAGCTACGTTGCAGTCGGTGACCTGGAAGGTTACCTGCACCTACTGAGTCAGGTGGACGGTCGTTTCGTCGGCCGCGAGCGCATCGACAGCGACGGCCTGCGTGCCCGTCCGCTGGTGGTGGGCGACACGATTTATGTGTATGGCAACAGCGGCAAACTGGAAGCCCTGACCATCAAGTAACAACTATGCTTGGGGTTAACTCCCCAGGCGGCCTTGCTTCTGCAGGGTTTGCAGCACCCACGGGTGTTGCCCCGAGCACCAGCCGCTGCCTAGCAGCGGCTTTTGTATTTTCTGAAATAACGAAGTGGAGAGCCGCATGGTTCCCGTAATCGCCCTGGTGGGCCGACCGAACGTCGGCAAATCCACCTTGTTCAACCGCCTGACCAGGACTCGCGACGCCATCGTCGGCGACTTGTCCGGTCTGACCCGTGATCGCCAGTACGGTGAGGCCAAGTGGCAAGGGCGTTCCTACATTCTGATCGACACCGGCGGTATCTCCGGTGACGAGCATGGTATGGACGAAAAAATGGCCGAGCAGTCGCTGCTGGCCATCGAAGAAGCGGATGTCGTTCTGTTCCTGGTAGATGCCAAGGCCGGTTTCACCGCCGCCGACCAGATGATCGCCGAACACTTGCGCAAGCGTAACAAGCGTTCCCACGTAGTGGCCAACAAGGTCGACAACATCGACCCGGAAATGGCCCGCGCCGAATTCGCCCCGCTGGGCATGGGCCACGCGATTCCGATCGCCGGCGCCCACGGTCGCGGCATCACGCAATTGCTGGAAGCCGCCCTGAGCGACTTCCCGCGCGATGATGACGAGCCGGCCGAAGGTGAAGAGGAAGAAGTGGTCGCCGAAGGCGAGGAAGCCAAGCGCATTCCTGGCCCGAGCGAAAAAGACGGGATCAAGATCGCCATCATCGGCCGTCCGAACGTCGGCAAGTCGACCCTGGTCAACCGCATGCTCGGTGAAGACCGGGTAATCGTCTATGACCAGCCCGGCACCACCCGCGACAGTATCTACATCCCGTTCGAGCGTAACGACGAGAAGTACACGCTGATCGACACCGCCGGTGTGCGCAAGCGCGGCAAGATCCACGAAGAAGTCGAAAAATTCTCCGTGGTCAAAACCCTGCAGGCGATCAAAGACGCCAACGTGGTGATCTTCGTGATGGACGCCCGCGAAGGCGTGGTCGATCACGACCTCAACCTGCTGGGCTTCGCCCTCGAGGCGGGTCGTGCACTGGTGATCGCGATCAACAAGTGGGACGGCATGACGCCGAGCGAGCGCGACTTCGTGAAGGTCGAGTTGCAGCGTCGGTTGTTCTTCGTTGACTTCGCCGATATCCACTTCATCTCGGCTCTGCACGGTACTGGCGTGGGCAACCTTTACGCCTCGGTGCAGAACTCGTTCAAGTCGGCGGTCACCCGCTGGCCGACCAGCCGCCTGACGCAGATTCTCGAAGACGCGGTCAGCGAGCACCAGCCGCCGATGGTCAACAGCCGCCGGATCAAGCTGCGTTACGCTCACCTGGGTGGTGCGAACCCGCCGATCATCGTGATCCACGGCAACCAGATCGAGAAAGTGCCGAAGTCGTACGTGCGCTATCTGGAAAATACTTACCGTCGTGTGCTCAAACTGGTCGGTACGCCGATCCGTATCGAGTTCAAGGGCGGCGAGAACCCGTACGAAGGCAACAAGAACACGCTGACCGACCGCCAGGTCAACAAGAAGCGTCGTTTGATGTCGCACAACAAGAAGGCCAGCAAGAAGCGCCGCGACAAGAAGTAAGGTCGTTGCGAACAGAGAGAAGGGGCGCCGTTTGGCGCCCTTTTTTTATGGGCGCCGGATGGGCTATCCTCGGGCTCTCCCGCGCCGTCGTCAGAGCCGGGGCAGAGCAGGGAAACCCGATGATCACCAGTAAGCTGCCGAATGTCGGCATCACTATTTTCACGCAGATGTCTCAGCTCGCGGCGCAGACCGGAGCGATCAACCTTTCCCAGGGTTTTCCCGATTTCGACGGCCCGCAGGCACTGCGCGACGCGGTCGGTCGACACATCGCCAGCGGTCATAACCAGTATTCGCCCATGACCGGCCTGCCGGCGCTGCGTCAGCAGATCGCGGCGAAAATCGCCCGCAGTTATGGCGCCAATGTCGATGCCGATACCGAAGTGACCGTCAC
This sequence comes from Pseudomonas sp. B37(2017), assembly GCF_002112885.1. Classification (NCBI taxonomy): domain Bacteria; kingdom Pseudomonadati; phylum Pseudomonadota; class Gammaproteobacteria; order Pseudomonadales; family Pseudomonadaceae; genus Pseudomonas; species Pseudomonas sp. B37(2017). Next base: position 332,267 of record NZ_NEIX01000004.1, on the reverse strand, counting down.
ACCGGGCGCGACCCAAGCAATCTTCTGCGCTATCCAGGCGGTTATCCACAGCGGCGACGAAGTCATCGTGTTCGACCCGGCCTACGACAGCTACGAGCCAGCAGTAGAGCTGGCCGGCGGGCGCTGCGTGCATGTGCAACTTGGGCTGAAAGATTTCTCCATCGACTTCGACAAGCTCAGCGCAGCCCTGAGCCCGCGCACGCGGATGATCATCCTCAATACTCCGCACAACCCGAGCGGCGCATTGATCAGTCGCGCCGAGCTGGATCAACTGGCGGCATTGATCCGTGATCGCGACATTTACGTGATCAGCGACGAAGTCTACGAACACCTGGTATTCGATGGCGTGCCGCACGTCAGCGTGCTAGCCCATGAAGAGCTGTATCAGCGCGCCTTCGTGGTCAGCTCGTTCGGCAAGACCTATCACGTCACTGGCTGGAAAACCGGCTACGTCGTGGCGCCGCCGGCCCTGACGGCAGAGCTGCGCAAGGTGCATCAATACGTCAGTTTCTGCGGCGTGACGCCGTTGCAGTTCGCTTTGGCCGATTACATGGCCGAGCATCCGGAACACGTCGAAGAACTGCCGGGCTTCTATCAGGCCAAGCGCGATCTGTTCTGTGATCTGCTGGCGCCGTCGCGATTCAGCTTCACCCGTGTCACCGGCACCTATTTCCAGCTGGTCGATTACTCGCAAATTCGCCCTGACTTGAACGATGTCGAGATGGCGATGTGGATGACCCGTGAGCATGGCGTGGCGAGTATTCCGGTGTCGGTGTTCTACCAGAATCCACCCGAAGGCCAGCGCCTGGTGCGCCTGTGCTTTGCCAAACGTGAGGAGACGCTGCGGGAAGCGGCGGCCAAACTATGCGTGATCTGAGTGCGTTGCCCGATCTCAATCTTGCGCTGATCCAGACCAGCCTGGCCTGGCATGATCGTCAGGCCAATCTCGAGCATTTCGACGCTTTGCTGGAGCAGGCGCGCGGTGCGGATCTGATCATCCTGCCGGAAATGTTCACCACCGGATTCTCCATGGAGTCCGAAACCCTGGCCGAAGCCGAAAACGGCCCGACCAGCAAATGGCTGCGGATCCAGGCGGCGAAACTGAACGCGGTCGTCACGGGCAGCGTGATCATCCAGGCCGCCGACGGCAGCCACCGCAATCGCTTGCTGTGGGCGCGGCCGGACGGTGAAGTGCTGCATTACGACAAGCGTCACCTGTTCCGCATGGCCGGCGAGCACAACCACTACACCCCCGGCGAGCGCCAGGTGCAGTTCGAGCTCAAAGGCTGGCGGGTGCGCCCGCTGATCTGCTACGACTTGCGCTTCCCGGTGTGGAGCCGCGACGCTCAGGACACCGATCTGCTGCTGTACACGGCCAACTGGCCGGGCGCGCGGCGTCAGCACTGGAACCGCTTGCTGCCGGCCCGGGCGATCGAAAACCTGTGCTATGTGGCGGCGGTCAACCGCGTTGGCACTGATGGCAAGGGTTTCGCGTATACCGGCGACAGTCAGGTGCTGGATTTCCAGGGCGAGAGTCTGCTGGCGGCGGGGGAGGCTGACGGGGTGTTCAAGGTGGTTCTGGAAGCGGCTTCGCTGGCCGCTTACCGCGAGCGGTTCCCGGCTAATCTTGACGCGGACACCTTCGAGTTCACTCAATAGCCCAAGTCACCTAGATCGTTCCCACGCTCCGCGTGGGAATGCCTCAAGGGACGCTCCGCGTCCCAGTGACGCAGAGCGTCACGAGCTGCATTCCCACGCAGAGCGTGGGAACGATCAGATAGAAAGTAAAAAGGCCCCGAGGTGCAAACCCCGGGGCCTTTTGCATTGCAGCGGTCAGTTACGCCGCTTTCGCTTCCGGCTGGCTCAGCGAGCGGTTCAGCGCGCTGAACAGGGCCTTGAAGCTGGCAGTGGTGATGTTTTCATCGATGCCCACGCCATGCACCGCACGTTCGCCGTTCACACGCAGTTCGATGTAGGCCGCCGCTTTGGCGTTGGTGCCCGCGCCGATGGCGTGTTCGTTGTAGTCCATGATCTCCACCGGAATCGGCAGACCGGCCACCAGCGCTTCCAGCGCGCCGTTGCCCTTGCCGCGCCAGTGCAGGTTGGTTTCGCCCTGACCCTTGCTCGCCACTTCCACTTCAACGGCGCTGTTGCCGTTTTCTTCCTGCAGGCGATGGCTGACCAGCGCGTACGGGGTGTTGGCTTGCAGATACTCGCTGTGCAGCAGCGCGTGGATTTGCTGCGCAGTCATCTCCAGGCCCAGGCGGTCGGTTTCACGCTGCACGACCTGGCTGAATTCGATCTGCATGCGACGTGGCAGACTGATGCCGTATTCCTGTTCAAGCAAGTAGGCGATGCCGCCTTTGCCCGACTGGCTGTTGACGCGGATCACCGCCTCGTAGCTGCGGCCGATGTCGGCCGGGTCGATCGGCAGGTACGGTACTTCCCACAGTGCGTCGGATTTCTGCTGGGCGAAGCCCTTGCGGATTGCGTCCTGGTGGGAGCCGGAGAACGCGGTGTGCACCAGGTCGCCGACGTACGGGTGACGTGGGTGAACCTGGATCTGGTTGCACTCTTCGACGACCTTGCGCACGCCGTCGATGTCGGAGAAGTCCAGTTGCGGGTCGAGGCCCTGGGTGTACATGTTCAGTGCCACGGTCACGAGGTCGACATTGCCGGTACGCTCGCCGTTGCCGAACAGGCAGCCTTCGACGCGGTCTGCGCCGGCCATCAGGCCCAGCTCGGTGGCGGCCACGCCGGTGCCACGGTCGTTGTGGGTGTGCAGGCTGATGATCACGCTGTCACGACGGTTGATGTTGCGATGGAACCACTCGATCTGGTCGGCGTAGACGTTCGGGGTCGCGCATTCGACGGTGGCCGGCAGGTTGAGGATGATCTTGTGCTCAGGCGTCGGGTTCCAGACCTCGATCACCGCGTCACAGACTTCCTTGGCGAATTCCAGCTCGGTGGCGCTGAAGGTTTCCGGCGAGTACTCGAAAGTCCACTCGGTGTCCGGCTGCATGGCTGCGTATTTGACGAACAGCTTGGCGGCGTTGACGGCGATGGCCTTGATCCCGTCCTTGTCCTGGTTAAACACAATGCGGCGGAAAGAAGGGGAAGTGGCGTTGTACAGGTGAACGATGGCTTTCTTCGCCCCGCGCAGGGATTCGAAGGTGCGCTCGATCAGGTCTTCACGGCCCTGGGTCAGCACCTGAATGGTGGTGTCGTCCGGGATGTGGCCGTCCTCGATCAGGGTACGCACGAAGTCGAAGTCGGTTTGCGAAGCGGCCGGGAACGACGCCTCGATTTCCTTCACGCCCACTTGCACCAGGGTTTTCCAGAAGCGCAGCTTTTTCACCGCGTCCATCGGCTCGATCAACGACTGGTTGCCGTCACGCAGGTCGGAGCTGCACCAGATCGGCGCGGCATCGATGGTTTTCGACGGCCAGGTGCGGTCCGGCAGGTTGATCACAGGAAACGCGCGGTATTTCGAAGACGGGTCTTTGAGCATGCTCATCGGGAAATTCCTTATTGTCTGGGCCGAAAAGAGGCGGCCTGCCGGTGGAACGAACGTTCTTGGAAAAGCGTGGGACGAGGCGCAGCGATTCAGCCCGGCAGTCGTGCGCTGACGAGGCACAGGCTGCGGTGCTGGCGAAGCTGAATGAGGGTGTGAGAGGTTTTCATGCCTTCAACCCTAACCGCGGGGGATGAGGATGGCAAGCAGTCGAAAAAAATTGAGAGGAATACCCGGAAAGCGGTTTTTTCCGAGATTTTATTCTCTGAATCAAAGTGAATGTTTGCAGAGATTGCGCAGTCCGTTCGTCGTGCGCAATCCCTGTGGGAGCGAGCCTGCTCGCGATGAGGCCAGTCGCCTCACCCGCAAATCAAGGCTGGAAAGCCCCAATAAAAATCGCCGGATCGACCCGCGCATCGTTCAGGCTGACGTTCCAGTGCATGTGCGGCCCGGTCGCCCGACCTGTAGCGCCCACCTTGCCCACCACCGCACCGCGCGCCAGTTGCTGGCCGTTCTGCACATCAATCTTCGACATGTGACAGAACATGCTGATGAAGCCCTGGCCGTGATCGACGAACACCGTGTTGCCATTGAAGAAGTAGTTGCCGATCAGAATTACCTTGCCTGCTGCCGGGGTCTTGATCGGCGTGCCAGCCGGCACTGCGAAGTCGAGGCCTGCGTGCGGATTGCGCTCTTCACCGTTGAAGAAACGGCGCACGCCGAACTTGCTCGACAGCGGTCCGTTGACCGGTTTGTCCAGCAACAGGTTGCTCGGCGTGTTCGGGCTGAAACTGCGGTAGGCCTTGATCTGCTCGGCCAGTTCGCCCTCGATGCGCTTGAGGTTGGCCGGGTTCGGATTGACCTGCTGGGTGTTCTTCAGGGTGATGTGCTGTTCCGGGTATTTCTTGTTGCCGACATTGAAGTTGAGGTTACGGCCGCCACTGCTGATCTGCTGAACGCCGGGTTTGACGGTCAACGGAACGCCGACAATCGCCAGCCAGTTGTTCTGTTCCTTGACCACCAGCACCGGTTTGCCCTGATACGTGGCTTTCGGCGCTTGCGCAGCGGTCCCAAGATCGACGACAGCCACGCCGCCCGGCACCGGTTTGTTCAGCAGGCGGGTGATGTAACTGTCGGCGTGGGCGTTGAAGGTCAGGCACAGCAACAGCAGCGGAGCAAGAAAACGCGGCATGGATCAGTCCAGTAAAGAAAGGGTGACGGGCGTCAGGTGATTGTCCTCGACGCGCACTTGCAGTTCGCCTTCGCCCAGTCTGGCCTTGAGGCGCTGGCCGGTGTGAGTCTGCGCGGCGTTGCGAATCGCGTTGCCGCGCTCATCCAGCAGAATGCTGTAGCCACGGCCGAGAGTCGCCAGAGGGCTGACCACGTGCAGGGTCTGCATCTGGCTTTGCAACTGTAAACGGCGTCGTTTCAGGCCTTCGTTCATGGCGCGTGGCAGGCGTTCAGCGAGACTGTCGAGGCGCTGGCGCAACAAGGCCAGCTGGCGTCCCGGATGTTGCCCGGCGAGGCGGGTTTCCAGACGAATCAGGCGTTCGCGGCGGGTGTTGAGCTGGCGCTCGAAGGCGCGGCGCATGCGCATGTCCAGATCATCCAGACGCTGTGCCTGTTGGCGCAGACGCTCGCCGGGATGGCGCAACCGGCGGGTCATGCCTTCAAGGCGCAATCGATCGCGCATCAGGCGATCACGCATGCGCATTACCAGTCGACGATGCAGGCTTTCGACCTGACGGATCAGGTGGCTGGAGTCCGGGGCAAGCAGTTCAGCGGCGGCGGACGGCGTCGGTGCGCGAACGTCCGCCACGAAGTCGCTGATCGACACATCGGTTTCATGGCCGACTGCGCTGACGATTGGCGTGACGCAGGCATCCACCGCCCGGGCCACCGCCTCTTCGTTGAAGCACCAGAGGTCTTCCAGCGAGCCGCCGCCACGGGCCAGAATCAGCGCGTCGAAGCCACGGGCGTCCGCCAGTTTCAGGGCGCGGACGATCTGTGCGGTGGCTTCGCGGCCCTGAACGGCGGTCGGGATCAGCGTCAGCTGTACCTGCGGCGCGCGGCGGCGGAACACGCTGATAATGTCGCGGATCACCGCGCCGGTCGGCGAACTGATGATGCCGATGCGCTGCGGATGCGCCGGCAGCGGCACCTTGCGCTCGGCACTGAACAGGCCTTCGGCGCTGAGCTTTTCCTTCAAGGCATCGAAGGCCAGGCGCAGGGCACCGTCACCGGCTGGCTCCACGGTGTCGAGGATCAGCTGATAGTCGCCACGTCCTTCGAACAGCGAGACCTTGCCGCGCACTTTGACTGCCAGACCATCCTTCAGCGCCTGACGCACCCGCGCGGCGTTCTGGCGAAACAGTGCGCAACGCACCTGCGCGCCGCTGTCCTTGAGCGTGAAATACACGTGGCCGGACGCCGGGCGGGCGAGGTTGGAGATTTCGCCTTCGACCCAGATGTTGCTGAACACGTCTTCGAGCAACACCCGCGCGCGGCCGTTGAGCTGGCTGACGGTCAGGACTTCGCGGTCGAGGCCGAGTCTTGCAAAGGGATCTTTAATCATGGGGCGCAGTTTAAAGGCATTCGCCGGTGAATGTCTGGAGGAAGTGTTGCACCAGAGGTGTGGGATTTTGCCGAGAAGCGAGGGCGACGGTGCTCTGGCAATCGCCGGTCAGCGGCAGAAATCTCACACCGGCCGGCGCAATGTCCTGCATCGACTCCGGCAGCAGAGCGATGCCGAATCCGGCCTGGATCAACTGCAGTTGCGTGGTCTTTCGCGACATCACCCGTGCAGCCCGGGGGAAGAAACCGTGACGCATGCACAGGTCGGCGCACAAATAACTCAGCCCGCCGCGCTGCGGATGCGGGATGGAGATGAACGCTTCGTCCTTCAATTGCGCCAGATCGACCGTCTCCGCCGACGCCAGTCGATGATCCGCCGGCACAGCAAGCAGCAAGTGTTCGGTATAGAGCGGCACAATCTGAACGCCCTCGCGCTGGCGCAGCACCGGTAGGCGCAGAAGGCCAATATCGAGCCGACCCTCGGCCAGTTCTTCAAGTTGCGACTCCGAGGAGAGCGTGCCGATGTCCAGCGAAACCCCGGGTTGCTGCTCCAGATAAGTGCTCATGTCGCACAACAACCGGCCACTGATCGGCACGGTACTCGAGTGGCACAGGCGCAAAGTACCGCGCTGGCCCTGGCCGATTTCCGTGGCCAGGGTGCTGGCCTTGTTCAGTTCATTGAGCAGGTTTCTCGCCCGGGGCAAAAACGCTTCACCAGCGGCGGTGAGCCGGGGCTGGCGCGCGGTGCGTTCGAACAGCGGCGTTTGCAGGCGGGTTTCCATGTCCTTGATCTGCCGGCTCAGCGCCGACTGGGCAATGAACAGCCGTTCGGCCGCGGCACTGAAGCTGCCGCTCTCGGCGATTTCCACGAAGTAGCGCAATTGGCGGGTTGAGAGCACGAGGCATGCCTTTTCGAGATGGCTTGGCGGTTTCGATGATATTAGTCGCAACCCTCGGCGCTGGCTAAAGTCATCGCAGGCTTATAAAGGAAGCGAGCGAATGAGTGTGGCGGGGTTGTTGAGCGAATGGTCGTGGGGCGCGCAGGGCTGGGTGGTGATCGGACTGGCCATCGCGTTGGCCTACATCGTGTTCGGGATTGCCGGTTTCGGTACGGCGCTGGTGGCCGGGCCGATTCTGATTCTGTTCATGCCGCTGTCGAAGATCGTGCCGTTGCTGGTATTGCTGGATTTCGTCGCGGCGTTCGGCAATCTGCTGCCGTCGCGGCGCGACGTGGCGAAACCGGAATTGCTGCGGCTGCTGCCGTGCATGGCGGTCGGGTGCACGCTGGGGGTGATTTTCCTGCTTAATCTCAAGTCCGATCTTTTGCTGCTGTTGATGGGGTTGTTCATCAGTGCCTATGCGATCTACAGCTTGTGGATCAAGGCGCGGCCGGCGCAGTTGTCCGCCGGATGGGCGTTGCCGATGGGCACGGTGGGCGGGCTGTTCGGGGCATTGTTCGGCAGTGGCGGCTTTCTTTATGCGATCTACCTCAACAGCCGACTGCCAAAAGACGCGGCGCGGGCCACGCAAAGTGCCCTGATCAGTTGCAGCACGGTGGTGCGTTTGAGCCTGTTCGCCATCGCCGGGGTGTATGCCGAGCTACCCTTGTTGATGCTTGCGCTGTGCCTGTTGCCGGCGATGGCGCTGGGCTTGTGGGTCGGGCGGCGGTTGACCATGCGCCTGTCCCGCGAGGCCTTCGTGCGGCTGGTGACCTGGCTGGTGCTGGCGAGCGGGATTGCGCTGATCGGCCGCTATTTAAGCACTTGACCGGATTTTGTCAGGGATTAAGCTGCCGGCCGCAGTTTCTGTGGGAGCGAGCCTGCTCGCGATAGTGCCGTATCAGCCAGTATTGACGTGACTGACTCACCGCCATCGCGAGCAGGCTCGCTCCCACAGGGGTAACCTTCGGTTTTTGCAGCAGGCTTGCACCATGAATTCCCAAAGCATCATCGTCCCGAAAATCTCCAACCTGCCGGTGCACGAGCCCCGGGCCCGGGCGATCCTGCGCTGGCTGGTGCGCAAGAACATCATCAAGGAAGAGCTGAGCACCTGCGGACGTACCGGCAATCGCATGGCCTACGCCATCGCCGATGGTGCCCGCGCGGTGGTGCTGCATCCCGAGGCGCTGCCGTTCGGTGAGCCGATCAATGGGCTGGAAGTCATCACCAAGCGCTGCATCTACACCCCGGCCAAAGGTTTTCTCGAAGAAGCCGGTTGTGCCGAGTGCCGCCAGGAGATCGGCGAAGCGCTGTTCGAAAGCCTGGAAGACTGGATGCCGGGCCGCACCGACAACTTCACTTGCCCGGAATGCGGGCATGAAGACGACATCAACGGTTTTCTGTATTTGCAGGAATGCGGGTTTTCCAACCTCGGGTTCATCTTCAACAACTGGCTGGAGGCGGGCTTCAAGCAGAGTTTCATCGACGAATTCGCCGACTGGCTGGATCAGCCGGTGAGTTGGGTCAAGGTCGAGTTGTAAGGGGCGTTTTTCCCGTACATCAGCAACATTGATATAAGACAAGTTTTACATTGAGCCCGGTAGGGTGTCTGAGTATAATGGCGCGCTTCCATTTTCCCGCTCGGGAGCCCCCGCGATGCTGCGTATCAGCCAAGAAGCTCTGACCTTCGACGACATTCTTTTAGTGCCTGGTTATTCCGAGGTGCTTCCTAACGAAGTCAGTCTGAAGACCCGCCTTACCCGTGGCATCGAGCTGAACATTCCTCTGGTTTCTGCCGCCATGGACACCGTCACCGAAGCCCGTCTGGCAATCGCCATGGCTCAGGAAGGTGGCATCGGCATTATCCACAAGAACATGACCATCGAGCAGCAAGCTGCCGAAGTTCGCAAGGTCAAGAAGTTCGAAGCCGGTGTGGTCAAGGACCCAATCACCATCGAGGCTGACGCCACGGTTCGTGATCTGTTCGAACTGACCCGCATGCACAACATTTCCGGCGTACCGGTTCTGCACGATGGCGACCTGGTCGGCATCGTCACTTCCCGTGACGTGCGTTTCGAAACCCGTCTGGACGCCACCGTTCGTGAAGTGATGACGCCGAAAGAGCGTCTGGTCACTGTTCGCGAAGGCGCCGACAAGAACGAAGTCCGCGAGCTGCTGCACAAGCACCGCCTGGAAAAAGTCCTGATCGTCGACGACAAGTTTGCCCTCAAAGGCATGATGACCGTCAAAGACATCGAAAAAGCCAAGGCCTACCCGCTGGCCAGCAAGGACGACCAAGGTCGTCTGCGCGTCGGCGCTGCGGTCGGTACCGGTAAAGACACCGGTGACCGCGTTGCAGCCCTGGTCAATGCCGGCGTGGACGTGGTGGTGGTCGACACCGCTCACGGTCACTCCAAAGGCGTGATCGACCGCGTTCGCTGGGTCAAAGAGAACTTCCCTGAAGTGCAGGTGATCGGCGGAAACATCGCCACCGGCGCAGCCGCCAAGGCTCTGGCCGAAGCTGGCGCCGACGCCGTCAAGGTCGGTATCGGCCCTGGCTCGATCTGCACCACCCGTATCGTCGCCGGTGTCGGCGTTCCGCAAATCAGTGCCATCGCCAACGTTGCCGCTGCCCTTGAAGGCACCGGCGTTCCGTTGATCGCCGACGGCGGCATCCGTTTCTCCGGTGACCTGTCCAAGGCCATCGTGGCCGGTGCTTCCTGCGTGATGATGGGCTCGATGTTCGCCGGTACCGAAGAAGCGCCGGGCGAGATCGAACTGTTCCAGGGCCGTTCGTACAAGGCTTATCGCGGCATGGGTTCGCTGGGCGCCATGTCCCAGGCTCAAGGTTCCTCCGACCGTTACTTCCAGGACTCCTCGGCAGGCGCCGAGAAACTCGTTCCGGAAGGCATCGAAGGCCGTGTTCCTTACAAGGGCACACTGAGCGCGATCATTCACCAGTTGATGGGCGGTCTGCGTTCCTCGATGGGTTACACCGGCAGCGCCAACATCGAAGAAATGCGCACCAAGCCTGAGTTCGTGCGGATCACCGGTGCCGGCATGGCCGAATCCCACGTTCACGACGTGCAGATCACCAAGGAAGCGCCAAACTACCGCGTAGGTTGAGGCTTCAAGCAAAACGTTAAATGACCGGGGCTGTTTTATTCAGCCCCGAGTCGTTTCTGAATCAAAGACTGTTTCTGAATTACTTAGACGAGACTGAATCATGGCCCTCGACATTCACGCTCACCGCATCCTGATCCTCGACTTCGGTTCGCAATACACCCAACTGATCGCCCGCCGCGTGCGCGAGATCGGTGTGTACTGCGAACTGCACCCGTTCGACATGGACGAAGATGCGATCCGCGAATTTGCGCCAAAAGGCGTGATCCTCGCCGGCGGTCCCGAGTCCGTGCACGAAGCCAACAGCCCGCGCTGCCCGCAAGCGGTGTTCGACCTGGGCGTACCGGTCTTCGGTATCTGCTACGGCATGCAGACCATGGCCGAGCAACTGGGCGGCAAGGTTGAAGGCTCCGAACTGCGTGAGTTCGGTTATGCCCGCGTTGACGTGGTCGGCAAGAGCCGTCTGCTCGACGGCATCGAAGACCACATCGACGCCGACGGCCTGTTCGGCCTCGACGTGTGGATGAGCCACGGTGACAAGGTCACCAAAATGCCGGAAGACTTCCACATCCTGGCCAGCACCCCGAGCTGCCCGATCGCCGGCATTTTCAACGACGAGCGCGCTTACTACGGCGTGCAGTTCCACCCGGAAGTGACCCACACCAAGCAGGGTGGTCGCATCCTGTCGCGTTTCGTTCTCGACATCTGCGGCTGTGAAGCCCTGTGGACTCCGTCGAAGATCGCCGAAGACGCCATCGCCAACATCCGCGCACAGGTCGGTACCGACAACGTGCTGCTGGGTCTGTCCGGCGGTGTGGATTCCTCGGTGGTTGCGGCGCTGCTGCACAAGGCCATCGGCGACCAGCTGACCTGCGTCTTCGTTGACAATGGCCTGCTGCGTCTGCACGAAGGCGAGCAGGTTATGGCCATGTTCGCCGAGAACATGGGCGTCAAGGTGATCCGCGCCAACGCTGAAGACCAGTTCCTGAACAACCTGGCCGGCGAAGCCGATCCAGAGAAGAAGCGCAAGATCATCGGTCGTACCTTCATCGACGTGTTCGATGCCGAATCCTGCAAGCTGGACAACATCAAGTACCTGGCTCAGGGCACCATCTACCCGGACGTGATCGAGTCGGCTGGCGCGAAAAGCGGCAAGGCCCACGTGATCAAGTCGCACCACAACGTGGGCGGCCTGCCGGAAGAGATGAACCTGAAACTGGTCGAGCCACTGCGCGAACTGTTCAAGGACGAAGTCCGTCGTCTGGGCCTGGAATTGGGCCTGCCGTACGACATGGTCTACCGTCACCCGTTCCCGGGCCCGGGCCTGGGCGTGCGGATCCTCGGCGAAGTGAAGAAGGAATACGCCGACCTGCTGCGTCGCGCCGACCACATCTTCATCGAAGAACTGCGCAAGGCCGACTGGTACCACAAGGTCAGCCAGGCCTTCGTAGTGTTCCAGCCAGTGAAATCGGTTGGCGTGGTCGGCGACGGCCGTCGTTACGCCTGGGTCGTGGCCCTGCGTGCCGTGGAAACCATCGACTTCATGACCGCACGTTGGGCACACCTGCCTTACGAACTGCTGGAAACTGTCAGCGGCCGCATCATCAATGAAATCGAAGGCATCTCGCGCGTTACTTACGACGTGTCGAGCAAGCCGCCGGCGACGATTGAGTGGGAGTGATCCCGCGCAAGCCGTGATGGCTTGAATGCTGGATAAAAAAGCCGTGTGAACGTGAGTTCACACGGCTTTTTGCTTTTATGTCGTTCCTCGGGTTTATGCCCCTGCGGCCTGTGGTCACGGCCGCTTTGCTGTTTCTTTCTCATTTGCAGGTGTATCGTATTCGCCCTTTACGGGTCTGCGGGCCCAGCGCAGATACGTGAGGTAGTTGAGTTCATGTCCTTTACCCGTCGCCAAATCCTCGGTGGCCTGGCCGGTCTTGTTGTCGTTGGCGTGGGAGCGGGGGGCGCGTCGCGTTACTGGCTGGGCAAGATGGCCGATGCCGATGCGGGGCATGACTATGAGCTGATCGCCGCACCACTGGACGTCGAGCTGGTGCCGGGGCACAAGACCGAAGCCTGGGCGTTTGGCCCGTCGGCACCGGGTATCGAGTTGCGCGTGCGTCAGGGCGAATGGTTGCGGGTGCGGTTCATCAACCATCTGCCGGTGGCGACGACCATTCACTGGCACGGCATCCGCCTGCCGCTGGAGATGGACGGTGTGCCGTACGTTTCGCAGCTGCCGGTGCTGCCGGGCGAATACTTCGATTACAAATTCCGTGTGCCGGACGCCGGCAGCTACTGGTATCACCCGCACGTCAGCAGCAGTGAGGAACTCGGTCGCGGGTTGGTCGGGCCGTTGATTGTCGAAGAGCGTGAGCCGACCGGGTTCAAGTACGAAAAGACCTTGAGCCTGAAGAACTGGCACATCGACGACGAGGGCAACTTCGTCGAGTTCAGCATTCCGCGCGAAGCGGCCCGTGGCGGTACGGCGGGGCGGCTGTCGACCATCAACGGCGTGCCTTCGCCGGTGATCGAGTTGCCGGCGGGGCAGATCACCCGGGTGCGTCTGCTCAACCTCGACAACACCTTGACCTATCGCATCAATATTCCCGGCGTCGAAGCGCAGATCTATGCGCTGGACGGCAACCCGGTCGAGCCGCGCCCGCTGGGCAAGGAATACTGGCTGGGTCCGGGGATGCGCATCTGCCTGGCGATCAAGGCACCACCGGCCGGTGAGGAGCTGTCGCTGCGCAACGGCCCGGTTCGCCTCGGGACTTTACGTTCGGTGGCCAACAATGACGCGCCAACCGAGTGGCCGAAAGCATTGCCGGCCAACCCGGTGGCCGAGCCGGACCTGGCCAATGCGGAGAAACTCAACTTCAATTTCGAATGGGTCGGTTCGGTGTCGGTGAATGTCGACAACGGCAAGCCGCCGAGCCTGTGGCAGATCAACGGCAAGGCCTGGGACATTACCGACAAGACCTGCGCCGACCGGCCGATTGCCAGCCTGAAACTGGGCCAGAGCTATATTTTCGAATTGAAGAACATGACCCAGTACCAGCACCCGATCCACCTGCACGGCATGAGCTTCAAGGTGATTGCGTCGAACCGGCACAAGATCGTGCCGTACTTCACCGACACTTATCTGCTGGGCAAGAACGAGCGCGCGCAAGTGGCGCTGGTGGCGGATAACCCGGGGGTGTGGATGTTCCACTGCCACGTGATCGACCATATGGAAACCGGCCTGATGGCCGCCATCGAGGTGAAGTGATGCGCCAGATTCGCCCCGCGGCGATCATCGACCGCAGCCGTGATCGCGATTTCATGCGCGAGGCGCTGGAACTCGCGGCACAAGGCGCTGCCCTCGGCGAAGTGCCGGTGGGCGCGGTGCTGGTGCAGGACGGTGAAATCATCGGTCGTGGCTTCAATTGCCCGATCAGCGCCAGTGACCCGAGTGCTCATGCGGAAATGGTCGCGATCCGCGCCGCCGCTCAGGCTGTGAGCAACTATCGACTGCCGGGCAGCACGCTCTACGTGACGCTGGAACCTTGCAGCATGTGCGCCGGGCTGATCGTGCATTCACGAATTGCGCGTGTGGTGTATGGCGCGCTGGAGCCGAAGGCCGGGATTGTGCAGAGTCAGGGGCAGTTCTTCACTCAGGGCTTTCTCAACCATCGAGTTTTGTATGAAGGAGGGGTGTTGGCGGAGGAGTGTGGCGCCGTGCTGACCGAGTTCTTCAGAGCGCGGCGCGCAAAACCGGCAGACTGAACACAAAACCAATGTGGGAGCGAGCCTGCTCGCGATAGCGGTCTGACATTCAATACTTCGGTGGCTGTCAGATCCAATCGCGAGCAGGCTCGCTCCCACAGGTTTTTCAGTGTTCGGAAGATTTACTTCTTCGCGACGATTACGGCGCGCATCGGCGCCGGCAGCCCTTCAATCGTCTTGCCGTGATCTTCCGGATCAAGGAAATCACTCAAAGACTGATACTTCATCCATTCAGTCCCGCGCTGTTCTTCAACGGTGGTGGTGCTCACATCCACGCACTTCACATCCGTGAAACCCGCACGACGCAGCCACAATTCCAGCGCCGGCACCGACGGCAGGAACCACACATTACGCATCTGCGCATAGCGGTCTTCCGGCACCAGTACCTGATGTTTGTCGCCTTCGACCACCAGCGTCTCCAGCACCAGCTCGCCACCCTTCACCAGGCAATCTTTCAGCGCCAGCAAATGCTCGATCGGCGAGCGACGGTGGTAGAACACGCCCATGGAAAATACCGTGTCGAAGCCTTCCAGATTCGGCGGCAAGTCTTCGAACGGGAACGGCAGGTGCCAGGCATTCGGCTCTGACAGATAACGCTGCACTGCCTGGAACTGGCAGAAGAACAGCCAGTTCGGATCGACGCCGATCACACTGTCGGCACCGGCGCCGAGCATGCGCCACATGTAGTAGCCGTTGCCGCAACCGACATCGAGGATGCGTTTGCCCTTCAGATCCAGATGCGGGGAGACCCGCGACCACTTCCAGTCCGAGCGCCATTCGGTGTCGACGTGCACCCCGAACAGATCGAACGGCCCCTTGCGCCACGGCGACAGGCCCATCAGGGCAGTACGCATTTGTGCGCGGGTTTCGTCGTCGCAATCGGTGTCGAGTTTCAGGCCGTCGAGCAGGTCGACTTCGGTGGGCTGGATCTTCGGCAGGGCGTCCAGCGCACTTTGCCAGCGCTCCAGATCGCCGTGGCCTTTCTCCATTTTCTTGTCGAGCTGCACTTGCAGGGTGTTGGCCCATTCGGCCAGCGGCGTGCCGGCCAGACGGCGGGCGAGGGGGGACAGATCAATCATGGCAAGGCAATCAACGAGGCAAAGTTAAGACACTGGAACCACGGCACGACTTTCGAGAACCCGGCGGCCAGCAGGCGCTCGCGGTGTTCTTCGAGGCTGTCGGGCTTCATGACGTTTTCGATGGCGCTGCGCTTCTGGGCGATTTCCAGTTCGCTGTAGCCGTTGGCGCGTTTGAACGCGACGTGCAGATCAGTGAGCAGCGCGTGTTCTTCGGCATCGTTGAAGCGCAGCTTCTCCGATAGGATCAGCGCGCCGCCCGGCAGCAACGATTGGCGAATGCGCGACAGCAACGCCGTGCGCTGCTCCGGTGCGATGAATTGCAGGGTGAAGTTCAGCGCCACCACCGAGGCCGGTTTGAAATCGAGGGCGAGGATGTCGCCTTCGATCACCTCGACCGGCAGCAACTCCTGGAACATCGAATCCTGACCGTTAAGGTACTCGCGGCAGCGCTCGACCATGGCGGCAGAGTTATCCACCGCGATCACCCGGCAACCGTCGGTGCGCACGTGACGGCGCAGGGCCTGGGTCACCGCACCGAGGGAGGCGCCGAGGTCGTAGAGCACGCTGTTCGGCTGGGCGAACTGCGCCGCGAGCACGCCGAGGTTCTCGACGATGGTCGGGTAACCCGGCACCGAACGCTTGATCATGTCCGGGAACACCCGCACCACGTCTTCGTTGAAGGCGAAGTCAGGCACCTGGGCCATCGGCTGGGCGAAAATGCGATCGGGTTCTTTGCTCACGGCGGTTCCGGCGGTGTCGATGAAAAGGCCGGCATTTTAGCCAAACTGGCGCGCAGATGCTTGTATTGCTGATAGACCGCGCACTCTGAGCTTAGATGTAGTTGATTTCGAATCGTCCATTGCCCAATAGGTCCTTATCCGGTCCTGAGGAATCTATTTGCTCTGCGACGAATTTGTATAGCCCGACAATATGGCGGCTGCTGTGGTCGGCATTGATGTTCAATTTCAGCGTTTTAACTTGATACCGCAAATCAACCAAGTCTGAGACGACGTCCACGCTTTTCACTTCCGGCGAACTCTCGTTGTAAGCGCCGCTGGTAATAGTGTTTGCCAGCACCCATTCCATCCTTTTAATTTCTTCGCCCCAGGCATCCCGTTCACCCGAAATGCTGATTTTGCCGGCGGCATTGAACGCAGTGACAGTGTCAAAGGAGAAGGACGGATTGTTATTGGTTTCAAGTGTAAAAGTGCCGGCAGGTGTAGGTTTTTCAGTAGTCATGTTAAGTCTCTCGATAGTGCGGCAAACCACCATGGTCTACCGCTTCGAGCAACTGTATGTTTTTCTGAGGAGCAATCTAACTGTCAGAAATGACAGTCGTTGATTCGATTTGGTAATCGGTTTCGAGCCGGTTATAGCGTTTTTTCGATTTTTCCTACGTGAAATGCCGATGCCGCAATCCCCCACTGCCCCAGCCAGTAACTGAGGATGATGATGTAGGGCGCTGCATTGAACGGTGAGACAAACCGGTTGATGCCGATCACGCTGTCGGAGAACACGAACGCCACCGCGCCGCCCGCCGCCAGCAGCGCCGAACGTTGCGGTACGCCGCTGCCGAGTCGGGCCAGTGCGCGCCAGAGCATGGCGCTGATGGCGGTGCCGTAGACGATCACCGGCACGGTCAACGGGCCGAGTCCGCTGCCGATCAATATGCCCAACAGCACGGCGCCCACGCTAAGGGCCAGGATCAGCGGCAGCAGGGCCAGGCGCCGGCAATCGCTAAGATAGGCCTTGAGATACGCCAGATGCGCGACCAGAAACGCGCCGAGACCGAAGACAAACAAATCCCCCGGCCACGCCAGCAGCACATCGCCGATCAACGAGAAAATCAGACCGAGGCTGATCCAGCGCCGATAGTCGCTGGGCGGCGCATCGTGCAACCAGCCCAGCAACGCCAACACCGGCAGCGGTTTGACCAGCAGGCAAAGCAGCGCCGCATGGGTGCTGACGCCGTAGAGAAAGGTCACGGCGCCCATCAGCGCGAGGATCAGCCAGCCCACGGTCAGTTCACCGAAATGGCGCAGTCAAAGGTTTCCACCGGCAACACTTCCGGCGCCCACGGTTGTTGCGAAGTCAGGCGCAGGCGACCGGTGCCGGGGGCGAAAGCCTGGAAGCGCCAGGTCGAGAGACCGGCCGCGCCGACCACGCCGGCATCTTCCGGGTTGCTGTAGACCTCGGGGCTGAGGGCGCGCAATACGCCGCCGGCGGAATCCTGGATGGCCCAGCGGTAGCCGGTGGAGGGGTTGCTCGGGAGCATGACGATCAGGTTTTGCCCGTTGCTCAGCCGCACCGGGCATTCGCTCTGTTTTTCCACGGTCACGTTGGTTTTCGGTTGCGTGGCGCAGGCGGCCAGCAGGGCGAGGGACAGGGGGACAAACAGGCGAAGGGGGGACATGGATTCAGTGGCTCCGGCGTTGGCGACGAACGGCGAGCATAACTGAAGATGAGACAAAGTGTGACAACGCCAGGCTTGGCGTGATCGTTCCCACGTCGAGGCGTCGAACCGTCCGCGTGGGAATGCATCCTGTGACGCTCCGCGTCACGCTTGTGAAGGGACGCAGAGCGTCCCGGGCGGCATTCCCACGCAGAGCGTGGGAACGATCAGCAGGGGAGCGTTAGAAAAGCACCTTCGCCACATCCGCAAACTTCTTGGCGAAATGCACTGTAATGCCTTCCTTCAAGTAGTCCGGCAGCTCTTCGAAATTCCCTCGATTCGCCTCCGGCAAAATCAACTCGTAAATCTTCTGCCGCCGCGCCGCAATCACCTTCTCGCGCACCCCGCCAATCGGCAGCACATGCCCGGTCAGCGTCAGCTCGCCAGTCATGGCAACGCCCTTTTTCGGCGCCTGATTACGAGCGAGGGAGAGCAAGGCGCTGGCCATGGTCACGCCGGCGCTCGGGCCGTCCTTCGGTGTTGCGCCTTCCGGCACGTGCAGGTGGACGAAGGCTTCGTCGAAGAACTTCGGATCGCCACCGAACGACTTCAGGTGCGAACTGACGTAGCTGTAGGCGATCTCCGCCGACTCCTTCATCACATCGCCCAGTTGCCCGGTGAGTTTGAAACCGCGATTGAACGTGTGAATCCGCGTGGCTTCAATCGGCAGAGTCGCGCCACCCATGCTGGTCCACGCCAGACCAGTAATCACACCGGTTCCAGACAACACTTGCTCGTTGCGGAACACCGGATGGCCGAGGGACGCTTCGAGGTCTTTCGGGCCGATCTTGATTACCGCTTTCGGATCGTCGATCAGCTTCATCACCGCTTTGCGCACCAGTTTGCCCATCTGTTTTTCCAGCTGGCGCACGCCGGCTTCACGGGCGTAGCCGTCGATCAAGGCTTTGAGCGCCGTATCGCTGATGCTCAGGCTGCCCTTGGACACGCCGGCCTTTTCCAGCAGTTTCGGCCACAGGTGGCGTTTGGCGATGGCGACTTTTTCTTCGGTGATGTAGCCGGACAGGCGAATCACTTCCATCCGGTCCAGCAACGGGCCGGGAATCGAATCCAGGGTATTGGCGGTGCAGACGAACAGGACTTTCGACAGGTCCATCCGCAGGTCCAGATAGTGGTCGAGGAATTCGACGTTCTGTTCCGGGTCGAGGGTTTCCAGCAGCGCCGAGGCCGGGTCGCCCTGGTAGCTCTGGCCCATCTTGTCGATCTCGTCGAGCATGATCACCGGGTTCATCACTTCGACGTCTTTCAACGCCTGCACGAGTTTGCCCGGCTGCGCGCCGATGTAGGTGCGGCGGTGGCCCTTGATCTCGGCTTCGTCGCGCATGCCGCCGAGGCTGAAGCGGTAGAACGGCCGGCCGAGGGATTCGGCGATCGATTTGCCGACGCTGGTTTTACCCACGCCCGGCGGGCCGACCAGCAGCACGATGGAGCCGCTGATCTCGCCTTTATAGGCACCGACCGCGAGGAATTCGAGGATCCGGTCCTTGATGTCGTCGAGGCCGGCGTGGTGTTTGTCGAGGATTTTGCGCGCGTGCTTGAGGTCGAGCTTGTCCTCGCCGTACACGCCCCACGGCACCGAGGTCGCCCAGTCGAGGTAGTTGCGGGTGACCGCGTACTCCGGCGATCCGGTCTCGAGGATCGACAGCTTGTGCATTTCTTCTTCGAGGCGCTTCTGCACCTGCGTCGGCAGGACCTTGCCTTCCAGGCGCTGCTCGAACTGTTCGAGATCGGCGCTGCGGTCGTCCTTGGTCAGGCCGAGTTCCTGCTGGATGACCTTGAGCTGTTCCTTGAGGAAGAACTCGCGCTGATGCTCGCCGATCTTGCGGTTCACTTCGGCGGAGATTTCTTTTTGCAGGCGCGCGACTTCGACTTCCTTGCGCAGCATCGGCAGGACTTTTTCCATGCGCTTGAGCATCGGGACACAGTCGAGCACTTCCTGCAATTCAGGGCCGGTGGCGGAGGTCAGGGCGGCGGCGAAGTCGGTCAGCGGCGACGGATCGTTGGGGCTGAAGCGGTTGAGGTAGTTCTTCAGTTCTTCGCTGTACAGCGGGTTGAGCGGCAGCAGTTCCTTGATCGCGTTGATCAGCGCCATGCCGTAGGCCTTGACCTCGTCGGTCGGCTCGGTGGGCTGGTGCGGGTATTCGACTTCAACGAGATACGGCGGGCGATGGTGTTTGAGCCAGGTCTTGATACGGACGCGGCTCAGGCCCTGGGCGACGAATTGCAGTTTGCCGTTTTCGCGGCTGGCGTGGTGCACCTTGACCAGGGTGCCGTATTGCGGCAGTGCCTTGGTGTCGAAGTGGCGCGGGTCTTCCTGGGGTGTGTCCATGAAGAACAGGGCCAGGGAGTGGTGTTCGGATTTGCTGACCAGTTCGAGGGTTTCGGCCCAGGGTTCTTCGTTGACGATGACCGGCAGGACCTGGGCCGGGAAGAACGGGCGGTTGTGGATCGGGATGATGTAGACCTTGTCCGGCAGGTTCTGGCCGGGCAGGGCGAGGCCTTTGCCGGGGACGTGGTGTTCGATGTGTTCGGCGTCGGTTTCGGTGATGTCGTCGGGGTTCTCGGGGAATTCTTGCTGGTCGCTCATGGGGCACCTGCGCAATTGGGTATGGCTGTTAGATGGGGCAGGGGTTGGGTGGTTTCAATGGGGCGGGATGTTTCTGCTTGTGTGTTCAGGGTTTTGACAGGGGTTTGGGTTTTGGACTTGGCGGCCTTTGGGCCGGCCATGCTGGGGATTTATCGAGTACATATCCGTTTCTTCGAGTGCGCCCGCTGGCGGTTTCGCCCTTACGGCGACTCACTTTTTTGACAAACGCCTCAAAAAAGTAAGCAAAAAAAGGCTTGTCCCAACGTTCGGCCCGCTCGCTGAGGCTCGGGGTTCCTTCGCTCCGGGATTCATCCGGGGGCATCGCCTCCGGTTTGCTTCGCTGCACCTCCTCTCGATGTGTTCGACTGCGTCGAACGGCGCTGCGCGCCTACCCCCGAATGAACCCCTCCACTCAGCCTGCCGACGGGACCTGTGGATCAAGATCAAGAGCTTTGTCGAGCTAACGCTCATCCTGTTTTTTGGGGGAGCCATGCGCGGGTTGGTCGACCGGGGAATGGAACCTGGCAGGGCGTAGACCCTCCCGCGCATGGCTGTAACTTGATCGTTCCCACGCTCTGCTTGGGAATGCAGCCCGGGACGCTCTGCGTCCCAATCGAGCTGCCAGCGAATGCAGTCTGTGGCTGGCAGTCGATTTCGTCAGGGTGGCTTTGATCGTTCCCACGCTCTGCGTGGGAATGCAGCCCGGGACGCTCTGCGTCCCAGTCGATCTGCCAGCGAATGCGGTCTGTGGCTGGCAGTCGATTTCGTCAGGGTGGCTTTGATCGTTCCCACGCTCTGCGTGGGAATGCAGCCCGGGACGCTCTGCGTCCCAATCGAGCTGCCAGCGAATGCGGTTTGTGGCTGGCAGTCGATTTCGTCAGGGCGGCTTAGCTGTGTGTTGGGTAACGTTGTACTTCGACGTTATCCAGTACTCGATTCACCGCCAGTTCCGCCAGCATGATCACCTGCTGAATCCCCAGGATCCGGTGCCGCTGCGGCGTATCGACAAAAGCCGCTACATCACTGGCCATGACACTGGCTGTGGCCAAAGACTCACACGCATGAGCCAGGAGGGTTTCGTCGTCCATGTCCGGGGAGATCTGGAACATCTGGCTCGGTCGGCGGCCGGGGCATTTTTTGGGGATGGGATTGAAATGGTGGTCGAGCGCGCGTTCGGCGGCGTCGTGGAGTTTCTTTGAATCAGGGGATTCGTATGGCGAGGTGTCGTTTGATTCGGGGGGATTGGGTGTTGGTTTTTTCATGGTGTAACTCCGAATGAGAAGTGGAGCTACCTGCTCGATCACCGCGACGTGATAGAGGGAGGCAGCTGTGCGCGGGGTCGCGGACCGAGCCATTCGGCAACCTCGGCATACCCGAAGGTATCCCGCGCACAGCCACCATCAAACCAAACGAATACACCTGAGCGTTTCAGTTTGGGCCGGCGATTATGCATCAAATCGAATGAACTGCTCGGGCCGCGACGCCCGTTCGCTGAATTTGCAGCGACCCCCAAAGCCTATCCACCCCATTTCCGACCCACAACCGACGCGACATGTCAGAAACATCCCCTGCAAACACCCCGTCTGTAGGACATAAACACCCCGTTAAAAAACCGCAGCCCACAAAAAAAGGCGGCACCCCTCACAGGGCATCGCCTTTCTTTTTACCGCCGCTAAAACTTATTCCGGCAGTTTGTACGCAATCACATAGTCACCCATCTTGGTGCCCAGCGAGCCGTGACCACCCACCACGAGCAGGACGTATTGCTTGCCGTCCTTGCCGGTGTAGGTCATCGGGGTCGCTTGGCCGCCGGCAGGCAGACGCGATTTCCACAGTTCTTTACCGGTGTTCACGTCGTAGGCGCGCAGGTACTGGTCCAGCGTGCCGCTGAGGAAGCCGACGCCGCCGGCAGTGACGATCGAGCCGCCCATGCTTGGTACGCCCAGGGTGAAGCCGATCGGGATTGGCGAGCTGTCGCGGCTGGTGCCGTTTTTGCGTTTCCAGACGACTTTGCCGGTGGTCAGGTCGATACCGGCGACGTAGCCCCAGGCCGGGGCTTGGCACGGTACGCCCAGTGGCGACATGAACGGGTGCATGATCACCGCGTATGGCGCGCCGGTGTTCGGTTGCACGCCGGCGGTTTCGCTCTCGCGTTTGCTGCCGGCGGCGACTTTTTCGCGTGGCACCATTTTCGAGACGAAAGCCATGTAGTTCGGGCTGGTGAACAGCATCTGGCGAACCGGGTCGACCGAGACGCCGCCCCAGTTGAACACGCCGACGTTACCCGGGTAGATCAGGCTGCCCTGTTCCGACGGAGGCGTGTATTGGCCTTCGTAGCGCAGTTCCTTGAACTGGATGCGGCACAGCATCTGGTCGAACGGGCTGGCGCCCCACATGGCTTTTTCGGTCAGTTCCGGGGCCAGCAGGTTCAGGTCCGAACGGGCCTGGGTCGGGGCGGTGTGGTCGCCTTTCACGGCACCTTGCGGCACCGGGATTTCCTGGATCGGGATGATCGGCGTGCCGTCACGACGGTCGAGGACGTACAGGCTGCCCTGTTTGGTCGGGGCGATCAGCGCAGGTTTCACGCCGTCGGCGGTTTTCATGTCCAGCAGGGTTGGCTGGCTGCCGACGTCCATGTCCCACAGGTCGTGGTGGGTGAACTGGTAGTTCCAGCGCACTTTGCCGGTGCCCAGGTCCAGGGCTACTACGCCGGCGCTGAATTTCTCGGCGCCCGGGGTGCGATCAGCGCCCCATTGGTCTGGAGTCTGGTTGCCCAGTGGCAGGTAAACCATGCCGAGCTTTTCATCGACGCTGGCCAGCGACCACATGTTCGCCGAGTTGCGGCTGTAGGTCTGGCCCGGGGCCAGAGGCTCGGTGGCGTCCGGGTTGTTGCTGTCCCAGTTCCACACCAGATGACCGTCGCGTACGTCGTAGGCGCGGATCACGCCGGACGGTTCGTTGGTCGACTCGTTGTCGGTGACGTGACCGCCCATGATCACCAGATCACGGGTGATCGCGGCTGGCGAGGTGGAGTAGTAGCCACCCGCGGTGAACGGGCCGATGCCTTGGGTCAGGTCAACCACACCGTTGGTGCCGAAGCCTTCGCAGATCTTGCCGGTGTCGGCGTTCAGTGCGATCAGGCGTGCATCGGCGGTCGGCAGGTACAGGCGACGCGGGCAGGCCTGGGCGACGGCTTTGCCGGCCTCGGAGATGACGGCGGACGCAGCGTTTTCAGACTTGGCGTAAGCGGCTTCGTCGTAGTACGACACGCCACGGCAAGTCATGTGGGCGAAGCCCTTGAAGCCGACCGGGCTCTTGATCTGCGGGTCGAAACGCCACAGTTCCTTGCCGGTGTCCGGGTCCAGCGCCAGCACTTTGCTGTGCGCGGTGCAGGCGTAGAGCATGCCGTTGGCTTTCAGCGGGGTGTTTTCGTTGGTCAGCTCGACCGGATCATCGGCAGTCGGCAGGTCGCCGGTCTGGATGCGCCAGGCTTCTTGCAGCTTGCCGACGTTGGCCGGGGTGATTTGCTTCAGTGGCGAGTAACGGTCACCGAATTCGGTGCGGCCATAGGCCTGCCAGTCGCCGTCCGGCATTTGCGGGGCGGTGCTGGTGGTGTCGGCGGTGTCGCGACCCAGTTCGCCGAAGGTTTCGCCCGGGTGGGTGAACAGGCTTGCCAGAGCGGTGACGCCGGCCAGAATCACGGCCACGGTCAGGCCGCCGGTGCCCATCGGCGCCGGGCCTGCGAGCAGCAGCGGGCGACGGAACCACGGCAGCAGCATCACGAAACCGAGGACAAACCACAGCGCCAGACGTGGCACCAGTTGCCACCAGTCCAGGCCGACTTCCCACAGCGCCCAGACGGTGCTGGCGAACAGCACGATGGCGTACAGGCCCAATGCTGCGCGACGGCCCATCAGCATCAGAATGCCGGTCAGCGTGATGCCGATACCGGCCAGCAGGTAATACAGCGAGCCGCCGAGCGTACTCAGCTTGATTCCCCCGGCCAGCATGGCCAGGCCCATCAGCAGAAGCAGAATGCCGAGCAGGTTCGGCAGAAGACGGCTTCGACTCGAAGCACCTTCAGTGCTCATAGTGTGGTTCTCCGTGACGTTTCAAGTAGTCCCGCGCTGTAGTCACTGTAGATGACGATCGGGCGCGGGCATGGTTCAGATAAAAACTTGTCTTGCTATCGAATTTCATCTGCAGGCCTGAGCGGCCTGCATTGGGTTAGAACGACGACTGGATCTTGATCCCGCCGATCAGCGCGTTGTCGACCTTGTCCACACCGCCGGGATGGCGGATGTATTGCAGGTTCGGGCGCACGGTCAGCCAGTTGGTGACGTGCACGCCGTAATAAAGCTCGGCGCTGTATTCGGTGTCCTGCGGCGGCAGGAACGACGGATCGTCATAGTCGTAGACGGCGCGGGCCTGGTTGGTCGCTTCGGCATTTTTGCGGTAGGCCGGGTTGACGTGGACGCGGGCCAGGGCAAAGCCGATGTCGTCCTTGGCGCGGGCGTCGAACAGGCCTTTGTAGACCACGCCGGCCTGGACGTAGTTGTCGATGGCGTTGGTCTTCTTGTCGTGCATCGTGCCGTTGGCGAACACGCTCAGACCACGGGAGTTGTCGCTGGCGACGCTGGTGACCTGCTGCTGCACGCCGAGCCACACGCCGTGTTTGCTCGAAGCGCTGCGATAGGCTTCGCCGCTCAGGGCAGCCGGCTGGCCGTTGCTGTCTTTATAGGCGTCGGTGGCCTTGGCGTTGCTGTAGTAGTAACCGGCGCGGTATTCGCCCGGCAGGCCGTTGAGCTTCGGCTTCCACACCAGTTCGATCGGCAGGATCGCGCCCTGGGTGCCGCTGCCGCTGAGCTTGAAGCCGTTGCCGCGATCGAGGTTCGACGGGTTCTGCTCATAGGCGCCGATTTGCGCGTACAACTCTGGCGTCAGGTGATATTTGACGCGCATTGCCCATTGGCTGACCGGCCAGTTGTACCAGATGCCACCGACCCAGTTGCCGACCTGCGAGCCGCAAAACGCCAGGTTCTGGAAGTCGCACGGGAAGGTGTTGAAGTCTTCGCCTTCGCCGAAGCGGCCCACCTTGATGTCGAGCTTCTGGTCGAAGAATTTCTGCTGATACCACAGCTGCGTCAGGCGGGTGGTCTGGCCACGGCCCCAGACTTCCTGAGCGGACGTGAAGCCACCGACGCGCGGGTCGTTGATGCGGTCGTTGCTGATGTTGTTGCCGCTGCGCTTGGTTACGGTCAGCTGGAATTCAGCGTCGTTCCAGCCCAGCAGTTTTTGCAGGTCCAGATGAGTGCCGAGGCCCCATTGGTCGCTGTAGCGCGCGGTGCGGTCGTGGTCGTAGCCGCCGTGCAGGTTGCTGCCCATTTCGCCGGTGTAGTCGAGCTTGAAGTCGATACCTTTTGCCGCGAGTTCGCTGCGGGTGCCGTTCCAGTCACCGAGCATCCACGGTGATTCACTGTCGAAGGCCGGAGCGGCCTGGGTGCAGGTGGCGAGGCCAAGGGCGGTGCAGCCGCCGATCAGGCGCAGGGTTGAGATAGCGCTGTCTCGGGAGAACGGAAAATCGGGCATGAATAGGGTCTTTCTTGATCTTTTTGGGGGATAAGCTGGCCGCTACGATTTGACGCAGGCAGTGAAGCGATTCAGCAGAAGGGCGGCAGGATAATGTCCTGTTACAAAAACACAAAGTGCTTTTGCAGACATGAACCCTTTCGGATTCGGTAACAGTGCGGCAATACAGCGCATTGCGGGCGTTGGCGCAGGCTGCGATCTTCTCCGGTTGGCCTACATTTAACCCAAGGCCTTCCACCCGCCCATGCCCTCGGCTAAGGTGCGCGGCTTCTGCATTTTCACTTCGCCCAAAGGCCCGGCATGAACGACCACAACCCCGATCCGCTGCACGGCGTGACCCTCGAACAGATCCTCAATGCACTGGTGACCCACTACGAATGGTCGGGCCTGGCCGAGCGCATCGACATTCGTTGCTTCAAGAGCGATCCGACCATCAAGTCGAGCCTGACCTTTTTGCGCAAGACGCCATGGGCGCGGGAGAAGGTCGAACGTCTGTACGTGAAACTGATGCGCACCAAGCGACCACTCTGAGATGAACGCCGTACTGCGGCGACGCCTGATCACTTCGGCTGCGGTGCTGGGCTGGGCCGGGCTGGGAATTCAGCTGTACCTGATTTTCTTCGCGCGCCTGAGCGTCGGCGCCAGTCTGCTGGGCGGGCTGGTGAGTTTCTTCAGCTACTTCACCGTGATCACCAACACTTTGGTGGCGGTGGTGCTGACCTGCGCGGTGACCGATCGCGAATCCGCTGCACGGCGCTGGTTTCTGCAACCCTGGGTCAGTAGCGGGATTGCCGTGAGCATTGCGGTGGTGGGCCTGGCATACAGCATTCTTCTGCGGCATTTGTGGCATCCGCAGGGCTGGCAGTTTATAGCCGACGAATTGCTCCACGACGTGATGCCGCTGCTGTTCCTGGCTTATTGGTGGCTGAGTGTGCCGAAGGGCACTTTGCGTCTGAAGCACCTGCCGCTGTGGCTGATCTATCCGCTGGTGTACTTCGCCTATGCGCTGCTGCGCGGGCATTTGCTGGGGGCTTACGCCTATCCGTTCATTGACGTGGCACTGCTGGGTTATCCACAGGTGTTCATCAATGCCGGGGGGATTTTGCTGGGGTTTGTGCTGATTTCGTCGCTGGTGATCGGGATTGATCGTTGGCAGGGGCGGCGCCTTTAGCAGCGCCGCCGCTCGCTTCACTCTTCTTCGGAGCCCTCGGCACGCCAGTACCCGACGGCTTTGACGAACTGTTCATCCAGCCCGTGCTCATCGAGCAGCACTCGGCGGATCTGCCGCGAGACTTTCGTTTCCGTCGCCACCCACGCGTACAGATTGCCCTTGGGCACCTGCAATTGTTTGACGGTGGCCAGCAGATTGTCCTTGCCGCCTTCGCGCAATACCCAGATCACATTGACCTGTGCGGCACTCTCCAGTGTCTGCTGTTCCTTGCCGTTTTCCACTTCGATCACCACCAGCGCCTTGCGATTGGCCGCCAGGCCTTCGAGGCGTCGGGCGATGGCGGGCAGGGCGGTTTCTCGCCGATCAGCAGGTAGCTGTCGAAGATGTCCGGCACGATCATCGAGCCACGCGGGCCGCCGATGTGCAGGAATTGTCCGGGCTTGGCCTGTTCGGCCCAGGTCGAGGCAGGGCCGTCGCCGTGCAGGACGAAGTCGATGTCCAGCTCTAGCTTGTCGAGGTCGTAACGGCGCGGGGTGTAGTCGCGCATTTCGGGCATTGGTACATCGCTCTTGCCGCCGCCGAGCACCAGGGTTTCCAGCGCGGCGGCCTGTTCGGCGCTCTGCGGGAACAGCAGTTTGACGTGATCGTCGGTACCGAGGCTGATGAACCCGGCCAGTTCCGGCCCGCCGAGGGTGATGCGGCGCATGCGCGGGGTCAGGTCGACGACGCGCAACACTTCCAGGCGGCGACGTTTGATTTCGTGCATCACACGATGGATGCCTTGGGTCTGTACTTCAGTCATTCGGCTTTCTCCGGGGCAGATTGAACGGCGGGGCCGTCGACGATGGCTTTGGCAGTGTCATTGAGCAGGTCGCGCACCCGCAGGATTTCTTCCGGGCTCCAGCGCCCGTGGTGCATCTGCAGGGCATGACGCAGGTTGTGCACCGCCTCATGGATTTCCGGCGGCCGGTCGTGGCCGCGCAGTGAGCGCTTGCTGACGTCGATGCGCATGCGCACGCCGTCCAGCGCCACCGCTTGTTCGCTGAGGGATTGGCGACCTGCATCGGTCACCGCGTAGCGCTTTTTGCCGCCCTCGGCGTCGCCGGTGATCATTTCGCTCTCTTCGAGGAATGTCAGGGTCGGGTAGATCACGCCGGGACTGGGGCTGTAGGCGCCATCGAACATGGTTTCGATCTGGCGGATCAGGTCGTAGCCGTGGCATGGCTGTTCGGCGATCAGCGCCAGCAGCAGCAATTTCAGATCGCCGGGGGCAAAGACCCGCGGGCCGCGACCGCCGCGCTCGCGGCCGTGGCGCTTTTCGAAGCCGTCACGGCTGTCGCCGTGGTCGCGGTGGGGGGAATGATGGTCTCTCATTTCAGTCTTCTCTCGTCGTGTTTAGATACAACTTAAGATATATCTTTACGACTGGGCAAGCGCTTTTTGCCGCAGAGCTGACGAGTGGTCGACGGCGAGAAAGGCGCTCCGACGGAGGACCGCCATGGCTTGTTGATCGAGACAGGAATAACCGGAAAGTTAAAGCTATCACTCTATTAATGCTTGAGCTTATATTCTAAAAAGATTAGAAAGTGCTGACCGGTATTGTCGAAGCTGCTGTAACTTTTTTCATGAATAACTGTAGGTAGGTAATGTCTTACAGCTACTTTTATATATTTTGATTTTTTGATGTTTTTTCTTTCGTGTCGCGAGGTTGTTGAACTACAAGCTCGTGGGAAGTTGCCTGCTTACATTCTTGAGACAAGCGTCGATCATGCCCCGGCGTTGAACTTCCATGTTTCGGTACTTATCGACCGGTGTGACATGAACTTCAATGTTCCGATTCCTTAAAAAGAAAACAGGTACTGACCGATGTTCAAGAAAATCGCAATCACCGCTTCTCTCGCTGCCCTGGCCCTGAGCTCGTCCGTGACCTTCGCTGCCGGTGAAGCCCGTCACTCCATCAGCCTGATCGCCCACGTACCGACCAACGGTTTCTACGTGGTGCCGACCGACTCCGACCTGGTCAACAAGGACCAGGACATGAGCTTCCAGCCAAGCACCGGCAAGATGCGTGAAGTCAATGGCTTCTTCGATGTGCGCAATAACAACGGTTCTGTGCATGCCAGCCTGGAAAGCGTGCCGAAACTGATTTCCGGTGCCGAGGCGATCGATCTGCAAGTGCTGTTCAACAACAAGGAACTGACCCTGACCCCGCAAATGGTCGTGGGTGAGTCCGAGTCCGACGTCAACTATCGCGCGCCGCTGAAGATCAGTGCCAAAGGCAGCACTTTCCAGCCGGGTGATTACACCGGTGTTGTCGCCATGACTTTCGATGCCGTGCCGCCGATCGGTGGTGGCAAGTAATCGGTTGATCTGCACTCAACGCAGCTTGCCAGAGTCGCGTTCCCCGGCGGGATAAACAGCAGTGTCTATTCCGCCGGACTTCAACTTTTGTAAATCAGAGTACGAGTTCATGTTCCCGATGACACCCGTCGCGGCTGCGCTTGCGCTGTTGTTTTGTGCCAGCGCAGCGGCCGCCTCCGAACCCGCCGGCACGACTCCGCGCAGTCTGTTGGCGCAGGCCAAAGGTTTGCCGGCAGATTTCGAAGAGCACTTTTTCGATGTGCCGCTGGCGGTGCGGGTCGAACTCGACCAGCAACCGCTGGGGGAAGCGATGGTGGTGTTGTCCCGCGATGATCGCGTCACGTTGCTGGAATTCACCGACACCAGTGAAAACCGCTACACACCCGCCGAACGCGAGAAGTGGGCGGCCTATCTCAAACCTGGCGTGCCGCTGGGCGCGTGCACCGGCTCCTGCCCCGATCAGGTGCTGGCGGTGCATTACAACCTGGAAAATTCGTTGCTCTCGGTTCTCACCGAGAACGCTGAGCGTGACCTGGAAACCAAGCGTTTCTATGACCAACCCGAAGACGGCAGCAGCGGCCTGATGGTGCGCAACCAGCTCAACCTCAATGGTGGCCAGGGTCAGGATCTGGGCGGACGTTTTGGCCTCGAAGCCAGCGGCAGCCTGGGCAACTGGAGCCAGACCTTCAACATGCAAATGGCTCGCCTCGGCGGCCCGGACGACAAGCTCTATCACGCGGTCCACGAGCTCTACACCCAGCGCGAACTGCAAGGCAATTTCTTTCGCCTGGGCTATTTCACCCCCAATTCCGAGGGGCTGACCCGCCAGCCGCGCACGTTCGGCACCAGCCCTGACACGGCGGTCGGCGTGATGTACGGCAGCTCCGACAGCCTGGCGATCAACAACGCTGCGCCCAGCGTCTACCCGATTTACGTCACCGCCAATCGCCAAGGTTCGGTGGAGATCTGGCGCGACGGTCTGCTGATCAACACTCAATCGATACCCGCCGGTTTGCAGACCCTCGACACACGACCGCTGCCCGGTGGGATTTACGAGGTGGAAGTGCGGCTGATCGAAGACGGCCAGATCACGTCCAGTACCCAGGAGCTTGTGTACAAGCCCAGCAACTGGCGCAACCTCGACGAGCGCTGGCGCTACAACCTGTTTGCCGGCGAAGAACAGAAACTGCTGAGCAACTGGGATCAACAGTCCAGCGGCAGTCCTACGGCGGGCGCCTCGCTCAACTACCTGCTGCACCCGCGAGTGATCCTCGGCCTGTCGGCGCGGCAGATTCGCGAAAAGCTGCAATACGGCACATCCATCGACTGGACCCTGGCCAATCACATCAGCCTGTATGCCAACGTCTACAAGACCGAGGATCACGGCACCGGCCTCGATCTGCAGAGCCTGTACAACTACGGTTCCGGCAGTCTGGTGATCAGCCACAACCGCAGCTGGCTCGACACCACCGACCAGTACGAAACCCTGCCGGACGGCACCCGGGTGCGTCAGCGAAATGTGTTCATCGGTGAAACCAGCAACTCATCGCTGGCGCTCAATCACCGGCTCAACAGCCGTAATTCGTTGAACGCACGGGTCTCCCACAGCGAAGGCAATGTCGAAGGCGTCGGCGTGGATCTGGGCTGGACCCGGCGCAGCGAACTGTTCGGCAATGACGCCAATTGGCGCTTGTCGCTGTTCGATCGACCGGGCAGCTACAGCAGTGGCGATGCGCGTAATCGCGGGGTCGACTTGAGCCTGAACATGGCTCTGGGCGCGCCCGGCGAGCAGATCACCGGCAGCATCGGTTCGCGCACCGACCGCGACGGCGGGCGCGACAACAACGCTTCGATCGGCTGGCGCAAGGACCTCAAAGGGCACCTCCTGCAGAACGTCTCAGTGACGGCGTTGACCGACACCTATGGCATCGGCGCTTCCGGCCTGGCCAACTTTCGCACCGACACGATCAATGGCGACGGCTTCATCCAGCGCTCGTCCTACAACGGCAATTTCACCGGCGGTCTCAACCTCGACAGCACACTGGTGGTCGGCGGCCAGCAGATGCTCATGACCAGCGAATACGAAATGCGCGGGGCCGGGATGATTGTCGACGTCGAGTCGGACATCGAGGGCATTGCCTTGCGCGCCGACGACTTCAGCGGCGGCAGCGCAGCGTTGAAACCGGGGCGCAATTTCATTCCTATCACGGCGTATCAGAACAGCTCGGTGAGCTTCGACTTCGAAGGCAACAACGTGCCGGCGGCGACCATCGAACCGGCGCGCACCCGTTATCACCTGAACAAGGGCGGGGTCGACTACCGCAAGATCCGTGTGATGAAAACCCTGACCGTGCTCGGACGGCTGGTCAACGAACAGGGCCAGCCGCTCAAGGGGCATCACGTGATCAACCACGCCAGTCGCGGGGTGACCGAGGTCGACGGCTTCTTCTCGATGGAAATGAACGCCGGATCGCCGACCCTCGAGGTGCGCCAGGATAACCGCCTGCTGTGCCAGTTCCGCCTCGAGGCGGATCAGCACCGCAGCGAAAACAATGTGTTGATGATCGGGGATCTGCGTTGCACACCGGACACCCTGGCCGATGCGACCTCTACCGATCAGAAGGCGGGTTGAGCGTGAAAAAGCTAACCGTATTCATGGCCTTGATCGCGGCACTGAGCCTGCCTTCGGTCGAGGCGGCGAATCAGGAAATCAGGGCATTGTTCCAACCCGACTCCTCGCAGCCGAACAAGAATGTGTTCGTCAACAAGACGCCAAACAGTGGTTATTGCGCGGATTTCCCGAGTGAGTGCGCCAGCAACGGCATGTTCAGCATCCGGGTGCCGATTCGCTTCAGTACGTTTACCCCGCTGTTTTCGGCCAATGGTGTCTGGGTGAAAGTGCCCGCCGCCTGGCAAGTCCTGAACGTAACCAATCAGCAGACCCAGCAGACGCGTGCGGTGGAGGTCCGAATCAGCGGAATCGGCTCGCGCTTTCGCTTGAGCAAGCCCGTCACCGAGTTGACAGGCGAGTCTGATGTGGGGGAGGCGCATCGCAAACTCTGGGAGGGCAGTTCCTGGGTCTACGCCGCGCCCCCCTGCCTCTATAGCGGATGGGGTCTTCCTTCACCGACGACTTATCAGTTTTTCTGGAAGACGCCCGTGCAAGGCAGCTGTATCAAGACTGCCGCGATGGATGTCGGGCATATGGATTTCGAGTATCTCGATATCGCCTACGAGTTGCGCACTCCCGATCCGTTGACCATGCCGACCGGTACGTACACCGGCGCATTGACCTATAGCGTCGGAGCGGGTGGCGCGGACTTCAACATGGGGCCCTTTTTTCGTGCGGATGATTCCAGCCTGACCCTGGACTTCGTGCTCGACGTTCATCACGCCCTGAAAGTCGATCTGCCACCCGGCGGCGACAAGGTGACGATGGAACCGGTTGGCGGATGGCAACGCTGGATCGACACGGGGCGCATGCCGACCGAGATCTATCGCGACCAGCAGTTTTACCTGTCGGCCTCGTCACCCTTCAAGGTGATGATGATCTGCAACTCGCTGGGCGGCACTGAGTGCGGCATCGGCAACAACGAAGTGGGCTTTTCCAAGTTCGAGGTCAAGCTGACCCTGCCCCGAGGTATCACAGGCCCCGGCAACAGCGATGGCTGGTCCGGCACGTTGTCGCACAACACCTGGCTGGGGCCGTTCGAGCCTACTCGTTACGTTGATCGAAAACCCGGCACCTTGCGTTTCCAGATCCCTCGGCGGTGGATCGAATCGCTGCTCAAACCCGGCATGAACGGAACGCTGTGGGGCAACGTCACCATCATTTTCGACTCGGAAGTATGAACCTCCGGGGCTGGCCAATTTTCATTTTCACGAGGTTGAATTCCATGACTCGAATGTTTTTGCTGATGCTGTCCGGCCTGTGTTGCCTGACTGCCCATGCCGGGCCGCAGATCAATGTCGGCACCGTGTACGACTATCTCGACGGCGACAAAAGTACGTACCTGAAGCGTGTTTTCAACAGCGGTGACAGCACCGCTTTCGTCAAGATCAATGTGCTGGAAATCGTCTATGACGCCGACGGCAAACCGCAGGAGATTCCCGTGGTCAATGCGGCCGACGGCGCTTCGCGCAACGGCATCATGGCCAGCCCCGCGCGCCTGATCGTGCCGGCGCAGGGCATGCAGGGCACGCGCTTGCTGTACATGGGCGAGCGGGATCGCGAACGCTACTTCCGCGTGCGTTTCGTGCCGGTCGTGCCGGAAAAGGAAGACGAATTCGTGGTCTCCCAAGAGGAGCGCGAAGACTACAAAAAGTCGTTGTCGGCCGGGGTCAACGTGATGACCGGATTTGGCATCGTGTTTTTCGTGCGCCCCAAAGATGCGCGTTTCGACACGGTGATCAGCGACACGCCCGAACGCTACGAGATCCGCAACAACGGCAACACGGTGATGGTGGTCGACGAATTCAAAAGCTGTTCGGTGAGCAATGAAGCCGATTGCGGCGCGACCACCAAACACCACGTGATGGCTGGCAAAAGCTTCGCCTTTGAAAAAGAAGCCGGCCGCGAATACCGCTTCAAACTGGTGGAAGGCGACAACAGGAAAGACCTCAGGGTCGCGCGCCGCTAAGGCCTCTATCCACGACGCGCCAGGTATCGATCATGAACAAGCAATGCGCCGCTGCGGCACTGATGGCTTTCACCGCCCTGATGAGTATCCCCGCTTGGGCGGTTCGCGAAGAGCTCAACTTCGAAGTGTTCCTGACCATTCCCAGTCGGGCGTTCTACGTCATCCCCGCAGAGTCGGACTGGATTCACCGCCCGCAGCGCCTGCTCTGGGATTACAACACCTCGACCCTGCGCGGCTTGCGTAAATCGTTTGACGTGCGCCATGACAGCAGTGCAATCGAAGCGCGGCTGGAGAGCACCGGACGCCTCTCCAATGGCAGGCTGGGCGAAGAGATCCTGCTGCATGTGAAATTCAACGGCGTGGTGCTGAGCGCAGACGTTCGTCCGCGCGAAGTCCTGTCGCAGGCCGAAGCGGCCGTCGGGAAGCGTGTGCTGCTGGAAATCGATCCGATCAAGCCGCTCGGCGGTTTCAAGCCAGGGGATTACGACGGCACGGTCATGCTGTTGTTCAACGCAAAGGCACCGGGAAGTTGATTGTCACCATCACCCACGCAGAGATCCCAGCCATGATCAAGCGAGTCGCCATCGTACTCTGTCTGAGCGTCCCGACATCGATCCATCCGGCGGTGTTTGCCGCCCAGGAAAAGCACACCTTCGAAGTCTCGGTGGACATTCCGACACTGGGCTTTTACGTGCTCCCCAGCGAAGCCGACTGGATCCATCGTGAGCAGACCCTGCCGTGGGATATCCACACCTCGACGTTGCTCGGTCTGCGCAAGAGCTTTGATGTGAAAACCGACGGCAGTGCCATTGAAGCGCGTCTCGAGAATTTCCCTTACCTGACCGCCGGCGGCGATTCGCGTGACAACATCGTGTTGCGCGTCAGCTTCAACGGCAAGGAACTGGCCCAGGATCCGACGCCCCGGCAAGTGGTGTCCGCAGAGGAGGCGACGGCGGGCCGTCGTGTGCAACTGGAGATCGTGCCTCGCGAGCAGGCCGGTGGCTACAAACCGGGCGAGTACAACGGCACGGTCAATATCGTGTTCAACGTGGCGGCGCCGGCAGGATGAACAGCGCATGCCGAACAAGGACAAACGACCTGACAGGCAAGGAAATAGCCAATGGTTTCAGCTGTGCGCAAGTGCTTGAAGAACAGCGTGTTTTGCTTCTGCGGTGGCCTGCTTTCAACGTCGGCGGCTGCCATCACTCAGGAACTTCGCGCGACCTACGTCCCCGATCCCGCCAACCCGCAGAACAATGGGTTCATCAACCAGACGCCGCAGAGCGGTTACTGCGGCCAGTACCCGAATGATTGTCGACGCTACGACCTTATGGGGGTTTCGTTGCCAATGCGTTTCTCGTCGGTACAGGCAATACGGCCAGAAAGCGCTGAGCGCGACGGTGCGACATTCAAGATGCCGGCGCAATGGCGCAGCCTGACGGTGCGCAATATCGTTACCGGTGAGACGCAAACCGTGGAAATGCGTATCGGTGGCTTCGGTACACGTTATGTGCTCAGTGATACGGCAAGTAATCTGACTGGCGTTTCCGGAGAATACGAAGCGCATAACGCGCTTTGGGCAAGGTCGGGATGGCACGTACCGCCCAGGCCGTGCGAACCCGGTGCAATGTCCTCTTATGGTCCGAACTTCTTTCGTTTTTTCTGGTTTACCCCCGCCGAAAATCTGTGCAGCAAACAGTCTGCATTCGTCATTCCGTGGATGTCCTACGACTATCTGGACGTGGCCTATGAGCTGCGTACACCCAACCCGCTGGGCATGTCGGCGGGAATCTATGCGGGTGAACTGACCTATGGCGTGGGTTCCGGTCAGGACATCGACACGGGCAACAACCTGTTGCCTGACACCTCCAGCCTGACGTTCAGGGTTCTTCTCGACGTGCAGCATGTGCTCAAGGTCGACATCCCGCCCGGCGGCAACAAGGTTGCGCTGGTGCCGCAAGGCGGCTGGCAGGCCTGGTTGCAGCAGGGCAGCAAACCGACCCGGCTGTTTCGCGATCAGACTTTCAATATTTCCGCGTCCTCGCGTTTCAAGATGCACTTCGAATGCGAGCACGCCGCCGTCGGGGCCTGCGCATTGCGCGATACGCTCAGCGGCGCCACCGACGCGCAGGTTTTTCTGAGTGTGAGCCTGCCCGACAGCATTTCCGATATCGCAGGCCAACCGGTGAAGCGCCGCCCCTTGAGCAACAATCCTGATGGCGTGGCGTTTCAACCTTCCAGTTTCATGCAGCGAGCACCCGCGACGCTGCACTTCGAGATTCCGGGCGTGTATGTCGAACAGATGCTCCAGCCGGGAAAAGGCAAACGCTATGTCGGCAACGTCACGGTGATCTGGGATTCGGAGGTTTAGCGCTTGGGCCCTGAAGACTTTTGCAGCGAGGCTTCAGGGCGTGATCGTCATGCGGGCGATATTCAGATTCCGGCCCTGCTCATGGCCTCCCGGGTGAGCTGGCGGCGCAGTTCCTTCTCCTGATAACCGATGTCACGAAGCAGGCGGTCATAGGTTTCGGTGCTCATTTCCATTCCGGTGAAAACCTCCTGTTCGGCAATCGGCAAGCGCTTTGCCAGGTCGCTGAGGGTGCGCCTGCGCAATGCGCGCTCGGCAGGTAACGAGTCGGTTGATTGAGCCCAGTCCCGTTGCGCGGATTTCAGCGCTTCCAGCACGTCGAGCTTTTCCATGTGCAGCTGTTTGTTGGTTTCCATTTCTCCTGGCCAGTTCTTGCGCAAATAGCTTTCCCAGAACGGTAGCTCGATCATCTGATTGACCAGGCCATCGCCTTCTTCTGCCTTGAGCAAAGACTCGATAGCCTTGGCAATGGTCTGATCATCGACACCGGCGACCAGGCGATACCTCATGCCTTCGGATTGCCAGGGCAGCTCCAGTCTGGCCGCCATGCCTGTTTCGTAGGCCAGATGCACTTCGACTTCATCGGGATTGCCCGTGCGGTTCCTGATATCGGCCCGGGCGATTTCAGTGACCTGACCGAGACGCGCCGATCCTTTGGCCAGTGTCACCAGCTTGCGCTCAAGCTCGGCCTGGTTGGTCGAGTACGAGTAGGCTTCGGAAGCCAGCACCTTGACCCCCATGTTGTTGAACAGTTGCGCGCCGGCATCCTCGCAACCTTCAGGATCGGTCGACATCAAAAACAGCTCCTCGCGCAGCGGCGTGTCGATGTCCATCGCACCGATCATCCGCCAGACCCGGTCGGTCAGTTGATCATTGGCTTTGCCGCCAGCGATGTAATCGGCCGAATGGGTCAAGTCTTCGATCACCGAGAAGAAACCGTCGGCGTTTGGCTCCCCGGCAAGGTCGTGCCAGGCCTCGGGGCGATAGGTGCCGAGCCCGGCCGTTTCGTTGCGCAGCGAGGTGTCGACGAATGCGGGCCAGCGCTCGAGCAGATCTTCCGCCGCCCTGTTATACGTCAGGCGTGGATGGATCCCCACCGAAGTCCGGTAATGTTCGTACTTGACCCGAACCGGGTCCGAGAGCCTGTTGGCGTAGACCCGGGTACGGGCGATCAGCCGCGCGTTGTCGGAGCCCGGCGGCACATCCGGGATGCGCTTGAGCGCATTCGCGCCCAGATCAAGAAAGAAGCCGCGTGGCCGGGATTTTTCGAACAATCCCGGTGGCCAGCTCTCGAGGCCGGTGCCGATCAGGCTCAACACCTTGAGCCGTGGCATGCGTTCGACATTCGGCGCAAGGCTCAACGGGTTGTGATCGAGCCTGAGAGTTTCCATGCGCGTCATGTTGCGCAGTTGCTCGACAGTGGTCGGCGTCAGGCGGATCTGGTTGTCGTTCAGGCGCAGGGTTTCCAGCAAATGCATCTTGCCGACAGGCTCCGGCAGAACTGTCAGCCCGCAGTTGCGGGCGCTGAAATGGCGCAGGTGGGGAAGGTCTTTCAACAGGCCGTTCGGCGATTGAGAAAATACCGATCCGTCCAGGTTCAGGGTTGTGACCTGATCGATCCAGGGCTTCAGCTCTTCCGGCAACTGCCGCCACCAACGCTCGATGTCCTTGGGCAACCACTCGCTGGACAGGTCCAGTCGATAGCCTTCCTGCACGCTGAGACTGCGCTCGCCGAACACCTCGGACTTGCGTTCGAAACAGGCCAGCAAGCGTTCGGCGAGAAACTGCCCGCCCTTTTGCTGGTAGTCCCAATAGGCACGTGGCACGTTGCTGTCCGGGTTTTCAGGATCCCAATCAGCCAGGTAGCGCTGACGCCAGGTTTCCAGGGTCTGCTTGAGCTGTTGAATCTCCTGCTCAAGCATCTTGATCTGTGAGTGAGGGGCACCGTTCGCTTGCAGGGATCGACTGAAAGCCAACGCCTCGGCCTGGTCGAAATGCGGGTAGAGGTTCTGGACTTTCTCTTCCACGCTCAACGCTTTTTTCGATTGCCCCGGCCCGCGCAGCAGCAGTTCGGTTTGCAACGGAACCTGCGCGCGAATCGGTGGACGCGCAAGCAGCGTCCTGCGCTCGGCGGGGCGCTCGGTCATGACCAGCACCCATTGTCTGAACAATTGTCCCTGGCCGGCGCGGTAACCCAGCGCGGTACGCTTATCGGCGGGCATGGCCAGCAGGATGGCTTCATACAAGTCTGCGGCAGGATGCAGACTGTCGTTGCGCTCATCGCGCACTTCATAGCGGCCACGCTGATCCCGGACCAGCACGCGCACGATACTGGCCTGCTCGTCGCCCACACTGCAGCGAAGCGCGCCGTCATAGAAGTGCTCGCGTACTTCAATGCGCAGATCGGCGAAGGTATCGGTGCGTTGTCTCAGGACGTTGAGAATCAAGCGCTCGGTATCGGGCAGTCGCAATGCCGGTTCATACAAACCTTCAATGGCACGCGCCGCACTGATTTCAAAGGCGCTTTCCCGGGCCTGATCTTTCAGGCGCAGGGGGATGCGCTGTTCTTCGCGGATGATGGTCTGTTCGGCCGGCGTCGCTTTCTTCAGCAGCGCCTCGGCGACCCGTGAAGGCAATGGTGGAAATTGCTGTTGCAGCAGTTGCACCTGGGCATCGCCACTATGATCTGCGGCCCGATACTGGTAATCGAAAATGTCGGGCGTACGGGTTTCCACGATATCCCCCAGCTGGTTGCGCAACACCTGTGCCCGCTGGCTTTTGGGGTATTGATGGCCGAGCAGGGACTGCATGTCTGCATCGTCGAGAAAGTCCACCAGCCGCTCCGGCAGCTCGCCTGCCAGCAGGTCAGGCATGCCGATGCTCATCGTCTGTTCGGCTGTCGCTTGTGGATTGCCGTACAGGTGAAAGTTGTCGCTCGAATCAGCGGTTTCAAATACTTTCAGCGCCTTGTCGGCAGGCCAGCCGGGCATGTCCGGCACCATCCGGCTGAACCAGTAGGCAGTCGGGGCCAGCGGTTGTCCGGAACGAATCAACTGGCCGACGTTGCGGGTTTCGTCCCAGATCCGGAAACGCGTCAGGGTATCGGACAGGAGCGCCGGGGGTGGCGTGTTTTCCACGTACATCCGGCGCAGTGATTCTGGCGCGGTGCCGCTGATGCTGCGCAGGTGTTCCAGTTCGCTATCGTTGTAGCCGTCAACGCCGGGGCCCAACCGGCGCATCAGGATCGAGCCCTGCCAGTCCTGCGGTGTTTCCCCCTCGTGCACCCACGCACCCTGTCCGTTGTGGCGCAATTGTGGCGAGTAAGCTTGTGGGCGGGTCGGATGCTGGACACGATGGCGACCGTTGCTGCGGTCATATTTCACCGCGTAGTACCGACCGTCGAGGGGCAGCAGCACTTTGTCCGCGTGGCGATACAGCCCGGATGCGGACGGTTTCGATGCGGGCGGTGGGGCAATGTCTGTTTGTGCGTAGGGCGTGAGGTCGGTGTGCCACAAGCGGATTTTTCCGTCGTGTCCCGTCACCGGTTTCATGCTTTCGACCCGTGGCGACAGTTTGAGGATTTTTTGCGCGGCCAGGCCACCGACGACAAATGCCGCCAGTTGCACCACATCGTTGACGACACCGACGACATGCTGCGCAGCCTCGGTCCAGTGTTTATAACCAAGCTCCACTGCGCCTTCGACGACTTCATTGGTCAGCTGAAAAGCCGTGTAGACCAGCATCACAACACCGACATACGGCACGAACGGCATCACGACGAACAACGCGGCGTTGAAAATGTCGCCGGCAATCTTCAGAACGTTTTCCCACCACGCCCAGCGCGCATTGTCGTCGGCGTCGGCGGTCGGCACCGCAATCTGGCGGGCGTCATTGAGGATCTTGTTGAGTCGTTGCTGAAAAAGGTACGTCCACAGCGGCGAGCTGATCGGCGGTGCGCTGAATTGCAGTTGCGGTTTCTCCACCGGTGTTTCCCGCCAGGAGGGACGCGAATCTCCCCGTTCCCGCGGATACCATTTCACGTAGCTCAGGCGTTGTTCGAGCCCGGCGAAAAAATGCCCGCGCTGTTCATGATCGACAAACTGACTGAAGAATTGCCGGTAGCTGAGTCCGGAGGAAGGTGATGTCTGGTTGGTCCGCAGCTGGCGGGTCAGCTCTTGCATGAAGTCCAGGGTCGAGGCGTATTCCTTGAGCGGGTGCTCCGGGTCATGGGGGACATAGGCAATCATTTTTTGCGAGTGTTGCGGCTGTTCCGGATCCGGCCGAATGATCAGGATGCCGGTGAACGTCAGGTCCATCATGCCCAGGTCGCAGACCCGCATCGCCTGGCCGTCCAGCAGCAGATTCTGACGGCCAAGCAGCACTTCGCGGATCAGCCCATGGGCACTGTGACCAATGTCTTTTTTGAGCCGGGCCATTTGCGCGGCAGCCTTGAGCGTCGCTTGCAGGCTTTGCTCGACCCGGGTGCGCAGGTACGTTTCGGCCACCGGTTCCTTGTCCAGCAGAATGCTCTCGAGATGGCGCTTGTAGAGCGCGCCAATGTCCAGCTCCCGGCACAACGCTTGAAACTGGCTCACGCTTATTTTCTGGTTGATCGGCGAGGGGTCGAACAAGTCGCGTGCGACATCGGTTTTGATAATGAAGGTCGAATAGTGTTGATAGCGCTCGTCGCGTGCGAAGTTATGCAATGCCGCATCAAGCATCGAAACGGTTCTGGCCTTGGAGCCTTTGCTGAAGTTGTGGACATACCAGGGCGTTTGAGCCGAGGCATACAGTCTCAGGTAGGTGTTCTTGACGTCGATATCGATCTGGAACTGTTCGAGCAGCTTTGCCTTGAGCAAGGGTTCGGCGAATGCGTACACATCCTGAAGTCGTCCGAGCAGGCGATCGATACGGTTCTGTGCGCCCCACGCCTTTCGGTTATCGGCGGACATTCGTTCCAGCTCGTTGGCCGAAGTCTCGATCATCCATGATTCAAGCTGCAGAGGCGTGTTGCTCAGCGCCTGGGCCCGATGTAACTGCATAGCGCTGAACACCGGATCGATGCGCGATTTAATTAAGTCGTAATGTTGCCCTTTATATATGGATGTTGCAGTCATGGTGCAGGCCTTGAATAAGTAAAGAATTCTCAGCCTAACGTTCAATGAGCGGATTAATTAGTTTAAAAGCCTGCTGCCGAAGTGTCGGGTTAATACCTGATTTATTGAATATTGGAATGCATAAAACACATAACTACTACCTCGGATCAATTCAGTCCGCTGCGGATGCCACCGTCGCCACTTGCGGCGCCAGACACTGCGAATCACTGCCCGGTTGCAGGTACGGCATCAGAATCGGCGCCATGCCTTTGAGCACCTGTACCGGCAGGGCGGAAGTGAACTTGAAGTTCTCCGCCGAGCGCCCCGGCACGAACGCGGTGAGCGTGCCGAAATGGTGGTCGCCGATGTAGAACACGAAAGTCGCCGTGCGGTTGATCGACTTCGAGCTGAGAATCCGTCCGCCGGAGCCGATCGCCTCGATCCGGTTGTCGCCGGTACCGGTCTTGCCGCCCATGGTCAGCGGTGTTCCATCGTTCAGTTTGAAACTGCCGGAAACACGTTTCGCCGTCCCCGAGTCCACCACTTGCGACAGTGCTTCGCGCATCGCCGTGGCGACTTCGGACGGCATCACCCGTTTGCCGACGTGAGGGTCATTGACCAGTTTGGTTTCGTAAGGCGTGCCGGCGGCGAAGTGCAGGCTGTCGATACGCAGGGTCGGCATGCGCACACCGTCGTTGAGGATGGTGCCGATCAACTCGGCCAGCGCGGCGGGGCGGTCGCCGGAACTGCCGATGGCGGTGGCCAGCGAGGGCACCAGGTGATCGAACGGATAGCCGACTTTCTGCCAGCGCTGATGGATCTCCAGGAATGCCTCGATCTCCAGCATCGTGCGAATGCGGCTGTCGCGGGCGCCCTTGTGCTTGCTCTTGAACAGCCAGCTGTAGACTTCCTGACGCTCGAACTGGCTGGCCTTGACGATGTCCTTGAAGGTCGCGTCGGGGTGGTTGAGCAGGTAGCCGATCATCCACAGGTCCAGCGGGTGAACCTTGGCGATGAAACCCTGATCCGGCAGGTCGTAGGTGCCGGGGCCGTAGGCCAGGTAGAGCCGCTCCAGGCGTTCGTCGGTGAGTTTTTCGGTGATTTTGACGCCCTTGAGGTGTGAGCGCACAAAGGTGTTGAAGTCTTCCTGGCTGGCGTTGGGCAGCAGGTAACGGTGCACGGCGGCCATACGGATCGGGGTCGGGCGCATGCTGTCGAGGAAGGTGTCGAGCCGGGCCTGGGTGTCCTTGTTCCGGTACTTCTTCCAGAACTTGAGCAGGAACGAAGTGCCTTCGCGGTCGGCGAACGAGGCGAGGTATTCCTGACGTCGCGGGTCGCGGTCGTCCTTGAGCAATTCGGCGCTGTTGTTGGGACCTGAGTAGGTGGTGTAGCGCACCAGATCGCGCATCAGGCGAATGAACGGCAGGTTGATCGACTCGCGCAGGGCATCGCGCAGTGTTGGCAGGCGGCCGTTGTCTTCCTTGCGGAAGTTATGAAACGTGTGCAGGCCGCCGCCGGTGAAGAACGCCTCGCCAGGGCTGGCCGAGTATTTGCGGTCGAGGGCGGCGGAGAGCATTTTCGACAGGTCGTGATCCTTGTTCTGGATCAGGTAATCGATCACCCACTGGCTCAGGCGATCCTGATCCGGCACGTCGACTTTCTTCAGTTCCGGCACAGTCATGGCGCCGTACTTGTCATGCAGCTCCGCGATGATTTGCAGGTAGGTGGTCAGCACCCGCATCTTCGCCGTGGAGCCCAGTTCCAGTTTGCTGCCTTCGTTGATGTCGAACGGCTGGTCGGTGCTGTCGGTCTGCACCCGCACGCGCGAACCGTCCGGGGTCAGCTCGAACAAGGTGAAGCTGTAGCGCACCTGAGTGGTGCTGGTGGGCGTCAGAAGGCGTTCGCCCATCAGGCCGACTTCGGTCGCGTAGGCCGGGTCGGCCAGTTTTTTCAGGTAGGCGGTGGCCTGGGTTTGCAACTCGCCTTGCAAGGTGCTGGTAGCAGACAGGTCGAGGCGGTCGAGGTCGTACAGCGGACGGTTGAGCATCGACGCCAACCGGCTGCGGGCGACGCTGATGCCCTTGTTGGTTTCGATCGGCTGGATGGTCGGCTGGGTCTGCCAGTCGCGATAGCTGATGGTGCTGGCCAGCGCGGCATCGGCCAGGGCGGCATCGATCACGCCGTTCTGCTTGAGCAGGCGCAAGTGGCTGTTGGTCAGTTCGACCAGCTCTTCGCGACCCTTGGTCAGGTAATGCGAAGGACGACGCTGGGCGATCATCAACGAGAGCATTTCGCGCAGGGCCAAGCCCTTGTCCGCCATGGTCTTCGGATCGGTGGCGGTACTCGCGAGTTTGCGGTTGGCCTCGTTGAAGTCGGCGCCATACCAGACCCGCAAACCCTCGGCCATGCCGTGCACTTCGCCATGACCCGGCACGGCCGACAGCGGCACGCTGTTGAGGTAGTCACGAATGATGTTCTGCCGCGCCGGCAAGGTGTCCGGGCCACCCTGATAGGCGCGCACGCTGGCGGAAATCATCTGGCGGATCTTCTCCGCGCCGGACACCGTCAGCCCGTCGGGCGAGTGGCGGTATTTCTCAAGCTGGGTGGCCAGGGTACTGCCGCCGGCTGACTGCCCCGGCAAGTGCAGCAACTTGGCGACCTGCGACCACGCGGCCATGCCGAAGCGGGGCCAGTCCACCGCAGGGTTGGCCATGGGTTGCTTTGGGTCGAGCAGAAAACGGTTTTCGATGAACAGCAGGCTGTTGACCACCACCGGCGGGATCGAATCGAAACTCGCGTACAGCTGCTGCGGATAGTTGTACTGATACAGCGGCGCGGCGCGGCAATCGGTGATCGACAGCCCGGCCTGGATCTTTTCCGAGTAGGGCACGAACAGGCCCTTGTCGGTGTAGTTGAGCAGCGCCGGGGAGAAGCGCGTCTGCTCGGTGATCACGTAGTTGCGCTTGATCAGCCGCGGCAGGA
The DNA here is from genome assembly GCF_002112885.1 of Pseudomonas sp. B37(2017). Classification (NCBI taxonomy): domain Bacteria; kingdom Pseudomonadati; phylum Pseudomonadota; class Gammaproteobacteria; order Pseudomonadales; family Pseudomonadaceae; genus Pseudomonas; species Pseudomonas sp. B37(2017). The sequence goes on along the minus strand of NZ_NEIX01000004.1, from coordinate 288,007 downwards.
ACTCGTCCAGCGAGCTGTAACCCAGACGCAGATCGAATGGCCCGTTGCCCGGATAGCGGATCGCTTCGCTGGGTCCCGGTTGCAACTCGTACTTGAGCTTGGCGGCGTACTGGCTGACCTCCCGGGACTGAAAACGCGAGGTGCGCATTTCCTTCATCGCAGCCAGGCCCACGACAATCGCAATGATCACCAACAGGAGCCAGAAAGCCTTCCACCCATGCCGGTTACGACGGGGTTTTTCAGGTACAGGCGCTTCATCCACACGTTCAGTCGGAACCACTTTTTCACTCGAATCGGTTTGCCACAAAGCGCCCATAGTCGATTGATCCATTCACGCAGATTGATCGGACTTGACTGAAGCTTAGTCGGTGGTTGGCGCGGGTGAAAAAATTGTGAAGGCGGGACCCTGAACAAATCTGCAAATCTGGCTGCTGCCTTCCTGCAAGTGATCGAAAGCCTGAAAAGGCCGGAACAGAGAGGTCTTCAGGCCGCTGCGACTTTGGTCGCGGCATGACGTTGCACCATTGCTGTGCAATACTCGGCGCCCATTTGCGCGGTGAATAATCCTCGAAATGCAGGATGTTTTGTCTCGTAAACCTTGTATTTGGCGAGGTTTACGTCTGAATCAGATGCCTTATAGAGTGAAAAAACCTGTCGCAAGCTTTTTATACTGCATGCCCCGCTGATCCCGCAGGTTGCTTCTGCGCGACGGTCCTGCCCACGAAGCAGGGCCGGTTTTACCCAGGCGCAGGCTTATCGGCCGACGCTTGAACACTCGGTGGTCACATCCAATAACAAGACGAGGAAGTCCCCCATGCCAGTCGGCAATCACCCGCCCCATGGCGAAACCGCTCAAGGCGGCCCGCTCAAACGCGAACTCGGTGAACGGCATATTCGCCTGATGGCGCTCGGCGCCTGCATCGGTGTCGGTCTGTTTCTCGGTTCGGCCAAGGCCATCGAAATGGCCGGCCCGGCGATCATGCTCTCGTACATCATCGGCGGACTGGCGATCCTGGTGATCATGCGCGCCCTCGGCGAGATGGCCGTACACAACCCGGTCGCCGGCTCCTTCAGCCGTTACGCACAGGATTACCTCGGCCCGCTGGCGGGCTTTCTGACCGGCTGGAACTACTGGTTCCTGTGGCTGGTGACCTGCGTCGCCGAAATCACGGCGGTGGCGGTGTACATGGGCATCTGGTTCCCCGATGTCCCGCGCTGGATCTGGGCGCTGGCGGCGCTGGTCAGCATGGGCTCGATCAACCTGATCGCGGTGAAGGCGTTCGGTGAATTCGAGTTCTGGTTCGCCCTGATCAAGATCGTCACCATCATCGCCATGGTGCTCGGCGGCATCGGCATCATCGCCTTCGGTTTCGGCAACGACGGTGTGGCACTGGGGATTTCCAACCTGTGGGCCCACGGCGGCTTCATGCCCAACGGTGTGACGGGCGTGCTCATGTCCCTGCAAATGGTGATGTTCGCCTACCTCGGCGTGGAAATGATCGGCCTGACCGCCGGTGAAGCGAAGAACCCGCAGAAGACCATCCCGAATGCGATCGGCTCGGTGTTCTGGCGGATCCTGCTGTTTTACGTCGGCGCGCTGTTCGTGATCCTGTCGATCTACCCGTGGAATGAAATCGGCACTCAGGGCAGCCCGTTCGTGATGACCTTTGAACGTCTGGGCATCAAGACCGCCGCCGGCATCATCAACTTCGTGGTGATCACTGCGGCGCTGTCGTCGTGCAACGGTGGCATCTTCAGCACCGGGCGCATGCTTTACAGCCTGGCGCAGAACGGCCAGGCGCCGGCCGGTTTCGCTCGCACGTCGAGCAACGGCGTACCGCGTCGCGCATTGCTGCTGTCGATCTTCGCGCTGCTGCTGGGCGTGCTGCTCAACTATCTGGTGCCGGAAAAAGTCTTCGTTTGGGTGACCTCGATTGCCACCTTCGGCGCGATCTGGACCTGGGTGATGATCCTGCTGGCCCAGCTCAAATTCCGTAAAGGCCTGAGCGCCAGCGAACGGGCCGGCCTGAAATACAAGATGTGGCTGTTCCCGATCAGCTCGTATCTGGCGCTGGCGTTCCTGGTGCTGGTGGTCGGCCTGATGGCGTACTTCCCGGACACTCGCGTGGCCCTTTATGTAGGCCCGGCGTTCCTGGTGCTGCTGACCGTGTTGTTCTACGTGTTCAAGCTGCAACCAAGCGATGCGTCCCAGGGCGCGGTGCGTTCGGCTTCGTAATTCGTTGTCGCTGAAACCTGAAGCCCCGGTCGAAAGTCCGGGGCTTTTTCGTGGGTGCGAGGTTGATGCCGCTGGTCTGAAAGCGCCGCAAAAAACGACTTCTGATCCAGAGTCATGTTCGAAGGTTTAGCTACGTTGTTTCCAGCGCAGCCGTGATCAGAGGCTCAGGTATGAGGATCCGCGATTTTCTCGTACGAGAACTCGGCCGCCGTCAGGTCGTGCTGTTCTTCCTGCTCGCCACGCTGCTGTACATCCTGCCGCTGATCCTCGCCGACTTCCCCTACATCGATGACAACTGGCGCACGCTGGCCGCCGGCAACGCCTGGGCCGGGCAGGGGCGGTTGTTCATGGACTGGCTGTATCAGGCGCTGACCTTCACCGGCGCTGCGCCGAACATTTTTCCATTGCCGCTGTTGCTCGCCACGATAGCCATGTCGTTCGCGTTGACCCGGCTGACCTTCCACTATTTTCCCGAACCGACGCTGGCCTGTTGTCTGGTGGTGTTGCCGCTCTGGTACAACCCGTTCCTGCTGCAGAACCTGTCCTATCAATACGACGGGGCCGGCATGGCGCTGAGTCTGGTCGCGGCGATTTACGCGATCACGTTTTGCAGCGCTTCACGCATTCAGCGATGGCTGGTGCCGTCGGTGTTGCTGGCGCTGGCGATCGGGCTGTATCAGATCAGCCTCAATGTGTTTCTCGGGCTGTGTTGCCTTGAATTGCTCAGGAATGTTCACGGGCGAATGCCGTGGTCAGCGCTCTGGTGCCAGTCAGGCTGGCGGCTGGCGCAACTGCTGCTGGCGGTGTTGATTTACAGCGTCACGGCCTATCCGTTCACTGACCACGGGCGCACGCAATTGCTGAATGCTAGCGCTGATCCGTTGCTGCAGATCGGCATCAATATCGGTCGGGTGATGGAGAAGATTGCGCTGCTGTTTCACGGCGGCTACACGATGGTTTTTATTGTTTTGGTGCTGTGCGCCGTGTTCGGCGCCCTGCAATTGGGGCGGCAGATTCGCGAGCGCAAAATGTCCCGCGCCAAGGGCTTGCTCCTGAGCTTCATCTGCCTGCTGGCATTGCCGCTGATTGTGCTACTGGTGCCGGGCATGACGCTGCTGTTTCGCGATTTCAACGAAGGCGCGCGCACCCTGATGGGGTTCGGCGTACTGCTGATGTTGCTGTTCTATCTGGCCTGGTTGGGGTTGATGCCGCTGCATCAACGGTTGCCTTTGGTGTTGGCGATTCCGCTTCTGGCCACGCTGTCGTTGTCCTTCGCTTATGGCCGGGTGCTGACGATGGAAAAAACCTTCGCCAGCAATGCGCTCTACAGCCTGAGCCACGACATTTCATCTCATCGCGAACTGCGCGAAGCCAAACGGATTTATATCTCGGTGACGTACTCCGACCGCTGGCTGGCGGGGGCGGTGGGTACGTTCAAGCAGTTGCCGGTGCTGCAATATCTACTCAACATCGATTACTTCATGCTCGCCGAAAATCTGCCCTCGGCCGGCATCACCAACGTGGTCGCCGAGCGCGAACGGCGCAACGCGACCCATGTCGGTCTGATGGGCTATCCACCCTTGGTGGACAGCCTCTATTACCGCCTCTACCTAATTGGCGACTACGGCTTCATCGTGATGAAGGAGCCGCCCCACGGTCGCTTGCTGCAATGGTGACCGTTCAGAGTCTAGGCCGCCGCGATTTCCTGCGGCTCGAAACTGTCCGCCCTCGCCATCTGCCACATCCGCGAATAGAACTCGCCGTTCACTTCCCCGGTGAGCAATTCCCCTGGCTTCAGGAACACGTGCAACTGCGAGAACAGTTTGATCTCGGTCGCCGACATGCGCCGCACCAGATGCTTGGCCGACAGTTGCGACGGATGATCGAGGCCGGCGGCGGCGAGCATTTCCGCCAGGGCCTTGAGCGTATTGCGGTGGAAGTTGTAGACCCGCTGGGCCTTGTCCGGCACCACCAGCGCGCGCTGGCGCAGGGTGTCCTGGGTGGCGACGCCGGTCGGGCATTTGTTGGTGTGGCAGCTTTGCGACTGGATGCAGCCGATGGCGAACATGAAGCCGCGCGCCGAGTTGGCCCAGTCGGCGCCGATGGCCAGCACGCTGGCGATGTCGAAAGCGCTGACGATCTTGCCGCTGGCGCCGAGCTTGATCTTGTCCCGCAGATTCAGGCCGACCAGGGTGTTGTGCACGAACAGCAGACCTTCGCGCATCGGCACGCCGATGTGGTCGGTGAACTCCACCGGCGCGGCGCCGGTGCCGCCTTCCTTGCCGTCGACCACGATGAAGTCCGGCAGGATGCCGGTTTCCAGCATGGCCTTGGCGATGCCCATGAACTCCCACGGATGGCCGAGGCAGAACTTGAAGCCCACCGGTTTGCCGCCGGACAGTTCACGCAGTTGCTGGATGAAATGCATCATCTCGATCGGCGTGGAGAACGCGCTGTGGCGCGACGGCGAGATGCAGTCTTCGCCCATCAGGATGCCGCGGGTATCGGCGATTTCCTGGGTGACCTTGTGCTTGGGCAGAATCCCGCCGTGGCCGGGTTTGGCGCCCTGGCTCATCTTGATTTCGATCATCCGCACTTGCGGGGTCTGCGCCTGGGCGGCGAAGCGTTCCGGGTCGAAACGGCCGTCGCTGGTGCGGCAGCCGAAATAGCCGCTGCCCAGTTCCCAGGTCAGGTCGCCGCCGTGTTCGCGGTGATAGGGGCTGATGCTGCCTTCGCCGGTGTCGTGGGCGAAGTTGCCGAGTTTGGCGCCCTGGTTGAGTGCGCGGATCGCGTTGGCGCTGAGCGAGCCAAAACTCATGGCCGAGATGTTGAACACCGACGCCGAATACGGCTGGGTGCACTGCGGGCCACCGACGGTGACACGAAAACTGTTCGGGTCGCTTAGCGGCGCCGGGCGCATCGAGTGGCCGATGAATTCGAAGCCGGATTGATAGACGTCGATCAGGGTGCCGAACGGCTTGTCGGCGGTTTCGTTCTTGGCCCGCGAGTACACCAGCGAACGCTGAGCGCGGGAGAAGGGCAGGGCGTCGCTGTCGGATTCCAGCAGGTACTGGCGGATTTCCGGGCGGATGCCCTCCACCAGATAACGGATGTTGCCCAGGATCGGATAATTGCGACGCACCGCGTGCGGGCTCTGCATCAGGTCGAACAGGCCGATCAGGCTCAATACGCCGGTAACGGCGGTGATCGGCCACAGCCAGTCGTGTTCGAGAAAGGGCAGGCTGGCGAGGGTGAAAATCACGCAGACGGCAAAGAAGGCGTAGCGGCTCAGGAGTGACAGGCTCATACGGTTTCCTTGGTTCGGACGGTTTTTTTGCGGCAGTCAGGCGTTCTGCGCCTGCAGAAAGATCGAAAACAGCTCTGACTGGGATTTGATCCCCAGCTTGCTGTACATGTGTTTCTTATGGACTTTCACGGTTTCAACAGAGATTTCCAGCTTACGGGCGATTTCTTTACTGGAGCAACCGCTGAGCATCAGGCGCCCGACGTCCAGTTCCCGGGCGGTCAGTTGCGCGCCCTTGAGTTGCTGCACCGATGCTTCGAGCTGCACCCGCCAGTCCGGTTGCGCAGGCGCCGGGGCCAGGGCCACGGTTTCGTTGATTTCATAGGGCAGGCGCTGGCGCAACAGCCCGAGCACCCACGGCTGGATCAGCGACAGCAGGGCAATCTGCTCGCCGGTGAAGCGCTGCTGGCTGCCCAGCGACAGGCACAGCGTGCGGTCGCCTTCGAGCTGGCAATTGAACTGGATTTCGTCGGCCACCACATTCAGACGAAAGTATCGCTGGTAATACTCGGTCAGTTCGAAGTGCTCCGGCGCGACCTCCGACAGGCGATACAAACCGGTGCGCGACTGCTCGCGGCAGGCGATGTAGAACGGGTCGAGCAGGTACAGACCGCGCAGATAATCCTGAAACAGCTGATCGGGACTGCCGTCGGCGCCGGGGCATTCGGCGAACACCTGCGGGTGGCGGTCGGCGCTGAACAGCAACGCCACCCAGCTATCGAACGGCACGTACTGGTCGAGCAGGCGCACCAGTTGCGCCCAGAAATTCGGCTTGTCGAGGGCGTCGATCAACTGCCCGACGGCGCGGTGCCAGGTGATGTCGTCAAACGAAAGAGTCATGCCTCTACCCCTATCGGGTTACCCCGGCCGCGTAATTCCCTGGCCGGTCGAATGCGAAGCATACTGGCCCACAGACAGCCGCCGGGCAATCTTTCGGCGCCCGGCGCTCATAACAAGGACTCCCCATGAAAGTCGAACTCGCCCAGCTGGCGGGCCGTGACAATGGCACGGCTTACAACCTCGAACGCGCCCTGGCGGCAATTGCCGCGTGCCCGGCCGACACGCAATTGATCGTGTTCCCCGAGACCCACCTGATGGGCTTCCCGACCGCTGACACCGTGGCGCAGATCGCCGAACCGCTGGACGGCCCGACCGTCAGCGCGGTGCAGGCTGCCGCCCGCGAACGCAACCTCGCCGTGGTGATCGGCATGGCCGAGAACGACAACGGCCGCTTCTACAACACCACGCTGCTGATCACCCCCGAAGGCATCGCCCTGAAATACCGCAAGACCCACCTCTGGGCTTCGGATCGCGGTGTGTTCGAGGCGGGCGACCGTTACGCCACCTGCCTGTGGAACGGTGTGCGGGTCGGTCTGCTGATCTGCTACGACATCGAGTTCCCGGAATCGGCCCGGGCCCTGGCGCAACTGGGCGCCGAATTGCTGATCGTGACCAACGGCAACATGGACCCGTACGGGCCGACTCATCGCACCGCGATCATGGCCCGGGCCCAGGAAAACCAGGCGTTTGCGCTGATGGTCAACCGCGTGGAAGCCGGGGATGACGGGTTGATGTTCGCCGGCGGCAGTGCGCTGGTGGATCCGCTGGGCACGGTGCTGTTCGAGGCCGGGCGTGAGGAAGGACGGTTCAGCGTCGAGCTGGATTTCGGTCAGCTGGAACTGGCGCGCAAGGATTATCGGTATCTGGATGATCAGCGGTTGAGGTTGCCGGGGGAGGTGGTTGAACACGCCTCGGGAGTACGTGAGCTGCTGATCCCTTGACCCGTTGTACCCGATCGTTCCCACGCTCTGCGTGGGAATGCAGCCCGGGACGCTCTGCGTCCCAAGAGCGGACGCAGAGCGTCCATTGAGGCATTCCCACGCGGACGGTTCGACGCCTCGACGTGGGAACGATCAGCAACACCCGAAACATTCGCCGAACTCGGCCTCTGCCATAAATCCAATAAAATCCGGAGTAAGTCGCCCATGGCTCGTTTGCAACGCACCCTTTCGCTAGGGTCGGTGGTGCTGTTCGGCATCGCCTACATGACGCCGATCATTGTTCTCGGCACGTTCGGCATCCTCGCCCAGTCCACCGCCGGCATGGTGCCCGCCGCGTATCTGGCGGCATTGGTGGCGATGTTTTTCACCGCCATGAGCTACGGGCGCATGGCCGCCGCGTTCCCGGTAGCCGGCTCGGCCTACAGCTACGTGCGCAAGGCCATCAGCCCGAAACTTGGCTTCATCGCCGGTTGGGCGGTGCTGCTCGATTATCTGTTTCTGCCGATGGCGATCTGGCTGATCGGCGCCGCGTATCTCGCTTCGGCCTTCCCGTCGATCCCCCAGTGGATCTGGGTACTGGCGTTCATCGGCATCACCAGCGCGATCAACATCATCGGTCTGAAACTGGCCAACGGCATCAACGCCTTGCTGATGCTGGTGCAGTTCCTGGTGCTGATCGCCTTCGTCGCGCTGTGCGTGCATTACGTTGGCGGCGATGCCAGCACGCCGTTGTGGTCGATCAAGCCGTTCTTCAACGGCGACATGCAGATGCCGCTGATCATGAGCGGCGCCGCCATTGCCTGCTATTCGTTCCTCGGCTTCGACGCGGTCAGCACGCTCACCGAAGAAACCCGCGATCCACGTCGCACCATCCCTCGGGCAATCATGTTGATCACCCTGATCGGCGGGCTGATTTTTGTCGGTGTCTCGTACTTCGTACAGATCGCCCATCCCTCGTTCCAGTTCGACAGCGTCGACTCGGCGGCCTACGAAATTGCGCGCAACATCGGCGGCGACCTGTTCGTGTCGATCTTCCTGATCGGCCTGATCGTCGGTCAGTTCGCCTCGGGCCTGTCGGCGCAGGCCAGCGGTTCGCGGCTGTTGTTTGCGATGGGCCGTGACGGAGTGCTGCCCAAGTCGTTTTTCGGCACCTTGCACGCGCGCTTCGGCACGCCGGTCAACAGCATTCTGCTGTGTGCAGTGGTGGCTTTGCTGGCGCTGAAACTCGACGTGACCACCTCGACCTCGTTCATCAACTTCGGCGCATTCCTGGCGTTCAGCCTGGTCAACTTGTCGGTGATTTTTCACTACTGGATCGGCGGCGAGAAAAAGGGCCTGCGCGAGTTGATCCTGTTCCTGATCTTTCCGTTCATCGGCCTGGCAGCGGACTTGTGGCTGATGGTCAGCCTCGATCACCTGGCGGTGTATCTGGGCCTGAGCTGGCTGGCGATTGGCGTGGTGTACCTGGCGGTGCTCACAGGTGGTTTCCGCCGGCAGCCGCCGGAGATGGATTTCCAGGAAGCGACCTGATCTTCCGGCCGAGTCTTTGCTCATGAACGGCAGGCGTGTGATGCTTGCCGTTTTTTGAGTCAAAGGCTTTCCGTTCATGTCGACCGCAAATAACTCCACGATCCGCATCGCCGCCGCGCTGTTGCTCAACCCCGAAGGCCAGACCCTGCTGGTGCGCAAGCGCGGCACTACGGCGTTCATGCAACCGGGCGGCAAGATCGAACCTCATGAACTGCCGGTGCATGCATTGGCCCGTGAGCTGGAAGAAGAGCTGGGGCTGGTGATTGATCCTGAGCAGGCGAGCTTTCTCGGCCAGTTCTCGGCACCCGCCGCCAACGAGCCGGGATTCGTCGTGCAGGCCGAGATCTTTCAGCTGACCATCGACACCGAAGTATCCCCGGCTGCCGAGATCGAGGAGGTGATCTGGATCGACCCGGCTACCGACGGCGATGTGGTTCTCGCCCCATTGACACGCGACCTGATCCTGCCGTTTTATCGAGCCTCGCTGACCGCGATCGCCTGATCATTCGTGCAAAGGACTTCGTCATGATCCCGCTTCCAGACCTGCTGATTTTTGCCGCCGCCGCACTGCTGATGGTGCTGACGCCGGGGCCGAACATGATCTACCTGATCTCGCGGTCGATCTGCCAGGGACGCCGCGCCGGGGTGACCTCGCTGCTCGGCGTGGTGGCGGGGTTCTTCGTGCACCTGTTCGCGGCGGCCGCCGGTTTGACCGCGGTGTTTCTCGCGGTGCCGATGGCCTATGAAGTGTTGAAGTGGGCCGGTGCGCTGTACCTGCTCTGGCTGGCCTGGCAGGCGGTGAAACCCGGCGCCCGTTCGCCGTTCGAGGCGCAACAATTGCCGGCGGATTCTTCGCGCAAACTGGTCACCATGGGTTTTCTCACCAGCGCGCTGAACCCGAAAATCGCTGTGTTTTACCTCTCGGTATTTCCGCAGTTCATTTCGCCAGAGCACGGCTCGGTGTTCACCCAGAGCATCATCCTGGGCCTGACCCAGATCAGCGTCAGCTTCTGCGTCAACCTGTTGATCGCGCTGTTCGCCGCTGGCATCGCGTCGTGGTTCGTCAACAACCCGACCTGGCTGGCGGCGCAGCGTTATTTCATGGGGTTTGTGCTGGGCGGCCTGGCCGTGCGGCTGATGCTTGAACAGCGCAAGGCCGCCTGACATGTGGATCGAACGGCTGGACGCCAGTCATGCGCTGGCCTATCGCGAATTGATGCTGGAAGCCTATGACCGACATCCGCAGGCGTTCACCTCCAGCGTACGCGAGCGCGCAGTGATGCCGCTGAGCTGGTGGGAATCACGCCTGACCAGCAAGCTCGACGCGGTGTTCGGCGCGTTCGAAGACGGCCGGCTGGCGGGGATCGTCGGCCTGGCGTTCGAGCCTCGGGAAAAGGCCCGGCACAAGGCAACGGTATTCGGTATGTATGTGTCGGCGGAGTTTCGCCAGCGCGGGCTGGGGCTGAAATTGATGGAGGCGGTGCTGGGGGAAGCGCAGCAGCATCCGGCGCTGAAAGTCATTCAACTGACCGTCACCGCCGGCAATGACGCGGCGTTTCATCTGTACCAGCGCTGCGGCTTCATTCAGTTCGGCCTGGAGCCGATGGCGGTGCGGGTCGGCGAGGACTATTTCGACAAGATCCATATGTGGTGCCCGCCTTTCGTGCCAACCGCCAGCCTCAACGAACCGCGCTGACCCCATCCAGCGTCGAGAACGAAGTGTCCTTGGCCGTCAGCAGGAAGTCGCGCATGTACGGCGCGTCCAGCATGTCGGCGCGGATTGCCGCGTACAGCGTCGCAAACAGACCTTTCTCACCCAGCCGCTTGCCCTTCACGTAACCGCGCGAGCTGTATTCATGCAGCGCCCAGTGCGGCATGCCGCACACGCCACGGCCGCTGGCCACCAGTTGCATCATCATCACCGTCAGCTCTGAGGTGCGAACCTGCGCCGGTTCAATGTCGGCCGGTTCGAGGAAGCGGGTGAAGATGTCCAGCCGATCGCGTTCGACCGGGTAGGTGATCAGGGTTTCGGTCAGCAGGTCTTCGGGAACGATGTACGGTTTGCTTGCCAGCGCGTGCTGATTGGCGACCGCGAGCATGGCTTCGTAGGTGAACAGCGGCACGTAGGTGATGCCGGCGATTTCCAGCGGGTCGGACGTCACCACCAGATCCAGATCACCCCGGGCCAGCGCCGGCAGCGGGGCAAACGAGAAACCCGAAGCGAGGTCGAGTTCGACTTCCGGCCACGCATCGCGGAATTGGTCGATGGTCGGCATCAGCCACTGGAAGCAGCTGTGGCATTCGATGGCCATGTGCAGACGCCCGGCGGTGCCACCGGCCAGACGCCCGATATCACGCTCGGCGGCGCGCAGCAGCGGCAGGGTCGCGTCGGCCAGTTGCAGCAGGCGCAGGCCGGCGCTGGTGAAGCGCACCGGTTTGGTCTTGCGCACGAACAACGGCATGCCCATGCGCTCTTCCAGTTCCTTGAACTGGTGGGACAGCGCCGACTGGGTCAGGTGCAGGCGGTCGGCTGCGTCGACCAGGCTGTCGGCTTCGCGCAGGGCATGCAGGGTTTTCAGGTGACGGATTTCAAGCACCGCAGGCTCCATGAGGAAAATTTATGATCAACACGAAAAGGTTGAGTTTGTCTCATGTTGCCCTGGCTGTCGACAATGGCGCCATCTTTTACGCAATGGAGAACACTCGACATGGCCGTGGCACACACCCTGGGTTTCCCGCGCATCGGCGCCGACCGCGAACTGAAAAAAGCCCTCGAAGCCTGTTGGAAAGGCGATCTCGATCAGGCCGCTCTGAATCAGGTCGGCCGCGAACTGCGCGCCAAGCACTGGCAACTACAGAAGGACGCCGGCATCGATCTGCTGCCGGTCGGCGACTTCGCCTGGTACGACCAGGTGCTGACCCACTCGCTGACCTTCGGTGTGATCCCCGAGCGCTTCGACGGTGTGCGTGACGAGCGCGGCCTGCCGACCCTCGACACCCTGTTTGCCATGGCCCGTGGCGCCACGTCGTCCTGCTGCGGCGGCGAGCACGGCAAGACTCAGTACGCACAAGAGCTGACCAAGTGGTTCGACACCAACTACCACTACCTGGTCCCGGAATTCAGCGCAGACCAGCAATTCAAGCTGAGCTGGGAACAGCTGTTCGATGAAGTCGAAGAAGCCAAGGCTCTCGGTCACCACGTCAAACCAGTGATCATCGGCCCGCTGACTTACCTGTGGCTGGGCAAGGCGAAAGGCAACGACTTCGACAAGCTCGACCTGCTTGAGCGCCTGCTGCCGGTGTACAACGAAATCCTTGGTCGCCTCGCCGAACAAGGCGTGGAGTGGGTGCAGATCGATGAGCCGATCCTCACCCTCGACCTGCCGCAAGCCTGGAAAAGTGCCTTCGAACGCGCCTATCACATCCTTCAGTACTCGCCGCTGAAGAAACTGGTCGCGACCTATTTCAGCGGTCTGCAAGACAACCTCGGCCTGGCCGTCGGCCTGCCGGTGCAAGGCCTGCACATCGATGCGGTGCGTGCGCCCGATCAGCTCGGTCAGGTGCTTGATCGCCTGCCGACCTACAAGATTCTTTCGGTCGGTCTGGTCAACGGTCGTAACGTCTGGCGCTGCGAACTGGAGCAGGCGCTGGCACAACTGCAACCGGCGCAGGAGCGTTTTGGCAATAACCTGTGGGTCAGCAGTTCCTGCTCGTTGCTGCACAGTCCGGTGGATGTCGAGCGTGAAGACAAGCTCGATCCGGAACTGAAAAGCTGGCTGGCATTCGCCGTGCAGAAGTGCAGCGAAATCTCGGTTTTGCGTGATGCGCTGAACGATCCGCAAGCGCCAAAAGTGCAAAGCGCACTGGCCGAAAGCCGCGCCATTCAAGAGAGCCGCGCCCGCTCGCCGCGCATTCACAAGGCCGCCGTGCAGGCGCGGATCGAGGCGATCAACGCCAGCGACAGCCAGCGCCATTCGCCGTTCGCCAAACGCATCGCCGCACAGCAGGCGCGTCTGAAATTGCCGACGTTCCCGACCACCACCATCGGTTCGTTCCCGCAGACCGGCTCGATTCGTCTGGCCCGTCAGGCGTTCAAGCAGGGCAAACTGTCGGCCAACGATTACCACGACGCCATGCGCAGCGAAATCCGCCACGCGGTGCAAGTCCAGGAACGTCTGGGCCTCGATGTGCTGGTGCACGGTGAAGCCGAGCGCAACGACATGGTCGAGTACTTCGCCGAACAGCTCGACGGTTATCTGTTTACCCGTTTCGGCTGGGTGCAGAGCTACGGCTCCCGCTGCGTGAAACCGGCGGTGATTTATGGCGATCTGTCCCGTCCGAACGCCATGACCGTGGACTGGATCACCTACGCTCAGAGCCTGACCGACAAGGTCATGAAAGGCATGCTGACTGGCCCTGTGACCATGCTGATGTGGTCGTTCCCCCGTGAAGACGTGTCGCGCAAAGTCCAGGCGCAACAACTGGCGCTGGCCCTGCGTGACGAAGTGGTGGATCTGGAAAACGCCGGAATCAAGATCGTGCAGATCGACGAGGCGGCGTTCCGCGAAGGCCTGCCATTGCGCCGTGAACAATGGCAGGAATACCTCGACTGGGCGGTGGAAGCGTTCCGCCTGACAGCCTCGGGCGTGAAAGATGAAACCCAGATCCACACCCACATGTGCTACAGCGAATTCAATGACGTGATCAAGGCGATCGCCGACATGGACGCCGACGTCATCACCATCGAAACCTCGCGCTCGGACATGGAATTGCTCGAAGCCTTCGAAGCGTTCGACTACCCGAACGACATCGGCCCGGGCGTCTACGACATCCACTCGCCGCGCGTGCCGGACACCGCCGAGATGGTCAAGTTGATGAGCAAAGCGGTCAAGCGCATCCCCGCGCAGCGCCTGTGGGTCAACCCCGATTGCGGCCTGAAGACCCGCGCCTGGCCGGAGACCGAGGCGGCGCTGGTGAACATGGTGGCGGCGGCGCGGCAGTTGCGCAGTCAGTTGGCGTAATACGTCGAAAACCGGCATACACCGAAAAAACCGCTGAGGCTCTGCATTCAGCGGTTTTTTTCGTTCAACTCCAGCGTTGGGGGAGAGTCTGCCCCGGTGCGTAATTCACATTGTCGATGTAAAGCGAACCCTTGTTCTTGTAAGGATCGGAGGGGCCCGAGAATCGAACTTCGACCCTTGCAGTGCTGGCCGGCATGTTGCCGCTGTAGTTAAAGACTTTCTCCGTGGGTTGCAGTGGCGCCAGACCAAAATCCGTCTGGACTATTTCGCCGCCATTGTCGAAGCCCGAGATGATGAAAACAAAAAACGCGTGCGTAACGTAATCAAATGGAGGCAGGAAGTACTGAGCGGTGGGAGCGGACGCAGTGAAACTCAGGACAAATGACCCGGAGGGAGCATTGAACTGGGTATAGAGCAAGATGCCGTTATCCACTCCAGGCTGCAGTTGCGCCTGGAAACTGAAGTTGTGATTGACTACGTTGGCTTTGCCCTGAAGAGTCTGTGCGATCCATGGCGCAAATTTACCTGATTCGAAATCGCCGTTTGGCACGAGGTTAGTGCTCATATTGCCTCCCTGATGCATTGATGGCCGCCTGTCGGCCGTCAATGCATGCTGTGCTGAAGGCAGCTTTTTAACGACTGTCAGATCTGACAGTCCCGACAAATGGCAGGTGGCGCAAGCAACTGCTGTACTTTCGCCGATTCGACCGCTCGGCACTCTTCATCAAACTGTCATCGAACTGTGGCAGCGCGCTTGAACAAACTTCATCAGACTCGCGCTCTACTGGGGTTCTGCGTTTCGGTGTTTTTCATGTTCAAGGGATTTTTTGCAATCGCGGCGCTGTTGGCCGCGGTTTTTTTCGTTCCGGCGTCTTATGCGGCGTCGCGTTGCGACGTCAATGTACCGACCGAGCGGGTCGATCTGGAGCAGGTGAGCCTGGCGTACCAGAGCATCGGCCGTGCGTCGGATCCGGCGCTGTTGCTGGTGATGGGCCTGGGCGGGCAGTTGATCCACTGGCCGGACGAAGTGGTGGTTGCGCTGTGTCAGCAGGGTTTTCGGGTGATCCGTTATGACAACCGCGATGTCGGTCTGTCGACCTGGCGCCAGACGCCGGTGGAAGCCAACCTGACCTTTGAGGTGCTGCGCTACAAACTCGGCCTGCCGGTGGCGGCGCCTTACAGCCTGACCGACATGGCCGACGATGCGCTGGGCCTGATGGACGCGTTGCACGTCGAGCAATTCCACGTGCTCGGCGCGAGCATGGGCGGGATGATCGCCCAGCACATGGCGGCGATGGCGCCGCAACGGGTCGAGAGCCTGACGCTGATCATGACCAGCTCCGGCGCCGAAGGCCTGCCGGCGCCGAGTGCGGCGTTGGTGCAATTGTTGTCACGGCGTGGCGCTCCCAATCGCCAGATCGCGCTGGAGCAACAGGCTGATCTGCTTGCAGCGTTGGGCAGCCCTTCAGTCAGCGATGATCGGCAGGCATTGCTGCATCAAGCGGCGCTGTCCTATGACCGGGCGTTCAATCCCGAAGGCGTGAAGCGCCAGATCATGGCGATCCTCGCCGAACCGAGCCGGGTGGCGTTGCTCAATCAACTGCGCGTCCCGACGCTGGTGGTGCATGGCACGGCCGATCCGTTATTGCCGGTGATGCACGGCGTGCACCTGGCGGCGCACATTCGCGGCAGTCAGCTGCGGCTGATTCCGGGGCTGGCACACCGCTTTCAGGAAGCATTCAAGGAGCCGTTGCTGGCGGCAGTGTTGCCGTATTTGCGCGAGCATCGCGAAGACACGTCGCACTGGGCGCAGATCGAACCGGTGGCGGAACACAACCTGCTCTGATTCAGGCGTGAAGCCGAACCCACACCGACACCAGCACCGTCGCCGCCATCAGCCACGCCACTGCCGCGACCGCCAGTGAAGCTTCGAGACGCATGCGGTCGACCATCACGTACAAGGTCGCCAGATAGACGAAGTACGGAATGATCGACCACATGCCGAAGACGATGGTGGTCTTCAGGTCGTCGATCGAACGGCCCTTGCCGACGATGTAGTGGGCGATCAGGGCGAAGGTCGGGAACAGCGGCACCAGCCCGGCGATGTAGTAGTTTTTGGTCTTGGCCAGCATGGCGAGGATCACCACCACGGCCGCACCGAGCATTGCCTTGAAAATCAGATCCACGTCGTTCTCGCTTAATGGCTCAGGCCGTATTTCTTCACTTTGTCGAACAGCGTGGTCTTGGCCATGCCCAGTTCCAGGCTGGCCTGGGTCAGGTTGCCGCCGCTGCGTTGCAGGGCGTCGCTGAGCAGGTTGCGCTCGAACGCTTCCACTGCTTCGGCGAATGCCAGACCCTGGCCCGCGCTACCCGCGCCGGTTTTCTTGAACGCCGGCAAACCGAGGGCAAAACGCTCGGCGACGTTGCGCAGTTCCCGTACGTTGCCCGGCCAGTCGTGGCTCATCAGGCTCGACAGGGTCTGGTTGTCCAGCTCCGGCAGCGCCCGGTCGAAACGCAGGGCCGATTGCTGGGTGAAGTGTTCGAACAGTTGCAGGATGTCTTCGCGGCGCTCGCGCAGGGGCGGCAGTTCCAGCGTTACCACGTTGAGGCGGTAGTACAAGTCGCTGCGAAATTCCCCGGCCTTGCTTGATTCGTCGAGGTCGGATTTGGTGGCCGCGATCACCCGGCAATCCACCGCCACGCTCTGGTTCGAGCCGAGGCGTTCGAGGGTGCGTTCCTGCAACACCCGCAGCAGTTTGATCTGCAACGGCAGCGGCATGCTTTCCACTTCGTCGAGGAACAGCGTGCCGCCGTCGGCGTGTTCGATCTTGCCGATCCGCCGTTTGCCGGCGCCGGTGAAGGCGTTGGCTTCGTGGCCGAAGATTTCGCTTTCAAACAGGTTTTCCGGCAGCCCGCCGCAGTTCAGCGCGACAAATTGTTTGGTGTGGCGGCGGCTGAAATCATGCAGGCAACGGGCGACCAGTTCTTTGCCGGTGCCGGTTTCGCCTTCGATCAGCACGTTGGCTGAGGTGTCGGCGACGTTGGCGATCAGCTCGCGCAGGTTCTGCATGGCCGGCGAACGACCGATGATCCGTCCTTCAAGGGAATCGCGTTCGGCCAGTTGCCGGCGCAGGGACGAGACTTCGCGATTCAGGCTGCGTTGCTCCAGCGCGCGGCGGGCCACATCGACCAAACGCTCAGGGGAGAACGGTTTTTCCATGAAGTCATAGGCGCCTTTCTGCATCGCGCCGACCGCCATGGAGATGTCGCCGTGGCCGGTGATCAGCACCACCGGCAGGCTGCGGTCGCGTTGCTTGAGCCGGGTCAGCAGTTCCAGACCGTCGATGCCCGGCAGGCGAATGTCGCTGATGACGATCCCGGCGAAGTTGTCGCCGACCTGCTCCAGCGCCTCTTCGGCACTGCCCACGCCGATGCACGGGATGTCTTCCAGGGTCAGCGCCTGCTGGCAACCGAGCAGCACATGGGGATCGTCTTCGACGATCAGCACACTAAGGTCGTTGTTCATATTGGCTCGGCAGGAATAGGGCTTACCAACGGTAAACTGAGGACGAAGGTGGTACCACCGCTGGCCGGGTGTTCGACACCCAGATGCCCGCCGGTGGCGGCGGCGAGGCTGGCCGACAGGGTCAGGCCGAGGCCCAGGCCCTGTTCGCCGGGTTTGGTGGTGAAGAACGGTTCGAACAGGTGCTTGCGCGCTTCGGCGTCGATGCCGTGCCCGTTGTCGCGCACCCGCAGGCGATATTTGCCGTTGAATTCTTCGCCCTCCAGCCACAGCTCCGGCAGCGGTTGCACCTGCATGGCGTCGAGGGCGTTGCCGATCAGGTTGACCAGAATCTGTTCCAGGCGCGTCTGGTCGATCTGCACCTGCACGTCGTCGAACTGGCGATGCAGTTGCAGGGAGGCACTTTCGACGCGGGCGCCGAGCACTTGCAGCGCGGCATCCACCGCTTTGCCAAGGCTGGCGCGACCCTTGTCGTCACCGCGCCGGGCGAAGGAGCGCAGGCTGGCGGTGATCCGGCCCATGCGGTCGATCAGGTCGTTGATGGTCTTGAGGTTGGTGCTGGCGACATCGAGCTGGCCGCGTTCAAGGAAGCGGATGGTGTTGCCCGACAGTGTGCGCATCGCCGCCAGCGGCTGGTTCAATTCGTGGGCGATGCTGGTGGACATCTGGCCGATGGCCGCGAGTTTGCCGGCCTGCACCAGTTCGTCCTGGGCGCGGCGCAAGGTCTCTTCGGCCTGACGCCGTTCGCGGATCTGGCTCTTGAGCCGGTCGTTGCTGGCGCGCAGGTCGGCGGTGCGTTCGGTAATCCGACGCTCCAGCTGGTTGTTGGCTTCCTGCAGGGCTTCGCGGGCGGCGAGGCGGGTGGCGATGACCTTGCGCCGTTCGTTCCAGGCGATCAGCAGGAATGCGACCAAGGCAAACGCCACGGCCACCAGAATCCCCTGATTGATCGCTTCGCGCCGCAGATCCTGCAACGGCGTGAGCAGGGTGAAATTCCACGGGGTATCGCTCAGCGGTCGGGTTTGCGCCAGATAGCTGATGTTTTCCTCATCGCCATCCTGTTGGCTCGGCACTTCGCTGTTGGCCGGGAAAGTGAGTTTTTCCACGCCTTCGGACAGGGTTTCCCGGGCCAGCGGTTGCAGCTCGTTCAACGGGAACCAGTAGTACTGCAGGCTGCGGGCGAGTTTTTCCTTGGTCTCGTCGCTCAGCGGTATCACTGATTTCAGGCGCCGGGCCGGATCACTGGAGAGAATGATGATGCCGTTTTCATCGCTGACGAAGGCTTCGAGACGTGCCCGTTGCCAGCGTTCTTCCATGGCTTCCAGGCGCACCTTGACCACCGCGACGCCGATGATCTTGCCGTGTTCTTCGAGGCCGTGGGCCAGGTAATAACCGGGTTCGCCGTTGGTGCTGCCGATCCCGTAGAAACGTCCGGGCTGGCCGCGAATGGCATTCTGGAAGTAGGCGCGGAACGACAGGTCTTCACCGAGGTAGCTGTCGACGTCGCGCCAGTTGCTGGTGGCCATGACGCGGCCGGTGGTGTCCATGACGTAGATGGCCCGACTGCGACTGCGTCGGTTCAGGCCTTCAAGGTAATCGTTGACCGTTTGCCGGTGTTCCGGAGTAGGGTCGTCCAGCAACTGCGAAACGCTCGATTCGAGTTCCAGCAGGCTGGGCAGGTAGGTGTATTTGCTGATCTCGCTTTCGACCGCGCGGGCGTGCAGTTCCAGCTGGCGCTGGCCGTTTTCGCCGAGGCTGCGGATGCCGAAATGTTCGCTGGTCCAGAAGCCGATGTAACCCAGTCCGATCATCAGGGCGATGACCAGCGGCGGCAGGAACAGGTGGCGGATCAGACGGGGTTTCACGGCAAGTGATGGCGGCGTGGCGCGATAGAGAGTGGGGTCGCATTTCATCACAGATGCCTTGGGTCAACCACCTGCATTCCCCGACAGAGGATGTCGGGGAATGCAGCCGTTTTTAGTGCTGCAGGATTTTCTCGAGGAAATGCTGCGCGCGTTCGGAGCGTTGGCTGATGTCGCCAAAGAACTCTTCTTTCTTGCAGTCTTCGATGATCTTGCCGGCGTCCATGAAGATCACACGGTCGGCCACTTTACGGGCGAAGCCCATTTCGTGGGTCACGCACATCATGGTCATGCCTTCGTGGGCCAGTTGCACCATCACGTCGAGCACTTCGTTGACCATTTCCGGGTCCAGCGCCGAGGTCGGTTCGTCGAACAGCATGACGATCGGGTCCATCGCCAGCGCACGGGCGATCGCCACACGCTGTTGCTGACCACCGGACAGTTGGCCGGGGTGCTTGTGGGCGTGAGCCGACAGGCCGACGCGCTCGAGCAGTTGCAGGCCCTTCTTGGTCGCCTCTTCCTTGCTGCGGCCCAGCACCTTGATCTGCGCGATGGTCAGGTTTTCGGTGATGGTCAGGTGCGGGAACAGTTCGAAATGCTGGAACACCATGCCGACGCGCGAGCGCAGTTTCGGCAGGTTGGTCTTCGGATCGGCAATCGACGTGCCGTCGACCACGATGTCGCCTTTCTGGAACGGCTCCAGCGCGTTGACGCACTTGATCAGGGTCGACTTGCCCGAACCGGACGGACCGCAGACCACGATCACTTCACCCTTTTTGACCTCGGTGCTGCAATCGGTCAGCACCTGGAAGTCCCCATACCACTTGTTGATGTTCTTGATAGAGATCATACGGCGAACCTTTTTTGCAGACGCTTGACCAGCACCGAGGCGGCAAAGCTGATGGTGAAGTACACGAGACCTGCGAAGATCAGGAACTCATTCGAGCGGCCAATGATGTCGCCACTGGCGCGCGAGGCGTTGAGGAAGTCCACCAGACCCACGGTGTAGACCAGCGAGGTGTCCTGGAACAGGATGATGCTCTGCTGCAGCAGCAGCGGGGTCATCTTGCGGAACGCCTGGGGCAGGATGATCAGGCGCATCATCTGGCCGTAGGTCATGCCCAGTGCCTGCGCCGCGCCCATCTGGCCTTTGGGGATCGACTGCACGCCGGCCCGGACGATTTCGCAGAAGTACGCCGCTTCGAACATCATGAACGCCACGATGCACGAGGTGAACGCGCCGATCGGGGTGTCTTCGCCGGTGATCCAGCGCAGCACGAACGGCACTGCCAGGTAGAACCAGGTGATCACCAGCAGCAGCGGGATCGAACGGAAATAGTTGACGTACGCGCCGGCGATGCTCGACAGCAGTTTGCTGTGGGACAGGCGCATCAGCGCGAGGATGGTGCCGAGGATGATCCCGCCGACCACGCCCAGCGCCATCAGCTTGAGGGTCATCAGCATGCCGTTCCACAGGCCGGGAATGGCCGGAACGATGCCACTGAAATCGAATTCCATTATTTACCCCCCACGGAGATCAGGCCGGGCACGGCGACTTTCTTCTCGACCATGCGCATCAGCAGCATCAGGCTCATGTTGAGGGTGAAATAGATCAGGGTCGCCAGGGTGAAGGCTTCAAACAGGTTGGCCGAGAATTCGGCGGTCTGTTTGGTTTGCGCCAGCAGTTCCATCAGACCGATCAGGGACGCCACGGAGGAGTTCTTGAACACGTTCAGGAATTCCGAGGTGAGCGGCGGAATGATGATCCGGTAGGCCTGGGGCAGCAGCACGTTCCAGTAGATCTGCGGCAGCTTGAAACCCATGGCGCGAGCGGCGGATTCCTGGCCGCGTGGCAGCGCCTGGATACCGGTGCGAACCTGTTCGCAGACACGGGCGGCGGTGAACAGGCCCAGGCACACGACGACGCTCAGGTAAGCCGAGGTGGTCGGGTTCAGGTCCTGCTTGTACCACTCCTGCAGATCCGGCGGCAGCAGATCGGGCACCAGGAAGTACCAGATGAACAGCTGAACCAGCAGCGGCACGTTACGGAACAGTTCGACGTAGCAGGTCGCGATGCCCGACACGATGCGGTTTGGCACGGTGCGCATGATGCCCAGCAGCGAGCCGAGCAGCAGGGCGATGATCCAGGCCACGATGGCGATGGCGATGGTCCAGCCCAGACCGGAAATGAACCAGTCGAGATACGTCTCGCTGCCCACGCCGGTGGACTTGAAGAACACGCCCCAGTCCCAGTTGTAATTCATTAGGGTCTCCCCTCGATTCGATCGATGTACAAGTGCCCGCCTGGGGAAGCTCCGTTCCCACCCTGATTGTGAAAATCAGGCACACGCGATCGGCTCGACAGCCACCGGTTCGAGTGTTTCCAGAAAATGCCAGCAGGGAGTGACCATCCCCTGAAAAGGCAGGCGCCTCCTCAGGGGATAAGGTTAGTCAGAAATCAGGATTTCTTGTCGTCAGCCGCTTTGTCGGTCGGATTGGCGATCAGGGCCTTGAGCTCGTCGCTCATCGGGAAGTTCAGGTTCAGGCCTTTTGGCGGAATCGGCTGCATGAACCATTTTTCGTAGATCTTGTTGATCTCACCCGAGGCGTAGGTCGCCTTGATGGCGTCGTCGACAGCCTTTTTGAACGGCTCGTCGCCTTTGCGCATCATGCAGCCATAGATTTCGTACGACTGCGGAGTGCCGGTCACGGCCCAGTCAGAGGCTTTCTTGGCTTTGGCGGCTTCGCCGGCCAGCAGGGCGTCGTCCATCATGAACGCAACGGCACGACCCGATTCCAGCATCTGGAAGGATTCACCGTGGTCCTTGGCGGAGATCACGTTCATGCCCATCTGCTTGTCGGCGTTCATCGCCTTGAGGATGCGCTCGGAAGTGGTGCCGGCGGTGGTCACGACGTTCTTGCCTTTCAGATCGTCGAAATCCTTGTACTTGGAGTCAGCCTTGGACAGCAGACGGGTACCGATTTCGAAGATGCCGACGGAGAAGTCGACCTGTTGCTGACGCTCGACGTTGTTGGTGGTGGAGCCGCACTCGACGTCCACGGTGCCGTTCTGCACCAGCGGGATACGGGTTTGCGAAGTCACGAGGTTGTATTTGACCTGCAGGTTTGGCAGGTCCAGGTCTTTCTTGATCGCTTCGACGATGGCCAGCTGGATATCGTGGGAGTAGCCGACCGGCTTGCCGGAAGCGTCAGCGATGTAGGAGAAAGGAATGGAAGCGTCACGGTGGCCCAGGGTGATGACGCCGGACTCTTTGATCTTCTTAAGGGTGCCGGTGAGTTCGGCAGCGAAAACTGGTGTGCTGATCAGAGCGGCAGCAATGGCTGCGCCCAGGATATGGGGAACGATGCGCATCAAATTTTCCTCGACATTGTTTTTTTTATGGAGCCGGTTGAGCGGGCCCTTTGTACTTCGAATGCCTGACGGCTCCTGTTGTGTTGGCGCAACAGGCATTCGTCGAAGGAGTGTAGAGCATGAGTCGTGCCAGACCAGTCAGTACAGGTTAATTCATTGATTTATAACGTTATTAAAGTTTTGTGATGGTGTTTTTCCGTGAATCTGATCCGGTTAACCGAATTGACCGTCAGGTCGCGTTCGGAAAACCGAACGTCCTCATTGCGCCTTGTTTCAGCCTGAATGCAAAAAGCCCCTGAATCTTTCGATTCAGGGGCTTTTTATTCGGCGACGAACGGATCAGGCCGCTTCGATCTTGCTGCGGTTCTGCTCGACCTTGTTCAGGTATGCCGCCAGTCGCTCTTGCTCGTTCGACGTGGTGAACAGGCCCAGTTTGCTGCGACGCCACAGGATGTCATGCGCGGTGGTGGCCCACTCTTCAGTGCACAGGTAATCGACTTCACGGGTGTAGAGCCCGCCACCGATGTGTTCGCCCATGTCGGCCAGGGTGTCGACGCCTTCGAGCATGCGCCAGGTGCGGCTGCCGTAGGTGGTGGCCCAGCGGCGTGCAATTTCGGTCGGCACGAAGTCAAACTTGTCGCGGATCAGCGCGCTCAGGGCCTGTGGCGTGGTCATGTCCTCGCCGCCGGGCAGGGTGGCAGTGGCCGTCCAGCTCGGGCGCATCTGGGTGAAGTACGGCATCAGCTGCGCCATCGCTGACTCGGCGAGCTTGCGATAGGTGGTCAGCTTGCCGCCGAACACCGACAGCAGCGGGGCTTCTTCGGTGCTGCCGGACAGCGCCAGGGTGTAGTCGCGGGTCACGGCCGAAGGGTTGTCGGACTCGTCGTTGCACAGCGGGCGTACGCCCGAGTAGGTGTGCAGGATGTCGTCACGGCTGATCTGCTTCTTGAAGTGGGCGTTGACCACTTTCAGCAGGTAATCGGTTTCGCCGTCGGTGATCGCCACTTTGGCCGGATCGCCGGTGTACTCGCGGTCGGTGGTGCCGATCAGGGTCAGGTTGTTCAGGTACGGAATGGTGAAAACGATGCGCTGATCCTCGTTTTGCAGGATGTGCGCGTGATCGCCTTCGTACTGCTTCGGCACGATGATGTGGCTGCCCTGGATCAGTCGGATGCCGTACGGCGATTCCATCTTCAGGTCGTCACGGATGAACTTGGCGACCCACGGGCCGGCGGCGTTCACCAGCGCTTTGGCGGTGATCGAAAACAGGCTGCCGTCGGCGCGTTCCAGGTTCAGGTGCCACAGGCCCTTGGCGCGGCGGGCGCTGACGCAACGGGTCTGGGTGTGAATGTGCGCGCTTTTTTCACGGGCGGCCATGGCGTTCAGAACCACGAGGCGGGCGTCGTCGACCCAGCAATCGGAGTATTCGAAGCCTTTGCTGATTTCGCTTTTGAGTGCGCTGTCGGCGCCGAACTTCAGGCTTTTCGAGCCCGCCAGTTTTTCGCGCTTGCCGAGGTGGTCATAAAGGAACAGGCCCGCGCGGATCATCCACGCCGGACGCAGGTGCGGGCGGTGCGGGAGCACGAAGCGCATCGGCTTGACGATGTGCGGGGCCTTGGCCAGCAGCACTTCGCGCTCGGCCAGGGCTTCGCGCACCAGACGGAATTCGTAATGTTCGAGGTAGCGCAGGCCACCGTGGATCAGCTTGCTGCTGGCCGAGGAGGTGTGGCTGGCCAGATCGTCCTTTTCGCAAAGGAACACCGAAAGACCGCGACCGGCGGCATCCGCTGCGATCCCCACGCCATTGATCCCGCCGCCGATGACGGCGATGTCGTAGATCTCGGAGATAGGGGGCGTACGCAAGGTAGATGTGGACATCGGCTGGCCTCGGGCTCTTTTGATTTTCTGTCTTGGAAATCGAACATGAATGTTCATTTGCGAAAATGGTAGCCCATAAAGACGCGCGCAGCCAGTCGACTTCGATTGAAAAAACTCATCGAAGGGCCAAGAAAGGAAAATATTCGAACATCAGATGCGCATAAGGCGCCGGTGCGGGCGCCTTATGCAGGAGGAGGGTTAAACGACTTCCAGGCGAATCTTGTGCTGGCTCAGCAGTTGCGCCAGGGCCGGCACCGGTTGCTGGTCGGTCACCAGGCAATCGATCAGGCTGATCGGGCCGAGGCGGATCATCGCGTTACGCCCGAACTTGCTGGAGTCCGCCGCCAGGATCACCTGCCGGGCATTGGCGATGATCGCCTGAGATACGCGTACTTCCTGGTAATCGAAGTCGAGCAGGCTGCCGTCTTCGTCAATGCCGCTGATGCCCACCAGTGCAAAGTCGACCTTGAACTGGTTGATGAAGTCCACGCTCGCCTGACCCACCACGCCGCCGTCGCGACGCACGTTGCCGCCGGTCAGCAGCACATCGAAATCATCCTTGGCACTGAGCATCGAAGCGACGTGCAGGTTGTTGGTGATGATCTTCAGGTGGCTGTGATTGAGCAGGGCGCGGGCAATCGATTCGGTCGTTGTGCCGATGTTGATGAATAGCGAGGCGTGATCGGGAATCTGCGCGGCTATGGCTTCACCGATGCGTTGCTTTTCATCGCGCATCTGATCGGCGCGCATCGCGTAGGCGGTGTTTTCGACGCTGGAATCATAAGCGGCGCCGCCGTGGTAGCGACGCAGCAGATTGGCTTCCGCCAGTTGATTGATATCGCGGCGGATGGTTTGCGGGGTAACAACGAACAGCGTGGCCATTTCCTCGATGCTCACATAGCCGCGTTCGCGGACCAGCTCGAGGATTTGCTGCTGACGGGGAGGCAGATTCATGGGGCTTCCTTTGGGCTGCCGTGCAAAATTTGCCCATGATGACGCAGGAATCCGCTCCCTACCAGTTTCCAAACAACGTGAAAGCTACTGCGCTCGGCAATCCTGCGTTAAAAACAGGCTCGGACTGCTCATTTACAAACCCGTAAACTCCGCGTCCTCGCCTGTTTTTGCCTTGTCTTGCCTTCGCTCGCTACGCTTTCACGCTGTTTGGACCAACAGGTTACGAGTACTCAGCTTGGCTTATTCAGCGTCTTCGCGTTCCCAGTCGCGGGTGCGGCTGACGGCTTTTTTCCAGCCTTTATAGAGCTTCTCTTTTGCTGCTTCGTCGAGGCTCGGTTCGAACTCGCGCTCGATCACGGCCTTGCCGCGCAGTTCTTCCAGGCTGCCCCAGAAACCGCACGCCAGGCCGGCCAGATACGCTGCACCGAGCGCCGTGGTTTCGCGCATTTTCGGACGCTCGACCTGGGTGCCGAGGATGTCGGCCTGGAACTGCATGAGGAAGTTGTTCGCCACTGCGCCGCCGTCCACACGCAGGGCCTTGAGGCGTTCACCGGAGTCCTGTTGCATGGCGTCGAGGACGTCGCGGGTCTGGTAGGCGATCGACTCCAGTGCCGCGCGGATGATGTGATCCACACGCACGCCACGGGTCAGGCCGAACAGGGCGCCACGGGCATACGGGTCCCAATAAGGCGCGCCGAGACCGGTGAAGGCTGGCACCAGATAGACGCCGTTGCTGTCCTTCACTTTATTGGCGAAGTATTCGGTGTCATGGGCATCGTTGACGATCTTCAGTTCATCGCGCAGCCACTGCACGGTCGAACCGCCGTTGAACACTGCGCCTTCCAGGGCGTAAGCCACTTCGCCGCGTGGGCCGCAAGCGATGGTGGTGAGCATGCCGTGTTGGGATTTCACCGCTTTGTCGCCGGTGTTCATCAGCAGGAAACAGCCGGTGCCGTAAGTGTTTTTCGCCTGGCCCGGCTCGACGCACATCTGGCCGAACAGTGCAGCTTGCTGGTCACCGGCGATACCGCCGATGGCGATGCCGCTTTTGGTGCGGCCGTAGATTTCCGAAGAGGCTTTGACTTCCGGCAGCATCTCGCGCGGGATGTCGAGGATCTCCAGCATCTTCGCGTCCCACTCAAGCGTGTGGATGTTGAAGAGCATGGTGCGCGAGGCGTTGGTGTAGTCGGTGACGTGCACCTTGCCACCGGTGAATTTCCAGATCAGCCAGCTGTCGACAGTGCCGAACAGCAGTTCGCCGTTGCGCGCGCGTTCACGGCTGCCTTCGACGTTGTCGAGGATCCACTTCAGCTTGGTGCCGGAGAAGTACGGGTCGGTGACCAGGCCTGTGGTGTCGCGGATGTAGTCTTCATGACCGTCGCGCTTGAGCTGCTGGCAGATCTCGGTGCTGCGGCGGCATTGCCAGACGATCGCGTTGTACACCGGGCGGCCGGTAGTCTTGTCCCAGACCACGGTGGTTTCACGCTGGTTGGTGATGCCGATGGCGGCGACCTGATCGTGGTGCAGACCGGCCTGGGCCAGCGCTTCGACCATCACCGCGCTCTGGGTGGCGAAGATTTCCATCGGGTCGTGTTCGACCCAACCGGCTTGCGGGTAATGCTGGGCGAATTCGCGTTGTGCGGTGCAGACCACGTTCGCGTCGCGGTCGAAAATGATCGCGCGGGAGCTGGTCGTACCCTGATCGAGGGCAATGATGTAGTTCTTATTCTGAATGTCGGTCATGTCGATTGCCTTGGACGAAATAAGGGAGAGTGGGCCGTGGCGCGGGCTCTAAAGGGCAGGAGCCCGCGCCGACTGTTTCAAGAAGTTCTTGGTTTGCCGTCAATGGCCGGTTCTGCATCCTTTGTAGCAGGTGTGGCGCCGGTCAGGTGACGGGCAATCAGCCCGCGATACCCGGCAGCGCCGAGGCAGGCACCGACAATCGGTGCAAAAATCGGAATCAGGAAGTACGGGATTTCACGTGCGCCGGTGAAGGAAATTTCACCCCAGCCGGCGAAGAAAGTCATCAGTTTCGGACCGAAGTCCCGGGCCGGGTTCATCGCGAAACCGGTCAGCGGGCCCATCGAACTGCCGATAACGGCAATCAGCAGACCGATCAGCAGCGGCGCCAGCGGGCCTTTCGGCAGGCCGTTGTTGTCGTCGGTCAGGGACATGATCACGCCCATCAGGATCGCGGTGATGATCACCTCGACCAGGAACGCCTGGGCAGTCGACAGCGCAGGGTTCGGGAAGGTGGAGAACACCGATGCCAGTTCGAGGCTGGCTTCAGTGCCACGAACCATATGGTGAGTTTGTTCGAAATCGAAGAACAGGTTGCTGTACAGCGTGTAAACCAACAGCGCGCCGCAGAAGGCGCCGGCGACCTGAGCCAGAATGTAGAACGGCAGTTTGCGCTTTTCGAAGTCGGCGAAAATGCTCAGGGCAATACTGACGGCAGGGTTGAGGTGCGCGCCGGAAATGCCGGCGGTGAGGTAGATCGCCATGCTCACGCCGACGCCCCAGATGATGCTGATTTCCCACAGGCCGAAGCTGGCGCCCGCGACCTTGAGCGCGGCGACGCAACCCGTACCGAAAAAGATCAGGAGTGCAGTACCCAGAAACTCGGCCAGGCACTGGCTCGAGAGCGAAGGTTGCTGTAACGCAGTTGTCATTGAAAACCTCGGTTTTTGTTGTTGTCTGGCGCGTTGCCGACAGGGCAAGGCGCGATTTTCGCCGAGGCAGGATCCCCATCCTGTTCCCGGTTTACTGCTGGGTGCTGCGATGACGATAATTCTTACATTATTCAGATTCGAAAAAATATAGACAAGAAACAAACCTGTCAAAGGTCGAAAGTGAACCGTCAGTCACAAATAAACTATCAGTCACGTGAATGATCCTGCGGGTCACCCGTTCTGCACGAATGTTATCGGCCTGCAAACCCCGGGAAACGTGGCGCGTGGTAGAGCCTTTTGCACCGCGATGGCCTAAAATCCGCCGCAGGTTTTTTTGCCCCTGCCGAACTCGGAGCTGCCATGACCCCTGCCTTGGACTTGTTGAAAAAAGTTCGTGCCGAACATCGCGTGCACAGTTACGAACATGACCCGAAGGCCGCGTCGTATGGTCTGGAGGCCGCGGAAAAACTGAGGCTCGATCCGGCGCAGGTGTTCAAGACGCTGCTGGCGGCGAGTGAGAAGGGTGAGTTGCTGGTAGCGGTGGTGCCGGTCGTCGGAAGTCTCGACCTCAAGGGGCTTGCCCACGCCGCCGGTGTGAAAAAAGTCGAGATGGCCGACCCGGCTGCCGCGCAACGTTCCACCGGTTACCTGCTGGGCGGCATCAGCCCGCTGGGGCAGAAAAAACGCCTGCGTACCTTCATCGATAACTCGGCCCAACCTTTTGCGACCATTTATGTCAGCGCCGGTCGGCGCGGGCTGGAAGTGGAGCTGGCGCCGGCGGTCTTGGCAGAGCACACCCAGGCGAAATTTGCCGACATCGGTCGCCCTTGACGTCTGTATGAAGAAAATTGGCCGACACTGTCACTGGCGCTGATCCGGCCGGCGCTGCATGCTCGTTCGACTGACACAGGGAGAAGGTTATGCAGCTCGAGTTTCATCAGGTCGACGCGTTCAGTGATCGGCCGTTCAGTGGCAATCCGGCAATGGTCTATCGGCTCGACGCGTGGCTCGCGGATGAGCTGATGCAAAAGATTGCCGCCGAGCACAATCTGGCGGAAACCGCGTTTCTGGTGCGCGAAGGGCAGGCGTGGCACATCCGCTGGTTCACGCCGACCACCGAGGTGCCGCTGTGTGGTCACGCGACCCTGGCCAGCGCCTATGTGCTGTTCGAGATCTATAAGGAAACGGCCGAGCGTCTGGACTTCACCTGCAAGTCCGGGCCGTTGAGCGTCAGCCGCGAAGGTGGCAGGTTGTGGCTGGATTTCCCGGCCATCGAAGCGGTGGAGAAAGGCGTCACCTTGGAGATCGAGCGGGCGTTGAATGTTCAGGCAGTGGATGTCCTGAGTTCCAACGAGCTGTTCGTGGTGCTGGAGTCCGAGCAAGCTGTGCTCGATTGCACGCCGGACATGGTTGCCTTGGCCAAACTGCCTTGGCTCGGCGCCATCGTCACGGCTCGGGGCAATCAGCATGATTTCGTCTCGCGTTACTTCGCTCCAGCCATCGGCATCAATGAAGATCCGGTGACCGGCTCGACCCATTGCAGCCTGATTCCGTACTGGTCGAAACGTATGGGCAAATCCAGCCTCACTGCGTGCCAGCGTTCGGCGCGGGGCGGCGAGCTGTTTTGTCGGCTGGAAGGCGAGCGGGTGAAGATCGGCGGGAATGCGACGCTGGTGGCCAGCGGCACATTGATGCTGGGCTGAAGCCAAAAAACAAGGGAGCCATCAGGCTCCCTCATTGTTTGTGCAGAGATCAGTGCGCGGTGCTGTAGCGGCGAACGCCGTTTTCCACCGCCGGAATCTGCGCTGCGGTGCTGCCGGAGGCCTGGAACAGCACCAGATGTTCCGCCGCCACACGAATCCCGACATCCGCACCCACTTGATGGTCGGCATGGCTCGGGAAGATCGATTCCAGCTGTGCGCCGGTCGGCAGTTGCAGGCGATACAGGGTCGAGGCGCCGAGGAAGGTCTTGCCGACGATCCGCGCTTTCAACCCACTGTCCGGCGCATAAACGATGTCGTCCGGACGCAGCAGCACATCCACCGCGCCACCGATCGGCCAGGTGTAGGCGCGATTGCCGCGCAGTTCACCGAGTTCGGTGTGCACCGATTCCGGGCTGCCGAGCTGGCCGCGAATGAAGTAACCCTGGCCGATGAAACTCGCCACAAACGGTGTCGCCGGTTCGTGATAGAGGTTGTAGGGCGTATCCCACTGCTCCAGCCGGCCTTCCTTGAACACGCCGACGTGATCGCTGACGGCGAAGGCTTCTTCCTGGTCGTGAGTCACCAGAATCGCGCTGGTGCCACGGGCCTTGAGGATGTCGCGCACTTCGTGGCTGAGCTTGCGGCGCAACTCGCCATCGAGGTTGGAGAACGGCTCGTCGAGCAGCAGCAGTTGCGGCTCCGGCGCCAGGGCGCGGGCGAGGGCGACACGTTGTTGCTGGCCACCGGACAACTCGTGTGGGAAGCGCTTGCCGAGGTTCTTCAGGTTGACCAGCTCCAGCAGCTCTTCGGTGACGCGCTCCTTGTTCGGGTGCTTGCGGATGCCGAAGGCGATGTTGTCCGCGACACTCAGGTGCGGGAACAGCGCGTAGTCCTGGAACACCATGCCGATCCGGCGTTTTTCCGGGGCGAGGGTGAAGCCGGCGCTGGAGATCACTTCACCGCCGAGAGAAATTTCCCCTTCGTGCACCGGTTCGAAACCGGCAATCGCACGCAGGGTTGTGGTCTTGCCGCAGCCCGAGGAGCCGAGCAGGCAACCGATGTCGCCGGCGTTGAGGTGCAGGTTGAGGTTCTGCACCACACGTTGATCTTGATAGCCGCAAGCGAGGTTGCGCAGGTTCAGCAGTAATTCATGGCTCATGCGTGGTGATATGCCGGTTCAACGAGGAACTCGAGCAGGGCCTTCTGTGCGTGGAGACGGTTTTCTGCCTGATCCCAGGCGACGGAGCGCGGGTCATCAAGCAGGTCGAGGCTGATTTCTTCGCCGCGGTGGGCGGGCAGACAGTGCAGGAATAACACGTCCTCGGCCGCGAGGTCGAGCAGGGCACGGGTGACCTGGTACGGCGCGAACAGCTTGAGGCGCTTGGCGGTCTCCTCTTCCTGGCCCATGGAGGTCCAGACATCGGTGCTGACCAGGTGCGCGCCACGCACGGCGTCTTTCGGGTCACGGACGATGGTCACGCGGTCACCGGCCTTGGCCACGAACTCAGGGTTTGGTTCGTAGCCTTCGGGGCAGGCCACGCGCAACTGGAAGTCGAACTGGATCGCCGCTTCTATATAGCTGTTGCACATGTTGTTGCCGTCGCCGATCCAGGCCACGGTCTTGCCCTGGATCGAGCCGCGGTGTTCGAGGAAGGTCTGCATGTCGGCCAGCAACTGACACGGGTGCAGGTCATCGGACAGGCCGTTGATCACCGGCACGCGGGAGTTGGCGGCGAATTCGGTCAGGGTGCTGTGGGCAAAGGTACGGATCATCACTGCGTCGAGCATGCTCGACATGACGATGGCGCAGTCGCCGATCGGCTCGCCGCGGCCCAGTTGGGTGTCGCGCGGCGACAGGAAGATTGCCTGGCCGCCGAGCTGGATCATGCCGGCCTCGAAGGAGATCCGGGTACGGGTCGAGGATTTCTCGAAGATCATCCCCAGGACGCGGTTTTTCAGAGGCTCGAACAGTACGCCGCGGTTACGCAGGTCCTTGAGCTCAACGCCTCGACGGATCACGCTGACCAGCTCTTCGGGCGTGCAATCCATCAGGGAGAGAAAGTGCCTTGCGCTCATCATTGACTACCTTTTTGCTACAAACCGCAGATGCTCAAAGCCTTGTTTATCGGAACAACGGGCGAGACCTGCGGCGTAAGCCGCACGGGGGCGACGAAATAGGGGAAGGCGCGATATTGACACTAAATGTCGCGTTTTTCCAATAGGCTACGGTTTTTGCAGAAATGCGCCGGGGTGATAACAGTGCGAACACTGTGATTTCCGGTCAGTTTTCGAGGGGGCAACGAGGCATTTGTACACTGGCCCCACCGGCCTTGGCAATCAGGCGCGGCGGGGATGGCACGGCTCTGGTCGGTTTGCGACCGATGAGCCACCGGTTCGCTTGGTCGGATGCGCAGGTTGAAACATTTGCTAAAGCAAAGTGCTGGGTTATAAATAAATCACGAGCGACGCAGGAAGCCTCCGCATGGAATCGAAAGAAAAACTGTTAATGGAACTGCTGGGCCACACGGCACGCTCATTGACCCACCTCACCGCCTCGATGACCTCGATGTCCTTCGAACTGCTGCGCAGCGATGACGACGTGGTCAAGGCCGCCAGCCGGCAGATGATCGACCGCATGGCGACCATCAGCGCCGGACTCGACGAGCATTGGCGACTGATCGGCGAACTCACCGGCGTCCACGTCGCCCACGAGCAGATCGAGACCATCCAGGAAATCCAGCTGGCCGCACCGCCCCAGCTTCCGGCGAACTGACGCGTCTATCGGCGGGCCTGATGGCCGCCGATTCACAAGACGAACGTCGCTGGCGCTGCACCGGGTCGCGGGCCATAGTTTTGTTCCCGCAGGCGTGATTGCCTGCCCAGAACAAGACAGAGACTGGCCATGACCAAGACTCTCCATCACCGTGCCTGCCACCTGTGTGAAGCCATCTGCGGCTTGACCATCGAAACCACCGAAACCGACGGCCAGGTGCAGATCACCTCGATCAAGGGCGATGCCCTGGACACGTTCAGTCGTGGCCACATCTGCCCCAAGGCCGTGGCGCTGCAAGACATCCAGAATGATCCGGATCGCCTGCGCCAGCCGATGCGCCGGGTCGGCAGCGAATGGCTGCCCATCGAGTGGGAAGAAGCGTTCGAACTGGTCGCCGAAAAACTCTCGGCGATTCAGGAGCGTCATGGGCAGAACGCGGTCGCCGTGTATCAGGGCAACCCCAGCGTGCATAACTACGGGCTGATGACCCACAGCAATTACTTCCTTGGCCTGTTGAAAACCCGCAACCGCTATTCGGCGACGTCGGTCGATCAACTGCCCCATCACCTGACCAGCTACCTGATGTACGGCCACGGCCTGCTGCTGCCGATTCCGGACATCGATCACACCGACTTCATGTTGATCCTGGGCGGTAATCCGCTGGCGTCCAACGGCAGCATCATGACTGTGCCGGATGTGGAGAAGCGTCTGAAGGCGATCCAGGCCCGGGGCGGCAAAGTGGTGGTGGTCGATCCGCGGCGCAGCGAGACGGCGGCGATGGCCGACCAGCATTTGTTCGTGCGCCCCGGCGGCGATGCGGCGTTGTTGTTTGGTGTGCTCAACACGCTGTTCAGCGAAGGGCTGACGTCTGACAGTCATTTGCCGGTGGACGGTCTGGACGACGTGCGCGCGGCGGTGGCGGGGTTCACCGCCGAGGCCATGAGCCCGTTGTGCGCGGTTCCTGCCGCACAGATCCGCCAACTGGCCCGGGACTTCGCCGCCGCGCCAAGCGCCGTTTGCTACGGCCGGATGGGCGTTTCCACTCAGGCCTTCGGCACGCTGTGCCATTGGGTTGTGCAGTTGATCAATCTGGTGACCGGCAACCTGGACCGCGTCGGCGGTGCCTTGTGCACCGAGCCGGCGGTGGATCTTGTGGCCTCGACTTCGGGCGGGCACTTCAATAAATGGCAGAGCCGCGTGTCCGGGCGTCCGGAATACGGCGGCGAATTACCGGTCTCGGCCCTGGCTGAAGAAATGCTCACCGAAGGCGAGGGGCAGATTCGCGCGCTGATTACCGTGGCCGGCAATCCGGTCCTGTCCACGCCCAACGGCCGGCAACTGGAGCAGGCGCTGGACGGGCTGGAGTTCATGGTCAGCGTCGATCTGTACATCAACGAAACCACGCGCTATGCCGACCTGATCCTGCCGTCGACCTCGGCGCTGGAAAACGATCACTACGACACCACCTTCAACCTGTTCGCGGTGCGCAACGTCACCCGGTTCAACCGGGCGATCCTCGCCAAACCCGAAGGGGCGCTGCACGACTGGGAAATCTTCGTCGGCCTGGCCAAGGCCTTTGCCGCGAAGACCGGCAAGGAGCTGAAACCGACGATGCCGCCGGCGAAGATGATCGACATGGGGTTGCGCATGGGCTTGTATGGCGATGCATCCGAGCAAAAATTGTCGCTTGCGACGCTGTTCGATCATCCGCACGGTGTTGATCTGGGAGCGCTCAAACCCAACCTGACATCTCGATTGAAGAGCGCCAATCAACGAGTTCAGGCAGCGCCGCCGGAAATCCTGGCCGACCTTGCGCGCTTCGCCGCGTTGCAGGCGCCCGCCGCCGATGAGCTGTTGATGATCGGCCGCCGTCATGTGCGCAGCAACAATTCGTGGATGCACAATTACCATCGACTGGTGAAGGGCAAGCCGCGTCATCAGCTGTTGATGAACCCGGACGATCTCGCCAGTCGCGGGCTCAGTGATGGTCAGCTTGTGCGGGTGAGTTCGCGGGTCGGGCAGATCGAGGTAGAGGTGCTGGGCAGTGCGGACATGATGAAGGGCGTGGTCAGCCTGCCGCATGGATGGGGCCATGCCCGACCGGGCGTGCAGATGGCGATTGCCAGCGGTCAGCCGGGTTCCAGCGCCAATGACCTGACCGATGAATGCCAGCTCGACGAGTTGTCAGGCAACGCGGCGCTCAATGGCGTGCCGGTGACGGTGGCGGCGGCGTGAGCAAGTCTGTCGGGGAGACCGAGCAGGGCGCTCGGGATTCCGTTACAATGCGCCACCGTGCCGACCCATGAGTCGGAAAGTTCAGCCGAGGTGCTCCATGGATATCATCGAAACGATTAAAGAGCAGATTGCCAACAACACCATTCTGCTTTACATGAAAGGCTCGCCGAATGCCCCGCAGTGTGGCTTCTCCGCGAAAGCTGCGCAGGCCGTGATGGGCTGTGGCGAGAAGTTCGCCTACGTCGACATCCTGCAGAACCCGGAAATCCGCGCCAACCTGCCGAAGTACGCCAACTGGCCGACTTTCCCGCAACTGTGGGTCGGCGGTGAACTGGTCGGCGGCAGCGACATCATGGCTGAAATGTTCGCCAACGGTGAGCTGCAGACTCTGGTCAAGGAAGCATCCGCCAAGGCTGCTGCGGCCAAGTCCGAAGCCTGATTGGCTTCTGCACGGATTTCGGCGAGTCTGAAGTCCGGGCAATAAAAAGCCCCGCCTCTCGAAAGAGGGCGGGGCTTTTTAGTGTCTCGAGTTTAGCGCTGGCTAATTACTCGTCTTCGCCCATCTGCGATTGCAGATAGTTCTCAAGACCGACTTTATCGATCAGGCCCAGTTGGGTTTCCAGCCAGTCGATATGTTCTTCTTCGGATTCCAGAATGTCTTCGAGCAGTTCGCGGCTGCCGAAGTCACCGACGGATTCGCAGTGGGCGATGGCGGCCTTCAGATCGGCGTGGCCGGTCTTCTCGATACGCAGGTCGCACTCCAGCATTTCCTTGGTGTGCTCGCCGATGTGCAGCTTGCCCAGGTCCTGTACGTTCGGCAGGCCCTCGAGGAACAGGATGCGCTTGATCAGCTTGTCCGCGTGCTTCATCTCGTCGATGGATTCTTTGTACTCGTGCTTGCCGAGCTTGTTCAGGCCCCAATCTTCATACATGCGCGCATGCAGGAAGTACTGATTGATCGCGACCAGCTCATTGGCAAGGATCTTGTTGAGATGCTGGATGACTGTTACGTCGCCTTTCATGATGGGAGTCCTGCCCTAAGTAGCGGTATATAAGGCAGAGTTTGAGCTTGGTATTTATAAGTGTCAAACCTAAGTTATTGAATAATAAATGAAAATTAATCGGAATAAGAATGTTTGTGTTCCGCGTCTAGACGCTAAGCAGTTGATTTTCAGGCATAAAAAAACCGGACATAAGTCCGGTTCTTCGAATTCGGGATAATTACGCGGCGGTAAATTCTGCCGGGTAGGGGATCGCAGCCTGGGCGGTTTGCAGCTTGGTCAGGGTTTCGCGAACCACTTCCTTCGCCAGGCACGCACATTTGCCGCATTGGCTGGCTACGCCGGTGGCCTGACGGACTTCTTTATAGCTGCAGCAACCTTCATAGATCGCTTCGCGGATCTGTCCGTCGGTGACGCCAGTGCAGAGGCAAACATACATAAGTGAGAACCGTCGCTGGTTGTGACTCAATTGCGATGGATCTTAATGTTAACGAGAATGATTGTCAAAGTGCTTTCCCAGTGGTTTTCATCGCCAACGGCTGTGACTGACGAACGGTGGTACATGGCCGGATGCCAGCCGGGATTTCGCGAAAAACCTTTAAGGACAGTCGAAAAACGCAGTGTATGATGGTCGGCCCTTGCGAAGGGGGTTCGTGTCACAGGGCTGTCGCCTGAGGGTGGCAGGCTGGCCCGAACCCTGAACTTCAAGTTTCTACACCAGGAGATATCAATGAGCGTACTCGTAGGCAAACAAGCCCCTGACTTCACCGTCCCGGCCGTACTCGGCAATGGCGAGATCGTTGACAGCTTCACCCTGTCCTCGGCCATCAAAGGCAAATACGGCCTGGTGTTCTTCTACCCGCTGGACTTCACCTTCGTCTGCCCGTCCGAGCTGATCGCTCTGGACAACCGCATGGCCGACTTCAAGGCACGCAACGTAGAAGTGATCGCCGTGTCGATCGACTCGCACTTCACCCACAACGCCTGGCGCAACACCCCGGTCAACAATGGCGGCATCGGTCAGGTGAAATACACCATGGCTGCCGACATGAAGCACGACATCGCCAAGGCCTACGACGTTGAGTCCGAAGGCGGCGTGGCTTTCCGTGGCGCGTTCCTGATCGACGACAAAGGCGTTGTCCGCTCGCAGATCGTCAACGACCTGCCGCTGGGCCGTAACATGGAAGAGCTGATCCGTCTGGTCGACGCTCTGCAATTCCACGAAGAGCACGGCGAAGTCTGCCCTGCCAACTGGAAAAAAGGCGACAAAGGCATGAACGCTTCGCCAGAAGGCGTCGCGGCTTACCTGACCGAGAACGCTGCTGCCCTGTAAGGCGCAACGTCGAGGTACAAAAAAACCGGCCCATGTGGCCGGTTTTTTCATGCTCGGAAGAAACCCGACGAGGATCAGTCGTCGAAGTCTTCCCAGCCGCCCATCTGTTTCCAGCGGTTGACGATGCCGCAGAACAGCTCGGCCGTCTTCTCGGTGTCGTAACGCGCCGAATGCGCTTCACGGCCGTCGAAATCAATGTCGGCTGCCTGACAGGCCTTGGCCAATACGGTCTGGCCGTACGCCAGACCGGCGAGGGTCGCGGTGTCGAAGCTGGAGAACGGGTGGAACGGATTGCGCTTCATGTCCAGCCGCGCGACGGCAGCATTGAGGAAGCCCAGGTCGAAGCTGCTGTTGTGGCCGACCAGGATCGCCCGCTTGCAGCCGTTGGCCTTCAAGGCCTTGCGCACGCCACGGAAGATGTCGGTCAGGGCCGTCTCTTCGCTGACGGCCATGCGCAACGGGTGATCGAGCTTGATCCCGGTGAACTCCAGTGCCGCCGCTTCAACGTTGGCGCCTTCGAACGGCTCGACGCGGAAGAAGTAAGTGTGATCCGGGTAGACAAAACCCTTTTCATCCATGGCGATGGTGGTCGCGGCAATCTCCAGCAGAGCGTCGGTGGCCGAGTTGAAGCCACCGGTTTCTACGTCGACGACAACCGGCAGGTAGCCGCGAAAGCGTGCTGCCATTGGATGGCGCGAACCGCCGCCACCTTGACCGTCCAGTTCGTCGTCGAAATGGTCTTCACTCACGCGTGTTCCTCCAGCAGGCGCCAGCGCAGTTTTTCACCGGCGCGCAGCGGGATAACGGTCAGCTCGCCGAAAGGCAGGCTGGTCGGGGCGGTCCATTCGTCACGAACCAGGGTGATGCGATCGGTGTTCGCCGGCAGGCCGTAGAAACGCGGGCCATTGAGGCTGGCGAAGGCTTCGAGCTTGTCCAGCGCATTGCGCTGTTCAAAGGCTTCGGCATACAACTCGATGGCGGCGTACGCGGTGTAGCAGCCGGCAC
The DNA here is from genome assembly GCF_002112885.1 of Pseudomonas sp. B37(2017). NCBI lineage: Bacteria > Pseudomonadati > Pseudomonadota > Gammaproteobacteria > Pseudomonadales > Pseudomonadaceae > Pseudomonas > Pseudomonas sp. B37(2017). The sequence continues at coordinate 249,823 of NZ_NEIX01000004.1, read as the reverse complement.
AGCCGCAGGCGGCTTCCTTGGCGTGCTGGGCGTGCGGCGCCGAGTCGGTACCGAGGAAGAACTTCGCGCTGCCACTGGTGGCGGCGTCGAGCAGGGCTTCCTGGTGCGTATTGCGCTTGAGGATCGGCAGGCAGTAGAAGTGCGGCCGAATCCCGCCCACCAGCATGTGGTTGCGGTTGTAGAGCAGGTGATGCGCGGTGATGGTCGCGCCGACGTTGGCCGAAGCCTCGTTGACGAACTGCACGGCATCGCCGGTGGTGATGTGTTCGAACACCACTTTCAGCGTCGGGAAACGCTCGACCACGCGGCGCATGTGCTCGTCGATGAAGATTTTTTCGCGGTCGAACACGTCGACGTCGCCACGGGTGACTTCACCGTGGATCAACAGCGGCATGCCGACTTCGGCCATGGCTTCCAGCGCCGGGAAAATCTTGTCGATGCTGGTGACCCCGGAATCGGAGTTGGTGGTGGCGCCGGCCGGGTACAGCTTGGCGGCGTGCACGAAACCGCTGGCCTTGGCCTCACGGATTTCTTCGGGCTGGGTGCGGTCGGTGAGGTACAGCACCATCAGCGGCTCGAAACGACTGCCGGCCGGGCGGGCAGCGAGAATCCGCTGGCGATAGCCGTCGGCTTCAGCGGCGTTGCGCACCGGAGGTACCAGGTTGGGCATGATGATGGCGCGACCAAAGGTGCGCGCGACATCCGCAACGGTATTGGTCAACACGGCACCATCGCGAAGATGAATGTGCCAGTCGTCGGGACGCAGCAGGGTCAGGCGGTCGGACATGAGGGGATTCCAGGCGGGTCAAACTGAGGCGAATGCTACCGGAAAAGACTCTTGCAGGCACTCGCTATCAAGTTTTGCGACGAGCGTCCGATATCCCATAGGTATGCCGTAAAGATGTATGTCTCGGTCTTTTTTGTTGTAGAAGCCAATGGAGCCTCCCGTGCGCCAGCGATATTTAGCCTTGCTCAGTGTGTTTGCCAGCCTTCCAGCGATGGCACTGACCTACCAGACCCGTCTGGAGAACATTGAGTGGACGGTCGAGGGCGACAAGTTCGAGTGCCGCCTGACGCAGCCGATCACCGACTTCGGCTCGGGGCAATTCGTGCGCAAGGCCGGCGAGCAGGCGACCTTTCGCCTGAACGCCTACAACGCCATGCTCGGCGGCGGGTCGGCGACCTTGCTGGCGGCGGCTGCGCCGTGGCAGCCGGGACGTGGCGACATCAATCTGGGCACGGTTCGACTGGGTAGCGGCAACGTGCTGTTCAACAGTTCTCAGTCCCAGGCCGGGCAACTGATCAGCGGGCTGATGGACGGTCGCAGCCCGGTGGTACGCCGGGCATCGGGCGATGGTCGGGTGTCGGAAGTGCGCCTGTTGCCGGTCAAGTTCAGCAAGGCGTTCAACGACTATCAGACCTGCGTGGCGAAACTGCTCCCGCAGAATTTCGATCAGGTCAAACAATCGCAGATCGGCTTCCCCGGCGAGGGCATCGAACTGGACGCCGCCGCCAAGGCCAAGCTGCAAGTGATGCTCGAGTACATGAAGGCCGATCCGACGGTCAATCACATCGAGCTCGACGGCCACTCCGACAACAGCGGCAATCGCCTGACCAATCGCGAACTGTCGCGTCGCCGCGCACTGGCGGTGGTCGACTTCTTCAAGGCCAACGGCATCCAGGAATCGCAGATCACCGTGCGCTTCCATGGCGAACGTTATCCGTTGGTGCCGAACACCAATGCCGCCAATCGGGCCAAGAACCGTCGGGTCAACGTGCACCTGGCGCGGGTGGCACCGACAACTGCTCCGGCACCTCAGGCCAGCGCGCCTGCCAACACTGCGGCGACTTCCTGACCTGCCGGTCATCGTCGCCCTCTCGACAGATTCTGTCGCTTTGTCGTCTTAAGCTGTCGCGCCTCTGTAAATTATCGCGTTTGAGCGGTAGACTCCTCGGCTTTCCGTAGAACCCCGTGGAGTGATGGCATGGCGGACGTAAACAAGGTCGTTCTGGCGTATTCCGGCGGCCTGGACACTTCGGTGATCCTCAAGTGGCTGCAGGATACTTATAACTGTGAAGTCGTGACCTTCACCGCTGACCTGGGTCAGGGCGAAGAAGTCGAGCCGGCTCGCGCCAAGGCGCAGGCCATGGGCGTCAAAGAAATCTACATCGACGACCTGCGCGAAGAATTCGTGCGTGACTTCGTGTTCCCGATGTTCCGCGCCAACACCGTTTACGAAGGCGAGTACCTGCTGGGTACTTCCATCGCACGTCCGCTGATCGCCAAGCGTCTGATCGAAATCGCCAACGAAACCGGCGCCGACGCCATTTCCCACGGCGCGACCGGCAAGGGCAACGACCAGGTGCGTTTCGAACTGGGTGCCTACGCACTCAAGCCAGGCGTGAAAGTGATCGCCCCTTGGCGCGAGTGGGACCTGCTGTCCCGCGAAAAATTGATGGACTACGCCGAGAAGCACGCGATCCCGATCGAGCGTCATGGCAAGAAGAAATCCCCGTACTCGATGGACGCCAACCTGCTGCACATCTCCTATGAAGGCGGCGTGCTGGAAGACACCTGGACCGAGCACGAAGAAGACATGTGGCGCTGGACCGTCTCCCCGGAGAAGGCTCCCGACACCCCGCAGTACCTGGAGCTGACCTACCGCAACGGCGACATCGTCGCGCTGGACGGCGTTGAAATGACCCCGGCCACCGTGCTGGCGACGCTGAACAAGATCGGTGGCGAGCACGGCATCGGCCGTCTGGACATCGTCGAGAACCGTTACGTCGGCATGAAGTCCCGTGGCTGCTACGAAACCCCGGGTGGCACCATCATGCTGCGCGCTCACCGCGCCATCGAATCGATCACCCTGGACCGCGAAGTCGCTCACCTCAAAGACGAGCTGATGCCGAAGTACGCCAGCCTGATCTACACCGGTTACTGGTGGAGTCCTGAGCGTCTGATGCTGCAACAGATGATCGACGCCTCCCAGGTCAACGTGAACGGCGTCGTGCGCCTGAAGCTGTACAAGGGCAACGTGATCGTGACCGGCCGCAAGTCCGACGATTCGCTGTTCGACGCCAACATCGCGACCTTCGAAGAAGACGGCGGCGCCTACAACCAGGCCGACGCGGCAGGCTTCATCAAGCTCAACGCGCTGCGCATGCGCATTGCTGCCAACAAGGGCCGCAAGCTGTTCTGAGTCCTTCGGGCCTGATGTGAAAAAACGGCCTTGTCGTAGTGACAAGGCCGTTTTTTTTGATTTTCCCTCCTTTGGATTGATCGTTATCGGTCAACGCTCCTGTCTCCTTCAACTGCGCATCGTGCATTGCATGGGGCTCTTGTTCCGCATTTTATTCTCTTTCAAATCTTTCCCAATACGCATGTGTTCAACGAATGAGTGTCGTAAATAATACAGAACGTTGCTCTTTGGCCATGTTTGTCTTGTTTGCTCAAGGTGTCGATGTGTTCTTTGAGTAAAATATCTGACACTGAATCGGTTAAGAACAGGAATAATCTCGGCGAATGCTTGTTTGGATGTAGGACTTTTTCCAATAGCTCCTCTATTTCCGGTTCGGTATGTGTCTTTCGAATGTCGATGATATACATCCGGTTTACCGGTTTTGGCAATTTTATAGTGTTCGGTTCGATATTCGATGACGCAGGGATTACCTCGGTGGCAGGTATGTTTTCCTCTTCGAAAGCCTTGAGAAAGTTTTTGTCATTGTCGAAGTCGGAAGGCGCATAGAGAGAGCGGTAATTGAAGTTTAGTGTGATGAAGAACAAAAACAAGAGATAGAACGGAAAGCTGATCAGAAACCAGATATAGATCTCCCGCTCATCATTGTCGAGGAAGGGCAGGGAGACCGCAGCGGAAGTCTCCGATATAAAGGCGAAGATGGCAATAACGGTGATGGGGTTGGGGATCTTCCTGTTGATTTTTAGCATGGTCTTTACTCATGAATGGTCTTTCTCGTCGTCTGGGTTGGATTGATTGGTCGTGTTTAAGTTGTCGGGTAAACAGGGCTGTCGGTGTCTGGTGTTTATATTAAATTTCGGAAGTGCGATATATGTAAGTTGTTTCAGTTGTTTTTAATGTCTGGTCGTTGATCTTTGTTTCGGAGTTTTTTTAGTCTGTCGTGAAGGCTCTGAAGGAGGGCGTGGCAGACGCCGAACTTCCTGATGTGAATTCATGATTTTCTGTGAGTGAGTCTTTTCTGTAGGAATAATCTTTATTGCCTGTAGGAGGCGTCTCTCGGTGCTGGTCTAGAGGAACTTATCCATGCCATGGGTGAAATGACTACGTTATTGTGCCGGTTCTAAAAATTCGAACAGCGAAACTGGACTTGCCCATGAATAAAGTGCTGATCGTGGATGATCACCCCGTCATTCGTCTTGCGGTACGTATGCTGATGGAACGTCATGGCTACGAAGTCATTGCAGAAACCGATAATGGCGTGGATGCGTTACAACTGGCTCGTGACCAGATGCCGGATATCGTCATTCTGGATATCGGCATACCGAAACTGGATGGACTGGAAGTCATTGCGCGTCTTACGACAAGTGCGATGCCGTTGAAAGTGCTCGTGCTGACATCCCAGTCACCGGGACATTTTTCCATGCGCTGCATGCAATCGGGGGCGGCGGGATATGTTTGCAAGCAACAGGATCTGACGGAGTTGCTGAGTGCAATCAAGGCGGTACTGTCCGGATACAGCTACTTCCCGAACCAGGCGTTGCACACCGTGCGGACCAGTCTTGGTAACGCCAGCGAAGCAGACATGGTTGATCGTCTGTCCGGGCGTGAAATGATGGTGTTGCAGCAATTGGCGCGCGGCAAGACCAACAAGGAAATTGCCGACGGGATGTTTCTCAGCAACAAGACCGTGAGCACTTACAAGACCCGGTTGTTATTGAAGCTCAACGCGCGCTCGCTGGTGGATCTGATCGAACTGGCGCAGCGAAACGGCCTGGTTTGAGGTTTGTAGTGGCTGACGGATCATGGGCGGATCGAAATCAGCGTGTGACAGAAAGAGAAAAGCCTCCGTTTCGGGAGGCTTTCAAATGTCAGAGATCAAAATCGTAATCGGCCAATTGCTTCTGCAGTCGGCGCTCCTCAAGCAGGTTGTCGATGGTTCGGCGCTTGCTCAAGTTGGTCTTGGCGACTTCAACCACAGGTTCGGCATCATCGGCCTCCGTGGCGATAAAGTCGTCATCCGCTTCCAATTGCTCTTTGCTGGTGCTCATAAGGTCAACTCCAGGCTAAGACTGCCTTTGGCGCTCCTTATATCGATATTCCAGCAGATGGTAAAAAAGATTTTTTCAATCGATAAATCAATAAAACCAATAGCCGCTCAATCGTCAGAAGTTTTGTGCTTGTAGTCGCACAGATCTTCGATCCGACAGCTGCCACAACGGGGTTTGCGTGCCAGGCACACGTAGCGTCCGTGAAGAATGAGCCAGTGGTGCGAGTCGAGCAGGTATTCTTTTGGCACAAACTTCATCAGCTTCTTTTCCACCTCGACCACATTTTTACCCGGTGCAATGCCGGTGCGGTTGCTGACCCGGAAGATGTGGGTGTCCACGGCCATGGTCAATTGGCGGAACGCGGTGTTGAGAACGACGTTGGCGGTCTTGCGGCCAACGCCGGGCAAGGCTTCCAGTTCTTCGCGCGTCTGCGGGACTTCACCGTTGTGCAATTCGACCAGCAGGCGGCAGGTCTCGATCACGTTTTTGGCCTTGCTGTTATAGAGGCCGATGGTCTTGATGTACTCGGACAACCCTTCGACGCCCAAGGCGTGAATGGCCGCTGGCGTGTTCGCCACCGGGAATAGCTTCGCCGTCGCCTTGTTCACTCCGACGTCCGTGGATTGCGCGGACAGAATCACCGCAATCAACAGTTCGAAAGGCGAGGAATAGGCCAGTTCGGTCTTGGGCTCGGGGTTGTCCTCGTGAAGCCTGCGGAAGATCTCCAGACGTTTTGCGGCATTCATGGGTGATGCGTTTCCTCGGGTAGGGCGGCAGGGCGAGTCCAGGCCTGACGGGCGGCCAGTAACAGTCCAAGCAATAGGAAGGCGCCGGGCGCCAGCGTCGCGAAATGCAGGCCTTCGCTGAACAGAATCAAACCTTGCCAGCGTGCCGACAAATGATGGCCGATGCTGCCCTGACCGATCAGCTCACGCAACAGCGCGAGCACAATCATCAGTACGGCAAACCGCGCGTACAGTTTCAGTCGATTACGGACAGGCTGGCGAAAAAATCCATTGTGCTCCAGCACGATGCACTGCAAGCCGATCAGCCCGGCATAAAGACTGATCAGTTGATGCCACTGCATCGCACCGCGCTGCAGAACAATATCGGCGCAGCCCGCCAGGGTAGCGGCCAGCATCAGGCTGACCGGCAACAGGCTCTCGCTGCTCAGGCGCGAGCGCAGCGGTGTCATGCAAAAACCGTAAACGCCCACGACAGCCGCAAACATCAACAGAGTCGCCAGCGCACCCGCCACGGAGTCGGTGGCACCAATCAACAGCACCAGCATCATCGAGTTCGATAGTGTTGCTGACGTATTCATGGCGCGCTCCCGAGCAGGGTCGTCCGGTGTTCATCGAAGTAACGCAGAGCATCGTGGATGGCGTTGATGGCCGCGCGAGACGTAATGGTTGCGCCAGCGATCTGGTCGAATTGCCCCTGATCCTTCTTCAGGGCCCATCCCGCGTCCGTCGGTTGGTTGCTCGATTTTCCGCTAAAGGTCTGAAGCCAGCTATTTGGCCAGTCGCCGATATGTCCACCCAGCGAAGGTGTTTCGTTTTGCTCGAGGGTTTTGACACCGAGCAATCGGCCGTTGGCGTCGATGGCAATCAGCAACTCGATATTCCCGGCATAACCTTGGGTCTGGCTGCGCAACAGCACCGCTACAGGTTGGCCGCTTTTGCTCGCCCGATAACCGCCCAGCAACAGACTGTGGCTCAGGTTGATGTCGGTCAGCGTCAGAGGTTGTTCAAGCGGCAGATTGTCGTAAGCGTCGAGCGGCAGTACATCCAGCAGCTTGCGACTTTCAAGCAGACGCTTTTCGGCGGCGATCTGAGGTGCGTTGCTTCGTTGCACCAGCCACGTCACGCCGATGCCCAACGCAGTAATCAACGCCAGTGTGATCAGGCTGCTCGTGCGGTTCATTGCGTCACCTGCGTCTGACGGGCCACCGCGAAGCGCTCCAGCGCCGGCACGCACAGATTCATCAACAGCACCGCAAACGCCACGCCGTCGGGGTAACCGCCCCAGGTACGAATCACGTAAGTCAGCAACCCCACGCCCACGCCGAACAGCAGGCGGGCGAGCGGACTTTTTGCCCCCGATACCGGTTCAGTGACGATGAAGAACGCCCCCAGCATCGTCGCGCCACTCAGCAGGTGAAACAGTGGCGAGCCGTGGGAGTCCGACCCCGAACCGTTCCAGCACAACAGGCTGATCACGAACAGGCTGGCAAGCATGCCGACCGGCGCATGCCAGCCAAACACCCGACGCTGCAACAGAAACAACCCACCGGCGAGGAACGCCAGGTTCACCCATTCAACGCCGTGCCCGCCAAAGCGACTGAATGCCGGATTGCCGGCAAACAGTTCGTCCATGGTCAGGCTTTTATTGATACGCAGACTGTCCAGTGCAGTGGCCTGAACCCAGGCGTCGGGTTGCGCGCCCAGATTGAACACCTGGCCAAAAGCTGCCGTCAGATCCAGGCCATGGGCCGGCCAATGGGTCATCGGTTGCGGGAACATCACCATGGCCAGCGCGAAGCCGAGCATGGCCGGATTGAAAGGGTTTCGGCCCACACCACCGTACAAATGTTTGCCCAGCAGCAGGCCCGAGGCGATCGCCGTGACCGTCAGCCACCACGGGCAATAAGGCGGCAGGGCAATCGCCAGCAGCGTGGCGCTGACCACCGCGCTGCCATCGCTCAAGGTGGACTGCAGCGGTTGCCGACGCAGATGAGTCACGGCGGCTTCAACGCCCAAGGCCGTGACAACGGACAGGACCAGGTTGATCAGCACGCCCCAACCATAAAACCAGAACAACGCCAGTAATCCCGGCAATGTCGCCAGCAAAACCAGCTTCATTGCCTGTTGCAGGCGCTCGTCTCTGGTTTCAATGGATGACATGGGCTTGTACCTGCCGCTCTGCTTCTTGCAGGCGGGCGCGGGCCTTTTCGAGGATATCGGCGGGCGTGCCGTCGCGCCGTTGCAGTTTGTTCAGATCGGCGCGAGCGTAGGCCAGTTCGGTTTTCAGCTGACGCAGTTGGTCGTCGATCGGACGTTTCTCGACACGCACAAGCTCCGGCGCCGGTTGATCGCTGGCTGCTTCGGCGCTGTGCAGCGCCTGTTCGGCGTCACGCAGCGCTTGCTCCAGCGCGGTAATCTCGGCTGGCGGGGCCTCTGCGGTTTGCGCCTTTTTCAGCTCGGCGCGGCGCATCGCCAACTGGATTTTCGCCCGTTTCAGTTCGGCGTCCTTCGCCGGGGCGGCTATGACTGGCGCGGGTGCCGCGCTGCTTTCCAGTTTCGCCAGTGCCTGTTCGGCCGCTTCGAACTGTTGTTGCAGGACGATCAACTGCGATTGCTGATCGAATGTCGGCGGATGACCGAACGCCTTGAGCGACTTGTTCAATTGCGCCCGGCTCATGGCCACGTCGATCTTGGCTTTTTTTAGCGCGGCATCGGCGGTCGCGGCTTTTTGTGCACGGACCCGTTCCAGCGCCGCCTGCACCGGATCCAGCGTGGTGGTGGCGACTTCGACCTGTGCCGCGCGCTGCGTCCGGGCTTCGCGTTCGGCCTGCTTCTGCTGTTCTTCGCGTTGCAGGCGAGCATTGCGCCGTTCGAAGCGCTGACGGGCGTGATCGCGTTTGGCCGCGCGGGCCTGCTGTTCTTCAAGGCTGGTGGCCAGGCCACCCACTACCGGCAGCGTGCCCAAAGGCAGCGGATGCATCTCGATGCAGTCGACCGGGCAGGGTGCCACGCACAGATCGCAACCGGTGCATTCGTCGATGATGACCGTGTGCATCAGTTTTGCCGCGCCGACGATGGCGTCGATCGGGCAGGCCTGAATGCATTTGGTGCAGCCGATGCATTCGGCTTCGCGGATGTAGGCCACTTGCGGCGGCGCCGAACCACGACTGATGTCCAGCTCCAGCACCGGGATTTTCAACAGTTCGGCCAGCGCCGCGATGGTTTCGTCACCGCCCGGCGGGCACTTGTTGATCGGCTCGCCGTCAGCGATGCCTTCAGCGTAGGGTTTGCATCCGGGATGGCCGCACTTGCCGCATTGGGTCTGCGGCAGCAGGGCATCGATGCGTTGAATCAGACTCATGTTTTGATCAGTCCACTGAATCCGAGAAAAGCCACGGCCATCAGTCCGGCGCCGATCAACAGGATCGGCAGGCCACGAAAGGGCAGGGGAATATCGTTGTCGGCCGTGCGCTCACGCAAATCGCTGAACAGGCTCAACACCAGCCAGAAACCCAGACCGGCGCCAAGGCTCAGCGCAATCGCATGAAACAGGCCTTTGTCCGCTTGCGCGTTGATCAGCGTCAGCCCCAGCACTCCGGCATTGCCCAGCAACAGCGGCCACAAACCATCGAATGGCAGCGCGGGTCGCCAATGTGCCAACAGCTTCAGCAACGGCGTGATCAGCAAGACGCACAACGGCAGAAACACAAACAGGCGCAGGAATTCCAGTTGCAACGGCACCAGCAGCCAATGCCAGAGCACGTAACCCGCCACACCGACAAGCAGCATCAGACACAACGTCGCCAGCCCCAGCGCATGCACTTGTCGACGCTCACTGCCCAGCAGCGGATCGACGCCCAGCGGCCAGTGCAACACGAAGTTGTTGATCAGCGCAGCACTGAAGAGCGTAAGCACGAGTTCGGTCATGGTTCTGCCGGCAGGAACGGGCGTGTGTCACTTAAGGTTAGGCATTATCCGGCAGCCGTGGAGGGCGGGCCAGATATGAAAAATCCCACAGGCGCACGGAGCACGCCTGTGGGATCTGTCAGGGCAGAACCTTACTTGATGCGCTGACCCGGCTTGGCGCCGCTATCCGGGCTCAGCAGGTAGATTTCTTCACCGCCAGGGCCGGCCGCCATCACCATGCCTTCGGAGATGCCGAACTTCATTTTCCGTGGCTTGAGGTTGGCGATCATCATGGTCAGGCGACCGTCGAGCTTGGACGGATCCGGGTAGGCGCTCTTGATCCCCGAGAACACGTTGCGTTGCTCGTCACCGATGTCGAGGGTCAGACGCAGCAGCTTGTCCGCGCCTTCGACGTGTTCGGCCTTGACGATCAGCGCCACACGCAGGTCGACGGCGGCAAAGGTGTCGAAGTCGATTTCCGGCGACAGCGGATCCTTGGCCAGTTCACCATTGCCGGCAGGTGCGGCGGCGCCGGTGTCGGTCTGGCTGGCGGTCAGGTCTTCTTTCGAGGCGTCGGTCATGGCTTGCACTTTTACCGGGTCGATGCGGGTCATCAACGGTTTGAATTCGTTCAGCTGGTGGTTGGCCAGTAGGGTGGTGTGGTCGTTCCAGGTCAGCGGGGCGACGTTGAGGAACGCCTCGGCATCGGCGGCCAGCAGCGGCAGCACCGGCTTGAGGAAGATCACCAGCTGGCGGAACAGGTTGATCGCCGTGGCGCAGACCGCCTGGACTTCATCCTGCTTGCCTTCCTGCTTGTTCAGCGACCATGGCGCCTTGTCGGCGATCCAGGCGTTGGCGCGGTCGGCCAAAGCCATGGTTTCGCGCATGGCGCGGGCGAAGTCGCGGGCCTCATAGGCGTCGGCGATGCTCGGCGCAGCGGCCAGGAACGCTTCAGTCAGTTCCGGCGCGGCGTTGGTGTCCACCAGCAGACCGGCGTTGCCCTTCTGGATGAAACCGGCGCAACGGCTGGCGATGTTGACCACTTTGCCGACCAGGTCGGAGTTGACCTTCTGCACGAAGTCTTCGAGGTTCAGGTCGAGGTCGTCCACGCCACGGCCCAGTTTGGCCGCGTAGTAGTAGCGCAGGTATTCCGGCGACAGGTGATCCAGGTAGGTACGGGCCTTGATGAAGGTGCCGCGGGACTTGGACATCTTCTGACCGTTGACGGTCAGGTAGCCGTGCACGTTGATCCCGGTCGGCTTGCGGAAACCCGCGCCTTCGAGCATCGCCGGCCAGAACAGGGCGTGGAAGTTGACGATGTCCTTGCCGATAAAGTGGTACAGCTCGGCGGTGGAGTCCTTGCCCCAGAACGCGTCGAAGTCCAGCTCCGGCGTGCGGTTGCAGAGGTTCTTGAAGCTGGCCATGTAGCCGATCGGCGCGTCCAGCCACACGTAGAAATATTTGCCTGGCTCGCCCGGGATCTCGAAGCCGAAGTACGGCGCATCGCGGGAGATGTCCCACTGTTGCAGGCCGGCGTCCAGCCATTCGGCGATCTTGTTGGCCACGGCATCCTGCAGGGTGCCGCTGCGGGTCCAGGCCTGCAGCATTTCCTGGAAGTCCGGCAGCTTGAAGAAGAAATGCTGGGAATCCTTGAGCACCGGGGTGGCGCCGGAGATTGCCGACTTCGGATCCTTCAGGTCGGTCGGTGCGTAGGTCGCACCGCATTTTTCGCAGTTGTCGCCGTACTGGTCTTCAGTGCCGCACTTCGGGCAGGTGCCCTTGATGAAGCGGTCGGCCAGGAACATTTTCTTTTCCGGGTCGAAATACTGGGTGATCGAACGTTGGGCGATGTGCCCGGCGTCACGCAGCTTCAGGTAGATCTGGCTCGACAGTTCACGGTTTTCTTCGGCGTGAGTGGAGTGGAAGTTGTCGAAGTCCACCAGGAACTCGGCAAAGTCGGCGCTGTGTTCAGCCTGGACGTTGGCGATCAGTTGTTCCGGGGTGATGCCTTCCTTTTCCGCGCGCAGCATGATCGCCGAACCATGGGCGTCGTCGGCGCAGACGTAAATGCACTGATTGCCACGATGCTTCTGGAAGCGCACCCACATATCGGTCTGGATGTATTCCAGCATATGGCCAAGGTGGATCGAACCGTTGGCGTAGGGCAGGGCGCTGGTGACGAGAATCTTGCGTGGTTCGGACATGTGGGGCTTCGCTACTTGATGAAACGGAGGTCGGCCACTATAAAGCGCCGGGAAAGATATTTCACCTCTGCAAATCGTTGCCGGACATGCCGTCCGGAGGACAGAAGGGGTAGGATACCCGCCATCTTTTCCCAGTCTTGTTATCGGAGTTGCCCATGAGTGCCGTCACTCGCGCAGCGGTGGAAGCCGTCCTCAGCCAATACACCGACCCTTACCTGAACCAGGATCCGGTCAGCGCCGGTTGCGTGCGCAACATCGAAATCACCGGCGATCGCGTCAGCGTGCAGCTGGAAATCGGCTATGCCGCCGGTCTGTTCAAGAGCGGCTGGGCGCAATTGCTGCAACTGGCCATCGAAAACCTCGACGGCGTGGTGACTGCCAAGGTCGAGGTCAATAGCGTGATCGCCGCGCACAAGGCCCAGGCGCAGATTCCGGGGCTGGCCAACGTCAAGAACGTGGTCGCGGTGGCCTCAGGCAAGGGCGGTGTGGGCAAATCCACCACCGCCGCCAACCTGGCGCTGGCATTGGCTCGCGAAGGCGCGAAGGTCGGGATTCTCGATGCCGATATCTATGGCCCGAGCCAAGGCATCATGTTTGGCATTCCCGAGGGCACCCGTCCGCAGGTCAAAGATCAGAAATGGTTCGTGCCGCTGCAGGCCCACGGCGTGGAAGTAATGTCGATGGCGTTCCTGACCGACGACAACACGCCGATGGTCTGGCGCGGGCCGATGGTGTCCGGCGCGCTGCTGCAACTGGTGACGCAAACCACTTGGGGCGACCTGGATTATCTGGTGATCGACATGCCGCCAGGCACCGGCGACATCCAGCTGACCCTGGCGCAGAAAGTCCCGGTGGCTGGCGCCGTGATCGTCACCACACCGCAGGATCTGGCGCTGCTCGACGCGCGCAAAGGCGTGGAGATGTTCCGCAAGGTCAACATTCCGGTGCTGGGCGTGGTGGAAAACATGGCCGTGCACATCTGCTCGAACTGCGGACACGCCGAGCATCTGTTCGGTGAGGGCGGTGGCGAGAAGCTGGCGACCCAGTTCGGCGTCGAGTTGCTGGCCTCGTTGCCGCTGTCGATGCTGATCCGCGAGCAGGCCGACGGCGGCAAGCCGACGGTGATTTCCGAGCCGGACAGCCAGATCGCCATGGTCTATCAGGAACTGGCCCGTCACGTCGGCGCGCGGATCGTGTTGCAGGAAGCGGCCTCGCCGGCGATGCCGAACATCACCATCAGCGACGATTGATGCCTGCCGTTTAAACAAAAACGCCCCGGTGCCTTTGCACCGGGGCGTTTTTCATTGCGCGACAGATGTCAGATGCGCAACCCGCCATCCATCTCCAGAATCCGGCCGGTGTAGTAGTCGTTCTCGAAGATGTAGGCCGCCGAGTGGGCGATCTCTTCCGGCTTGCCCATGCGCTTGAGCGGAATGCCTGAGGTCATTTTCTCCAGCGCTTCGGGTTTCATGCCCAGGGTCATCTCGGTTTCGATGAAGCCCGGCGCGATGCCGGCCACGCGAATGCCATAGCGTGCCAGTTCCTTGGCCCAGGTCACGGTCGCTGCCGCCACACCGGCCTTGGCGGCGGAGTAGTTGGTCTGGCCGACGTTGCCCGCGCGGGAGATCGACGAGATGTTGATGATCGCGCCGCTGTTCTTCAGCTCGACCATTTTTGCCGCCACTTCACGGGTGCACAGAAACACGCCGGTCAGGTTGACGTCGATCACCGCCTGCCATTGGGCCAGGCTCATCTTGGTCATCTCGCCGTCCTTGACCTTGAGCAGCAGGCCGTCGCGCAGGATCCCGGCGTTGTTGATCAGGCCGTGGATCGCGCCGAAATCTTCGGCGACCTGGGCAACCATGTGCGTCACCTGCTCTTCATTGGCGACGTTGCACAGATAGCTGCGTGCCTCGACACCCTTGGCCTTGCAGGCCGCGACGGCATCATCGAGTTTTTCCTGGTTCAGGTCGACCAGCGCCAGCTTCGCGCCCTTGCCTGCGAAATACTCGGCCATCGAGCGGCCCAAGCCTTGGCAACCGCCAGTGATAATGATTACTTTGTCGTTGAGTTGCATTCGCATGCCCCCGAGAGCAGGTCAGAGTGGTCCTTATAGGTAGCCTCTCGATCTGCACCGGCCAGGGGCCTGTTGCACATGAGAACTGCCCGATGGCGTGTGGGACAAATCCCATGCGCCCGTCCGTTTTTTCGACGGATTCTATTTAAGGAGTCATAAATTGAGCGTTGAAGCGGCTAAGAATGCCCGAGAATTGCTTCTCAAGGAATACCGTGGCGTGCTGTCGACCCACTCCAAATCGATGCCCGGTTTTCCGTTCGGCTCCGTGGTTCCCTACTGCCTGGACGAGCAGGGCCAGCCGCTGATCCTGATCAGCCGCATCGCCCAGCACACCCATAACCTGCAGAAAGATCCGAAATGCTCGCTGCTGGTGGGTGAGCGCGAGGCCGACGATGTGCAAGCCGTTGGTCGCCTGACCTATCTGGCCGAGGCGGAAAAACTCGAAGACGCTGCCGCCATCGAAGCCGCCGCCGAGCGTTACTACCGTTATTTCCCCGATTCGCAGAATTACCACAAGGCTCACGATTTCGATTTCTGGGTGCTCAAACCCGTGCGCCATCGTTACATCGGCGGTTTTGGCGCGATCCACTGGGTCGATCACCTGACCCTGGCCAACCCGTTCGCCGGCAAGGCCGAAATCAGCATGGTCGAGCACATGAACAGCGACCACGCCAAGGCCATCGCGCATTACGTCGACCTCGCCGGTCTGCCGAAAACCGTGCCGGCGCAACTGGCCGGGATCGACACCGAAGGCATGCACTTGCGCATCGGCCAAGCGCTGTACTGGCTGCCGTTTCAAGCGCCTTGTCATACGCCGATACAAGTGCGCGAGGCCTTGGTTTCTCTGGCTCACGCCGAGGTCTGGCCAAAAAATGCGGTAGCCGACGCTTGAATTCACGAAAGGGCGACGTCATCTAAGGCTTACTGCAAGGCATTTCTTGCGTTGAGGAAACTTTGATGCGCCCTTTTTTGTTGCTCTTTCTGCTGTTCCCGGTGTTGGAGCTGTTCGTATTCGTCAAAGTGGCAGGTTCGATCGGATTTTTCCCGGCCCTGCTGCTGATCATTCTCGGCTCGATGTTCGGCGTATTCGTGCTGCGCGTCGCCGGGCTGGCCACCGCACTGCGTGCCCGTGAAAGCCTGAACCGCGGCGAACTGCCTGCGCAAACCATGCTCGAAGGCCTGATGCTGGCCCTGGCCGGTGGCCTGTTGATCCTGCCGGGCTTCATCAGCGATGTGGTCGGTCTGGTGCTGCTGTTGCCGTTCAGTCGTCGACTGGTCGCCAACAAGATGCGTCAGCGCGCCGAAGAACAGGCCATGCGCCAGCGAGCGTTCGCCGATGACCTGCAACCTCGCGGCGGTCCTGCACCGCGCCAGCCGCTGGGTCGCGAAGGTGATGTGATCGAAGGCGAATTCGAACACCGCGACACCAAGTAACGTCAGCATCGACACGGCACCTTCGGGTGCCGTGTTCGTTTGTGGGGCGAATTCATGCAGCCTGCGTGAAAATTTTTTAGCCCCGCCCTTGTAATAAGCTTATGCGCCCTTATGTATCGGTCACCGAAAGGTTTCCGACATTTTGAGTCGGACAGACTTCCGCGGTTCGCTCGACGAGCCGCAACCGGCGCAGGCCGGATTCGTTAAACCCGCCGGGACTACACCGGCCGATGAAAACCACAATTAGGAGAGATCGACAATGAAGCTTCGTCCTCTGCATGACCGCGTCGTTATCCGTCGCAGCGAAGAAGAAAAGAAAACCGCTGGCGGTATCGTCCTGCCAGGTTCGGCTGCTGAAAAAGCCAACCACGGTGTGATTCTCGCTGTAGGCCCGGGCAAAGTTCTGGAAAACGGCGAAGTGCGCGCACTGTCCGTGAAGGAAGGCGACAAGGTTGTGTTCGGTCCTTACTCCGGCAGCAACACTGTGAAAGTCGACGGCGAAGACCTGCTGGTAATGAGCGAGAACGAAATCCTCGCTGTTATCGAAGGCTGATTACCCGCTCATTTTCCCGCTACTACAAAGTATTTAAGGAATATCGATCATGGCTGCTAAAGAAGTTAAATTCGGCGATTCCGCCCGCAAGAAAATGCTGGTTGGCGTAAACGTCCTGGCTGACGCGGTAAAAGCGACCCTGGGCCCGAAAGGCCGTAACGTGATCCTCGAGAAGAGCTTCGGCGCTCCGACCATCACCAAGGACGGCGTTTCCGTCGCCAAAGAAATCGAACTCGAAGACCGTTTCGAAAACATGGGCGCGCAGCTGGTCAAAGACGTTGCCTCCCGTGCCAACGATGACGCTGGTGACGGTACTACCACCGCTACCGTTCTGGCTCAGTCGATCGTCAACGAAGGCCTGAAAGCCGTCGCTGCCGGCATGAACCCGATGGACCTGAAGCGCGGTATCGACAAAGCGACCATCGCGATCGTCAAAGAACTGAAAGCCCTGTCCAAGCCATGCGCTGACACCAAGGCTATCGCTCAGGTGGGCACCATCTCCGCCAACTCCGACAACTCCATCGGCGACATCATTGCCGAAGCCATGGAAAAAGTCGGTAAAGAAGGCGTGATCACCGTTGAAGAAGGCTCGGGCCTGGAAAACGAACTGTCGGTTGTAGAAGGCATGCAGTTCGACCGTGGCTACCTGTCCCCGTACTTCGTCAACAAGCCGGACACCATGGTTGCCGAGCTGGAAGGCGCGCTGATCCTGCTGGTCGACAAAAAGATCTCGAACATCCGCGAAATGCTGCCAGTACTGGAAGCCGTTGCCAAAGCCGGCCGTCCACTGCTGATCGTTGCCGAAGACGTTGAAGGCGAAGCCCTGGCGACTCTGGTCGTGAACAACATGCGTGGCATCGTTAAAGTCGCAGCCGTCAAGGCTCCAGGCTTCGGCGACCGTCGCAAGGCCATGCTGCAGGACATCGCCGTTCTGACCGGCGGTACCGTTATCTCCGAAGAGATCGGCCTGAGCCTGGAAAGCACCACCCTGGAACATCTGGGTAGCGCCAAGCGCGTGACCCTGTCCAAGGAAAACACCATCATCGTTGACGGTGCTGGCGTTCAAGGCGACATCGAAGCCCGTATCGCTCAGATCCGTGCCCAGGTTGCCGAGACTTCCTCGGACTACGACCGTGAAAAACTGCAAGAGCGTCTGGCCAAGCTGTCCGGCGGCGTTGCAGTGATCAAGGTTGGCGCCGGTTCCGAAGTTGAAATGAAAGAGAAGAAAGCCCGCGTTGAAGACGCCCTGCACGCAACCCGCGCAGCCGTTGAAGAAGGCGTGGTACCTGGCGGTGGCGTTGCGCTGATCCGCGCTCTGGAAGCCCTGACCGAACTGAAAGGCGACAACGCTGACCAGAACGTCGGTATCGCTGTACTGCGTCGCGCTGTTGAAGCGCCGCTGCGCCAGATCGTTGCCAACTCCGGCGACGAGCCAAGCGTGGTTGTCGACAAGGTCAAGAACGGCGAAGGCAGCTTCGGCTACAACGCTGCTACCGGCGAATACGGCGACATGATCGAAATGGGCATCCTGGACCCAACCAAGGTCACCCGTTCGGCTCTGCAAGCTGCAGCCTCCATCGGCGGTCTGATCCTGACCACCGAAGCTGCTGTTGCTGACGCACCGAAGAAAGAAGGTGCAGCTGGCGGCGGTATGCCAGACATGGGCGGCATGGGTGGCATGGGCGGCATGATGTAAGCCAGCCTTACCCTGTAACGAAAAACCCCGTCTGCGTGAGCAGACGGGGTTTTTTATTGCCCGCGTTTCAGGGTTCAGGCGTTGACCGGATGGGCCTGCGTGTCTGTTTCAGCCTTGACTGCCGGGCGATACAGAATCCAGTAATACGACCCCAGACAGATCAGCCAGCAGAAGATCGCCGTCCACACGTTGTGGGAAAAGAAGTGTGCGCCCTGCATCATCCGGCTGATCGAAAACACCGAACCCAGCGCGAAGGCAAAGATGAACGCCTGACGGGCCAACCGTGGGCGACGATCACGCAGCACGAAGAACAACGCAAACAAGGTAAAACCGGTGGCCGCATGACCACCCGGCCAGCAACGACCGGGCTTGTCGGTCGGCGGGCGATGATCCAGCAGTTTGCTGTAGGTTTCGTGGCCGCCAAACTGTTCGAGGCTCCATGGGCATTGCACCGCCGTCACGGCTTTCACCGGCGTGACAAACGAGGTGGCCAGACCCAGCGACAACACCAGACAGCCCAGCTCACGCTTGAACGGTTTGAGCCGCTCGATGAAAAACGCGCCGATGAACCCGAGGATGGCAAACACCGAAAAGGCGATCACCACTTGTTTGGCGCGGTCGTGGAGGATGTTTTCCAGGAAGTAACTGTGGCGGCCAATGAAGTCACCGGCAGCCGGGTCATAGAAAAGCCGGGCCAGATCCATGTCCAGATCGGTCAGCTCCAACAAAACCAGAATGACGGCCGCCACGGCGGGAATCCCCAGGCACAACCAGAAATTCAGCGGGCGAGGGGCAGGGCGTACAACGTTTGATGGCATGACATATCCAGAGCGGGAAACGCCCCGGGGCATCAGCCCGGGGCGCTTCGATTAACGTTCGCTGATTTGCTCGGCACCCTCCTTGGGCGCCTTCCAGCCAAGCAGCTGTTGCTTGAAGCCATAACTGGCGGTTTGGTAATAGGTGATGGCGCGGCTGATCAGCGGGTCGTCGCTGCCGGCCCTGGACTCGCGGCTTTCGGTCAGCGCATCGTCATGCCGGCGCAGGCCCTGGCGCGGGCTGAGGATCGCCAGATCCTTGCCGTCGAACAGTCCCAGGTGTTGATAGTTGCCGACCACGACCCGCGGTGGCAGCGGGTTGTCCTGCAGCAGGTTGCGACCGAAAAACGTCGATTGATAATCCAAGTTCAGCAACCCCAGCAGGGTTGGCGCGAGATCGATCTGGCTGGCCAGTTGCGCGTTTTCCCGTGGTTCGATCAGCTTCGGCGCATAGATGAACAGCGGGATCTGGTAGTTGCTGATCGGCAAGTCTTCCTTGCCCGCGCTGCCGGCGGTGTGGTCGGCGACGAAGATGAAGATCGTGTTGTCGAACCACGGTTTCTGCCGCGCCTGCTCCAGGAACTGGCCGATGGCGTAGTCGGTGTATTTCACCGCGCCATCGCGACCGTTGCCGGACTTGATGTCGATCCGGTTGTCCGGATAGGTATAAGGGCGGTGGTTGGACGTGGTCATCAGTTGCAACAGGAAAGGCTGCTGTTTGGCGTAATCGGCATCGGCCAGTTTCAGGGTCTGCTTGTACAGATCCTCGTCGGCCATGCCCCAGGCATTCTTGAAGTGAATTTCCGATTCATCGACGCTGCTCTGATCGACGACGCGGTAGCCGTTGCCGCTGAAGAACGCGTTCATGTTGTCGAAATAACCGCGTCCGCCGTAGACGAACACGCTGTCGTAGCCGACGGCGCTGAGTTGCTGGCCGAGGCTGGCGAAGCCGCTTTCGCGGCCGATGCGCTTGACGATCGAACGGCCCGGCGTCGGCGGAATGGCCAGCGTGATGGCTTCCAGGCCCCGATCGGTGCGGGTGCCGGTGGCGTAGAAGTTGTTGAAGTACAGACTCTGCTTGCGCAAGGCATCCAGATTCGGTGTCAGGTTGCGCTCATCGCCATTGCTGCCCAGGTACTTGGCACTGAGGCTTTCGATGGTGACCAGTACGATGTTCGGTTTACGCACGGTGCCCGGATTGTCGATCATCCGGCGGATATCCTGTGGATCCTGGCCGATGAAGCGCGCGATGGGTTCGCTCAATTCAGCACGAATCTGGCCGGCGACTTTTTCCGGCGACAGACTGCTGTAGAACTGGCCATAGTCCAGTTCATTGTTACGGAACGCGGCGAAGAACTGATACGGGCCATTGCTCGCCAGTTCATTCTGATAGGCATTGCCGCCCTGGGCGCGCGGTGCATCCTGGCTGAGCAGTTGCAGGCTCAGCCCCGCGACCACCAACAGACCCAGGGCATTGAGCAGGCGACCACGCAGTGGTGGCAGCGGGGCGTCCAGCGCCGCGTTGAAAGGTTTGCGCAACGCGAAACTCAGCGCCACGGCGAGCAGCGCAAGAATGCTCAGCAACGCGCCGATCGGGTAGGACTCCAGCACGTTGTTCAGGACTTCATCGGAATACACCAGATAGTCGACGGCGATGAAGTTGAAGCGCACGCCGAACTCGTCCCAGAACAGCCATTCGGCCACGGAGGTGAACAGCATGGCGAACAGACTGACCGTCAGCAGTCCCTGAAGGAACCAGCGATGACCGCGTCGGCGCCACAGGGCCGGCGGACACAGCAGCAGATACAGGCCCATCGGCAGCGCGGCATAGGCGAGAAAGCCCAGGTCATACAGCAAGCCGATGCCGAACATGGAAAATGCCACGCCGCCGGCCTCATCCAGATGAGTCAGCAACAGCACGGTTCGGGTCAGGAGAAACACCACCAGCCAAGCGCCGGTGACCAGCAGCAGAAAGCGCATTGGCGCCGTCTTGAAGAAGTCCATTGTCTACATTCCTTATATCTAATGGCGCGAGAGTCTCGCGTTGTCACTGTAGTCAGGTTGTGAACCGATAGTGAAAAACTTGTTAAGGAATGAATTTGGTTGAAAGACTCGATTTGTGGGGCTTGTCGCCCTAGCCCTGAGTCGGCGATGGTCGTAAGCTGCGCGGGCCAAGACGGCCGCTACCGTGTACGGAGGAGGTGCCCATGCGAATTCTGTTGGTCGAAGACAACCGCGATATCCTGGCCAATCTGGCCGATTACCTGGGGCTCAAAGGCTATACCGTCGACTGCGCCCAGGACGGTCTGTCGGGCCTGCATCTGGCCGCCACCGAGCATTACGACCTGATCGTGCTCGACATCATGCTGCCGGGCATCGACGGCTACACTCTGTGCAAGCGCCTGCGCGAAGACGCCCGTCGCGACACGCCGGTGATCATGCTCACCGCCCGCGACCAGCTCGACGACCGCCTGCAGGGCTTCAAGTCCGGGGCCGACGATTATCTGGTCAAACCGTTCGCACTGTCGGAACTGGCAGCCCGGGTCGAAGCGGTGATGCGCCGCACCCAGGGCGGCGGTCGCCGTGCCCTGCAGGTCGGCGATCTGAGCTACGACCTCGATACCCTCGAAGTGACCCGCGAAGGCAAATTGCTCAAGCTCAACCCGGTCGGCCTCAAACTGCTGGCGGTGCTGATGCAAAAAAGCCCGCATGTTTTGCGCCGGGAAATTCTCGAAGAAGCGCTGTGGGGCGATGACTGCCCGGACAGCGACAGCCTGCGCAGCCACGTCCACCAATTGCGCCAGGTGATCGACAAACCATTCGCCAAGCCACTGCTGCACACCGTGCACGGCGTGGGTTACCGCCTGGCCGAGGGCCGCGATGGAGTTTAAGCAAAGCCTTGCCCAGCGGATCATCATCGCCTTTGCGCTGATGAGTGCGCTGGTGGCCGGGGCGTTTGCGATGGGCATCGTCGCGACCGTGCACCTGGTCGAGGAAAAACTGATTTCCGCCGGGCTGGGTGGCGACCTGCAACGCCTGCTGCTGATGGACAATGTCTCGGACTGGAGCCACCGGCCGGAGCCGGATCAGTTGTTCTACTTCAGCGGCGGGCCGGGCGACTTCGAGCTGCCCAAGGACCTGCGGCACCTGGATTCGGGTTTCCATGAAGTCTTTCGCGAGCAGCTGTCGTACCACGCGATGGTCGAGGTAGTCGACGGTCGTCGTTATGTGCTGCTGCAGGATCAAAGCGATTTCGAAGAGCGCGAGCGCGTACTGTTCGCCGTGGTGCTGGTGGGCTTTGTGCTCAGTCTGGCGCTGGCGGTGTTCCTCGGTTGGGTGCTGGCGCGCAAGGTGATGGCTCCGGTGGTGCGTCTTGCCCGCCAGGTGCGCCATCGCGACCAGTTGCTCGGGCTGGCACCTCCGCTGGCGCCGGACTACGCGGCAGACGAGGTGGGCGAACTGGCGGTGGCGTTCGACGCTACGCTCGGGCGCCTGCGTCAGGCGCTGACGCGGGAGCGGCTGTTTACCAGCGACGTCAGCCACGAATTGCGCACGCCGCTGATGGTATTGGCCAGCTCTTGTGAACTGTTGCTGGAAAATCCGGGTATCGATCAGCGCGGCAAGGCCCAGGTTCAGCGCATTGCGCGAGCCAGTGAGGAGATGCGCGAGCTGGTGCAGACCTTCCTGATGCTCGCCCGTGCCCAGCGCGAAGACGCTGGCGCCGCGCCCCGGCACACCCTCGCGCAAGTGGCCGACAGCTTGCTCTGCCTGTGGCGCGCGCCTATCGAATCCAAGGGTTTGCAGCTGACTTTCGAACCTGGCAACCCGCCCGACACCCGTTACAACGCGACGCTGCTCAATGCCGTGATGGGCAATCTGCTGCGTAACGCCTTGCACTACACGGAGCAGGGGTTTATTCGCCTGACGCTCAATGAGAACGGTTTTGTGGTTGAGGATTCGGGCGTGGGCATTCCCGAGGAAAAACGCGAAGCCATGTTCCAGCCGTTTGTGCGCGGCAACGAAAAGCGTGGCGAGGGGCTTGGATTGGGCTTGTCGCTGGTTCAGCGCATTTGTGAAAACGAAGGCTGGAGCGTCACGCTGAGCACGATGGAGCCCAATGGCTGCCGTTTCGAGGTCGATCTGGGCAAGCGCTGAAGATCAGCCGGTTGATGAGGGTACTCCCGCCAACCTGTCTAATTCCTGTATAACCTTGAAATAGTTTGCCGATTTACATGACGTTTTTTTCACAAAGGGATGACCTGACGCTGACACACCGCTGCTTAAGGTGGCGTCATCAGTAATTCAGGAGTCCTGGTGATGGCCGGCCCGATCAAACTCGATTTTTCCGAAAAGTACGACGACAACCATGCGCAGAAATACCTGCGTAAACACCAGGACGGTCTGGGGCGTCGTTTGTCCAACTGGCGGGATCAGCAGTTGGCCCGCAAGGCGTTGACCCTCGTTGGTGAGCCGGGACTGGTGCTCGACCTGCCATGCGGCGCAGGACGTTTCTGGCCATTGCTGGCGGAAAAGCCCAATCGGGTGATCATCGGAGCGGACAACTCCGAGTCGATGATCAAGACCGCCATGCAGGCGCAACCGGCAGATGTGGTGAAACGGGTACAACCCTTGCACACGTCTGCGTTCGACATTGCCTTGCCTGATAACGCCGTCGACAGCATTTTCTGCATGCGACTGCTGCATCACATCGGCGAAGCCGAGCACCGCCGGGCGATTCTGCGTGAGTTCGAGCGTGTCACCCGGGACAGCGTGATCATTTCGCTGTGGGTGGACGGCAATTTCAAGGCCTGGAAACGCAAACGCGCCGAGCAAAAGCGTGGCCAGGAGGGTTACCAGAACCGGTTTGTGTTACCGGCCGCAACAGTTGAAAAGGAATTCGAAGAGGCAGGATTCCGGATCCAGGAACAACTGGACTTTATTCCGCTCTATGCCATGTGGCGAGTTTACGTATTACGCAAGAGGTAAGAGGATGGCAGTGCAATTTGCAGCAGAAGCGGAAGTCGCTCCCGAGGATCGCTTCGACTACTACTGGAACCAGCGTGGTGAATGGGTCGAGGAACCCAATGTGCGCCGTGGTGGCGAAAGTGGTGTGCAACGAGTCAAGGGGCGCGATGGCCAGCTGCTGTATGCCAAACGCCAGACCGGACATATCTATCGCAGCTGGCGGCATCCGTTCGGACGTCCGACCGTATTGCGCGAGCTGGATGCATTGACCGGGGTTTCACGTCTCGGTGTCCGGGTGCCCGAAATTGTGTTCTGCGGTGCCCAGCCAGATCCAGAATTCAAGTGGCGTGCACTGTTGGTGACCAAATCGCTCGATGGCTTTCAGGAGCTTGAGCATTGGGAAGCCGGCGGCGGCCGCGAGCAGTATGGCGAAGCTGTCTATGAGCGCGTGCTCAAGGACCTCGCCGAAAACCTGGCGCGCATGCACAAGGGCCGTTGGCAGCACAGCTGCATCTACATCAAGCACGTGTTTGTGCGGGTGACGGGCGAAGGTGAATCGGCCAAGGTCGAAGTCGCCCTGATCGATCTGGAAAAATGCCGTCAGCGTCTGACCGCTCATCGCGCGGCCGCCCATGACATGAAGCAATTGCGCCGCCACTCGTCGTTCAGCGCGACAGACTGGAAAAAACTCGTCTACTTTTATGAGACGGCGTTTGGCAGCGCTATCAAAGGTTTATAGCGATGAAACTAGAAATTGCTCGAGGTTTGTTTCTGGTAGGAGCCTTGGCAGTTGCATCATTGGCGGTGGCGGCCTGGGAACAGCCACGCATGCAGGTGATCGGCGCCTCGGCGAGCGACCCGCATTGCCCGATGCCACGGGTGGCGAAAGCCGCCGTGGCCACACAACCCGATCATGATCTTTTGCTGTTCATGTTCGGACTTTCTCAAGGGATGAGGCCGCAGAGTTGAATCGATTGAAATCTCTTTCTACAAGAGCCAAAGGCCTCGCTGATGCGAGGCCTTTTTTATTGCGTCATGGCTTTTTTTACTGCGTCATGCCTTGGGATCGGGTTTCGCCAGCACGGTGTAAACGCACGGCAGGACAAACAGCGTAAACAATGTCCCGATCGACATCCCCGTGGCAATCACCGTCCCGATGTCGAAACGGCTGACCGCCCCGGCGCCGGTAGCCACGATCAGCGGCACCATGCCGAAGACCATCGCCGCGGTGGTCATCAACACCGGGCGCAGGCGAATCGCTGCCGCTTCCTCCACCGCCTCACGGGGTGTCAGGCCCTTCTCCTTGCGTAACTGGTTGGCGAACTCGACGATCAGAATCCCGTGCTTGCTGATCAACCCGATCAATGTCACCAGCCCGACCTGGGTGTAGATGTTCATGCTCGACCAGCCGAGGAACAGCGGAATCAGCGCTCCGCAGATCGACAACGGCACGGTCACCAGAATCACCAGTGGATCGCGGAAGCTCTCGAACTGCGCCGCCAGCACCAGGAAAATGATCGCCAGCGCTAACGCAAAGGTCACCCACAGCGCGCTGCCTTCCTGGACGAACTGCCGGGAGGCGCCGCCGTAATCGAAGGCAAACCCGGCCGGGGCCTCCTCCCGAGCGATCTGCAACACACTGTCGATAGCTTCGCCCATGCTCACCAGCGGGAACCCGGACAGCTTGGCCGCGTTGAGTTGCTGGAACTGGTTGAGCTGTCGCGGTCGTGCGCGGTCGGTCACGGTGATCAGGGTCGACAGCGGCAGCAGTTCGCCCTGGGTGTTTTTCACGTAGTAATTGTTCAGCCAGTCCGGGTTGTCGCGGTAGGCCCGTTCGACCTGGGCGATGACCTTGTAGCTGCGGCCTTCGATGGTGAACCGGTTGATCTCGGCTTCACCCAACAAGGTGGCGAGGGTGCCGCCCAGATCCTGCATCGACACGCCCATCTGCGCAGCCTTGGCGCGGTCGATGTCGACCACCACTTCGGGTTTGTCGAAAGCCAGGTCGAGGTCGACGAAGGCGAACTTGCCCGACTCCATGGCGCGCTTCTTGATCCGGTCGGCCACTTGCAGCAACAGCTCGTAGTCGTTGGCGGTGTTGATCACGAACTCGAACGGCAGGCCTTCACCGGTGCCTGGCAGGGACGGCAGGTTGAAGCCGAAGATCTGCAGGCCCGGAATGCCCTCGAGTCTGCCCTGTACCTCGGGGAGGATTTCCATTTGCGTGCGGCTGCGCTCGTTCCACGGCTTGAGCAGGAAACCGCCGATGCCGCTTTGCACGCCGTTATAGCCGTTGATCTGGAACGAAGAGTAGTACTCCGGGAACTCCTTGAAGATCTTGATGAACTCGTCGGTGTAGGTGTTCAGGTAATCGAGGTTGGTCGGCTGCGGGGCGTTGGCCATCATGAAAATGATGCCCTGGTCTTCGTCCGGCGCCAGTTCCGACTTGGTGAACTTGAGCAGCACCGGAATCAGGCACAGCACGATCACCGCAAACACCAGCACCACCGGCCGGGTATTGAGCGTGCCGTGCAGCATGCTCTGATAGCGGCGCTTGAGGCTGTCGAAAATCCGGTCTAGGCGATGGGCCAGGCCGCTGGGGTTTTCGTCATGACGCAACAACACGGCGCACATCATCGGCGACAGGGTCAGGGCGACGACGCCGGAGATCACCACCGCCCCGGCCAGGGTCAACGCAAACTCCTTGAACAGTGCCCCCGTCAGCCCGGTGAGAAATCCGATCGGTGCGTACACTGCCGCCAGGGTGATGGTCATCGACACCACCGGCATGGCGATTTCCCGGGCGCCTTCGAGCGCGGCGTCCATTGGTGTCTTGCCTTCCTCGATGTGCCGGTGGATGTTTTCCACCACCACAATCGCGTCGTCGACCACCAGCCCGATGGCCAGCACCATCGCCAGCAGGGTCAGCAGGTTGATCGAGTAGCCCATCATCTGCATGAAGAACATCACGCCGATCATCGACAGCGGAATCGTCACCACCGGAATGACCACTGAACGCAGCGCACCGAGGAACAGGAACACCACCACGATCACGATCAGCACCGCTTCGAACAGGGTTTTCACCACTTCGTCGATGGAGGCCTGGATGAACAGCGTGGCGTCGTAGGCGATCTCGCTCTTGAGGTTGGGCGGCAGCTGGGCTTCCAGCTCCGGCATGATCTTGCGCACTTCCTTGATCACTTCCAGCGGGTTGGCGCCGGGCGTGGCCTTGATCCCGATATACACCGAGGGCGTGCCGCCGAACGAACTGATCGAGTTGTAGTTTTCCGCACCCATCTCGACCCGTGCCACATCGCTGAGCAGTACCCGGCTGTCACCGCTGACCTTGAGCGGGATCTTGCCGAAGGCTTCGGCGGACTTCAGTTCGGTGTTGGCGTTGATGCTGGTGACCACGTACTCGCCTTTCACTTCGCCGGCGGCGGAGAGGAAGTTGTACTGGCGCACCGCGTTGGTCACGTCGCTGGCGCTGAGTCCGAAGCCGGCGAGTTTCACCGGGTCGATCCACAGGCGCATGGCGAACACCTGGTTGCCGAGAATCTCCGCCTCGGCCATGCCCGGCAGGGTCGCCAGTTTCGGCTGGATCACCCGCGACAGGTAGTCGGTGATCTGCGGGTTGTTCAGCTCCTTGCTGAAGAAGCTGATGTACATCAGCGCCGAGGCGTCGGCGGCTTCCTTGCTCAGCACCGGATCTTCGGCGTCCTGAGGCAGCTTGTTCTTCACCTCGTTGGCCTTGGCCAGCAGTTCGGTGAACAAACGGTCGCTGTTGGAGCCGATGCGCGCGTATATCGAAATCACCGAGAAGTTCTGGCGACTGACCGAGGTCATGTAGTCGATGCCCTCGGCGCTGGCCAGGCTCTGTTGCATCGGCTGGGTGATGTAGCCCTGAATGGTTTCGGCGTTGGCCCCGGGGTACGCGGTGGTCACCGTGATCAGGGCGTTTTCCATTTGCGGATACTGGCGCAGCGGCAGCTTGCTCCAGGCCTGGAAGCCCAGCAGCACAATCAGCAGACTGACCACGGTGGCGAGCACCGGGCGGCGGATGAACGGATCGGTAAAAGCCATGGGGTTTCCTTGATCAGTCGGCGCGGGGCGGACTGTTCTGCTCGCCGAGGGTCTTGTCGTCGCTGATGGCAATGTGGGCGCCGTTGTCCAGTTTGATCTGGCCGGCCGTCACCACCTGTTCGCCGCTCTGCACGCCCTTGTTGATCATCACCTGGCCATCGCGGCGTTCGCCGGTCTCGACGAACCGACGCTCGGCGATCAGCACAGGCTGGCCCTTGTCGTCCTTTTCGACGGAGCCGTCTTCGGCTTTCTTCTGGGTGACCACGTACGTCGAGTTGCCGTAGAGGGTGTAGGTGATCGCGCTTTCCGGGACCACGATGTGTTTCTGCGGATCCGGCAGCAGCACCTCGATGCTGGTGAACATGCCCGGCAGCAACTTGCCGTCGGGGTTGGCCAGCGTGGCGCGCACCAGAATGTTGCGGGTGGTGCTTTCGACGATCGGGTTGATCGCGGTGATGGCGCCGGTGAAGTGCTGGCCGGGATACGCCGCGACCGTAATCTGTACCGGCTGCCCGATGGCCAGTTTCGGCACCGACTGTTCGGGCACGTAGAAGTCGGCGTAGAGGCTGCTCAGATCCTGCAGGGTGGCGATCTTGGTGCCGCTGGCGAGGTAGTCGCCGATGTCCACGAGGCGGATGCCGATGGTGCCGCTGAAGGGCGCGACGATGCGTTTTTTCGCCAGCGCCGCATTGAGTTGATTGACCGTGGCCTTGTTCTTTTGCAGCTGCGCCGAGAGCCGGTCGAACTCGCCTTTGGAGATGGCGCTGCTGCCGACGAGCTGGCTGCCGCGACCGTAATCCAGCTGTGCGAGGCCGAGATCGGCCTTGGCGGTTTCGAGGAAGGCGGCTTCGACGGCGCTGTCCAGTTGCAGCAAGGGTTGGCCGGCCTTGACCTTCTGCCCCGATTCGAATTTCAGCTCGGTGACGGTGCCGGCGTTCTCCAGACTCAGGTCGACGCCTTGCAGCGCCTTCAGCGTGCCGACGGTGGGCAGACGCATCTGCCACGGGCGCTCGACGGCCGTGGCCACGGCGACGCTGATCGGCGGCTTCGGCTTGGAAAAGCCCTGGATCATCGTATAGATCGAGAAGGCCTTGTAACCGGCGAGAAGCAGAACGATCAGCAGTACAACACCCAACATGATCAGCATGCGGCGACGCAGCATATTTCCAGTTCCTTGGAGAAAATCAGGCGAGACAGGCGGGCACATTACCCCGAGTCCGGCAGGGATTCCAACTGCCAGTTTTTACCGGGTGTAAGGGAAGAAGGTGGAGAAAAGCGGGGCCGCCGACCGAACGGTCGGCGGCGAATTTCAGGCCATCAGATGAAGATGGTTGTCCCAGAGCCCTGCGGGCAAATCCAGTGGTTTGGCCAGCAGGTCGTCCTGACGGCAATCGTAGTAGCGGCAGCGTCCCTGACCGGAGGTCACGACAAAACCGTCCTTCACCGCACCGACGCCGGCGCAGTCGGGTAATGGCGCGTCGAGGCGCACTTCGCCGCTGTCCAGATCCCAGATGAAGAAGCGGTTGCCGCGCGGTGCGGTCAGTGCCACCAGACGCAGGTCGCTGTGCACGGCGACGCTGGCGGTGTAATGACCCATCGACTGCAACTGATGGTCCGGCACCGGGAACGCCACGAATGGCTGGCCGGGCCGTTTGATCGCCAGCAGCTCCGAGCGCTCGTGGGAAGGCCCCATGAATTGCTGGCCGGCGACGATGGTGCCGTCGCTGGCGATCCCGAGGTGGCGCACGCTGTTCATCTGCTGGGCGAGGGTTTCCTTGCTCAGCAGGGTGCCGTCGCGTTGCATCAGCACCAGGCTCGGCTCCATGGCATCGAGGTTCATGTCGACCCGGCTTTCGGCCTCGGTGCGGATGCCGCCGTTGGCCACCACCAGAGTTTCACCGTCGGGCATCCACGACACCTGATGCGGGCCGAGACCGTGGGTGGAAATCTCGCCGCTGTGCACCAGCCGTTCGCCTTCGAATTTGTACACCCCGAGCAGGCCACGGCCCGGATCGGTGGTGTCGTTTTCGGTGGCGTACAGGTAGTCGCCACTGTGATGGATCACCGCGTGGCCGTAGAAATGCCGGTTCGGCTGCGACGTCACGGTTTGCAGCAATGCACCGTTGCGCAGGTCGATCAGGTAGCTCTCGGTGCCCGGCCGGCGGGCGACGAACAGCGCGATCGGCAGCGTCGGGTGATTGATGATGTCGTGGCAGCGCTGGCCGACTTCGGTGGCAAACACCTGAGTGCCGTCCAGCCGATAACCGACGGCGTAATGCTTGCCGTCGGTGTCGTCCCGCGCCGACAGCAGCAGCGGGCTTTGGTCCTTGCGTTTGAACAGCGTCCAGCCGCCCAGTGTCACTGCTCCCAGCAGCAAACTACCTAAAGTCAGAGCCTGGCGTCGCAGCATGGCACGTGCCCTCATCAGTCACCGTCGTTGGCGTTGAAGCCCAGTTGGATGCCCAGCGCCTTGGCCAGCTCGCCTTCGTGCAGGCGGTGGACGACGTTGAGGCTGTCGTAGATGTCGTTGAGCTGCTGGCGACCGGCGTCATCGTTGAGCATTTCAGTCAGCGAGCGCTGAGTGCTGCCGAACAGTTTGAGCGACGCCGCGTAGGCTGCATCGATCTTGTCCGCCAGCGGCTTTTGCTCAGCCGGCAGCAGGCCGCGCAGGCCTTTGTTGTCGACGCCTTCCCAGACGGTTTTGGCCGCTGCGAGGCTGGCTTCCAGCGACTCCATGGACGACTGGCTGCGCCATGCATCAGCCTGGAACGGCTGAGGCACGCCCTTGCTCTGACGGCCCATCGGTGTGCCGAGTTTTTTCTTCAGGGTGTCGAGGGCAGTGACCTGTACCCGCAGCAGATCAGCGATCGCTTCGTGGGAGTCGGCGTAGCGCTGGTTCGGGAACTTGCTCATCTGCGCGAGCATGCCGTCGGTGTTGTTCCAGCTGCTGAGAATCTCTTCGGCCAGTTGTTTCTGACGCTCGCCGATGGCCACCAGCAGTGGGCAGTACTTGGCTTTCTGCGCGTCGTTGGCGACGTCAGGCTTGGCGTCGAACAGGATGTACTCGTAAGCGGACAGGCCTTGAACCACAACGCTGGACTTGGCCAGTGCGGCGGCGTCGATCTGCGGCTGCGCGGTGACCAGTTGCTCGACCTGACGGCCGACCAGGTTTTTCTTGTCCGGCCAGAACTGCACCTGCCACGAACGGTTGCCCTCGGCCAGCGGGCCGATCAGCAGCGGTTGCAGCTCGGCCCAGGCTTTCTGTGCGTGCAGGAAGTCGGCGCGGGCGGTGTCCAGCGACTCTTTGCCCTGGCAGTAGGCGAGGGCGCTGACGGCCAGTTGCTTGTCGGCTTCGACCCAGCGGGTGTAGGTCGGCAGGATCACCGATTTGGCGATGGCCGCCGAGGTGACGGCTTGCGGATCCTGCGGCGAGCACGCGCCGAGGGCCAGTGCGGCAAGGCTGGTGAACAACAGCTTGGGACGGAACATGTCGGGCTCCCGATTCTTTTAAGTGTTTAAAGTGAGTTCAAGAACGCCAGCAGCGCGGCACGCTGCTCGGCGTTGAAAGACAAAACCTGTTGCTGCGCCGCCTTCGCTTCGCCGCCGTGCCAGAGCACGGCTTCGAGCAGGTTGCGGGCGCGGCCGTCATGCAGAAACTGGGTGTGGCCGCTGACCGCCTGCGTCAGGCCGATGCCCCACAGCGGCGGGGTGCGCCAGTCGCGGCCGGAGGCCTGGAATTCGGTGCGGTTGTCCGCCAGACCTTCGCCCATGTCATGCAGCAGCAGATCGCTGTACGGGCGAATCACTTGATTGGCCAGTTCAGGTTCGGCCGCGTTGGCGGCGGTGGTGTATTTCGGCGTGTGGCAGGACTGGCAGCCAGCCTGGAAAAACAGATTCTTGCCGGCCAGCACCTGCTCATCGTTGACGCCACGGCGGGCGGGAACGGCGAGGTTGCGGCTGTAGAACAGCACCAGGCGCAGGATGTTGTCGCTGACTTCAGGTTCGCCGTCCGGGCCATTGCCGTTCGGCGCCTGTTTGCAGGCGGTTTGCGCGTCGGTGCAGTCATCAAACGGTCTCAGGCTGGTGGTGAGGCCCATATCACCAGAAAACGCGTGAACATTTTGTTGATTGAGGTTCGGTTGGCCGGCTTTCCAGCCAAATCGGCCCATGACGGTCTTTTGCTGCTCATCGTCCCAGACCCGGTTTGGCCGGCCGTTGATGCCGTTGTTCTCTTTGGCCTGCGCGGCGGCGTTGGCGAGGATCGCTTCTTCCGGGATCGCTTCGAGCAGGCCCAGGCCGATCATCGGCGGCGCAACGCGGGCCGAGAAACGTGTATCCGGGTGCATCGGGCCGTAGCCGAGCTGGGTGATCTGCAAGACCGGTTTACGCAGCTCGACCTCGGTGCCGTCCTTGAAGCGGACCGGCACCGGCGTGTAATCGACCCGCACCTTGCCTTCCGGCGCGACGCCGGGGACGGCCATGTCCTGGAACTGGCCGCCGTAGACCGGCTCGGGCACCACGCCCACCTGTTCGATGACCTTGGCATAGGCCGGCGCATCGGGAATCGACAGACGCACCAGCATTGACACCGCGTTGGCCGCATCCGGCGTCGGCGGATGACCGCGACCGTCCTTGATGTGGCAGTTCTGGCAGGCGTTGGTGTTGAACAGCGGGCCGAGGCCATCGCGGGCCGTGGTGGTCGACGGCGCGATCACCCACGGGCTGCGAAAGAAACTGTTGCCGACGCTGAAGTCCACGCGGCGCGAGGGCGGCAGGTTGGCCGACGGCAGGGAAAACGCGTTCTGATCGCTCTTGCGCACGGTCGCCGCACCGCCGGAACGGGCCTCACCCGGCTCGGCCTTGGTGAAACGCGGGGCGTCATCGCAGGCACTCAGGCCCAAGGCCAGAAACAGTGCGGACAAGCGAAGAGGCAGCGAGGGCATCAGACTTCCTGCAAGAGGGGCGAATTTAAAGGCGCAAAGTCTAACAGGGCGAGGGGGTTTGAATAAGAGGAATTATCGTTTGCTTGATGCACGTCAGGTCAGCCAGAACGAAAAAGGCGACCCGAAGGTCGCCTTTTTTAACGCGGACGCTGTGATCAGAACTCGTGATCGGCGTTGTCCGGGTTCAGGTCGCTGATGCCCAGTTTGCCGGCAGCAGCTTCGATCGAACCGGTCTGCTTGACCAGCGAAGCGATGGCGTCGCGGACGATCTGGTTGCCGGCGGTGTTGCCGGCCGCGATCAACTGGTCGTAGTGCTCACCCTTGTTGGCGTGATCGACCATGACCTGGATCTTGGCTTCGGTGGCGGCCAGATCGGCTTTCAGCGCGGTGTCGGCAGCCGGGTCAACCTTGGCCACCAGCGACGACAGGCTGGCGCCGGTCATTTTGGTGCCGTCGACGCGGGTGTACTCGCCCAGGTAAACGTTACGAATGCCCTTGGCATCGTAGAAGTGCGAGTTGTGGGTGTTGTCGCTGAAGCAATCCTGTTCGTCTTCCGGGGAGTTCGCTTCCAGGGACACTTTCATGCGCTCGCCGGCCAGCTCGCCCAGGGACAGGCTGCCCATGCCGAACAGCATTTTGCGCAGGCCGCTTTCAGCCGGTTCGGCTTCCAGGGTGGCGCGGTAGTTGTCGGCCACGTTCGGCTTCCAGTTGCCGACCATTTCTTCCAGGTCGCTGACCAGCAGTTGGGTCACGGCTTTCAGGTAGGCACGACGACGATCGTTGTGACCGCCGGTGGCGCCGGCGCCCTCCAGGTAGTCCGACGCAGGACGGTTGCCGGCGCCAGGGCCGGTGCCGTTCAGGTCCTGGCCCCAGAGCAGGAATTCGATGGCGTGGTAGCCGGTGGCAACGTTGGCTTCGGAGCCGCCCAGCTCGTTCAGGCTGGCGAGTTTTTCCGCAGTGATGTCTTTGACGTCGACCTTGTCTTCGCCGACCTGTACTTCGGTGTTGGCGATGATATTGGCGGTGGCGCCCGGGTTGCCCAGTGCGTGTTCGTAGGACTTGTCGACGTAGTCGATCAGGCCTTCGTCCAGAGGCCAGGCGTTCACCTGACCTTCCCAGTCGTCGATGATGGTGTTGCCGAAGCGGAATACTTCGCTCTGCAGATAAGGAACGCGGGCGGCAACCCAGGCAGCCTTGGCGGCTTTCAGGGTGTCGGCGTTCGGCTTGGCGAGGAACGCGTCGATGGCGGTTTGCAGGGTTTTCGCGGTGGATTCGGCATCGCTGTAAACGGCGAAGACCATGTCGGCGTAGTGCGAGACAACGGCTTTGCCGGCGGCCTCGTCGACTTTACCGGCAGCAGCAGGCGCAGCCGGTGCAGCGGTGCTCGCAGCCGGAGTCGGCGCAGGAGCGGCGGCCTTTTCTTTGTCTTTACCTTCGCCGCAACCGGCGAGGGAAATAGCGATGGCCAGCAGACTGGCGGTAGCCAGAGGCATACGAATCATGGCGAACATCCTGCTTCGGTAATTGAGTGGACAGGCGCGGGGGTGCGCAAAAGCTGCGACATAATGCAAATCTTTCGCATTATGTGTAAAGGGTTGTAGCTGGAAATATTTCCTATTTGCGTGGGGGTTGCGCTGGATCAACAGGGTAGACCACGCCCGGCGGATCAAGGGTTTTGCCGGGCTTCGCAGGGAGATTTCAGAGGATGGCCGCGTTGCTGCGCTGGGCCTGCTTGAGATAAACGCTCAGCTCGCGCGCCGGCAGCGGTTTGCTGTAGTGGTAACCCTGACCTTCGTGGCAGCCTTCGGAGATGATGTAGGTTTCCTGTTCGGCGGTTTCCACGCCCTCGGCGATCACCTGCATGCCCAGGCTCTTGCCCAGTTGAATGATGGCGCGAACGATGGTCGCGTCATCGTCGTCATCCAGCAGGTCCTGGACGAAGCTCTTGTCGATCTTGATCTTGTCCAGCGGCAGACTCTTGAGATAACTCAGTGAGGAGTAGCCGGTGCCGAAGTCGTCGATGGCGATCAGTGCGCCGGAGCGGCGCAGGCTCAGCAGGTGCTGGGCGGCGGTGCTGATGTCTTCCATCAGGCCGGTTTCGGTGACTTCCAGCTCCAGGCTCCGGGGTGGCAGGCGGTACATCTGCAACAGATTGTTGACCACCCGTGGCAGCTCGGCGTGGTGCAGTTGCACGGTGGACAGGTTGACCGCCATGCGCAGGTCGACGAAGCCCTGATCGTGCCAGTCGCGCAGTTGCTTGCAGGCCTGATCCAGCACCCACTCGCCGATGGCGATGATGGTGCCGTTCTGCTCGGCCAGCGGGATGAACAGGTCCGGCGGCACCAGCCCGTGTTCCGGATGCTGCCAGCGGATCAGGGCTTCGACGCCGACCACGCGATGATCGCGGTAGCTGATCTGCGGCTGATAGACGAGGTAGAACTGATCGCGCAGCAAGGCGTCGCGCAGGTCTTTTTCCAGTTCGCGACGGCGGCGCATCTCGCTGTCGACGCTGGCGATATAGAACTGGTAGCGGTTGCGCGAGCGGGTCTTGGCCAGGGTCATGGTCTGCTCGGCTTTCTGCAACAGCTTCTCGGTGCTGTCGCCATCCTCCGGGAACAGGGTGATGCCGATGGTCGCGCGCAGGCGGATTTCCTGATGGTCGAGGGCGAACGGCGCTTCCAGGTCATCGAGAATGCTTTGCGCGAGTTCCGCCGCTTCGTAAGGCTGTTCGATATCGGCCTGCACCAGCGCGAACTGGTCACCGCCGAGACGGGCGAGTGCGCCGAGGCGACCGCTGTGGGCGCGTAGGCGGTCAGCCAGCGCCAGCAACAACTGGTCGCCGGTCTGGTAGCTGAATTGTTCGTTGATGCCTTTGAAGTCATCCAGTCCGACACACAACACCGCAACCCGACGCTGCAGCTTGCCGGCATCCACCAAAATCTTGTCCAGTTGCTGCTGAAGTTGCTGGCGGTTTGGCAGGCCGGTGAGGAAATCGTACTGGGCCATGCGCAGCAGGCTGTTTTCCGCTTCGTGGCGCAGGTGGGTGTTGCGTTCGATGGATTCGAGCAACTGGTTGGCGGTGTTGATCCAGATACCCAGTTCGTTTTTCTCGTGGCCCTTGAGCTGTGGAATCTTGTGTTCGCTGGGGCGGTCCGGGTTGATCTCGGTGAGGTGTTCGATGATCCGCGACAGCGGTTTGGTCAGCAACCAGTGATAGACCAGGTACAGCACCAGGCCCATGGCTAAAGCGCGTAACACGCCGGAAATGAAGATGATCACCGAGCTGACGATGAACCCCTGCCCGTAGGTGGCGGTGTCGAGGGTGATGCTCAGGTCGCCGTAATATTCGCTGTAGGGGCCGCGTCCCACCAGTTGGGTGGTGAAGGTGCGTTCCTGGCCAAGAATCAGGTCGGTCAGCCAGCGGCTGTTGGAATGCTGCAGCTCACGCGACTTTTGCGCGAGCATCGCTTCGTTGGGATGGCCGATGGAGGCCTGGCGCACGGCGTCGTCCTGGAACAGGCCTTCGATCACCTGCATGCCCATCTCCCGGTCCAGGCTGTAGACCGCCTGGGTAGAGGGATCGCGGAACATGTCGAGGATGCGTTCGGCATCGCCGGCGACGGCCTGGCGTGTTTTATAGGCATCGAAAACGATCTGCGCGCAGCTCAAGACCACGCCGACGATCAATGCCGACAGGAGCACGACCCGGAGCAACTTCACCGACAAGCTGTTCTTGAGTTCCAGCTTCAAAGGGTTATTCCTTGTTCCGTGCGGGTAGCGTCAAGTTGCCATGAGTATTGGCAATCCCGTGTTGGCAGTCAAAGGGACAATCGAGCCGCGGAAAATTTGTCCGTGGCCTTGGCCGAAATGCTGCTGTCTGGAGTATTTGCCCTATTTGTACTGTGTCGGTAGTTTTGGCCTCCAACTTGAGGGGCGTCGGACAATTTTTCCTCTTTTGATGGTAGTTCGCCGTGGCTTGGGAGCAAGGCGAGAAGGGCTGCTTTGCGTGTGGGAAAAGGCCCTGTTTGTGATGGGACGCACCCTCGATGATTTCTGCGGGCAGAAAAAAACCCGGCAATAGCCGGGTTTTTTGTCTGGCGTGCAGCTTAAGCGGTGAAGGTCTTGCCTTCGAACTGCTCGGCCACGAACTTCCAGTTGACCAGGTTCCAGAACGCCTCGACGTACTTAGGACGCAGGTTACGGTAGTCGATGTAGTAGGCGTGTTCCCACACGTCGCAGGTCAGCAGCGGGGTGTCGCCGCTGGTCAGCGGGTTGCCGGCGCCGATGGTGCTGGCCAGAGCCAGGGAACCGTCAGCCTTTTTCACCAGCCAGCCCCAGCCGGAACCGAAGGTGCCGATCGAGGTTTTGCTGAACTCTTCCTTGAACTTGTCGAACGAACCGAAAGCCGCGTTGATGGCTTCAGCCAGTGCGCCGGTTGGTTGACCGCCGGCGTTTGGCGCCAGGCAGTTCCAGTAGAAGGTGTGGTTCCAGACCTGAGCGGCGTTGTTGAAGATGCCGCCCGAGGAAGTCTTGACGATTTCTTCCAGGGTCTTGCCTTCGAACTCGGTGCCTGGCACCAGGTTGTTCAGGTTCACGACGTAGGTGTTGTGGTGCTTGTCGTGGTGGAATTCCAGGGTTTCCTTGGAAATGTGCGGCTGCAGGGCATCGTGTGCGTAAGGCAGCGGCGGCAATTCGAAAGCCATGATGATTCTCCTAATCAGGTCTGTTGCGGTGAGCGCAAGGCCGATCACGGGCGGCCAGAAATGCACCGGCGAGTTTTTACTCTTTGCGGCGCAGGGTTCGGATCATAGCACCGGGGGTGCGGCTTAACCACGCAACAACTGTGTGGGATAGAGGTTCCAGAGCTGTTTGGAATAAATCATGAAGCCAATATCAATTGCCCTGCCACCGTGAACATCATCACTGCCACCAACAGATCAAGAATCCGCCACGTACTCGGCCGTGCCAGCCACGGTGCGAGCCATGCCGCGCCGAACGCCAGGGTGAAGAACCACAGCAGCGAAGCACTCGCCGCGCCCACAACATAAGCGCCGGGCACCGACTGTTGCGCACCGAGAGAACCGATCAGCAGAACGGTGTCGAGATAGACGTGCGGGTTGAGCAACGTCACCGCCAGTGCGCTGAGCATCACCGCGCGCAGAGAACGCACGGTCTGGTTTTCACCCTGTTGCAGGCTCTGTTTCGAAAACGCCCTGCGCAGCGCTTGGCTGCCGTACCAGATCAGGAAGATTGCGCCGCCCCAGCGGGCGACCGCCAGCAAGGTCGGGTTTTGCGCCAGCACCGTGGCCAGACCGAAAACACCTGCCGCCACCAGCAACGCATCGCAGGCGACGCACAGCGCCGCGACCGGCAGGTGATGTTCACGCCGCAGGCTCTGGGCCAGTACAAAAGCATTCTGGGTGCCGATCGCCATGATCAGCCCGAACGCCACCAGCAAACCGTTGGTATAGCTTTGCCACATGACGGTTACTCCGCGTTGGCTGCGAGATCGCGCAGCACTTGCATGGCGCGTTCGGCGTCGGCCTGACCGACGAACAAATGGTCGTGGTAGTAGCCGGCAATCACGTTGCAGCTGATGCCGGCCTTGCCCAGTGCGGTGGCAAATGCGGCAGTCAGGCCGACGGCTTC
This sequence comes from Pseudomonas sp. B37(2017), assembly GCF_002112885.1. NCBI lineage: Bacteria > Pseudomonadati > Pseudomonadota > Gammaproteobacteria > Pseudomonadales > Pseudomonadaceae > Pseudomonas > Pseudomonas sp. B37(2017). Next base: position 211,504 of record NZ_NEIX01000004.1, on the reverse strand, counting down.
CAGCGCCGAATGCACGTTCAACGTGATCCAGGCTGCGACGTAGTCGAAGCTGAAACCGGCGCGCTCGGCGTGGGAACGTTCGAGAATCACCGTCAGGCCTTCCTGTTCACGGAAGCTGCCTACGACCTCTAGACCGCTCGGCAACTGGCCGTCGCGCAAGGTGCAGAACACGTATTCGCCGGCATTGAGCTGCGGGCTCATGCTGCGCAGCAGGGTGGTCAATGAGGTTTCGCCAGCCATGGTGGTGGTCCTTGATAAAGAGTGCTTGCTGGCTATTCTCCCGGTTGACGCTGTATAAGAAAAACCAATAGTGCTGATCGCTCATTAGGAAAACTGATGTTCGACTACAAATTGCTTTCTGCTCTGGCCGCAGTGGTCGAGCAAGCCGGATTTGAACGGGCGGCGCAGGTGCTGGGCCTTTCGCAATCGGCGATTTCCCAGCGGATCAAATTGCTGGAGGCGCGAGTCGGCCAGCCGGTTTTGGTGCGTGGCACGCCGCCGTCGCCGACCGAGATTGGCCGGCGCCTGCTCAACCATGTGCAGCAGGTGCGCCTGCTTGAACGGGATTTGCAGACGCTGGTGCCGGCGCTGGACGAAGAGGGCTTGCCGGAGCGCCTGCGTATCGCCCTGAATGCCGACAGCCTCGCCACCTGGTGGGCCGAGGCGGTGGGCGACTTCTGCGCCGAACAACATCTGTTGCTCGATCTGATCGTCGAAGACCAGACCGTCGGCCTCAAGCGCATGCGCGCCGGTGAAGTGGCCGGTTGCCTGTGCGCCAGTGAGCGTCCGGTGGCAGGCGCGCGCAGCGTGCTGCTCGGAGCGATGCGCTATCGGGCGCTGGCCAGTCCGGCGTTCATTGAGCGGCATTTTCCCGATGGCGTGCGGGCCGAACAATTGCCGCGCACCCCGGCGCTGGTGTTTGGCCCGGACGATTTTCTGCAGCATCGTTACCTCGCCTCTCTTGGCGTCGATGGCGGTTTCGAGCATCACCTGTGCCCGTCGTCCGAAGGTTTCATCCGCCTGACCGAAGCCGGGCTCGGCTGGGGACTGGTGCCGGAATTGCAGGTGCGCGAGCAACTGGAGCGCGGCGTACTGCGCGAACTGTTGCCAGATAAACCGATCGACGTGCCCTTGTACTGGCATCATTGGCGCAATGGCGGTCAGTTGCTCGGGCTGTTGACCGAACAATTGGTGCGCTCGTCGGCGCAATGGCTGGTGCCGTTGGACTGACGGGCAGCGTCAAGACTCACGAATCAGGCAAAACGAAAGACAGCGGAGCTCTACATGAAAATTCTGGTCACCGGCGCAAGCGGCTTCATTGGCGGACGCTTTGCGCGTTTCGCCCTGGAGCAAGGCCTGGACGTGCGGGTCAACGGTCGCCGGGCCGAGGGTGTCGAGCATCTGGTGCGTCGCGGCGCCGAGTTCGTTCAAGGCGATTTGAGCGATCCGGATCTGGTGCGTGCGCTGTGCAGCGATGTCGAAGCCGTGGTGCATTGCGCCGGCGCGGTCGGCTTGTGGGGCCGGTATCAGGACTTCCATCAGGGCAACGTGCAAGTCACCGAAAACGTGGTCGAGGCCTGCCTCAAGCAACGGGTTCGGCGGCTGGTGCATCTGTCGTCGCCCTCGATCTACTTTGACGGTCGCGACCATCTCGGCCTGACCGAAGAGCAAGTGCCCAAGCGCTTCAAGCATCACTACGCCGCGACCAAATACCTGGCCGAGCAAAAGGTCTTCGGCGCCCAGGAATTCGGTCTCGAAACCCTCGCCCTGCGCCCGCGTTTCGTCACCGGCGCCGGCGACATGAGCATCTTTCCGCGCTTGCTGAACATGCAGCGCAAGGGCCGTCTGGCAATCATCGGCAACGGTCTGAACAAGGTCGATTTCACCAGCGTGCACAACCTCAATGAAGCGTTGCTCAGCAGTCTGCTGGCCGATACTTCCGCGCTGGGCAAGGCCTACAACATCAGCAACGGCGCCCCGGTGCCGCTGTGGGATGTGGTCAATTACGTGATGCGCAAGATGGAAGTCCCACAGGTCACCAAGTACCGTTCCTACGGACTGGCCTACAGCGTGGCGGCGCTTAACGAAGGTGTGTGCAAGCTCTGGCCCGGGCGTCCCGAGCCGACCCTGTCGCGCCTGGGCATGCAGGTGATGAACAAAAATTTCACCCTCGACATCAGTCGCGCCCGGCATTATCTGGACTACGATCCGAAAGTCAGTCTGTGGACGGCCCTCGATGAGTTCTGTGGCTGGTGGAAGGCCCAGGACATTCGTTGATACGAATCTGCCGGCCGGCACTGAACCGCGCCACGGCTTGAGGGTCAACCCCAGCGGCCGCGGGGTTTATACTTCGCCCCAATCTGCCATCACCGCGTTTCACAAAGGTTGCCTCAATGTCCATGCGTAACGATGCCCACGACGATTTCGACGATGTACCGAGCCTGCGCGCCGATACCCTCGATGACGACGATTTTCCGGCCACCGCCCGCACCACCTTGCATTCGCGCACGCCGCCGGTGGTCAAGGTCAAAGCCGCCAGCACCGGGCCGTTGTGGGCACTGGTCGGCGCATTGTTCTTCGCCTTCATCGGTCTGGCCTGGTGGAGCTTCCAGCAGATTTCGCTGATGGAGCAGCAACTGGTGGCGACCCAGGAAAGTTTCGCGCGCATCAGTGAGGAAGCAGCGGGGCGCTTGCAGGACATTTCCGGCAAGGTCGTGGCCAGCCAGACCAACGTCACCACCGACAGCGAAGCCCTGAAGCTGCAGATCAAACAGCTGCAAAGCGCGCTTCAGGATCAGAGCAAACAGCAGCAGGGCGTGGCCGGGCAGGCGACGGATCTGGACAAGCGCCTGGCGCAGATGACCGCCCAGACCACCGAACAACAGAACGCCAACACCCAGTTGCAAGCCCAGGTCAAAGCCCTGAGCGCCGAACTGGCCACGCTGAAAAGCACCCCGGCCGACACCAGCAAGCTTGACGCCCAGCTCAAGAGCTTCGATGCACAGGTGAAGGGTTTCGATGCGCAGTTCAAGAGCCTCGGTGCCGACATCACGGCCCTGAAGAAACAAAGTGGGTCGAACCCTGCAATCGATCGTCTGGAGCAGGAAATCGTCATCCTCAAAAGCGAGCAGGACAACCGTCCGGCCGCTGCGCAGGGCGGCACCAACACTGCCGAGTTCGATGCCTTCCGTGGGCAGATGACCCGCAACATCAACACCCTGCAAGCGCAGATCCAGAACCTGCAGCAGCAACTCAACGCCCGTCCGTAAGCCTCTTGTGTGGCGAGGGAATGAACGCCCTCGCCACAGCAACATTCAGAAGCTTTCTGAATATCCATACATGCCTTCAGGCCGTCTACGCTCTTGAAACACCAACAAGAACGAGGGATGCGTCATGGGGTTTGTGCACAAGCTGGCCTGGCTCGGCGCGGTGCTGCTGTTGAGTTTCGGTCAGGCCAACGCGGCCACCACGGAAAAAGACGACAGCAAGGCCGCCATCGCCTTGCTGGAAAAGGCTCTGGCCTATTACCACGACAACGGCGACAAGGCGTTCGCGGCGTTCAGCCGACAGGGCGAATTCGTCGACAAGGACCGTTACGTGTTCGTGGTCGACACCAAGGGCGTGATGCTCGCCAGCGGTGGGCCGTCGTCGGCATTGATCGGTCGCGACGTCAGCGAAGTCCTCGGGCCGGACTTGCAGAAGTCCTTCAAGGACGCCTTGAAAGTGCCGGAAGGCAACGGCATCCAGCAGGCCGAATACCGCTGGCAGAACTGGTCCGACGGCAAGGTCGAGCGCAAGCACGTTTACTATCAACGCATCGGTCAGCGGATTCTGGCGGTGGGTTATTACCTGCCGCGTGCGTCGGCAGAACAGGCGAAAGCGTTGCTCGACAAAGCGGCCACCGATTTGACCAAGGACGAGAAGGGCACGCTGTCCGCAATCAACTCGCTCAAGGGTGGTTACCTGCAGGACGACCTGTATGTGTTCGTGGTCAATCTCGACAACCGGCGCTACGTCGCCCACGGCACCAACCTGCGGTTGATCAACACCGATTTCGCCAAGGTCGATGACCCGGAAGGCAAACCGGTGGGCGAACCGATTCTGGCGCTGATCGGCAAACAGGATGAGGGCGAGTACGAGTACCGCTGGAAAAACCCGGTGACCGGCAAGGTCGAGGACAAGCATGCCTACCTGAAGAAGGTCGGGAACATGCTGGTGGCGGTCGGTTATTACAGTGCTTGATTGCTGAAAGCTCCCACGCCGCGCGTGGGAGCTTTCAGCAATCAGCGGGCGCCGTGTTCACGGCCCCGCAGCAACCGGTTCGGCATCGCAATCGCCGCCGCCAGCCCGAGCAGCGACACCGCCGCGCTGACCATCAGCAAATGCCGGAACGTCACCAGCAGTTCGGCACGCAAGGCATTCTTCGCATCGCCGGGCGCCGCGTTCAGGCCATCGAGCAGCACGTTACCGGAATGCCCTTCGCTCATCAGCGAGCTGCCGGCCAGGTGGGCGAAACTGGAATCCTGCAACAATGCCAGCAACAGCGCCGACATCAATGCCACGCCCACCGCGCCGCCCAGGGAGCGGAACAGGTTGGTGGTGCTGGTGGCGACGCCGATGTCCTTTTGCTCCACCGAATTCTGCGTACCGACCAGAGAGGTCGGGAACTGCATGCCACCGGCGATCCCGCTGAGCAACATGAACAGGCTGCTGACCAGAGTCGCATCGGGCGGGCTGAAGGCCATGCCGAGGATCGAGATCGGCATCAGCAGCGCGCCGGTCAGAATCTGCGGTTTGTAGCGCCCGGTAATCGAGGTGCGACGTCCGGCGAAATACGCGCCGATCGGCAAACCCATCGCCAGCGGCAGCAGGTGCAATGAAGCGCTGTCGGCCCCGGCGCCGGTCACGCTCTGAAAGCGCAGCGGCATCAGCACAATCAGGGAAATCGCCTGGAAGCTGCAAAAGAAAATCGTGCACCAGCACAGCAGGGCGCTGCGGTTGGTGAACAGGTGCATCGGCAGCAACGGCTCCCGGGCGCGCCGCTCATGCCAGACGAACACCGCCAAAACCGCCACCGCGCAAGCGAACAGACCGAGCACTTCGCTGCTTCGCCACGCATGCCCCTGGCCGACCTGAGTGATCGCCAGCAACAGCGCGGTCAGGCCGATGATCATCAGCAGCGTGCCGAGGTAGTCGATGATTGGTTTGCGCTGGGGAATCGGCAGGCCGATCAGGTTGCGTCGCGCCACCCAGTAAGCGCCGAGGCCCAACGGCAGGTTGATCAGAAACACCCAGCGCCACGACAGGTACTCGGTCATGTAACCGCCGAGCACCGGGCCGGCGACGCTGGCCACCGCGTACATGCTGCTGAAATAACCCTGATAACGCCCGCGTTCGCGAGGCGGCACGATGTCGCCGATGATCGCCTGGCTCACCGAAATCATCCCGCCGGCGCCGATGCCCTGGAAAATCCGCGCCAGCACCAGTTGCTCCATGCTCTGGGCCATGCCGCAGAACAGCGAGGCGAGGGTGAACAGGCCCATGCCGAACAGCATCAGTTTGCGCCGCCCGTACAGGTCACCGAGCTTGCCGTAGATCGGCACCGCCACGGTCATCGCCACCATGTAGCCGGAAATCACCCAGGCCAGCAGGCTGACGTCCTTGAACTGGGCGGAGATGGCCGGCATGGAAACGGCGACGATGGTCTGGTCCAGCGCACCGAGAAAGATCGCCATCATCAGCGCGACCAGCACGCTGCGAATGGCCGGTTTGGGCGTTTCGGGATGGTTGAGATTGGTCACGGGCAAAACCTGCGGGCAGTGAGTGTCCCGCAGATCGCCAGGCGAGCGGGGATGCTCGCCAGTGTAAGTCGGTAGCAGGCTATTCGATAGCCTCATAAGGAAGCCCGACGTAATTTTCTGCAATGGTTTTTTGCCCCGCCTCTGAGCTGACAAAGTAGTCCAGTTCCGAAGCGCAGATCCGCTGGCTGAAATCATCATGCTCGTCGAAGCGGTGCAGCATCGAGGTCATCCACCAGGAAAACCGCTCGGCTTTCCACACCCGGCGCAGGCAGATCTCCGAGTATTTCTCCAGCAAGTCAGTGCGACCTTCGCGGTAAACCTTCAGCAGAATCCTGAACAGCGTGCTGACATCGCTGGCCGCCAGATTCAGACCTTTGGCACCGGTCGGCGGAACGATGTGCGCCGCATCCCCGACCAGAAACATCCGCCCGTACTGCATTGGCTCGACCACAAAACTGCGCAGCGGCGCGATGCTCTTTTCAATCGACGGACCGGTCACCAGTTTCTGCGCCAGTTCCTCCGGCAGACGATTGCGCAGTTCATCCCAGAAACGCTGATCCGACCAGTCATCGACGTTTTCTTCGGCCGGCACTTGCAGGTAATAACGGGTGCGAGTCGCCGACCGCATGCTGCACAGCGCGAAGCCGCGCTCGTGGCGGGCGTAGACCAGTTCATTGTGAATCGGTGGCGTGTCGGCGAGAATCCCCAGCCAGCCAAACGGATAAACCCGTTCGAAGACTTTCAGGCAGTCCTCGGGAATCGACTGTCGGGCCACGCCGTGGAAACCGTCGCAACCGGCGATGTAGTCGCAATCGACGCGCCAGATTTCGCCGTCTTTTTCGAAGGTGACATAGGCTTCGTCGCTTTTCATGCCACAGGGAACGACATGGCTGGCTTCATAGATTGTCTGTCCGCCGGTCTCCCGACGAGCGGCCATCAGGTCGCGGGTGACCTCGGTCTGGCCGTAGACCATCACGGTTTTTCCACCGGTCAGGGCTTGCAGATCGATGTGGATCCGGCGCCCGTCGAGGGCCAGTTCGAAACCACCGTGCACCAGCCCTTCGGCATCCATCCGCTGACCTACGCCAGCCTCGCGCAACAGCTCTACCATGCCTTGTTCAAGCACGCCGGCGCGGATTCGGCCGAGCACATAGTCAGGTGTCTGGCGCTCCAGAATCAGGGTGTCGATGCCGGCGTTGTGCAACAGTTGGCCGAGCAATAATCCGGACGGACCGGCGCCGATGATGGCGACTTGGGTTTTCAGCGTTTTCATTGTTTTTATGACTCGCAAGCTTCACGCGACAACGGCCGGTGAATGATTTTCAGGATTCGAGTGCTTGCATTTTTCCCTTGCGGGTCTGTCAATTGAAGGTGAAAACTGAGCCGATACCTGTACATTCTGCCAATCGGTGCGATTATCGCCCGCAAACCTCGAGGCCTGGATTGAAGTGATGAACAAGCCTGACCTGCCTTCGATTCCGGTGTTCAAGCTCTACGGTGAAAGCCTGGACTGGCCGACCCCTGACTTGCTGCACTGTGAAACCATTTCCAAACGCAGCCGCGAACACCAATGGGAAATCAAACCCCACCGCCACGCCGATTTGTGCCAGTTGCTCTTCGTATTCAAAGGTCAGGCAGAGCTTGAAATCGAAGGCCAACGCACGCAACTGAATGAAGCCGCGATCCAGATCCTGCCGCCGTTATCGGTGCATGGATTCCGTTTTTCCGAGGACGTCGAAGGATTCGTCGTCACCCTCGCCACACCTTTGATCAACCATTTGCAGGCGCAACTGGGCAGCGCGGTGCAGGCCCTGGCCCAGGCCGATAGCTACCCGGCGGGCAAGGACGCGGAGTACCTCAACAGTCTGTTTGCTGCGTTGCAGGCCGAGTACAACGGCCATCAACCGGCGCGGGAAATGCTCATGCATTCGCTGGTCAGCGTGATCATGGTCTGGGTCAGCCGTCAGGCGATCCACCGCCACAACGCCACGCAACGCCCGCAGCGTCAGCGCGAATACCTCAACGGGTTCATTCAACTGGTGGAGGAAACCTACCGCCAGCACGTCAAGGTCGAAGACCTGGCCCATCGCCTGGGGATTTCCGTCTCGCACCTCAACGGCACCTGCCGTGAACTGGCGGGGCAGCCGGCGTTGCAGATCATGCACGAGCGTCAGTTGCTGGAAGCCAAGCGTCTGCTGACGTACACCAGCATGACCATTTACGAGATGTCCGAGGTGTTGGGGTTTTCCGATCCGACCAACTTCACGCGCCTGTTCCGGCGTCGGGTGGGGATCTCGCCAAAGGCGTTCCGCGACCGCTTGAAGGCCGAGCAGAACGACGACGCCTGAGCCTTGTATCAGCGCAGGGCGTTGAGGGTGGCGTTGTGAGGGATGCAGCGCTCGAAGTTGCAGCTCGCGTACTCACGGGGCAGTTGCCGCAACTGCTCCACGCGCCATGCCGCGGTGCCGTACAGCGCCAGCGTGGCCGCGCAGGTGATGAAAATCGCGAGGTATCTTCTTGTTCTGGTGTTCATGGCGTTGACCTCTGAACGAATACCCTTGGGTACTACTTTCAGCATAGGTCAGCGCCGTGGAGTTGCCAGCGGCTCTGCGAACAGGATTACAGCCCAATATCCCACTGCGGGTTTTCGGGAAAACGCTGCACCAGAAAATCCAGCATGCAGCGCAGCGCCGCCGGCATGTGCTTGCGCGAGGCATAGACGGCGTAGATGTTCATCTGCCGAGGCTCGGCGTGGGGCAGCAGGCGAACCAGTTCGCCGCTGTGTACATGCACCCCGGCCTGATAGGTCGGTAGCATCGCCACCCCGGCGCCGGCCAGGGTCGCGCGCAGCAGGGTGCTGGCCTCGTTGGCGCTGATGTTGCCCTGCACCGGCACCGAGACCGGTTCGCCATCCTCCTCGAAATGCCACAGGCTCTTGCCGAAATAGGAATGGGTCAGGCAGTTGTGCCGGCTCAGATCTTCTACGCGCTGCGGCTGCGGATGTTCCTGCAGATAGGCGGGTGCGGCGCAGACCACCGAACGGCAGACCGTCAGGCGCCGGGCGATCAGATTCGGATCGAGGTCGTTGCTGGTGCGGATCGCCAGGTCGATGCGCTCGTCCACCAGGTTCACGGTGCGATCGAGCATTTGCAGATCGATGTTCACCCCCGGATACGCTTTGACGAACGCCGCCATGGCATCGGCCAGTTGCGCCTGGCCGAACGAGGTGCTGACGCTGATCCGCAGTAAACCCCGTGGTGCATCGGCAGGTTCGCTGACGGCGGCCTGCATGTCGCCGGACAGCTCCAGCATCTGCCGGCAGCGCGGCAGGATTTCGTTGCCGGCGGCGGTCAGGCTCAACTTGCGCGTGGTGCGGTGCATCAGGCGCGCGCCGACCCAGTCTTCCAGTTCCGCCAGATAGCGCGACACCACCGGCCGCGACAGGTCCAGGTGATCGGCCGCCGCCGATTGGCTGCCCAGATCCACCACCGTGACAAACACCCGCATTGCTTGGAGACGATCCATGATTTGCCCGCTTTCAGAAACAAACTATGTTCAAGCATCGCATTTTTTGTAACGAGTCTGGCAACTAAGCTCTGTCCCCATCGCCAAGCACGGCATTCGAACAGCGGAGCAACCCATGATCGGCTTCACCACCCTCAAGCGCGTTTTACTGGCCACCGCCACCCTCGGTTTTGCTGCCCATGCAGCGGCCGCGAATCTGACCCTCGACGTTTACAACCCGGGCAGCAATGCGATCTTCCCGGTGACTTCGGTGCTGGTCAGCGGCGAGAAGGACGCGATTCTGGTGGACGCGCAGTTCGGCAAATCCCAGGCCGAGCAAGTGGTGGAAAAGATCCGCGCCAGCGGCAAGCAACTGACCACTATCTACATCAGCCACGGTGACCCGGATTACTACTTCGGTCTCGACACCCTGACCAAAGCCTTCCCGGATGCCAAGGTGCTGGCCTCGCAACCGACCGTTGATCACATCAAACAAACCGTCGACGGTAAACTCGCCTTCTGGGGCCCGAAAATGGGCGCCGACGTGCCGGCCAAAACCATCGTGCCGGGCGTGCTCAAGGGCGACAGCCTGATGCTCGAAGGGCAGAAACTGCAGGTGGTCGGCCTGGAAGGCAAACAACCGGATCGCAGCTTCGTGTGGATTCCTTCGTTGAAAGCCGTGGTCGGCGGTGTGGTTGTCGCCGAGAACATCCACGTGTGGATGGCCGACACCCAGACCGCGCAATCCCACGCCGACTGGCTGGAAACCCTGCACTCGATCGAAACCCTGAAACCGAAAACCGTGGTGCCGGGTCACTACCTGGGTGACAGCGCCCGTTCGCTGGCGGCCGTGAAATTCACCGCCGACTACATCAAGGCGTTCGATGCCGAAACCGCCAAGGCCAAGGACTCTGCCGCGCTGATCGCCGCGATGAAAAAACGCTACCCGACACTGGGCGAAGAAAGCTCGCTGGAGCTGAGCGCCAAAGTCGCCAAGGGCGAAATGCAGTGGTAACCCGATTCTGAAAAACGCAGCACTCTCAAGCCAACTGGAGAATGTCATGAGCAAGATCGCAATCATTGGTGCCACCGGCCGTGCCGGCAGCCAACTGCTGGAAGAAGCCCTGCGTCGCGGCCATAGCGTCACCGCCATCGCTCGGGATACCTCGAAGATCGGCGCCCACGCCGGTGTGGTCAGCAAGAATGTCGACGTGCTGGACGCCGCCGCGTTGCAGGACGCCGTCGCCGGTCACGATGTGGTGATCAGCGCCGCGCATTTCGCCACGGTACCGGCCAGCGCGCTGATCGGCCCGGTGAAACAGGCCGGGGTGAAACGTCTGCTTGTGGTCGGTGGTGCCGGTTCGCTGTTGCTGCCGGACGGCACTCGCGTGATCGACAGCGCCGGTTTCCCGGCCGAGTACAAGGCTGAGGCCAGTGCTGGTGCGGCGTTCCTTGATGCGCTGCGTCAGGAGAAGGAACTGGACTGGACGTTCCTGTCGCCTTCGGCGCTGTTTGTCGAAGGCGAGCGCACCGGCAAGTTCCGTGTCGGCAAGGATGACTTGCTGGTGAGTGCTGATGGTCAGAGCTCGATTACCTTTGCCGATTACGCGATTGCGCTGATCGACGAAGTGGAAACGCCGAAGCATTCGCGTCAGCGGTTTACGGTCGGTTACTGACCGTATTGATCGTTCCCACGTCGAGGCGTCGAACCGTCCGCGTGGGAACGCCTCATTGGACGCTCCGCGTCCGCTTCGGCATGGGACGCGGAGCGTCCCGAGCTGCATTCCCACGCGGAGCGTGGGAACGATCAAAGAAGGGGAGCGTGGGAACGATCATCAGGTGAGGCCGGGCTCAACGCGTATGAGCCTGCTCCACCAACCACCCCATCAACTCCTGCAATTTCGCCGACGGCTCCGACGCCGGCGCCACGATGTAATAGCCCAATCCCGTCTTCACCTTCAGATCGAACGGCATCACCAGTCGTCCGGCGTTCAAGTCGTCGCCGATCAGTGACCAGTCGCCGATCGCCACCCCCGTCCCGTGGGACGCCATCGACATCGCCTGATCCAGCGTCTCGAAATGCTGACCGCTGGCGATATTGCTCAAGTGCAGTTCGGCGGCTTCAAGCCACAGTGTCCAGTCGTCATCCGTGTGAGTCGGGTGCAGCAGCAGATGCTGTTGCAAGTCTGCCGGTGTGTGCAGGGCCGGCCCACCGTTGAGCAGTGTCGGCGAGCAGACCGGCGTCAGTTGTTCATCGAACAGATGCAAGGTCGCAGGCGAATCGTGGGGCGCGGTGCCGTAGATCACCGCCGCGTCGAACTGTTCACGATGAAAATCCACCCCGTGTTGCAGCGACGCCGTGAGTTTCACCGGCACGTCCGGGCGCTCGCGCTGCCATTGCAGCAGGCGTGGCAACAACCAGCGCATCACGCAGCTCGGCGCCTTGAGTTGCAGGGTCTCGCGCTTGGCGCCGATCTGCTCCACCGAGTCGCCGATCAGGCTGAACACCTGCTGCACCCGTGGCAGCCATTCGCGACCTTCGGCCGTCAGCTCCAGGCCCCGGGCCAGGCGAATGAACAGCTCATAACCCAGATGTTCCTCCAGCCCGGCGATCTGCCGGCTCACCGCACCCTGAGTGATGTGCAACTGCTCGGCGGCCCGGGTGAAGTTGCAGCACTGCGCGGTAATCAGAAACGTATGCAGGGCGGGCAGGGGAGGCAGTCGTTTCATGTGGATCCAAGGTATGACGTGAGGACATGGCTAGTATGAGCTTTTATCGATTGTTGCGGCTACGGGTCGCCCGTTTCAATGAGGCCAATCACCGGTTCCTTTAAGCCCGGTGCCTCAACGAACAAGAAGGGCAAAGACATGGCGACGTGTGGCGAAGTACTGGTCAAGTTACTCGAAGATTATGGGGTCGAGCAGGTGTTCGGCATTCCCGGGGTGCATACCGTGGAGCTGTATCGCGGGCTGGCCCGTTCGAGCATCAACCACGTCACCCCGCGCCATGAACAGGGCGCCGGCTTCATGGCCGACGGCTACGCCCGCACCAGCGGCAAACCGGGTGTGTGCTTCATCATTACCGGTCCGGGCATGACCAACATCACCACCGCCATGGGCCAGGCGTACGCCGATTCGATCCCGATGCTGGTGATCTCCAGCGTGCAGTCGCGCAGTCAACTGGGCGGCGGTCGCGGCAAGCTGCATGAACTGCCGAACCAGAGCGCACTGGTCGGCGGCGTGGCGGCGTTCTCCCACACGCTGATGTCGGCGTCCGAATTCCCGGGCGTATTGGCCCGTGCTTTCGCGCTGTTCCAGGCCGGACGTCCGCGTCCGGTGCACATCGAAATTCCGCTGGACGTACTGGTCGAAGAGGCCGACGAACTGCTGACCAGCGTGCCGGTCAACATCGACCGTGCCGGTGCTGCGCCAGCCGCCGTGAGCCGCATGACTGAACTGCTGGCCGGCGCCCAGCGTCCGCTGATCCTCGCCGGTGGTGGTGCCATCGACGCAGCTGCCGAACTCACTGAACTGGCTGAACTGCTCGACGCACCGGTGGCCCTGACCATCAACGCCAAAGGCATGTTGCCGTCCAGCCATCCGCTGTTGATCGGTTCGACCCAGAGCCTGGTAGCGACTCGCGTTCTGGTAGCCGATGCCGACGTGATCCTGGCGATCGGCACCGAGCTGGCAGAAACCGACTACGACGTCACCTTCGCCGGCGGTTTCGAAATTCCCGGCAAGTTGCTGCGTGTCGATATCGATCCGGATCAGACCGTGCGCAACTATCCGCCTCACGTGGCGCTGGTGGCCGACTCGCGCAACGCCGCACAAGCGCTGCTCAGTGCGCTGTCGCACAAGCCGCTGGCCGAGCGCCGCAACGATTGGGGTCAGGTACGCGCCGCCCGTCTGCGTGAAGACCTGGCCGCGACCTGGGATGCCCCGACGCTGGCCCAGACCCGTTTCCTCGAAACCGTGCTGCACGAATTGCCGAACGCGGTGTTCGTCGGTGACTCCACGCAACCGGTGTACACCGGCAACCTGACGTTCAACCCGGAGCGTCCGCGCCGCTGGTTCAACTCGTCCACCGGTTACGGCACCCTCGGTTACGCCTTGCCGGCAGCGATTGGCGCGTGGCTCGGCGGCAACCTCGAACACGGCGCACGTCCGCCGGTGGTGTGCCTGATCGGCGACGGCGGTCTGCAATTTACGCTGCCGGAACTGGCCAGCGCCGTAGAAGCGCGGACGCCGGTGATCATCCTGCTGTGGAATAACCAGGGTTACGAAGAGATCAAGAAATACATGGTCAACCGCGCCATCGAGCCGGTGGGCGTCGACATCTATACCCCGGACTTCATCGGTGTGGCCAAGGCCTTGGGTTGCGCGGCTGAAGCGATCAGCTCGGCCGAACACCTGCGCGGTGCACTGCGCGCCGCCACCGATCGTCAGGGCCCGACCCTGATTGAAATCGACCAGACCCAATGGATGAAGGCGGTGGCCCAATGATCAATTTCCCGACCACACTCGACGGCCTGTACATCAACGGCCAATGGTCCGCCGGCCGCGAACACCTGCGCGTGATCAACCCGGCCACCGAAGCGCTGCTGACCACGGTCAATGGCGGTGACGAAAGCGCCGTCAACCAGGCGGTAGCGGCGGCGACCGAAGCCTTCAAAGGCTGGTCGAAAACCACCGGTGCCGAGCGCGCAACGATCCTGCGCAACATCGCCAATGGGGTGCGCAACGGCCGTGAACATCTGATGAAGTTACAGTCGAGCAACAACGGCAAACCGCAGTTCGAAGCGGGCATCGATGTCGATGACGTGATCGCCACGTTCGAGTATTACGCCGAACTCGCCGAAGGCCTCGATGCGAAACAGGACAGAAATGTGCCGCTGCCCAGTGATGACTTCAGCGCACGTCTGCGCCGCGAGCCGTGCGGTGTGGTCGGGCTGATCGTGCCTTGGAATTTCCCGATGGTCACCACCGCGTGGAAACTCGCCCCGGCCCTGGCCGCCGGTTGCTGCGTGGTGCTAAAGCCGTCTGAAGTCACGCCGCTGCCGGAGCTGGAACTGGCGACCATCATCGCCGAGTCCGGTCTGCCCAAAGGCGTGTTCAACCTGGTGTGCGGCACCGGCCTGGCAGTCGGTGCGCCGCTGTCGGCGGATCCGCGCATCGCCAAGGTTTCCTTCACCGGCAGCAACGCCGTCGGTGTGCAAGTGATGCAGCGCGCCGCTGAAACCGTGAAGGGCGTGAGCCTGGAACTGGGCGGCAAGTCCTCGCTGCTGATTCTGGAAGACGCCGACCTTGATCTGGCGGTGGAACTGGCCTGCGGTGGCGGTTTCTTCAACGCCGGGCAGATGTGCTCGGCCACCAGCCGGGTGCTGGTTGCCGATGAACTGGCTGATGAGTTCCTGATTCGTCTGAAGGCCCGCGCGGAAAAAATCCGTGTGGCCGATCCGTTCGATCCTGAAGTCGAGATGGGTGCGCTGGTCAATCAGGCGCAGTACCAACGCGTGCTCGGTCACATAGACCGTGGACTCAGTGCCGGTGCCAAGCTGATTTGTGGCGGCAATCGTCCCGCCGATCTGCCGCGCGGATATTTCTTGCAGCCGACAATCTTCACCGAAGTGCCTCTCGACAGTGCGCTGTGGTGTGAAGAGATCTTCGGCCCGGTGATCTGCGTGCGCAGTTTTGCTACGGAAGCGGAGGCGGTTGCCCTGGCCAACGACAGTCAGTTCGGTCTGGTCGCCAGCGTCGTCACGCGCAATGCCGAGACCGCGGATCGGGTCGCCAACGCCTTGCAGGCGGGCCTGGTGTGGCTCAACGCGCCGCAGGTGATCTTCCCGCAGACCGCATGGGGCGGCTACAAACAGAGCAGCATCGGCCGCGAGTTGGGGCCGTGGGGCCTGGCGGCATTTCAGGAAATCAAGCACGTGATCCGCGCGCTCTGAATGCCCGAAAAAGGTCAGCGCATGCCTCGCAACGAGGCATGCGCCGGCGTCATGGCTCCAATGAGTTTTTATCGATAGTCAGGTGTTTTGCACGACCTCAGGATGAACCCGCAGACCACGCTCAAGCCCTTTGAAACCGGGCGCTTGAGCAATTCCGGTCAGGCAGATGCAAGGGTTGCGATCAGTCTCATACTTACAAGAATAATGGGAGTCCTAAATGGGCGAGCACGATCTGAACAGGCGTCAATTCATCAAAACCGTCGGCGTGGCCTCGGTGGCTGCGGCGGCCATGAGCATGCCCTTCATCCGGGCCAGTGCCAGCGACACCCGCTTTGCCGGCAAGACCCTGCGCCTGTTGACCTGGTCCGATGACACGGGCCTCGCTGCACTGCGCAACATCGCTGCAACCTTCGAAGCCAAGACCGGCGCCAAAGTGATTGCCGACCGCACCGGCAGCACCTCGGAAATGGTCGCCAAACTCAAGGCCGGCGGTGACCGTCCGCAGTACGACATCATCACCCTGGCTGGCGTCGGCGCCGAAGGACTGGCCGCTGCCGGACTGCTGGAAAAACCCGATCTCAACCGCATTCCCAATCTGGTCGACGTCCCGGAAAAATACCGCACCGGGGCCAACGGTCACGGCATCGGCTACCTGCTGTGGTGCAACAGTCTGGTCTACAGCACCCGCACCCAGAAGGAAGCGCCGGACAGTTACGCCGCACTGTGGGACGCCGATCTGGCACCGAGCATTTTCCTGCCGCCGCCGAACTGGACCGAGGCCATGGACCTGATCATCATCGCCGCCAAACTGGCCGGTGGTGACGAGCACAACATCGAGCCGGGCTTCAAAAAACTCGCCGAGCTGAAAGACCGCGTGGTGACTCTGGGTGAAAACCCCAACCAGATCGCCGAGCTGTTCCGCACCGGTTCCCTGGACATGGGCGGCCTCTACGCCCCGGCGTTTTTCCCCAAGCAGATCCGCGATCCGAACTATGGCCTCGGCGCCACGTTCGGCATGAAGGAAGGTTTCTACACCGACCTGATGCTCTCGGTAATGCCGAAGAACCGTCCGGGCGACACCGACCTGGCCTACGCCTTCATCGATCACTCCCTCGACCCGCTGGTGCAGGGCAAGATGGCCGAAGACATCTTCAACGGCCCGGTCAACGCCAAGGCGATCATCTCCGCCGAAGCGCGCAAGAGCCCGTTCATCCTCACGCCGGAGCAGATTGCGGAGAAGGCGATCATGCACGACAACGCCTTCCTGGCGACCGTGCATGACCAGTGGATTCGTCGCTACACGGAAATCTTTTCTTCCTGACGCCGTACTTCCAGACACCACAGAAACCTTGTGGGAGCGGGCTTGCTCGCGAATGCAATCTGTCAGTCGCTTCATGGGTTGACTGACCCGCCGCTTTCGCGAGCAAGTCGAAGCGTCGAACCGCCGCTCCCACAGGGCGAGTGGTGTTTGGGAGATTCGTTCTCCATTGACGAGATCATTGCTATGGAACATCAATCCCTGACCCAACCGGTCGGCGCGGGTGACGCGCGCCCGGCGCGCGGTGTTTCGCCGACGGCGCGGGCGTGGTTTTTTCTCACGCCGTCGATGCTGTTTCTCGGCGTGCTGATTGCCGCCAGCCTGCTGGTGCTGCGCATGAGCGTCGGCACCAAGGGTGCGGAGTGGTCCGGTTTCAGCCTGGCCAGTTACGCGCAGTTGCTCGAACCCTACTACCTCAAATCGTTGCTGCTGACCTTGCGTCTGGCGCTGATCAGCGCGGTGATCGCCGTGGTGCTGGCGATCCCGGTGGCGTACACCATGTCGCGCCTGACCTCGCCGTTCGTGCGGCGGATTTTTCTGGCGGCGGTGCTGTTGCCGCTGCTGGTCAACCTGTTGCTGCAAAGCTATGGCTGGCTGGTGATCCTCGGCCCCGGCGGCATGCTCAACCAGACCCTGATGGGCCTCGGTCTGATCAAGCGGCCGATCATGTTGCTGTACAACCAGAACGGCGTGTTGATGGGGCTGGTGCAGACCGCGTTTCCGCTGGCTGTGCTGCCGATTGCCAGCGCCATGCGCGGTGTCGCCCGCAGCTACGAAGAAGCTGCCGCCACCCTCGGCGCCAGTCGTTTTCAAGTGTTCCGCCAAGTGGTGTTGCCGATGAGTCTGCCGGGGATCATCACCGGCGCGACCCTGGTGTTTGCCTACAACGCCAGCAGCTTCGTGGTGCCGTTGCTGCTCGGCGGTCGGCGCGTGCCGATGCTCGCGGTGATGGTGCATGACCAGATCGCCCCGCTGATGAACTGGCCCGCCGCGTCCGCCGCTGGCGTGGTGCTGATTGTCACCACGCTCGCCATCATGACCTTGTCCGAATACATCACCGGCCGCCGTCGCCGTCTGCTGGAGGCTTCGCAATGAGTGCCCTGATCAAGAAGCGTCAGTCGCTGTTGCCGGGCGATACCGGCAAGTTCGCCGGCATCCTGTCCGGGATCATTTTGTTCCTGGCCGTGTTGCCGATCCTGACGATGATCGTGATGTCGTTCAGCGGCGCGTCGAACCTCGACTTCCCGCCGAGCAGCTACAGCCTGCAGTGGTACCAAGCGGCGTGGCACACCTTCGTTTCGCCCGATGCCAGCGATGTGCTGAGCCTCGGCCAGGCAATGGGCACCAGTTTGCTGGTGTCATGCCTGACGATGATTTTCGCCACGCTGATCGCGGTGCCGGCGGCTTACGCGCTGACCCGTTGCGAGTTCCGTGGCAAGGGCGTGGCGCTGCAATTGATGTCGCTGCCGCTGGTGTTCCCGATGGTAGTGCTGGGGCTGGCCTTGCTGCTGGTGTTCGACAGCCTGCCGTTCCACATGACCACCTCGCGGCTGGTGATCGCCCACGTGATTCTGGCGCTGCCGTTCGTGGTGAAGAACTGCACGGCGGCCATGCTTTCCATCGGCAGCGAAGTCGAGGAAGCCGCGCAGATGCTCGGCGCCTCGCCATTGCGCGCCATCGTCGATGTGGTGGTACCGCTGATGAAATCGGGGATTCTGGCGGGGATGCTGCTGGCGTTCATCGTCTCGTTCAACGAATTCACCGTGACCTATTTCCTCTACACCATCGACGTCATGACCGTGCCGATCTGGATGTACAGCCGCACCGTGTCATCGCTCGACCCTACCGTGTTCTCGTTTGCCGTGCTGATCGTGCTGATCGACTTCGTCCTGATCTGGGCGTTGGAGAAGCTGGTAGGTGAAGGCGGCGTTTCCTTTTGATTTCTTGAGGTGATTTTATGTCTGGTCTGATTCTGGAAAACGTCGAGAAACACTACGGCTCGGCCTGCGCGGTGAAAGACGTCAACCTGCATTTGCCCGAGGGCAAACTGGTGTGCTTCCTCGGCCCGTCGGGCTGCGGCAAGACCACGTTGCTGCGAATGATCGCCGGGCTGGAAACCCTCACCGGCGGCGAGATCCGCCTGGACGGCGAGGACATCGGCCACACCCCGGCGCACCTGCGCAACTTCGGCATGGTGTTTCAGTCGCTGGCGCTGTTCCCGCACATGACCGTGGGCGAGAACATCGCCTATCCGCTGAAACTGCGCGGTGTGAGCAAGGCTGATCAACAGGCGCGGGTGGTGGAGTTGCTGGAGCTGATCCAGCTGCAACCGATGATTGATCGCCCGGTGGCCAAACTCTCCGGCGGCCAGCGTCAGCGAGTGGCGATTGCCCGGGCGATTGCTTCGCACCCGAAAATTCTTCTGCTCGACGAACCGCTGTCGGCGCTGGACGCCAAATTGCGTGAATCGATGCAGGTGGAAATCCGCCAGCTGCAACAACGCCTGAACATCACCACCATCATGGTCACCCACGATCAGCGCGAGGCCATGACCATGGCCGATATCGTGGTGGTGCTCGGTGAGCATCGGGTACAGCAGGTGGGGACGCCGATTGAAATCTATCGGCACCCGGCCAACGAATTCGTCGCGGATTTTATCGGCTCGGGGAATATTTTCCCGGCCACCGCGCTGGGCGATGGCAAGGTCGTGCTGCCGGGTGGCGATGCGCTGCAAGTGCCGATCTGCAGCAGCATCGTGGTCGGGCAGAAAGTGAAGATGCTGATCCGCCCCGAAGACCTGCAACTGTCGGCACCCCAGGCCACGGCGGGCAATCGTCTGCTGGGCAAGGTGACGTTTGTGCGGGATATCGGCGCGACGATCGAGACTACGGTGGAGTGTTCCGGGGTGACCTTCACGGCGCTGAGCACGCCGTGTCAGGGCTTCGGTCTGGGGATCGGGCATCCGGTGTCGGTGACGTTGCCGAGTGAGGCGTGTCGGGTGCTCGGCGCCTGATCAGACACTCAATCGCAGGCGCGCCAGATCCCGCAACGGCGGCGCGCCAAACAACCGGCTGTACTCGCGGCTGAACTGCGACGGGCTTTCATACCCCACCCGATACCCCGCCGCCGACGCTTCCAGCCCCTCAGCCAACATCAAACGCCGCGCCTCTTGCAGGCGCAGTTGCTTCTGATACTGCAACGGACTCATCGCCGTCATCGCCTTGAAACGGTGATGCAAGGTCGAGACGCTGAGGTTCACTTCCTTCGCCAGATCATCGATGCGCAGCGGCTGTTCGAAGTTGCCGTTGAGCCATTTGATCGCCTGGCTGATGCGGTGGCTCTGGCTGTTGGCGATGGCGATTTCGTAAAGCCGATGGCCCTGCGGACTGCGCAGCAGGCGATAGAGAATTTCCCGGCGGATTAGCGGCGCGAGCATGGCGATGTCTTTCGGCGCGTCGAGCAGGCGGGCCAGACGCAGCACCGCATCAAGCATCGCGCTGTCGATTTTCTCCACATACAGACCACGCCCGGTCGGACGGGTGGGCACGCCCATCGGGCCGGCATCGGCGATCAGCGCGGTGATTTCCGCCGGATCGATATCAAGGCGCACGGCGAGGATCGGCTCTTCAGGCGAGACATTCACCACCCGACCGCTCAACGGCATCGAGACCGATACCACCAGGTAATTCAGCGGGTCGTAATTGAAGAACTCATCCGCCAGCCGCACCTCTTTGCGACCCTGGGCCATGATGCACAGCGCCGGTTGTGCAAGCACCGGGGCGAAGTCATGGGACTGGGTGTGGCGCGACATGACCAGCGAGCCGACGGCAGTGGCATAACTGCCATCTTCGGACGTGTTGCGGCGAATGATGGCCGCCAGTTCCGCGCGCTGCTTTTCCATGTCGGCATCGGGCGGCGCCTGAAAACGATCGAATGACGTCATGCACAGCCTCCTCGGCAAGGGATGGAATGGGAGCAGAGCATAAGTTTGTGCAAGCGCAAGCGGTAGACACATCCTGCGAAATGCTTGCCTGATCCTGCATGGCGTTGCGTGCCTGCCCAGACATGAAAGGGCGAGCCCTGTAAAACTTGCTCGAAACCGGTGTGACAGGACGGTGACAGCAATTCACGACTTGTTACAGGTCTGCACGACAGTCTCGCAGGATTGTGCAACGCGACGGCAGGAATCGACAAACGGCGAGCAGCGCCCGGCCCTTAACCTTGGATCCTGTCGCAGCCCGTTCCCGGCTGCCACGCGACTCCCTGGGAGGGTTGAACATGTCCAAGCAGATTCCCGTCAGTCATATGGCCTTCGTTCGAGCGCGCGCCGGGCGTTCGGCGGAACTCGGCATGCGCCTGAGCGCCCTGATCGAACCGTCCCGTGCCGCCCCCGGTTGCCTGAGCTTCGCCTTGCAGCATTCGCAGTGTGATCCGGAGTTGTGGCTGGTCTCCGGTTTCTGGAACAACCAGCAATCGATGACCGCGTATTTCAGCAGCCCGTCGATGGAAATCTTTGCCGAGCTGGTGCAGGAGCTGGTGGTCAACAGCCTGGATTTCCACACCTTCAAGGAAGTCTCGGCCGCCCAGGCCGTAGGGCAATGCACTGCGCCGATACACAAACTCGCCGGTTGAATGTTTAATGTCGGGCTTATCCGACTGAGCCAGGACCTGCGATATGGCACGTAAAGAGTTCGAACACTTCGAAGCGGTTTCCGCTGTCGTCCCCGTCGAGTTGGGCGGCAACAAGGGTTATCACGCGGCAATCGCCGTCAAGGCCCTGGTCGACGGCGGCGCACCGCGCTTTCACAAGCTGCTGAACGATCAGGTTTTCCCCGGCGCCATCGCGGCCGATGAAGCCGCGATCAACGAACTGGACAAGCTCAAGGGCGTCACCGACGACGCCGAGCTGATCTGGTAAGCGCTTACTTCGTCGCCCCCGGGCGCCACATCTTGAACAACGCCTCCGGCCCCAGCTGGAAATAGTCCGCCGGCCCGCCGCCCCGCAGAATCGGTTCGGCGGCGGCGGTGTCGTAGATCCCGTCCTTCAACAGCCATTTGGCAATGTGCACGGCGACCACTTCGCCGAGCACCAGCCAGCTCGGCACCGTCTCGCCGTCAGCGCGCTGCAACTGAATGATCTGCGTGACCTTGCACTCGAAGGACACCGGGCTTTCGGCCACGCGTGGCACGGCAATCACCTTCGACGCCACCGGCGTCAGCCCCGCCAGTTCGAACTCATTGACCTGCGGCCCGACCATCGCGCAGCTCTGGTTCATCTGCTCGGCCAGCGGGCGGGTGGCGAGGTTCCAGACGAATTCGCCGGTCTGCTCGATGTTGTTCAGGCTGTCTTTGCGACCAACGCTGGAGAACCCGATGATCGGCGGAATGTAGTTGAACGCGTTGAAAAAGCTGTAGGGCGCCAGGTTCAGCCGGCCTTCGGCATCCTGCGAAGAAATCCAGCCGATGGGACGCGGGCCGACGATGGCGTTGAACGGATCGTGGGGCAGACCGTGGCCGTTGGCCGGTTCGTAGAAATGGATGTCATCGGGCATGGAGGGTGTTCCTGAAGGCTTTCGGAAAGGGCTCATATTGCTGGGGCATTCCCATTATTTCCAGCCAAATGCGGAACCCTGTGGGAGCGGGCTTGCCCCGGGCGTCGTTCCGACGAAGGCGTCGGTTCAGTCGATGAAATTATTGGCTGTGCCGGCCTCTTCGTCGGAACGCCGCAAGCCCGCTCCCACAGGGTTTTGTGGAGGTCGTGAGATTTTTGTTTTCAGAAATGAACAAGCCCGGCAATGGCCGGGCTTTGGTGTCTGCATTCTGGTAATCAGCTGATGGCAGCGGCGGTACCGGTTTTATCAAAGCCGTCGGCGGCGATCGCGTTGGCAGTACCGGTTTTGTCGAAACCGTCGGCGGCGATGGCGTTGGCAGTGCCGGTTTTATCGAAACCATCAGCAGCAACGGCTTTGCCGACGTTGGTCTTGTCGAAGCCGTCGGCAGCGTAGGCGCCGGTGTGGCTGGTTTCGATGGCAGCGCTGGCGCCGGAAATGAAGTCGGCGGATTTGGTTTTGTCCGAACCGTCGGCGGCGAAAGTGTTGGCGGCCAGTACGGACAGGGTCAGGGCGAGGATCAGTTTGGTTTTCATGGTCGTTCTCCAGATTCGAAATTCGTTGGCGATGTGTTTCGCATGGGGTTCATGCTACGCCAACTAAGTTGATTAAAAAGCGCAAAATAATGCTAAAAACAATCGATTAAATTGATATTAAGGGCGACGCATTCAATTCGCTTTCGTCGTCGGAGCGAGCGTCGCGCAGTTAATCGATCAGGTAGGTGCAGGATGCGGCAGGGGCATTAACCGGTGATTAATCGCCGTTTTTTGCGTGTGTGACAGATTTTTCATGGATTCCCGACCGGTTTTTCACCCGCGCAACGCCAGTCTGCCCACGGCCATAAAGCCAAAAACCGGCCGTCACACACTGGAGCGTTGCCCGCGATGAACAAACTGCCTCAAATCACCCTGGCCTTCTGGGTCATGAAAATCTGCGCGACGACCCTGGGGGAAACCGCGGGGGATTTGTTGTCGATGACCCTTAACGTCGGCTACGCCATCAGCTCGCTGATCCTGATCAGCGTGTTCGTCCTGACGCTGATCGCACAACTGATGTCCAAGACTTACAAGCCGTTGCTGTACTGGATCGTGATCCTGTCGACCAGCACCGCCGGCACCACCATGTCCGACTTCATGGACCGCACGCTGGAACTGGGTTACGCCACCGGTTCCATGATCCTGATCGCGATCCTGCTGGCGATCTTCGCGGCTTGGCGCCTGAGCGGCGACTCGCTCAACGTCACCAAGGTGCAGAGCTTTCGCGGCGAGATGTTCTACTGGATGGCGATTCTGTTCTCCAACACCCTGGGCACCGCACTCGGCGATTACCTGGCGGACGACTCCGGCCTGGGCTTTGCCGGTGGCGCGCTGTTGATCGGCTCGGCGATTGGTGTGGTCGTGCTGCTCAAGTACTTCACGAAGATTTCGTCGGTGGCGCTGTTCTGGGTGGCGTTCGTGCTGACCCGACCGTTTGGCGCGACCTTGGGCGACTTGATGACCAAGTCCCATGAGAAAGGCGGGCTGGATTTCGGCACCGTCGGTTCGTCGGCGGTACTGGCGGGGATTCTGCTGGTGATGATCGTCGGGGCGTCGTATGCGCAGAAGCGTTATGGCAGCAAACAGGGGGTTGCCGAATTGTCCTGATACCGAGGTGACTTCAATCGCGAGCAAGCTCGCTCCCACAGGGTCAGTTTTACGCCGATCCAATGTGGGAGCGAGCTTGCTCGCGATGGGGCCAGAACAGCCACCATTGCAGTGGCTGAATAAACCCGATCAGTCAGTGACGATACGCGAGTGTTTCTGGGTGTCTTTCATGGTGATGTACACCAACAGAGACACCGCGATGCACGCGGTCACGTACCAGTAGTAACCGGTTTCCATGCCGATGCTCTTGAACCACAGCGCGATGTATTCGGCGGTGCCGCCGAAGATCGACACGGTCAGTGCGTACGGCAGGCCGACGCCCAGGGCGCGGATTTCGGTCGGGAACAGTTCGGCCTTCACCACCGCGTTGATCGAGGTGTAGCCGCTGACGATGATCAGCGCCGCCATGATCAGGAAGAACGCGCCCCACCAGGTCTGGATGGTGTGCAGGGTCATCAGGATCGGCACGGTGAAGATCGTACCGAGCACGCCGAAGGCGATCAGGATCGGGCGACGACCGATTTTATCGGACAGGCCGCCGATGATCGGTTGCAGGCACATGAACAGGAACAGCGTGGCGGCGGAAATGGTGGTGGAGTCGGAGATGCTCATGCCGACGGTGTTCACCAGGTATTTCTGCATGTAGGTGGTGTAGGTGTAGAACGCGAGCGTACCGCCCATGGTCAGGCCGACCACGGTCAGCAGTTCCTTCGGATGACGAAGCAAGGTGCGCATGGCGCTTTCCTTGGACTTCTCTTTCTTGGTGAACGACTCGGTTTCTTCCATGCCGCGACGCAGGTACAGCGCCACGATTGCGCACAGTGCGCCGATGGCGAACGGAATACGCCAGCCCCACGCGTACAGCTCTTCGGTGGTCAGGAACTGTTGCAGCACGATCAGCACGCCCAGCGCGATGAGCTGGCCGGAAATCAAAGTCACGTACTGGAAGCTGGAGAAGAAGCCGCGACGCTCCTTGGTCGCCATCTCCGACAGGTAGGTCGCCGAAGTGCCGTATTCGCCACCGACCGACAGGCCTTGCAGCAGGCGGGCGAACACCAGCAGGATCGGCGCGCCGACACCGATGGTTTCATAACCCGGGCTCAGGGCGATGATCAGCGAGCCGAAGCACATCAGGTAAACCGAGGCCATCAGGGCTTTTTTGCGTCCGACCTTGTCGGCGTACAGGCCCATCAGCCAGCCACCGATCGGGCGCATCAGGAAGCCCACGGCGAAGATCGCGGCGGTGTTGAGCAGTTGGGCGGTGGTGTCGCCTTTGGGAAAGAAGGCTTTGGCGAAGTACAGCGAGAAGGCGGCATAGACGTACCAGTCGTACCACTCGACCATGTTGCCGACGGAACCGCTGAAGATCGACTTGATGCGACTGGCGGTGGTTCGTTCTTTGGCCGGCACGGCAGCCGACCCAAGAGGCAGGGCGTTGGAGTTATCCATTGAAGGATCCTTCGTTTAATTGTTTTTGTGGAGCGCGTTGAAACGCAGCCTGCGAGGGCCATAGCAGGAGCTGTGCCAACTGGGGGAGGGCCGGTTTAGAGGGGCTGGGGAGATGGGTTGAGCGGGATTTTGCCGATAGGAAGTTGGCGATGAGCGGATTTCCGCCTATCTGATCGTTGATCTGATCGTTCCCACGCTCTGCGTGGGAATGCAGCCCGGGACGCTCTGCATCCCAAAGCGGACGCAGAGCGTCCACTGAGGCATTCCCACGCGGAGCGTGGGAACGATCAATCATCAAACGATCAATCGGGTACGAACATCTCTCGGGTCAACCCATGCCGCTGCATCTTTTCATTGAACGTGCGACGCGGCAGTTGCAGCTCCTCAAGCACGGCTTTCACATCCCCCTTGTGCCGGGTCAAAGCAGCCCGCAAACACTGCGCTTCAAACGCTTCCTGCTGCGCCGCCAGCGACTGCCCCGGGTCGATGCCCTGCACCGGTTCATCCAGCCCCAGCACCTGCCGCTCGGCAACGTTCGCCAACTCCCGCACATTGCCCGGCCAGTCATGACTCAGCAGATGGCTCAATTGCGCGCCACTGAGCGGCGGGAACGTCCGGCCCAAACGCTGGGCGGCGCTCTGGGCGAAGGATTCGAACAACAGCGGAATGTCTTCGCGACGATCACGCAGCGGCGGCAGGCGCAATTCGGCGACGTTCAGGCGATACGCCAGGTCTTCACGAAAACGCCCGGCCCGCGCTTCATCCAGCAAATCGGGTTTGGTCGCCGCGACGATCCGCAAGTCCACCCGAATGCTCTGGTTCGACCCCAGCCGCTCCAGCTTCTGCTCCTGCAATACCCGCAGCAGTTTCACCTGCTGGGCCAGGGGCATGCTTTCGATTTCATCGAGAAACAGCGTGCCGCCATCGGCGTATTCCAGCTTGCCGATGCGCTTGCCCGAAGCCCCGGTGAACGCGCCGCTCTCATGACCGAACAACTCGGCTTCGAACAACTGCTCGGGGATCGCCGCGCAGTT
Source organism: Pseudomonas sp. B37(2017) (assembly GCF_002112885.1). NCBI lineage: Bacteria > Pseudomonadati > Pseudomonadota > Gammaproteobacteria > Pseudomonadales > Pseudomonadaceae > Pseudomonas > Pseudomonas sp. B37(2017). The sequence continues at coordinate 185,192 of NZ_NEIX01000004.1, read as the reverse complement.
CAGCGCCACGAACGGCTTGTCGGCGCGCGGGCCGAAATCGTGCAGGCAACGGGCGACCAGTTCCTTGCCGCTGCCGGTCTCGCCACGGATCAGCACGTTGACCGGCAATGCTGCGAGGTCCAGCACCTGCCGGCGCAAGGTCTGCAAGCCACGGGACACTCCGAGCAACGTCGCATCCAGTCTGGCGCGGTTATCGGCCTGCTCGTGCAGGGCGCGGTTTTCCAGCACCAGCCGACGCTTGTCCAGCGCCCGGCGCAGGCTGCCGAGCAGGGTCTCGGGGCTGAACGGTTTTTCCAGAAAGTCGTAGGCACCGTCGCGCATCGCTTCGACCGCCATCGGCACATCGCCGTGGCCGGTCAGCAGAATCACCGGCAGGTCGGCATCCCGGCGCTGCACTTCGGCCAGCAGTTCAAGACCGCTGAGGCCGGGCATGCGCACGTCGCTGACAATCACTCCGGCAAAATGCGCGGGCAGCGCCGCCAGGCATTCCTCGGCGCGGCTGAACAGCTGCACCTCGAACCCGGACAGGCTCAACCATTGCTCGACGGCACTGCGAATGCTGCTTTCGTCATCGACCACCATCACCGAGTTGAGCATCAGATGTGCGCCTCCAGATCGATCGGCAAGGTCAGGCTGAACACCGCGCCGTTGTCGCCATTCTCGGCGCACAGGCGTCCGCCGGATTCATGGACGATGGCGAACGATACTGCCAGCCCCAGACCCAACCCGTCACCCACCGGTTTGGTGGTGAAGAACGGATCGAACACCTGACCCAGATGTTCTTCGGCGATGCCGCCGCCGTTGTCGATGACACTCAGGCGCCACAGTTGCTCGTCGGCTTCCAGGCGGATTTCCAGACGTTTGCACGGTTTGCCCTGCATCGCATCGAGGGCATTGCGCAGCAGATTGATCAACACCTGCTCCAGGCGGATCGCATCGCCGCGCACCCACGCCGGACGGGTCAGGTGCAGCACCAGACTGACCTGTTCATCGCGCAGACGCGCATCAAGCAATTGCAGGGCCTGATCGACCACCGTCGCCAGATCCAGCCGTTCGCGCAAGCCGCTGGGGCTCTTGCGGGCGAAGGTTTTCAGGTGGCCGGTGAGGGCGGCCATGCGCGTGAGCATGTCATCCACCGGTTTGAGCGCCTTGTAGGCGTCATCGACCCGGCCGTGATCGAGCAGCAGCCTCAGAGTTGCAAGCTGCATGCGCTGGGCGGTCAGTGGCTGGTTGATTTCGTGGGCCAGCGCGGCGGACATCTGCCCCAGTGCCGCCAGTTTTGCCGACTGCACCAGACCGTCCTGGGCGGTGCGCAAATCACGGGTGCGCTCTTCGACCAGTTGCTCAAGCTCTTCGCGGCTGCGCTGGCGCATCTTTGCCAGGCGCCAGCGCTGATTGAGGAACAGCAGCAGGAACACCAGCGCCAGCCATACCCCGGCAGCAGCGAGGCCGGCATTGCGCTGATCCTCGAAGGACACCTGCGGATGTCGCAGCAGATGCAGCGTCCAGCCTTCGGCGCTCAGCGGCAGCGATTCCCACAGGTAATCCGCCGTGCCTTGCGGGCCTTCGACGCGGCGCAGATCACTGTTGTCGTCGAAGCTGCGCAGCGCCAGATGCGTCAGCGGCACCAGCGACTGTTTGTCGTATTGGCGGGTGGCCTTGATCTCGCGGTAATCGGCCGGGCTCAGCGGGTGCAGCAGGCGATAGCGCCAGCCGGGCTGGTTGGCGATGAAGATGATCCCGCGCGCATCGCTGACCAGCAGGGTGTCATTGCCTTGGCTCCATTCGCGTTCGAGCTCGGGGAATTCGAGCTTGACCACCATCGCCCCGAGAAACTCGCCGTTGTCGCCGAGCACCGCGCTGGACAGGAAGTAACCGGGAATCCCGCTGGTCACGCCGACCGCGTAGAAACGCCCGGTGCCTTGAGTGCGGGTCTGACTGAAATAGGGGCGAAAGCCATAGTTGTGGCCGACGTAACTGCTGGGCAGACGCCAGTTGCTGGCTGCCACCGCGAGGCCGGTGTGGTCGAGCAGTTCCAGCGTCGATGATTGCGCCGCGCCGTTGATCTTTTCCAGTTTCAGGTTGAGCGCCGCTTGCTGTTCGGCGTCGACCGGGCCGGCCAGCGCCGCACGCAATTGCGGGTCCAGCGCCAGCACGGCGGGCAGGGCGCGATAGCGGTCGATCAGGGTATGCAGCGAGTTGGCGTACAGCGCCAGCTGTTGATTGGCCCGGGCTGCGTCTTCTTCCAGCGCCTGGCGCTCGGCGTGGCGGATCGCAAGCGTTGCAGCAAGGGCGGCACCGGCGATGATCAGCAGGGTATACAACGACAGACGCAGGGTACGGGAAGTCGGCAGCATGCTGGGGCAAACGGATGGCAGGACGGGCGGGCACCATAGCATGTCGCCGGGTGCTGGCAGTGCTATCACACTATAAAATCCGTGTGTTCACGCGGCTGCCTTCTGGCTGGCCCGGTGGTCTCGAAGCGTGTTTGCCAGACCGCGCAGCATGTCAGTGATTCGCCCCCGATGATTGACGACATCTTCGGTGTGAGATGGTGCACGCTGGCGTTCATGACTTGACCCGTTTTGCAGGTTTTGCAGGTGTCGGTTTTTTCGCGGGCCTGGCGGGTGATGGCTCTTGTGTGTCGTTGTAGTCGTAGCTGAGCGTGAACCATGGATGCAAGTGCTCCAAGGCCGTATGGCCCAGCGCATTGATCGTTTTGATCAGTCGGCCCTGGGCGTCGTAGAACATTTGATCGTGATGGCCGTGTTCACGCATGGCGCGGTCATTGATGCAGCGATGGGTATTGAGAAAATACGAGCGATAGACCCGGATAGTCTCGCCCTTATGGTTGTATTCGACACGTCCCATGACCCGCCAGCGACGCGCGGCGGGCATTTCGATCGGCTTGCAGTCGGCGCCGGTCTCGAGGCCGTCCTCGGGCGTCGCGACAAGGGCATCGCCCGGCGGCACGAGCTGTTTGCTTTGCAGCTCGCGGCCAAAACCGTCGACGTAACGGACGGTTATCTGAATCTGTTGCTGCGGGTCGGTGTGGTAGCGGTCGGCAATCAGGTCGACGCTGTTTACCGGCTGCCTGAGGGCGGTCTGGATGATCTTGAGCAGGGTTTGTTCGCTGGCAGTGCGTTTCTTTTGCTGGTTCAGCCAGCGCAGGGCCGATGCGCGTATGTGGCCGTCGGGCAGGATCAGGCCGTTGGCGATCCATTGCTTTCTTTTGAGCCGCGCCGTTTTGACCGGTAGCAATGGCATCCAGCTGAACAGATTGGTGCGCACCACGCCGGCAGCGGATGCCAGCACGGTTTTCGGGTTGGCGAGGGCAAACTCGACGCTCAGATCAGACTGAGGTGGATAAACGGACAGATCTTCGAAACCGGCACGCACGCCTTCCTCGTTACCATGAAAGCTGAAGGCAATCGGTCGACCGCCCGCTTCGTACCGCACTTCGTGAATGTTGTCGTTGTGATCCGTGACACGCTGCACCTGCAAGGTGTGCATGTCGTAGGTCATTGCCGTGACGCAGCCGTCCGGCAGGGTGATGGCAGTGGTCAGCAGATGGTTTGCGTCCCTGGTGATGTGGGTTGTGCCATGGCTGGCGGTCTGCTGAACATCGGTGACGTGGTAGAAACCGCTGGGGTCGGAGTAGGTGAAGAAGCCGCTCTGTGCCGACCAGAGGTTTTTCAGAAGATCTTCATCCGTGTCTGGCGGCAAAAACAGGTTCATGGGCTTGTAGCCGATTTTTGTCAGCTCGTCCCGAATGACAATCGGGACGTCGACGTAAGCCGCCAATGCCTTTTTGTCGAACACAGCCCGCTCGGTCGGTCCCTGGCGCGGTGGGTACTCGATCTTGCCGTCCATCTCCAGATAATTCTGCTGCGAGAGCGAAATCAGTTCGCGTTCCGATGTCCACTCTGCGCAGCCCTCATACTTTTCGAAGTTTTCGAAATTGATGTCCGCCGATTGCAGCCCGTCCGGCAGCGCTCCCTTGGGCAGCATCAGCGCATTGCTGCGCTGGCGCCAGGGCAAACCGAGCAGCCAGTGGTCTTCAGTGATCAGATGAATCGGCTCGGCAAGGGTTTCCGTCAGATAGAAGTACCGCTGTTGCTCATCGTGACTGTCCAGCCAGGCGAGCTGTTGATCCTTTTGAGCGAAAGGCGGTTCTTCGGTTTTAGTGCGGCGGCGTGCGCAGGCGACCGCGAAGCGGTGAGTCGGATGACCGAACATGTCCCATGCCAGACCGACCGCGTGCTGACAGCGGGGGTCATCCATGAAACGTTCGTATTGCTGGCTGCGGTTTTCCAGTTCCAGCACCAGCAGGCTGGACGGGGTTTCGTCGACGACCCGAACCAGATAACGGAATTCTCTCAGGTAAATCAGGTGAGCGGGAGCGGGGTCGTCCGCCTGACAGGCTTCAATGCGAAGCAGACGACCGGCCAGGGCGTAGGCGACTTCGGGATCGTCGCTCTTGCGCCGTTTGCGAATTCGTTCTCTACCGCGTCTGGCGTCGAGCGTTGAAGTGACGGTGGGCCCAAAGGGCGTGATTTCATCGTCGAGTTCGCTGATACCTTTCAAAACCGGATCGACACTTTCGCCGGTATGAATCCATTGAGTGGTGCGCATGGGGGCTGTATGGCCACTTTCGGCCTTGCCCGGTTCCAGTTCGCTGTCGATCTGACAGACCCGGCCGAAGCCGCGGAATTCGCGTTCGCGACCGTCGTAATAACCCTCGAAATACTCATGGAACTGCATCAGGTAATTGCCGGTGATTTCATCTTCCTGACGCAGCCAATGGAGCACCATCTGCGGAAACGGCAAATGGCACACCGGCTTCCTGCGTGCCACCAATTCCTGGCGTTTTTCATCCAGCCAGAATTGCGCACTGCTGCGATATTGCAACGACGCGTTGTAACCCATGTTGTTGTTGCATCCAGTGAGCAGGTATGGCCGCGCGTCGACCAGGTTATACACATAGTGTCGAGGTGACATGTGCGGAACGGTCAGCAGCAGGCTGGCGCAGCCAATGCCCCTGAGATCAGCAAAGGTCACCTGGCAGAGGTTGTCGTAGCGCACGCCTCTGGGCCATGGAATTCGGACGGGTTCCGATGCCAGGGAGTTGCCACCGTGGTTCAACCAGATTTCGAAGAAGTCCGAATACAGGTAAATGAGAGCCGGAGCACCGGAATTGTCTACGTCGGCGATGCGCACTCGGTCGGGATCGAACTCGCCATATTTGAACGGCAAGTCGCTCATCTTGAAACCCTCGCCAAACCGGCCATGCCCGAGGCTGATCCAGCAGCGGATTTCATCATGGCGGATCCGGCACAGTTCCATACCGCTGGCGCCCATATCGCTGAAAGACACCAATTCGTTACCGGCTCCACTGAACAGCGGCAATCGGTCCGGGGTATGGGGTACATCCTTGCCGGGAGCAAAGCCTGTTTCCCTCAAATTCGCGTACACCCGTACGCTTTTCGGTCCGATCAGCGCCAGGGAGTTGAGACCGTCACCGCTCAAGTCACCCAATTGGGCCAAATAATGGAAGAACTCCACGGGAAACTGCTTGAACGATTTGAACAGCGACCAGGTGCCATCCGGATTGAGCGTGTAATACCCGCTGCCGTCGGGCTGCGCGACGATCCAGTCCAGGCGTCCGTCGCCGGTGAGGTCCATGAGGATTTGCACCACCGGTTTGTTGCTGTCGGCATTGGGGATCAGCGGCAGCAAGGTCCACGGGCCGTAGATGATTTCGTCAGTGCCGGGTGTGCCGCGCAGAGGCTCACGGTAATACCAGGCGTTGTCGTGCTGGCAGAGAAAACCAGGCAGGCCTTCTCCGTAAAGGTCGACGCAATGATAGGGCTTGCCGTCGTTGAGGCCCGGCATATGGTCGAGTGCCAGAAACGCCTGGGGAAAGGGGTTGAGCTTGAGCGGCTCATAGCAGTACTCAAGCGGCGGTAATTGTTTGACGTGCCCCTCTGCGTCGTAACTCATGTAATGCGCGGCTTTGAGGTGGTTGTATTGACGCGGCGTGGGTTCGTGCTCCAGCAACAGACGTTCGACCAGTACCGGGTCGGGGCCGATGTGGTTGAACAACAGAAACTGCTGGCACAGGCGCCGGGTGCCAATCTCGAAACCGAAGCGATGATTGCGAAACGGATCGCTGCGCAGCAGCCATTTGTTCTCGTTCGGGACTGAATAGGGGGGAACAGCCTCGCGCCGGGTGACGCGCTCCCCGTAGTCGACTATCAGACGGAACAGCCAGTCCAGCATTTCTGGCTGCGAATGATCAAGGCAATACAGATCAGTGCTGGCGGTCTTGTTGCAATAACAGACCTGCCGCAGATAGCGCTGGGCCTGATAGGCAAAGCGATCGTCGGCGACCTTGTCATCGGCCTTGTACTCGTAAAAAATGTTTTCCCCCACCGCGCTCCTGGTTTCCACCAGCAGCCATGCGGCGATATGGCTCGGCTCTGCCGGGTCGTAGATGCACGATCCCTGGTTATTGCCATAGCAATGTTGTGAGCCGTCCGCGCGGGAAACGATCCAGTAGGGGGCGCCGTCTGCAGGTGTCCAGAGTTCGTAGCGGTCGAACGTGCTTTCCAGGCGAGGGATGTAACGCACCACCGAAAACTTTCGGGCGCTCTTGCCTTTACCCCGAGTGCGTCGGGTTACCTTGATCTTGCCGCGGGTCGTCAGCTCGGGTCGCAGGTCGGTGCCGTCAGCCTGCATGACGTCGTCGGGTGCGTATTTCGGTACGCCCTTGCTGGTCTTGCGGGAGATGACCGGCAGCGGTAAATCCCAGCCGAGGCCGCACTTGCCGTTGCCCGCGTTGCCGTCATAGACCAGTTGCAGGTCAGGATTGAGCGAGCGCGCAGCGATGATCGGCAACGTCAGTGAGTAAGACCGTTGCCCGGTCGCACCGATCTCCCCCCAACTGCGTCCATTGGTGGCAATGGACGCAGTTTTGGCAATGGAGGGCGGGGTGACGAGCGCGTCTGCATCAGGAACCATGGCAACGCAACCAGTGAATGCCGAGATTGCACGCTAACAGAGCATTATTTTTTCGACACCTGTCAGATCTGACAGGTGCCCGCGCCGGCATTTTATGGCAGACGAAAAAAAGGCCGGGCGGTCATTGCTGACCGCCCGGCCTTTTTACTAACAGACGAAGCGCTTACTGCACTTCAACCGCCAGGCTTTCGCTGATCTTCTGTTGCCAGATCGCAGGACCAGTGATGTGTACCGATTCACCTTTGCTGTCCACCGCTACGGTGACCGGCATGTCCTTGACCTCGAACTCGTAGATCGCTTCCATGCCCAGCTCGGCAAACGCCAGAACCTTGGACTTCTTGATCGCTTGCGCCACCAGGTAGGCGGCCCCGCCGACGGCCATCAGGTACACAGCCTTGTTGTCCTTGATCGCGTCGATGGCGGTCGGGCCGCGCTCGGACTTGCCGATCATGCCCAACAGGCCAGTCTGCTCAAGGATCTGACGGGTGAACTTGTCCATCCGCGTGGCGGTGGTCGGGCCAGCCGGGCCAACCACTTCGTCACCCACCGGATCGACCGGGCCGACGTAGTAGATGAAGCGACCTTTCAGATCCACCGGCAGGGTTTCGCCCTTGTTCAGCATCTCGACCATGCGCTTGTGCGCAGCGTCGCGACCGGTGAGCATCTTGCCGTTGAGCAGGACGGTTTCGCCCGGCTTCCAGCTCTGCACGTCTTCCGGGGTCAGGGTGTCGAGGTTGACGCGACGGGCCGACGGGCCGGCTTCCCAGACGATTTCCGGGTAGGCGTCCAGCGGTGGCGCCTCCAGCGAAGCCGGGCCGGAACCGTCGAGCACGAAGTGCGCGTGACGGGTGGCGGCGCAGTTCGGGATCATGCACACCGGCAGGGAGGCTGCGTGAGTCGGGTAATCCATGATCTTCACGTCGAGCACGGTGGTCAGGCCACCGAGGCCTTGGGCGCCGATGCCCAGCTGGTTGACCTTCTCGAACAGCTCCAGACGCATTTCTTCGATGCGGTTCTGCGGGCCACGGGCCTTGAGCTCGTGAATGTCGATGGACTCCATCAACACTTCTTTTGCCATCACAGCGGCTTTCTCGGCGGTACCGCCGATGCCGATGCCCAGCATGCCCGGTGGGCACCAGCCGGCGCCCATGGTCGGAACGGTCTTCAGCACCCAGTCGACGATCGAGTCGGACGGGTTGAGCATGGCCATTTTCGACTTGTTCTCGGAGCCGCCGCCCTTGGCCGCCACGTCCACTTCCACGGTGTTACCCGGGACGATGGAGTAGTGGATGACCGCCGGGGTGTTGTCCTTGGTGTTCTTACGCGCACCGGCCGGGTCGGCCAGGATGGAAGCACGCAGGACGTTTTCCGGCAGGTTGTAGGCGCGGCGCACGCCTTCGTTGATCATGTCGTCCAGGCTCATGGTCGCGCCATCCCAACGCACGTCCATGCCCACACGCACGAACACGGTCACGATGCCGGTGTCCTGGCAGATCGGCCGGTGGCCGGTGGCGCACATGCGCGAGTTGATCAGGATCTGCGCCATCGAGTCACGGGCCGCTGGCGATTCTTCGCGCAGGTAGGCTTCGTGCATCGCCTGGATGAAGTCCACGGGGTGGTAGTAGGAAATGAACTGCAGGGCGTCGGCAACGCTCTGAATCAGGTCGTCTTGCTTGATCACGGTCATGAGTCGCGCTCCTCTAAAAGACGGGAACATTCAATAAGGTGCCTGCGGCTTGGGTGCATCGGTCGGTCGCAGACACCTTTCAAGGCACGCCGGGGCTGCTGGCGCGACGCTAAAAAGGCGCGGCAGTATACCGCGCCTCGGTGGCGGGCACATCTGCCGGGAGTCATTCGTTGGTCGCATGGCTGCAGGTTTTTGACGCCAAATACCCGGCCCGAAAATCAATGGTCATTTATCGCCTGCGCCACTAAAGTGGCAGCCGGTCTGTAGAGTAGGACACTCGGTCAGCCTCTTATCGCACGGTGAGTCAACGATTGACCCATAACGCCATTCAACGTCTTTTGCTCAAACGCTTCGCCCTCGCTGCAGCCACCTATGGATTGGCCTTGCTGCTGCTGTGGCTGGCGTATTTCACCGGACACTACAACGACTCGCTGGCGGGCGTTGCCATCGGCAGCGCGCTGGTGGTGATCAGTCAGGCGGCCCTGTTCGCTGTGTTCTTTTCCGGCTGCAACCTGCGCTTCTCCGACCCGAGCCTGACCGAAGTTCAAGTGCTGCTGGGCCTCGGCTGGCAGACGTGGCTGATCGCGCATCTGGAAGAGGCGCGGGGCGAGTTTCTGGTTTTCTATGTGCTGGTGCTGCTGTTCGGCCTGTTCCATCTGTCACAGCGGGCGTTTGTGCGCTGCGCCATGCTGGTGTTCTTCAGCTTCTGCGCTATCACACTGTGGGACGGTTACCACTTGCGGCTGCACGATCCGGCGCTGTCCGCGTTGCAGGCCTGCATCCTGTTGATCGTGCTGGCGTGGCTGGTGATTTACGCGCGCTTCGTCCAGACCTCGCGGCAACGCATGCGTCAGCGCCGGTTTGCCTTGCAGGCGCATCAGGACACCCTGCGCGGGATGATGCGCCAGCTCGAAGACCTGGTGGCCACCGATGAACTGACCGGGCTGTTCAACCGCCGGCATTTCCTGCGCCTGGCCACCCGCGAGCTGAATGCGATGGAGGCCGACGTGGTGCATGGCTTGGCGCTGATCGACCTCGACCACTTCAAGCGCATCAACGATATTCACGGCCATGCCGCCGGCGATCAGGTGCTGCAAGCCTTCGCCGGGGTGGCCGGGGCCTGTCTGCGCGACGGCGACGTGTTGGCGCGTTATGGTGGTGAAGAATTCGTGGTGCTGCTGCCCGATTGCAACGCCGAGCGCCTGACCGCCTGTTGCGAACGGCTGCGCATCGCCTTCACTGACGTTGAACTGGTGGGCCTGAATGTGAAAAACCTGAGCCTGTCCGCCGGCATGACCCTGCTGGAACTGGGCGATGATCTGGACGATGCCTTGCAGCGCGCCGATCAGGCGCTGTACCGGGCCAAGCGCGACGGGCGCAACCGTTGCGCAGCCGCGTGGGAGAACGTCGATGCCTGAACTGCGGGTCGGTGAACGACAGTGGTCGGTGGCAGCGGGCAGCAACCTGCTCGATGCCCTCACTCAGAACGGTGTGGCGGTACCTTATAGCTGCCGCGCCGGCAGTTGCCATGCGTGTCTGGTGCAATGCGTGCAGGGTTTGCCCGCCGACAGTCGCCCCGATGCCCTGAGCGCCGAGCAGCGTGATCAGGGTTGGCGGCTGGCCTGTCAGTGCCAGGTGATCGAGGACTTGCAGGTGCACACCTTCGATCCCGTCACCGACGGTCGCCCGGCCACGGTCGAAGCGCTGGACTGGCTCGGCGACAGCGTGTTGCGACTGCGCCTGACACCTCAGCGGCCGTTGCGCTACAGCGCCGGTCAGCATCTGGTGCTGTGGGCCGGCCACATTGCGCGGCCGTATTCGCTGGCGAGCCTGCCGGAAGAAGACCGCTTTCTTGAATTCCACCTCGATTGCCGCCAGCCCGGCGAATTCAGCGATGCTGCACGACGCTTGCAGATTGGCGACCCGATCCGCCTCGGCGAACTGCGCGGCGGCGCGCTGCATTACGACCCGGACTGGCACGACCGGCCGCTGTGGCTGCTGGCCGCCGGCACCGGGCTCGGCCCGTTGTTCGGTGTGTTGCGCGAAGCCTTGCGTCACGATCATCGGGGCGCCATTCGCGTCATTCATCTGGCCCATGATGCCGACGGGCATTACCTGGCCAAACCCCTTGAGGCATTGGCCGCGCAGCGGGAAAACCTCAGCGTTGAAGGGTGGACGGCGGCCGAGTTGCCGGGCGCTTTGGCGCAACTGCGCCTTGTCTCCCGACAAACCCTGGCTTTAGTCTGCGGTTCGACTGCCAGCGTCGACGCGTTTGCCAAGCGTCTGTTCCTGGCCGGACTGCCGCGCAATCAACTGCTGGCCGATGTCTTCCTGAGCCGTGGTTGAGCGCTGAATTCTCAGACGCGAGACCTGCCATGCCCGAAGCCATCCTGCTGCACCGCGAACGCGGTTTGCTGACCCTGCGCCTCAATCGCCCGGACAAGAAAAACGCCCTGACCCGCGCCATGTACAGCCAGTTGGCCGACGCGCTGAAACAGGCCGACCGCGACCCCGAAATCAACGCCGTGCTGATCACCGGCAGCGCCGAGTGTTTCACCGCCGGCAACGACATCGCCGACTTCATCCAGCAACCGCCGAGCGACCTCGACAGCCCGGTGTTTCACTTCATGCTCGAACTGCTCGAATGCCGCAAACCGGTGATCGCCGCGGTGGCCGGGGCGGCGGTGGGGATCGGTACGACGCTGTTGTTGCATTGTGATCTGGTGTACGTGGCGCGGGATGCGCGGTTGCGCATGCCGTTCGTCAATCTCGGGTTGTGCCCGGAATTCGGTTCCAGCCTGATCCTGCCGCGTTTGTTGGGGCAGGCCAAAGCGTCCGAGTTGTTATTGCTGGGTGAAGGTTTTACAGGTGAGCAGGCGGCGGCTTGGGGGATCGCGACCGAGTCCTTAAGCAGTGGCGAAGCCGCGTTGGCCAAGGCGCGGGAGATGGCGCTACGGTTTGACGAGCTGCCGGCTGAAGCGGTGCGCATCAGCAAGCAATTGATGCGGGCGCCGGATCGCGAGTTGATTCGCAAGGTGATCGAAGAGGAGGGCGCGCTGTTCACCCAGCGGCTGAGGTCGCCGGAGGCGTTGGCGGCGTTGACGGGGTTCATCAAACGCCATTGAGATATCCGCCGACCGCCGACCGCCGACCGCCGCCGCACTCCGTGCACCGATCGTTCCCACGCTCTGCGTGGGAATGCCTCAATGGACGCTCTGCGTCCGCTTCGGCATGGGACGCGGAGCGTCCCGGGCTGCATTCCCACGCGGAGCGTGGGAACGATCAAACTAGTAACGATCAGTCTGAAATGAAAAAGCCCCGCCATTCACATGGCGGGGCTTTTCGTTTTCAGCAACCGGTCACTCAGACCTGCGGGTCGCCCACGTGCAGGATCTTCATGCCGTTGGTGCCGCCGGTGGTGTGGTAGCTGTCGCCCTTGGTCAGGATGACCCAGTCGCCTTTCTCCACCACGCCGCGCTTGACCAGCTCGTCGATGGCTTTCTGGCTGACTTCGTTCGGGGCCAGCGAAGCCGGGTCGAACGGTACGGTGTACACGCCACGGAACATCGCAGCGCGAGCCTGGGCTTCGCGGTGCGGGGTGAAGCAGTAGATCGGCACCGACGAACGGATACGCGACATGATCAGCGGGGTGTAGCCGCTTTCGGTCAGCGCGATGATCGCCTTGACGCCCGGGAAGTGGTTGGCGGTGTACATGGTCGCCAGTGCGATGCTTTCGTCGCAGCGCTCGAATTCCTTGCCGATGCGGTGGCTGGAAGTCTTGCTGGTCGGGTGCTTTTCAGCGCCGACGCAGATGCGCGCCATCGCCTGCACGGCTTCCAGCGGATAAGCGCCGGCAGCGGATTCGGCAGACAGCATCACGGCGTCGGTGTAGTCGAGCACGGCGTTGGCCACGTCGGACACTTCGGCGCGGGTCGGCATCGGGTTCTGGATCATCGACTCCATCATCTGGGTTGCCACGATCACAGCCTTGTTGTGGCGGCGTGCGTGCAGAATGATTTTCTTCTGGATGCCCACCAGCTCAGCGTCGCCGATTTCCACACCCAGGTCACCACGGGCAACCATCACCGCGTCGGAAGCCTTGATCAGACCGTCGAGGGTTTCGTCGTCGGCCACGGCTTCGGCGCGTTCGATCTTCGCCACCAGCCAGGCGGTGCCGCCGGCTTCGTCGCGCAGTTGACGGGCGTAGTTCATGTCGGCGGCGTCACGCGGGAAGGACACGGCGAGGTAGTCGACTTCCATTTCAGCGGCGAGCTTGATGTCGGCCTTGTCTTTTTCAGTCAGGGCCGGAGCGGTCAGGCCGCCACCGCGACGGTTGATGCCTTTGTGGTCGGACAGCGGGCCGCCGATGGTCACCACGCAGTTCAGCTCGGTCGCGGTGGCGGTTTCAACGCGCATGACCACGCGGCCGTCGTCGAGCAGCAGCTCGTCGCCCACGCCGCAGTCCTTGACCAGGTCCGGGTAGTCGATGCCGACCACTTGCTGGTTGCCTTCGGTCAGCGGATGGCTGGTGGAGAAGGTGAACTGGTCACCGATCTTCAGCTCGATGCGCTTGTTGGCGAATTTGGCGATACGGATTTTCGGGCCTTGCAGGTCACCCAGCAGGGCGACGAAGCGGCCGTGCTTGGCAGCGAGGTCACGCACCAGCTTCGCGCGAGCCTTGTGCTCGTCGGGGGTGCCGTGGGAGAAGTTCAGACGGGCGACGTCCAGGCCAGCCAGAATCAGCTGTTCGAGAACTTCCGGCGAGTTACTGGCCGGGCCAAGGGTAGCGACGATTTTGGTACGACGGACGGACATGCAAAGACTCCTCAGGTTCAAGCGCTCGCAGAGGCTACTACGCTCTTTGGGTGTAGTCATTGTTCGTTTGCACTACTTATTGTTTTCTTTATTGAACGCGACAATCGGAACAAAGGGCTCTGAAGATTTCTCGCCAGAGGTCGATAATGATCACAAGACAGGAGAATACCCCATGCGATTCGTGCCCATTGCCGCCCTTGCCCTCAGCGTCCTCGCCGCTTCGGGCTGCACCCGTTGGTCGATGAACCATCATTTGAACAACGCCTACAGTGCCTACGACAGGGGCAACTGCGAGCAGGTGATGCTCGAACTGTCCAAGGTCGAACGCGCCAGCCGTGCCCGCCCTTACGTGTGGCCGGAAGTGTCGATGATGCGCGGCCAGTGCCTCGAACGGCAGAAAATGTTCGTCGATGCGGCGCAGACCTATCAGTTCATCATCGCCTCGTACCCCAACAGCGAATACGCCTACCGCGCCCGCGCGCGTCTGGAAACCCTGCAGAGCCTGGGTCACTACCCGACTCGCAGCGCTGCCGCCGTGGTACGTCCAACCCGCTTCTGATGGTAGTTGTCATACAAAAGCTGGCTGCTTGTATAGGGTGAGCTATAGTCGAATGACACCGGTGCAGATCGAATTCAGTACCGGCGCAACACCTGCGACTGGCATGAGATGCACGTGGCAAGCGCCACACCGGGAGCGGGGAGAGCGAACCTGACGCACAGGTCCGTTCCGAAGCGAGAGTGCGGCTCTGTGATGGAGCCTTGCATGGCGAACTGCGTATGTTTACCGACCGTCGAATCGAACGGCATCAGCTGCCGTATTTTCTGCGAGTATTCAACAGCGTCACCGACAAACCCATCGGCTTTCTGGGCAACGTGTCCGAAGACGGTTTGATGCTCATCAGCCAGTTGCCGATGATGATCGGTGCCGAATTCAACCTGCGCCTGAAAATCCCATTGGGTGAGGGCAGTCAGCAGGTCATCGACCTCACCGCGTGCTGCCTGTGGTGTCACGAAGACGCGACCCCCAAACACTACGACGCCGGCTTCAGCCTGTACCGCACGCCGCCCGAGTATGGGCAACTGGTCGAGGCGTTGAAGCAGTACTTCAGTTTTCAGCCGTTGCCGGCCTCGGCCTGATTCATATCCGCCAGAAACATCGCGGGCAAGTCCGCTACCACAAGGACACCACTGATCCCTGTGGGAGCGGGCTTGCCCGCGAAGGCGTCAGCACTGACACCCTCTATTCAACGGCTAGGCAATAGCGATCGCCCGCTCGTTATCCAGCGTCTTCTCCACCAGCAACAACCCCAACTCACTCAACTGATAGATCGCCATCGCCAGATGCCGCGGCTTGTCGTCCAGGCTGTCGGCCAGGTCGAGCAGCAGGATGCTGACCGAGGAAAAGGTTTCGTAGGTCTGGATGGCGATGGCTTCCGGGTTGATCTCGGGATCGACCTTGAACATCTGCATGCCGCGATCCACGGAGTTGCGCGGTTTGTCCTTTGGGGGATTGAGGTAGAAATCCAGGGCCCGGTGAGCGGCGTCGTGGAGTTTCTTTGAATCGACGGAAGCGTAGGGGGAGACCGGATCGGGTTGATCGGTCGGGTCCGCTGGATCGGTATCGAGTGGCGGATTTGGAGTTGCTTTGAACATAAACGTAAATCCTCTAGTGGGCCTGCCACCACCTCGCGACTAAACGAGGGGTGGCGGCTGAACGCAGGTTAGTCGACCGGGAGGAATTACGAAAAACCGGCGCGCCCGAGGGCGCCCTGCGTACAGCCACCATCGAGTGCGGGGATAGGAAGTACCCGACTTGATGACGCTTATACACCTTTCGTAATACCTGCCCGAGCGACTAAACCCGGCCGCTGATTGCAGCGACGGGGATCAAGTTACGGGGCAACGCCAAGGCGCACAAGCCGGCGGATTCTGAGTGATTTGTAGGCAATGGCACAAGGCGTCGTAGCCCGTTGTTACGACTTGCAGGACGCTGCCGGAGCGGGCTGTGGGAAAGGTTACCGTTTGTCGAGACTGTCAGATCTGTCAGGTGCTGGACCGCATGGCATTGGCATTCAATGAATCTACAAACCTCTGCCGGCAGCCCCTCAATGAGGACGGAGTCAATCATGGATACAAACGATGGAACGGAATTGGACCCGAGTGGCGAATCATCGGAGACCCCAGGAACTGCCGGCGGCATTGAATCAATTACTGATGAAGTTGAATTTCATACCGAAAGTTCTGCCTCAGAGCCAGTCAACAACGATTTATTCGCAGAAGCAGTTATATCAGCGAGTAATGGTAACTATTGGGCAAAGTTAAAAGTCAGTTATTCATGGAATGGCCCCGGCACTACTTTTACTTGTAGCACGGTGTGGTATCAGGCCTTGAATAATAACCAGACGGGGGGGGACGTACGTATTCTTGTAGAAGCGGGCACGGCAAACAAATGGGAGCAGGAGCTTATTGGCAACGCTAACCAGAACGGCAATGAAAATGCTCTGGTTCGCTCACAAACAATCACCGCTACCAGTAATATGGCGAGAATCACTTTTGGGTATAAATACGACAGAGCTGGTGTGAGCGACGTGGAGATGCATAACCACATCGATGTGTACTACCTCCCTCCAACTCCAACCATCGACCCAATCAAAAACATTACCACTCCTGTCATGAAGGTCACCGGAGGCGGCGGTGTTTCCGGAGCCACGGTACAACTCTATTCGGTAGCAAGTTACGTAGGAACCGGACTTGTGGGAACCGGCGGGCGCTGGGAAGTGACACCGGTATCCGGCTTCCAAGGCAACGTTGTGACCTTTGCGGCGCAGCAGCAGTATGCCAATAGACTCTCTCTAAAAACCGGGGATGTCACGTATCGTCGAGCTATAACATCGTCCCCCACCTCAAATGAAATTGTTATCAATGGGCATGTTTTCCGTGGTAAAGGCGATCCTTCAACCCTAATGACTCCAGTCAACAGCTCGAATCATTATGAGGCATGGGCCGTTCCAATCACTGTAAATAGTTCGGGGGACTGGGAAACGAAAATGACAAAAGTGCTGCCTTCTGGCACGCACACGTTGGAAACTCAACATATATATCCCAACCAGGCTCACGGTTATACCCAGCCTGTGACCTTCAGGATGTTGGGTCATACGGGCATTACCACCCCCGACAACAATACCGAACAAGAACAAACCTTCACCGTCTCCGGCAACAACAGATTAGCCAACGCCGAAGTGCGGGTTTTCATCGATACAACGCAAACGTTGGTCGGGACCGCCCCTGCCGGCGCATCGGCCACATGGAGCGCTGTAGCAACGCTCCAGCCCGGGTTGCGAAGGGTGGCAACGGAGCAATTCCTCAGCGGCAAGCAATCCGGTCGTGGCGGTTCCGTTCTTTACAAGATCCGGCCTGCCAAGCCTGTGCTTCAGTCCAGACCCAAAGGCGAAGGCATCGAATTTCATGGCACGGGTTACGCGACAGGCAGGATGCATATTCATGTGTCGGGTGACGGAGTCAATTCCATCGATGTGGACATTCCTAGTACAGGTATCTATACGAAGGATCTTCCGGCCACGGTGTTGCCGGGGAATTACATGTATGGCGGTCGGCAAAGCGTGTCCGATGGAGGAACAGGGCGTATCTACAGCTCAGGTTGGATCGCTGATATACCGGTTGCCGTTCCCACTCCTCGACCCACGTCTGTGAGTGTCACGCGCAACGGCAATAAACTTACAATTACGGGCAGGGGCAATACGTGGGGTACGAGTAAGGGATTGGCCATCATCCACAAGGACGGTCAGGATTTTCGCCCCAAGTTTCCCAACGGTGAGGCGCAATCTGATCTTACTTGGCGCACAACTTCTGTCGATCTTGACCCGGGCACTTATGGAACCCTCACCGTCAAACAATGGGTAAACGGTGTCTGGTCTGCGGAGGTCGCTGTTCCAGAGGTGACCATTCCGTCATCCTCTCCCACCTATACAGCGCCTGATCCAGGTGCGCAGACTAACCAGACACCAACGATTACCGGTCTTGCCTGGACGAATTCGGATGTTTTGCTGACAATTCCGCCTCGTCCGCCGGTGCCACTCAAAGCGACCGGGACGGCCGGCACGATCGGTTCGTTCAGTTATACCGTCACCGATCCCCTGCCGCCAAAGACCTACATCATAAGTGCAACCTCGGCGATGGGGGGGCAGACATCTGCGGCCAGTAACCTTACCTTCACGGTTCAACCGCCGGTCCCTGAACCGACAACGACTGGCGAGGTATCAATCGAGGCGGTCATCGAGGGCAAGGGTTGGCCAGGCTGCTGGGTCGAGATTCTTTCGGCTACCCACGTGACATTGGGCAGTGGCCCGGTGAACGAGGATAAAACCTGGAAGATCGGTATTGGCAAACACGCTCCGGGACCACTTACCTTCTATTGCCGCCAAAAAGAGACACAGGCCAGCAGTAACGTGTCCGGCCCGACTGAGAACAAAACCGTCATGGTCGCTGTGCCAAGGGCCGGATTTACCGTACCAGGGCCGAACGGCCAGCCCGCGCGAAAGTCCACTTTTTCCGGTAGCACCTCTGCAACGTACGGTTCCGTCGAGCTGTCGATCAAAGGATCATCACCATTCATTACCGGCGTTCCGGTGGTTGACGGGAAATGGACTACTCCGGTCGAGTTGGCGGCGGGTTCCAAAACGCTGGAGGTCAGGGTTCTTCAGGATGGCTATCGCAGCGATCCGACTGAGATATCTGTCACGGTGGTGCCGAATGCGCCGCTGTTGGATACGCCGTTGAATACCCAGAATGTCGGGAAAAAGCTCAGGACTTCCGGAGTTGGATTTGCCGGAGATCTCGTGATTGTCCAGCGGGTGGGTCGTCCCCACAATTTCGAGCCCGTTCTTGTCAGTGCGGACAACACCTGGTCGGCACTGCTCGAACATTCCATGCTTGCCACGGACAAAATCGCCGCCGTTGCCCGAGTCGGTACGGAACCGAACTCCCAACAATCCGTCCCGATTACCCTGACGCTGCTCAGTGCCCCCATCGACCTTACTGAACCGCGGGCAGGTGACTGGGTAGGTCCACAGGCAGTTTACGCTGGCAGGGCTGCTCCTCATGCGTTTATCGCCGTGGCGGCCTGGTACGACACAGAGGTCCGTCTGACACCGTCGACCCAGGCTGATGAGGATGGGTACTGGCGGGTGTTGGGCAACAGGGATCTTCCTGATGGATTGACACGCGTGCAGGTAAGCCAGACGCTGGATCGCGTGAATTCTGAATGGCGCATGAGTGATGCGTTTACAGTGCAGCGCATCAAAGAGATTGACTGGCCCGTTGCAGAGCTTCCAGCGCCAGGGCAGACGGTGGGGCTCAAGCCGATGTTTTCCGGGGGGGGGGGATTGCCGGGAGCGCTGATCACTGTCTCCCAGACAGATGGCCCGGTACTGATGACCGCGCGTGTCGACCGCGATGGACATTGGGAGGGGCAGTCAACAGTTTCAATCGCCCCGGGAGACCTGTCCTATTCGGTCAAGCAGCAGCGTGATGGTAACGACTCAGGATACAGGCAGCCGGCACGCAACTGTAATGTCATTCAGGTGCCGGCGGGTTTTGCGAAGCCGATCATAGATCTCCCTTTGAACGATCCCGAGCAGGTGCTCGAAACAAAACCATTGTTTGAAGGAGACGGCTTCGCCGGGGCTTTATTGAAGGTGTATCGGCATGCGACAGCGGAAGTCCTGGCTGAGACGAGAGTCGATGCACGAGGCTACTGGTCAGTCCGCTGCGCTGTGGAGTTGGAGGTGAAGCCAGTGCCTCACGAGATTGCCGCCCGCCAGCACATGGACGGGAAAGATTCGACTTGGTCCGGCATTATCACCCGGTTCAAGGTCGGCACTGCCCTGTCTCCGCCTGTTGTAGTCGATCTTACTGATGGGAGTTACGTTTCTCGCAATGCAGTGATCAAACTGACTGCCATGCCAGGTACTCTGGTGTCGCTCTTTCCGGGTGATGGCACCAACAAGCTCGGTACCGGTCAGGTCGATGAGACAGGGCAATGCGTGATTGTTTTGTATGGTTTGCCGCTTGGTGAGTTGACGCTCAGGGGCAAGGCCGAGAAAGGGCCTGTTCTATCCGGGTGGATGAACGAGGTCAAACTTATTGTGGCGGATTTCGGCTGAGCTAAAGAGACACGCCCGCGTCAGGCCCTCGTTCAGAGGGCCTTTTCACGCCCCTCACTTCACAGAAAACTTCTGAATTCCGATCGACGGTCGAGCAACCTGTCAGATCTGACAGTACCAGCCGTTTTCCATTCAGTGCTTAATCAACTTGAACGCAACAAGCGCCGTCAGGTCCCGGCGTTTGTTTCCCCTCAAGAGGAAGCGCTGAATGAAAGCATCAGACAAAAGCCCTGTTCATCAACTGCTCAGGGCTGTGCTGGGGCAGAGTAAAAAGCGGATCTACGTGCCCAAGGCGCTGGAAAGACACCTCATGAAGTCCGCCAGCGTGTTCGATCTGACAAAACTCAGCGTGGGTGAATTGCGCACACTTGGCTTGAAACCTGAGGAGGCCGAAGCCCTGTTGAGCCGCGGCAGGGCGCTGGCACTTAATATCGCCAGGCTGTACCGCCAGCAACACCTGCGTGGAGTGCCGAGACCCAGCGATAAAGGAATGGCCGGGCCGCTGCCGACCTATCAGCAGATTTTTTCTCCCGATGTTGATGGCGCTGCTGCTCTGGGTAGCCCGGAACACAGCGCGTCCACGACAGCCTATTTAGTGGCCTTGCGCCAGTGGATACGTGAGCTGATCGAGCCGAAAGCGGGGCCGGGTGCCATTCCGCTGACATTGCGTCGCAGCGATGTGGACGACCTGCTGATTGATGAGGCGGCTATCAATCAGGTGAAGTCCCGGGTCGAGATCAATAGCACGATACTTGAAGCATTGATTCTGTCGAAAGAAGGCGAGAGCTTTTCAACGGCCAAGGACTACCTTCGCTCCATTCGGTTCCCCCAGGAAATGCCCTACGAGCATGACCGGCTCAGTATCCGACACGTTGTGCGGCAGGTCGTTGAAAATGGCTCGCTGGGGGAAGTCATTCGCAGGCTCGATCCCAAGTATCCCTATTTCAAGAATGCCGGTGGGCGCGGGCCACGTGACGACGCAGCCCTCCAGCAGAGTATTGGCAGCGGTCCGGCGCTCTCAGCGTTGTTGCTCGAATCCCCTTACTTTGGGCGGGGGACCGAGCCGGCCGGCAAATCGCTGCAAAGGGTAGACCCAAGTACGGGCCGAATCGATGCGGATCCACAAAAGTCTGCCGGGGACTTCTATCTGGAAAACTTTGGCAGTCTTGTGATTGCCAATGCATCTCTGCGCAGACTCTGGATTTTCAGGCTTGCAATGGGCTTTACCCAGGATCAGGTCGACTGTTTTCTGGCGATGGGGCGATATACACCCAAACTTTCACCCAACGCTCCGGCGCTGGGTGACCCCGATGAACCTTTGACAGGAGAGGTAGCGGGCGCACGGTTCATTCATGGCGGGACAGAACCGGCGATCGGAATCGAATATGGCGACATCGAACCCAGGCATCTGTTGACGAATATTGGGGAAGACTCCGCCCTGGAGCACCGTACAGACCGTATGCAACGCAAAAGCCGCCTGGATCGGCTATTGGGTTTGCCGAGCTACCTGGTGGACCGAATACTCATCGCGGTGATGAACGCAGAGCGCCGGGGCGGGGCGGACGCGGCCTTGTGGATTCGCTCCAGTACGCTGAGCGCTGTGGGGCTTTTCGTCGAGCTGAGTGCTAAATACGACTGCACCGCGGAAGACTTCGCGGGGATCCTGGATGTGTTGTCGCCCCATGGTCAGAATGGAGTTCCGGCGTTTTTTGATCAGGGCTACAACCATTCAGAACCGTTTGATGACCCCTTGAAGATCACTGATCGTGAGTTCGCGATCATCCCCATCACGTCGGCCGACCAGCAAACAGTTCAGCAGATTTGCAAAGGGTTGGGCATCAACCCCGAGACCTATCGCTATCTGGCAACTGTGATCGCCGAAGCGTTTGGGCTCAGGACGCACCTCAAGTGCAATCTTGAGACGCTATCGAGTTTCTGGCGGCTGGTGCGGTTGGCCCGCATGTTCGGCTTGACGCCTATCGAACTCACCGCACTGCTTCAAACCCTTGGCCTGGCGCCGCAATTGGCTGGCAGGCCGCTGGTCTCTGCTTATGGGACGACAGATGCCGCAGATGCATTGAGCACCATTCATGCAGTGATGACCTGTGTGGAGTGGACCAACGATTTCAATGTGCCGGTGCCTTGGTTAGTGCAATACGTCAATCCGGTCTACGTTCCAACCGTCTGGACCGAAAGTCAGGAGCAATTCCTGTTGCAGCTGAGCAGTCAGGTGCAGCCGATATTAGTGAAGTCAGCCACGCTGCTGGAAGCTGGCGCACCTGCGCGTACGAGCAATGATCAACCGATCGACTGGCTGCAATTGCTCGGTTCGCTGGTGGACGATAAAGGCGCGGTTGTCGGGCGGTATGACGAGACTGAAGAGCAGTTTCTGGCACGTGCCAATGAGGCGTTCATAGCGATTGCAAAACATGTCTACCCCTCTGAGTCCCCCCCTCCGGACGTCGTACGGGACAGGGCGGCTTTGCATGCGCTTCTGCTCATGGTCGTGCTGCGCTGCCGGGACGAGCAACGGGTGCTGGTCGAGGTGAGCCTGTCGGTTTTCCTGAAGCTTGGCGAATTGCTCACGGCTCAGGTGTTGATGTGGGCCCAAGGGCATTCGTACGAGTTTTTGAAGGAGGCGCTGGTCACGCCGGTGCAGCGTCAGCGGCGCAAAATGAAGGCTCTGGAGGAGCCTGATCTGTTTCTGAAAACGTTCGCGGAAGTGGAGCGCCGTGCACGAATTGCCGACAAGCTCAAATTGAGCCCGTCACTGCTTGCGAGGCTCCTCACTGGCGAAAATTTTCTGCAGTTCAGCCTTGAGGATCGCTTCGACATATCGATCAATACTATTTACTGCCTGGCACTTTTCGGTCGACTGGTGGAGCGCGCTCGGCAACCGGAAGAAAAAATATACGACTACCTGGGCCAGGCAAATGATTTACCCAATGACTTGAGTCCTGATGCGCAGCGTCTGTTTCGCGATGCCGCGGCCGACAAACTGGCCCGTTTCTTCGGCTGTGGCATCGGTCAAGTGCTCAAAGTTGTCGAGCATATCAATGCCGTGGCCGAAGCGAGTGAAGAACCGGCGCTACCCTTGCTACGTACGCTCGAAGAGCTTGGCGTTCTGATGCGCACGCTGGAGCTGGCGTCAAAAGGTATGGACGCCGAGACGGCGGTCACTCTTGGCAAACTGAATCTGCTCGATGGCAATTCGCAATATCAGCAGGGTGCTCAAAAGGCACTGGAAAGCCTGAGCCGATTCAATGATTCGAAAACCTCGCCGGACTCGGCTGAGGTCGGCCAGAGTTACAACACCCATTGCGTGGTGGATAACACGAGCCTGATTGTGGGACTGGATCTGGAGGTCGCGGAGTTTCTGATCACGCTGCTTGATTTTTTCGGCATTCCTCTAGCAGGAGTGACGCTTTATATCGAAACCGATCTTGGGGTTGTACTCACGCCTACGGTCACAACAGACCGTCAGGGGCGTGCATGGGCGCGATTGCAGGCCGGGGCAAGGGTGGGAACGGCGCATTTACGCTACAGCCTGCCGTTTCATGACCCACAGTTTGGCCCATCGGTACGGATCGGTCCTGATCTGGAGAGCGCACAGGCCAGACCCTTGCAGAGTTCCGAGATCCCCCGGGATCCCGTGCTGGCGGGCAATTTGTGGGAACAAGAGGTGTTTACCACTGTAATGGACAGGTACGGCAATCCTGTCGCCCATTATCCGGTGCTGTGGAGAACGACTGTCGGGCAGATTCGGCCGCGTCAGACCGTCACCGATAAGGATGGCGTGAGTAAGGTCTGGATTTCCAGCCTGTCTCCCGGCGATGCCAGGATTACTGTGGGTAATGTGGATGAATCCCACAGCTTTACCTTCACAGGTCTGCTCAAGTTCGCGGACAAACCGCGGATTTCCGGTAACCCGTTTGTCAGCGATGTGGCCATGGCAGGTCAACCGCTGGAGGTGCGTTGCAAGGTGGTGGGGCTGGATGACGAACCCGTGGCGCATCGGCGGGTAGAGTGGTGGACGAGCAGTGATGCCAGTAAAACCGGGGTGGACAGCGATATTAACGGCGTCTGCCTGTTTTCTCTGGCCAGCCTCGAAGCCGGTCCTTTGACGATTTTTGCGCAATTGGGTAGTGATGCCGCCGTTGAACTCACGGTCTGGGTCGCCAGTGGTGCCGTGATCCGGGACTTTTTGCAAAACATACCCTTTCCAGTGGTGGGCGCAACGGCAACGCCGGTGTGGATTGTTGTGAAAGAGAGCGACGACCCGAGCGCTCCAGCGCTTGAACATTATCCCGTGAGGTGGACCGTCGATTCGGATCCACCTGTGGACGTCATCCTCAAGACAGATGAGCCAGGTCGCTCGAAATATCCGTTCTCGGCGAAGCAGGCAGGCGAGTTCAAGGTGACCGCGATGCTGGAACAGCATCCGCTCGAGCCAGCCAGAGTCTTCAATTTGACGGCCATTAAAGCCTTCGGCTGGACAGTCACGCTGATCATCATCGCAGACGATGGTTCGGAGACCTCGATCTCGATCATCCCGGGGCGCGACACCCTTGAACTGTACAGGGATGGGCATTACCGCCTTGAAATCGCAGCGACAGACCCCTCTCAGATCGTCGGCACCCAGGGCGCCCTTGGATGGAGCTCCACGTACTCCACGCAGGCGCTGGCCATGGTTTTCGACCCGCCGATGGCCAGGCGTTTTGATTTCACTGAATCCGCTCACAGTGTGGACATCCACATCGGCAACGTACGCAACGGCGACTTTCAGATCGGTGTGTACGCCGACCTCCTGGAGCAGGTCCTGGTGCTTGAAGGGACGTTGCGTAAACGGTCAGTGGTGCGGGGCTCTCCATCGAAATCATGAATTGACCGATTGCCCATGGCCACTCGTTGTCAAGTCAACACCTTGCAACAGGGAGAACAAGAATGTCTACGCCCCAACTGGACGAGCTCAATGAAGGTTTCGTGAAGGCAATGGCCGCTGCGGTGCTGGGCAAAAGGCTGTGGACCGGTGAGAGCCGGATTCGCACTCTCGAAGAGCTAAGTGGGTATCTGTTGGCCGATCTTCAGGACAAGGCGCAATTGGAAGCCACGAAGGTTTCCTCCACTGTGCGGACTTTGCAGCAATTTGTTCATTCGGTATTCGGGGGAACCGAACCGGGTTTCACAAACGTTTATTTCGAGCCGGATGACCGGCTGTATTGGGATCAGTACTTGAGCCGTTACAGCAGGTGGTCGGCCAACCAGGAACTCATGACTCATGCGTCAAACTACATCGATCCGACATTACGTCTGAACAAAACCGCGCTGTTCCGCACGTTCGAAGGCAATCTGCAACAGAGGCGGCTGAGCAACGCATCGGTCAAAACCGCTCTGATGGGTTACACCAGGGGCCTCCAGGAGATAAGTGACCTGGACGTGCTCGCCGGCTACATCGATGGGAAAAATACCCGCCAGGCAGATTACTACCTGATCGGACAGGAGCAGACGCCGCCGTTCGCTTACCACCTGCGCAGTGTCAAGGTTCACGTTGACGTGAACAGCATAACGATCGGCCCTCATAACTGGAGTGAGTGGCGCAAATGCGACATTGTCACCTCGGGCAAGGTGGTGGATATACGATGCGTGATCTGGCTCGGGCGGCCGGTTCTGGTCTGGTGCGAGTGGGTCGAGCGTCAGGTCGATACCAATGGTGTGGTGCAGTCACCCTGGAAATTGCAGATTCAACTGGCCTTCAGTTCTCTTAACGATCAATGGTCAGCCCCTTTGACCTTGTGGCGTCAAGAGTGCGAACACGATGTCTCCAACGGACGGCTGATCGCTTTTTCTCAAGGCGATGGCGATCCTCGTGATGATTTGTTGAGCGTGTGTTACACCAACCGCCAAGACCTGGGCGGGAAGGCACCGCTGCATGAAATAGAAATCCATGAAACCCGCGATGCGCGAATGAACAAGGTGCCGGGGGATATCGACACCCAGCTGCAAATGGTCTTCGGACGTTTCAACAATCCAGCCAGTCTGCAACAGAAGGTGGTGCCAGCGGATTATTCGCCAATCACCGTCCGCACCCAAGACATAGTGGCAGGGCCTGTCAGTGAGAGCCTGTATCTGGACGCCGTCTACACACGCGAGCAATGGACGGACGGAAAATTTTACGAAGTGCTCAGAGTACGCGGACGCTGCGATGCGGTGCAGGAACGTGGACGCGAACTGCAGCAGTTGTCGATCGGCTGGAGGGCAATCCATGGCACAACGTATACCGACGTCGAGATTGTCGGTGTCGGCGGGCAGCAGGTCAGCATCACCCTGACGACAGGACGCCAACCGACGGATATCCATCTCGTACAACTGCCTGAAGGTGCGGGTAAGCAAGATGTCCATTCCTTTGCCATCAATGACTTCGAGGAAGCAACGGTAGGAGACGGAATCTGGGTGGCCAAAGCCGAGGTCGACCTCTCAACTGCAGCACTGTCTTATCTGCTCGAAGCCACCCCGGAACAAATTCGGGGCGGTGCCGGATTTACCGTCGATGTCCTGGGTGTAACGGTATCGAACGACAAAAACCTGCTGGTGCCCAGGATTCTCTACGTGCCTGCGCAATTCGAGTTCGGCATGGATGCACGACTCGCGGACGACCCTCCGAACTGGCATTCGATCGCCGATTTGCGCGGCGACTATTCAACGCCCTGGCTGGTTTTTAAACGAGATACGAGTTCGAACAGCGTCAATTATTTTCCCATTGATGCGGAGATCCCTTTTACGTTCGGCGCAGTTCAGGGAAAAAAGCGGTTCTTTTTGAAATTGAACAAGCGTCCCTCCCAGTACCAGACCCCCTTCATCGACAAGGTCAGTAGTAAAGGTTCGCAGTTCCTGAGTTTCAACAATGCCGAACAGAAGCTCAAATATGCTCGACTCAACTCAGAGTTCGGCGCAGTACTGACCAGTCTGGCGGCAGTGTCGGTCGAGGCTCTGCTCCACTGGACAACACAGC
Organism: Pseudomonas sp. B37(2017); assembly: GCF_002112885.1. NCBI lineage: Bacteria > Pseudomonadati > Pseudomonadota > Gammaproteobacteria > Pseudomonadales > Pseudomonadaceae > Pseudomonas > Pseudomonas sp. B37(2017). Next base: position 158,476 of record NZ_NEIX01000004.1, on the reverse strand, counting down.
ATATCCAAGAAAAAAAACTCCCCGATGATACGCTCGAACCGAACGGCCCCTTTGACGGCTGCAATGGTCGGTACTTCTGGGAGCTGTTCTATCATTGCGTACATTTGGTCGCCAGGCGCTTTTCGGAAGCCGGTTCTTATGGCGAAGCGCGACAATGGTTCGAGTTTATATTCGACCCGTTGTCACCCGAAATTCCGCCAGACCCCAGGAACCGCGATGTGATTCCCCGGGACGCGTACTGGCTCTGCCGCCCGCTGAAAATCGACGCTGTCAATTGTTCGTATGAGAACCCGGCTCCGACGGATCCGGATGCAATCGGTTATTGCGCACCGATTCACCACATGATTGCCATCTTCCTTCATTACGTGGAAAACCTGATCGCCGAAGGTGATGATTTATACCGTCAGCTGGATTACGACAGCATGGTCCGCGCCAGCCTTCTGTACAGCAAGGCGCAGATGCTGATCGGTGAAGAACCGGTCCCTCAGACGGCCAGTATCTGGACCCCGGTGAAACTGAGCCAATTGGTGACGAAGATCCAGGGCCGCGAGTCCCTCAAGACATTTGAGGCCCGACTTGAGGTCGGACTGGGGGATGTGCCTCTTTCAATGCAGGGGCAACCGCGCCTGGGACTATTGGGTACCAGTGTATTCAAGGACGGCATCAACGATCGGCCCAACCGATTGTGGACACTGCTGAACTCTCGGCTGAAGAACTTGCGAGAGAATCGTTCGATCGACGGTCAGCCCTTGTCGATTCGATTGTTCGCACTACCAATGGATGCGCGGGAGCTACTGATTGCACAAGGCAACGGTACGCTGGGCTCGTCTCGCGATCCCGGCGGGCAACTGAAGGTGGTGCCTTACAAATGGCAGACCGCTTTCAACCTGGCGATGCAGCTTGCGGATTTTATGATCCAGCAAGAGGAACTGCTCAGGTCGTGGATGGAGTTGCGGGACCGGGGCGAGCAGGAGGAGCTGCAATACCGTCATGTCATCGAGTTGGCCGACTACAACCGCTCGATCCAGGTAGCGACAATTGCCCAGCAAGAGTTAATCGCGGAATCGCTGCGTCAAAGCGAAAGTCTGGTCCAGGCCCAGGTGCAGCGCTTTGAGGCATTGATCAAAAAGGGGGTGTCCGAGGCCGAGAACAGGGTTCTGGAAAAGAACCGAGACGCGCGTGATGTCTCAGTGAGTGCCGGCGTACTTCAGACCATCGGGGCCGGGCTGGATTTAATACCCAACATTTATGGGATGGCAGCCGGTGGCATGCGTCCTGCGGCCGTGCCCTACGCGGGTGCCGAGTTGCTTCAATTGATCGCACAGTTCTGGAGAAGCGAAGCCGAGGAGTCCAGCATCAATGCGGGTCATCAACGGCGTGAGGAGGAGTGGATCTTTATGCTCGAGCAGGCCAAAGCCGAGGCGCGGGTGCTGCGCGAGCAGTATCAGGCTCAGGAACAGGCGATCATTGCCGCCCGGGCAACTCTGCAACTTACAGAAGTGGTCAACACACAATCCATGGAGATGTTCGCGTTCTACAAGCGGCGTAGCACAAACCAGGAATTAAGTAACTGGGTCGTAGGGCAATTGAAGTCATTGCTGTTTCAACTATACGACTTGGTGGTCAGTCACTGCGTCATCGCTCAGCGCTGTCTGCAGTATGAAATGGGCGACTTCACGATGCAGTTTATCCGCCATGATGTCTGGTATGACGCCCGACACGGATTCAACGCGGGTGCTTCTTTGAAGATGAATCTGTTGCAGATGGCGGCAGCGCGGCTCAAGCGTGACGAGCGTCGGTTGCAACTGGAAAAGACGATCTCTCTGAAGGAACTTGTCATTGAAGAGGAATGGAATGACTTCAAGACTTCAGGGGAATTGCGTTTCAAGCTTAACGAGGAGCTCTTCGCTCAAGATTATCCCTCGCACTACTGCCGTCAGATCCTGGAGTTGAGATGCACTTGCCCCGGCTTGCTCGGGCCGTACCAGAATATTCGCGCCACGCTGGTGCAATTAGGCAGTTCTATTGTCGTAGAGCCGAATATTGCCGCTGTCAAAAGCTTGTTTGAAGGTGTTGCCTCTACGGATTCCGGGTCACTGGTGGAGAACCTGCGCCCGCATCAGCAGATAGTGTTGTCCAGAGGCTTGGACGAGAACGGTATTGCCGAACGGGGAGGCGATGATCGTTACCTGCCGTATGAGGGCACGGGTTGCCATTCAAGCTGGCAGCTGACGTTTCCCAGAGCTGCTCAGCCTGGTCAGGCCAGCCTTTTGCGCTCTTTGACTGACATCATCGTGACGATCACTTATCAGGCCCGGGATGGCGGCCCGGATTTTGCCCGCGAAGTTGAGGTTTTGCTCTCCGGCTCTCCAGCGACCGGTAGATCAAGCGCATCGGGTCGCGCCAGGAGGATGCCTTCATGAGTGATAAAGATAGCCGCGCCGATGAAAGCTTTTTATACAACGGGTTCTTCCCTGAGGATCTGGAGGGATGGGAGGTAAATGACGGGCGCCGGGTCACCCACCAGACAGCGAGGTGGGAGGAGAAGTCGATTGGCTTCATGGGGGCTGTTGATACGGGAGCTGGCTGGCAGACGGTAAGCCTGGCTGAGTATCCGCGCCCCCGTCCCGGCAAGGCAGATTACACGTTGGATTTCATGTACCAGGCGTTCTCGGTAGAAAGCCCAGGGACACTGAGGATCAACCCGGGTCGTGGAGGTGAATACGATGTGGACCTTGTTCCGTCACTCCAGAAAGAGCACGCACAGGGCCCTAGCCCGGACCTGTTGGATCTGGAGCTGACTCCACTCAAAGTAACGCTCCTGCTGGACGAGGAGGAAACGACTGTCAAGATTTCTGTCATCAGCCCGCCAAATCCCTTGCCAGTCCACCCGGGCATTGTGTGTTTTACATCCGCTAAGTTGTTGCTGTGTCTGGAACCCTTGCAGTTGGACTCCGTGACGGTTGACGGGGAAGTTCAGACACAGCGTCAAGTGCGTCTGTGCATTGGTGCGACACATAGACTTGCCTTCCAGGTTCATCTCGAAAATGCCTGGCATAAAACGCGGGCAGAATTATGGAATCTGGACGATGCCGAGAACGTTCTCAGCGCGAGTCCTGACTGGAAGCAATCCTATCCGCTTGATAAGGATTGGCAAATCACCTGTCGATCAATCATGGAGGACGTCCAGATTTCGAACCTCCTTGCCATCCAGACCGTCTACACCGCAGACCAGTATCTTCTACCTGTGATCTCCGGTCATTTTCATCTGGATGTCATTGCAGAGATGCCGCCTGAGCACTACCCGGTTATTGCCCTCGGTCAAGGTGTGGAGTTGAGGGTGAAAGTGGTCTCTCACTTCACCCGTATGGCCTTGGCCAAGCGTAAGGTCATTTTTACGCTTGAAAGTACGGGAGAGGTATTGTCAACGCAGGATTCGGATGAAAAGGGCGAAGCGGTCTTGATCTACAAGCCGACCCTGAAAGGCGCTTTTGTAATCAAGGCAGAGGTCGAAAGCTACTACAAACCGGAAGACGCTCATTTCCGGCTCGTTTCCTTTGCCTTTCAGGAGGATCCCTGGACGAGCACCACACTACGACTGGATGAACTCGATGCGTGGGTCTGGGGAAGCCGAACGGCTTTTATCAATCGCGGCGCCAGCCACGAGATAGAAATGATGTTCACGGATGCCAATGTCCTGAACGACTCCGAATTGAAGCTGAATTGGATAGGGGATGTCACGCCGGGGGAAATGGGCCTGACCCTCAAGCCTGATTTCGAGATCGGGCAGCCTGTCACCGATTCTAAAGGAGCCTGGAGCGCTGACTGTGCAAACCTCACAAGCAGCAAGATCGGGTGGAATCTAAGATGTTCGAGATTACTGGAGCCCTCTCCCCTTCAAACCGTGGACCTGGCTCACAATTGGTTATCCATCCACAACCCGTATCAGTCATCTAAGTTCCCGGCCGTGGGCGGTCCCGACCTGATACTGTCCGTCGATATTGAATCGAAGGTGCCCGGTGTAGGGGGCGTTACGGGAGTAAAAACTTACTGGCGTATCGATGATGGAACGGAACAGGAGGTACTGACAGACGTTGGCGGTCAGGCTCAATTTGCATTGAAGCCTGAAGCAGAGGGCGAGCTTGTAGTCACGGTGAGAGTTGACAGTGGCTACGATTCAATCGATCCCACCGAGCAGTTCTCAATTTATATATATGGTGAAGATCGTTGGGCGCAGTTGGCCTCCGTGACGCTGGATGGCCGACTGGAGGGAAGCACCGGGCACATCTGTTTTCGTGATACGCCACCTGTGGAGCTCAAGATCATGTCGGTTGAAGACCGTCTGATTGACGAGTTTGTCACTGTGGAACTGATCAGTGAGTCCGATCCAGAGTTGCAGTTTGATGTCCATCCTGATCCGGCTACTCCCCGTAAGGTGACCACTGAGGGCCTTGGTTACCAGGTCAGCTCCACCTATCCGAGCAGTTCACGCTTCCAGTTGATCGTTCGCCATGCAGCATTGGGCTCGTATGTGCAGCAGGGAATATTGCTGCCACCCATTCTCCAGGACCTCGGAACATTCACTGTGGACGGCCATGAGTTGGCCGCGGGCGAAACGTTGTACGCCTGTATTGGCGCCAGTCACGAATGCGTTTTCACGCCTGCCGGTGACAGCCTTGTAACCGGGCTGATGATGGGAGCGAAGTTGATGGAGGGCGACAAACTCAACATGCAATTGACGCCCGAAACTGATCAGAAAATCGAGAGCGCCGGCGTGCTGTGGAATGTCGATGCCACACTCAGCACTGAGGGCGATGGCCAAGGCATTGTGCTCAGCCTGCCTGAGGCCGATTTCGATTATCCCAAACAGCCTGTCTCGGTGGGCCACCACCGAATAGTGGCTACCACGCGTGGGCCGGCATTTGATCCGCAGGTGGGGGAGACAGTCTCTCTGGAGATCCAGGCCAAGTCGTTTTACACCCGTGACGCAGTGTCAGGGCTTGCGGTGATGTTTGAAGACTCAACGGGTTCGAGGCCTTTCACTACTGACGGATCGGGTTGGGCCCGCTGTCTCTTCAGGGCCACAGAACCGGGGAAGTTTCAAGTCACAGCCACGCCCCCCAGTCCTTATGATCAAACGCCCACGTCCTATCTCTTTGAAGTAACGGTTCTGCCGCTATCGACGATCCCACCCGAAGAGGAATGAATCATGTCTCGACAAACCCAAGCAGCATCCAACGCGGTTGAGATTGCCGAAGTGCGTGAGGCCATGTTTGATCCTGTGACCGGAGAAACGGTTTCGCTGGCCGTGAGGGTGATTGACTCCGGTACTCGCGTGGCCGCATCCGATCAAGAGGTGATCTTCAACATCTCGACGCAGCCGGAGGAGTTCCGGGTGAAGACGGACCAGAGCGGGTGGGCGCTTTTACGCTATACGGCGACACAGGTTGGGGATATCGCGGTGACCGCTACGCTGGAAACCGATCCGACGAAAGCAGCCTCCCACACCTTTCGCTTCAAGACGCTGGCTGCCGGTGTCTGGAGTGATGCCATCTTCCATTTGAATGCAGAGCCTGTCGGCACTTCATGGGGGGAAGAAACCAGGTTTCCCCGTAATGCGGGAACTCATAGCATCACGCTGAGGGTTACCAATCCAGACAGTGCGTTGCTTGGCCGCGCCTTTACTCTGGGCCTGACCGGGTTCTCATCGGCCACTCAACTGGGAATTACAGGTGTGCAGCCGGCACTGGGTGTTTGGAGAACCTTGACGATGACCGGGCTGGTTTGGCAGTTCACTACCAATGCGGGAGGAGGGGCTTACAACCTGGTACTCGGGGCAGAACGCATACTCAAACTGTCACCGGAAAATCCAGTCTCTCTGGGGGCAACTGTGCCTGATGACGTCGCCGACGTAACCTAAAAAGTACCGGTCTTCTTCCAGCTCAAATACCGTGTTACCAGCCCGGTACCCAATTCCTCCGGACCGGCCTCTACCACCGCGATACCCTGTGCACTCAACCGCTCATGGTGTTGCGCGCTGGTGTTGAGATAATCCACGGTCGCGCAGTAAGTCAGCGTTTCATCCAGTGTTTGCACCGGATGATGGCGCAGGTCGTCCAGCACGGTTTCCCGCAAGCTTGCGACCAAAACCCGATGTTGCTGACTCAAGCGCTGCACGGCACTCAGCAGTTCTTCATCGTCCTCATCCCGCACATTAGTCACCAACACCACCAGCGCCCGCCGCTTTTGCCTTGTCAGCAACTGATTCACCGCCGCCGGATAATCCGCCGAACGTCGTGTGCTATCCAGATCATAAACACCGTTGAGCAACACCTTGAGCTGTCCCGCCCCTTTGACCGGTGCAATAAACCGCGGCTGATCGCTGGCGAAGGTCATCAACCCCACCGCATCTCCCTGCCGCAACGCCACATAACTCAACAGCAGACACGCATTCAACGCATGATCGAAATGTGACAGCTCGCCGTCCTGACTGCGCATCTGCCGGCCGCAATCAAGCATGAAGATGATTTGTTGATCCCGTTCGTCTTCGTACTCCCGGGCAATCGGTGTGCGATGGCGGGCGGTGGCTTTCCAGTCGATCTGGCGCAGGCTGTCGCCTTCGCGAAATTCGCGCAGTTGATGGAATTCCATCCCTTGGCCACGGCGTTGGCGCTGGCGTACGCCGAGCTGGCTGAGCCAGTTGTCGACCGCCAGCAACTGGCCGCCGTAGAGGCGGGCGAAGTCGGGGTAGACGCGGGTGTGGTCGGTGATGTTCAGCAGGCGTTTGCCGGACCACAGGCCGAAGGGGCTCGGCAGGTTGAGTTCGCAGGTTTCGAAGGTGAAGTGGCCGCGTTTGAGCGGGCGCAGGCGATAGCCGATCAGGCTGCGCTGGCCGGGTTGCAGCTCGGTGGAAAGCGGCAGGTTTTCGTGGCTGAGGCCGTCGGGTACGTGGTCGAAAATTTGAATGGCCAGTGGTGGGTCGAAGTCGTGTTCGATTTCCAGCCGGATTTCGCTCCAGCGACCGAGGGCCAGGCTGCCGGGCATCTGTCGTTGCACGCGGGGCGAGGGCAGGCGCTTGAGGCGCAGCGCGTCCAGCAGGCTCAGCGCAAACAGCGCCAGCAACAATCCCCAGTTGATCGACAGCAGGCTCGATGGCACCTCGACGTCCAGCGCCTGCAACGCGCCCAGCACAATGCCGATGGCCAGCAGGATCGCCAGCCAGATCAACAGCAGGCGCGAGGGGTTCACAGGCGCGGCGCCGGTACTTGGTCGAGCAGTTGCTGAAGGACTTGATCGACTTGCAGCCCTTCGATGTCCAGCTCCGGTGCAAGGCGTACGCGATGGCGCAACACCGCCAGTGCGCAGCCCTTGATGTCGTCCGGGATCACGAATTCACCGCCGCGCAACAGGGCCCGGGCGCGGGCGCAACGCACCAGTGCAATGGAGGCGCGTGGCCCGGCGCCGAGGGTCAGCCCCGGCCAGGTGCGGGTGCTGCGGGCGAGGCGCACGGCGTAATCGAGCACCTGATCATCCAGCGGCAGATCGCTGGCGATGCGCTGCAGGGCTTGCACGTCCTTGGCCTGCAGCACGGTGCGCAGCGGTTGCACATCGAGCATGTCGGCGCGGGTCGAGCGGCTGACCTGCCGCACCATGTCCAGCTCCTGATCGGCGTCGGGGTAATCCATGCGCACCTTGAGCATGAAGCGGTCGAGTTCGGCCTCCGGCAGCGGGTAAGTGCCTTCCTGTTCGATCGGGTTCTGGGTGGCGAGCACCATGAACGGTTGAGCAATCGGCAGCGCCCGCCCTTCGAGGGTGACCTGACGTTCCTGCATCGCTTCGAGCAGGGCGGCTTGCGTCTTGGCCGGGGCGCGGTTGATCTCGTCGGCCAGCAGCAGGTTGGTGAACAACGGGCCTTTGCGCAGTTTGAACTGCTCGGTCTGCAGGTCGTAGACCGCGTGGCCGGTGACGTCGCTGGGCATCAGGTCCGGGGTGAACTGAATACGCGCGAACTCGCCGCCGAAGCATTTCGCCAGGGCGCGTACCAGCAGGGTCTTGCCAAGGCCCGGAACGCCTTCGAGCAGCACGTGACCGCCGGCGATCAGCGCGGTCAGCACGTCGTCGATCACCGTGTTCTGGCCGATCAGCGCCTTCTGCAATTCACCGCGCACCGCTTGCGCCAACTGGCTCGCGCGCTGGCGTTGCTGGGCCGCGTGGCTGGGCGAGCCGGATTCGATGTGTTCGGTCATAGCGTGTTCCTCAAGGCTTGCAGGTGGGCGACCTGACGGCAGAGTTCGGCGCTGGACAGACGCCGCTTCGGTGCCGGGCTCAGGGCCTGGCTGATGGCACGGGTCGGTTGGCGGGTCAGGCGTGACAGCACCAGCCATTGTTCGGCGACGTTCAGTTGGTCGAAACCGGGATGACGGTGACGGGCGCGGCGCAGGACGTCCTGCTGCAACGCTTGCAGCAAGGTCTGTTGGCCGTTGTGACGCAGGATGAAATCGGCACTGGCGCGCAGGTGTTCCATCAACTGTCGACGACCACTCGGAGCCGGCGCCTGCACCGGCCCGTGACGTACGCCGACATGCCACAGCCACAGGCCGATCAGCGCGAGCAGGGCAATGATGGCTTGTGGGAAATAGCGCCAGAGCAGGGTCAGCAGACCGTCGTGTTCGGTGTTGTACAGCAGCGTCACGGCGGTGTCGGCGCTGAGGTACCAGAGCAGCCAGGCATTGTCGTGTTGCGCAATGGCCGGGGTTTTCCACAGATCGGCATCGGTGACCACGGTGATCGTGCCGAGCCCGAACGCCAGTTGCATCATGTGCGTGGCTTTTGCGCTGTTGGCCCAGGCTTGGGCGAGGTTTTTCGGGTCGTCGAGGTGGAACGCGGTGTCGAATCCGGCATAGGCGGGCGCGTCTTCGTCTTCCAGATAGAGCTTGGTCAGATTGGGCCAGGGATCTTCGGCGGCATCCGGTGGCGCGCCCTTGAGATCCTTGGTGAAGGATTGGTGCAGTTGCACGCGGTCGAGCAGCAGGTCGTTGCTCTGGCCGGTCTTTTCATCCCAGATCGATTCGGCGACGAACACCAGCCTTCCACCGGCCCGGGCCCAGTTCAGCACCTGATCGACCTGACGCGGGGTCATTTTCGAGCGGTCGTTAAACATCAGCAGCGTGTGCTGGCGCGGATCGATATCGGGCAACACGGCGAGGCTTTCCGCATGACTGACGTCGATCCCGCGTTCACGCAGAAACATCTCCGCTGCCAGATAAGGATTGGCTTGCGCGGCGGGGGACGGGCCGTGATCGACCTCGGCCTGGTAAGGCGTGGCCTTGAGGTACAGATAAATGCCCAGCGCACCGAGCAGGGCGACGATCAGCGCGCCGCCCAAAAGCCAGAGCGTGCGCCGGCTCAACGGGCGACTCCTTGGCCAAACAGGGTGCGCCAGCCGTCACACAATTCCTGTTGCAGATGCGCCGCCGGTACTCGGTGCCCATAGGCCATGTTCTGCCAGTGACCGGTGAGCTGACGGCTATAAGTGAGCAGGTCCGGTCGCTGCAACTGTTCGATCCGGGCCAGCACTTCGTTTTCGGTGTCGGCGGGTTTCAGGGTCAGGTTGAAGTCGTGCAATAGATGACTGAGCAGTGCCCGGTACAGCAGACCCAATGCCGCGCGCGGCTCGGTTTGCCAGAGCTGTTCCGCATGGCTGGCTATGTCATCGGGCAGGCTTTCCTTTTGCAGATCCAGACCGAAGGCTTGTTGCGGCAAGGGCCTTTTGTTCGTTTCGGGCAAGCGCGGACGGCGGCCGACGAACGTTTGCAGAAAATCCCGATAACGCCAGACCAGCCAGCCGAGCCCGGCGATCACCGCGCCCCACAGCACGACTTCAATCGCCTTGGCCAGACCGTCGAGGTGTCGGCCGTCCAGCCAGTCGAGCAGGGTTTTCAACCATCGCGGTACCCCGCCTTCCTTGGGTTTTTCGGCAGCAGCAGGATCTTCGCCGAAGCGATAACGGGTGACGGTTTCCTTGTTCTTGAACGGCGGTTGTTCGAGCAAGGCCTTGATGCTGTTGCGGGACGCCTCGCTGGTCAGCGGCTGGTTCAAGAGACGCGGTGCATCCGAAGCAGTGGCGGGGTCGGCAGCCCAGACTGATGGCACGCCCGGCAACAGCAGACACACCACCAGCAGCAAGCCGATTGCGCTGCTGTTCAAACGCTGACGCAAGCGGCGGAACACCAGTTCGATGTCCCAGGCTTCGAGGACGGTGCGGCGGTTCAGGTACAGACTGAACCCGCAGGCGACATACACCGGTTCCCAGATCACCAGGATCAGCGCATAGAACGCATTGGTCAGATGCTCCAGCCAGCGCCATTCGTAGTCGGCCGCGAAGATCAGGCTTTGCCAGTCCCAATCGGTTTCGACCTGTTGCGGCAGAAGCAGGTAGAACAACACCATCAGGCCGATCCACAGCGCCGTTTCGAGATGCACGCCGATGATCGTCAGCCACTGCGCGGCGCCGGCATTGCGTTGCAACAACACCTGCAAACGCTGCTGGCGGGCGGTGCCGTCGAGGCCTTCGAGTTGCAACACGGGCAGCAGGAAGCTGCGACTGAGGCTGAGGCGGCGCCAGGTCAGGCTGGCGATGAGTTGCGGCTTGAGCAGGCGCGGCCATTGGCGCAAGGCCTGTTTCAAGATGGGTGTTTCGCCGAACAGCGCCTTGGACAGGATGTACAGCGGCAGGCGTTCGTAGGCCGGTTTCAGCCACCAGAAGATGAACACGGCGAGCGACGGTGAATCCCACAATAACAGGCTGAGCACCGCGAACAGCGGCAGGGTGACGATGGCCCAACTGGTCATCAGCAGGCGCCGATGTTGCTGGCTCATGAGCACGCCCAGATCCATGGCTTCCCAGGTGGTGCGCGGACGGATCGCCACGGTTGCGTCACTCAGGCGCATGGCGGGTCCTTCCGGCGAACAGCAGATAGAGCGCCACGCAGAGCCAGAGCCCGGCGCCGACCAGGTATTTGGTCTGCGGCGTAACCCCGGTGCGCGACGACCAGTAGGCTTCGATAAACGCGGCGATCAACAGAAACAGCATCACGCCGCAGATCAACAGGATGCTCTGGCGCGCCGCGATCTGCAGGGCCTCGATTCGTGTCAGGCGTCCCGGCGCGATCAATGCCCAACCCAGTTTCAGTCCTGCCGCGCCGGCCAGGGCGATGGCGCTGAGTTCGAACGCACCGTGCCCGATCACGAACGACCAGAAGGTCTGGCCAAAGCCGATTTCACTGAGGTGTCCGGCCACCGCGCCGATGATCAGCCCGTTGTAGAACAGGAAAAACGCACTGCCCACCCCCAGCAGCAAACCGCTGGCGAAGGTCTGAAAGGCGATGCCGATGTTGTGCATGATGTAGTAGCCGAACATCACCCAGTCTTCGCTCGCCGCGCGCTCGGCCGAACGCCCGAGATGGCCGGCGGCGGGGTCGTACATGCTTTGCATCTCGCGCACCTGATCGGCGGGTATCAGGTTGTAGACCAGCTCCGGAAACAGGAAAACCAGCAAACCGAAACCGGCCAGGCTGCCGAAGAACAACAGGGCGGCGGCCAGCACGAAGCGCCATTCGGCGCGCACCAGCCGTGGAAAACCGGCGAGGATGAAACCCAGCACGTTAGCGCCGAGCTGGCTGCGATGCCGGTAAAGCTGTTGATGCCCGCGCAGCACTTGCTGTTGCAAGGAGTCGACCAGAAAACTGCTGTATCCACGTTCCTGCGCCAGCGCCAGATGCTGGCAGAGTCGGCGATAGGCCTTGGGAAATTCCGCGACCTGCGAAGTGTCCTTGCCTCGTTCAAGTCGTTCGAGGGCGAGGGTGAAACGCTCCCATTCGGCCTTGTGGCGGGTTTCGAAAAGGCTTTGCTTCATGTCGGACCCAACAGGCCGCGAGCGATGCCGTTGAGTTCACCGACGGCTTTCGGCGCGCTGATGTGCAGCGGCTGGGCCAGCAGTGCAGCGAGTTCGTTGACCCGCGCTGTCGACAGTTCACCTTGGCGTTCGGCGAAGGCGAGCAGGGCGCGTTGTTCAGTCAGGGTCAGCGGGATCGGTGAGCGGCGGGGTTCGGCATCGGGCAACTGCGGGCGCTTGAGCGGGCGTTCGCTGTAGATCACCAGCGTGCCGGCAGCGATGTCGCCGAGGCGTTTGAAGGTCGGGTGTTGCAGGCAACTGATCGCACCGAGGAAATAGCCGAACGGCATCAGGTCGACAAAACGCAGCAAATTGCGCAACAGGGAGGCTGACCAGCCGACCGGCGTGCCATCGTCGTGCACCACCCGCAGGCCCATCCATTGCTTGCCCGGCGAGCGGCCCTGACGCAGCACTTCGAACAACACCATGTACCACCAGCTCACCACGAACAGCAGCAATGAACCGAGGCCGATACCGAGCTTGCCAAGCAACGCCAGCACCATGAGCAGCAGGCCCAGGATCAGCCCGCGCAACCCCAGATCGATGGTGAACGCCACGGCACGCACCGTCAGGCCGGCGGGACGCAGCGGCAGGTCGATGCCTTCCGGCGTTTCGACCTGGTGCCGCGTATCCAGTGGCGGGGCCAGCGGTGCTTTCCTTGGCGGTGCTGTGGTCTCGAGCATGGGCTACCTGATGTTGCCGGATCGGGATGCAAGTGCGTCCGATGCTAGCAGTCTCTCGGGGGGAAACGACATAACTATGTCATACACATCCTTCAACCAAAGGTGACTGAATGATGCGGCGCTGGCCGCGACCGCAGTCGAACGCCTAGACTTTGCCGATCTTCAGTTCAGGAACCGCCCGTGACTTCCATTTTCTGGTACGACTACGAAACCACCGGCATCAATCCCCGATGCGACCGCCCGTTGCAGGTGGCCGGGATCCGCACCGACCACGAACTCAACGAAATCGACGCGCCGGTCAATCTCTACTGCCAGCCCAGCGAAGACATCCTGCCGCACCCGGCGGCGTGCGCGATCACCGGCATCACCCCGAGTCGTCTCGCCGAACAGGGCTTGAGCGAAGCTGATTTCATGACCCGTGTTCACGCCCAGCTCGCGGCACCCGGCACTTGCGGTGCGGGGTACAACACCCTGCGCTTCGACGACGAGATGACCCGCTACAGCCTGTACCGCAACTTTTTCGATCCCTATGCCCGTGAATGGCAGGGCGGCAACAGTCGCTGGGATCTGATCGATGTAGTGCGCGCCGCCTATGCGTTGCGCCCGGACGGGCTGGTTTGGCCGACCGATGACGAGGGCAAGGTGACGCTCAAGCTCGAGCGCTTGACCGCCGCCAACAACATCGATCACGGCAATGCGCACGAAGCCCTGTCGGACGTGCGCGCCACCATTGCTCTGGCCCGGTTGATCCGCGAGAAGCAGCCGAAGCTGTATGACTGGCTGTTCCAGTTGCGCAGTAAACAGAAGGTCATGGATCAAATTCGCCTGTTGCAGCCGATGGTGCACATTTCCGGCCGTTTCTCCGCTGCGCGCAGTTATGTCGGCGTGGTGCTGCCGCTGGCCTGGCATCCGCGCAACAAGAACGCGCTGATTGTGTGTGATCTGCACCTGGATCCGCAGGGGCTGCTCGACCTCGATGCCGAAACATTGCGTCAGCGCCTGTATACCCGGCGCGACGATCTGGCCGAAGGCGAGTTGCCGGTACCGCTCAAGCTTATTCACATCAACAAGTGCCCGGTGGTGGCGCCGTTGGCGGTGCTGAGAGCTGAAGATCAGCAGCGTCTGGGTCTGGACATGGCGTTGTATCAGGCGCGTGCATTGCGACTAAGTGACGCACAACAAGTTTGGAAAGATAAAGTCTCGGCGATTTATGCCAGCGAAGATTTCGCCTCGAGTGAAGATCCCGAACAACAGTTGTACGACGGATTTATCGGTGATCGCGATCGTCGTTTATGTGAGCAAGTGAGGGCGACCGATCCTGCTCAATTGGCGCGAGAGCAATGGCCGTTCGATGATGAACGTTTGCCTGAATTGTTGTTTCGATATCGAGCACGTAACTTTCCCGATACGTTGAATTTCGAAGAGCAAGAACGCTGGAAAATCTTTTGCCGGCAACGCTTGTCCGCGCCGGAGTGGGGCGCCCCTAATACCTTGCAATCTTTTGCCGAGGCCATGGAGCAATGGCTGCTTAGTGCTGCGCCGATGCAGGCCGAGGTGTTGGTTGAATGGCAGAACTATGTCCAGGCATTACGCAAACGTTTGGATCTTTGAAATCGAACATGTCCGGCGCTTGAATGCCGGGCATAAAAAAACGCCAGCATTCGCTGGCGTTTTTTTATGTCACAGAAGCGCTCTGCGACAAGGGTTGCGGCTTAGCCCAGCAGGGTAGCCCAGCCTTCAACCACGTCACCGCCCCACTTGGCTTTCCACTCTTTCAGAGTTTTGTGGTTGCCACCTTTGGTTTCGATGACTTCGCCGTTGTGCGGGTTTTTGTATTGTTTAACTTTGCGAGCACGCTTGGTGCCGGTAGTTTTGGCTGCGCCGCCACGTGGTGCTTTGGTTTTGGACTCTGGATCCAGCAGCGCGATGATGTCGCGCAGGGATTTGGAATATTCGCCCATCAGTGTGCGCAGTTTGCCTTCGAATTCCAGCTCGGCTTGCAGTTTGTCGTCTTGCGACAGGTTCTTCAAACGGGCTTGCAGCTCTTTGATAGCTTCTTCGGTGGCACGATATTCGTTGATCAAGGACATGATTACTACCTTATGTGGGAGTGCGCGATGGCAGGGGACAGTGCGGCAATAATAGTCAGGCTGTTTCATCAAGTAAACATTTAACCGGGGTTTTTATTTGAATTAGTTACGTTGAAAAGCCGTGAATTGGATGTTCAGTTAAATAATGTGATGGAGTCTTCACAGATATTCACACAAGCCTGTTCATGCATGGCTATTACTGCGCCATCATTCTGGCGTTTGCCAGCGTCAAAAAAGCTGCGACGGGCTGCCGTGAGGCTCCGAGGGTCATCAATACTGCAGTTTTCCCGCGCAGTCGCTAGAATGGCCGCCTTTGCGAAGTTCTGGAGTTTCCCCCTCATGCGCACTTTTCGGCTGGTGATTTCTTGCCCGGACCGCGTTGGCATCGTTGCCAAAGTCAGTAACTTTCTGGCGGCCCACAATGGCTGGATCACCGAAGCGAGCCACCACTCGGATAACCAGGTCGGCTGGTTCTTCATGCGTCACGAAATCCGTGCCGATTCCCTGCCTTTTGGTATCGAGGTGTTGCGCGAGAAGTTTGCACCGATCGCCGAAGAGTTCTCGATGGACTGGCGCATCACCGACACCGAGCAGAAAAAACGCGTGGTGCTGATGGCCAGCCGCGAATCCCACTGCCTGGCTGACCTGCTGCACCGCTGGCACAGTGATGAACTCGATTGCGAGATTTCCTGCGTGATCTCCAACCACGACGACCTGCGCAGCATGGTCGAGTGGCACGGCATTCCTTATTACCACGTGCCGGTCAATCCGCAGGACAAGCAACCGGCCTTCGATGAAGTGTCGCGTCTGGTCAAGCACCACGACGCCGAAGTGGTGGTGCTGGCGCGCTACATGCAGATCCTGCCGCCGGACATGTGCCGCGAATATGCGCACAAAGTCATCAACATTCACCACAGCTTCCTGCCGTCGTTCGTCGGTGCCAAGCCGTACCACCAGGCTTCGATGCGCGGCGTGAAGCTGATCGGTGCGACCTGCCACTACGTGACCGAAGAGCTGGATGCCGGCCCGATCATCGAGCAGGACGTAGTACGCGTCAGCCACAGCGACAGCATCGAAGACATGGTGCGTTTCGGCCGTGACGTCGAGAAGATGGTGCTGGCCCGTGGTCTGCGTTATCACCTGGAAGACCGCGTGCTGGTGCACGGTAACAAGACCGTGGTGTTCTGATTCACGATCGTTCCCACGCTCTGCGTGGGAACGCCTCTTCAGACGCTCCGCGTCTGCTTTGGGACGCAGAGCGTCCCGGGCTGCGTTCCCACGCAGAGCGTGGGAACGATCCACGGACCTTGAGGACATATCGATGAGCGATCCACTGGACAAAGCCACTTCCAAGGCACCCGCCACCCTCGGCGAGGGCTGCTTGAGCCGCTATGACCCGGATGACCTGAGCCCGGAGGACGGCACGGAGTTTCCCGGCGCTGCCGAACTGTGGGAACAACTCAAGGACGAAGAGGATGACCTCAAGAAGCCTGTCTGACGCTCAGCAGCTTTTTCAGCAACGGCCGGCCCAGCATCAATAGAAACACCGGACCACCGACCAGCAGATAGAAGTAAAACGTCACCACCCGCCAGATCAGGATCGCCGCCGCCGCGGTCGATTTGCCGACCATCGGCGCCAGCAGCGCCGCCGAGGTCAATTCCGCTGCACCGGCACCTCCCGGCAACAGGCTGAATTGCCCCGCACCCAGCGAAAGCATCTGGATCAGAAACGTCCAGGCCCACTGCACATCCGCCCCCAGCCCGCGCAACGCCAGATACAGCACACTGTATCGCAGCGACCAGTGCACGCAGGTCAGAACGAACACCTTGATCAATGTCTGCCACGGCAATTTCAGCGCATCGGTGAAAGCGGCCAGAAAGTGCAGCAACTGCCGCGCCCAGCGCCGTCGAGTGCGGGGTTCGACGTTCATCCCGGCCAGCAGGCGCCCGCTCAGGCGAATCAAGCGACGGTGATAGCGCGCGACCAGCACGCAACTGAACAGGCCACCGGTCAACGACAGGGCACTGACGATCAGCAACCATTCCATACGGTCGCTGAGATGCTGGAACAACGCGTAGATCAGAATTCCGATCAGGGCGCAGAGAAAAAACAGCAGATCGCTCAACTGATCCATCGCAAACACGGCGCTGCCCCGGGCCGGGCGCACGCCGCTGCGGGCCAGCAGCGCCATGATCGTCAACGGCCCACCGCTGCCGCCGGGCGTGGCGCACCAGGCAAATTCGGCGGCCATCACCACCCCGAGGCTTTTGACGGGCGTGACCCGGTCACGCTGATCGCCGAGCAGCAGCCGCAGACGCAAGGTGTTGATGCCCCAGCACAGCAGAACCATGGCGAACATGATCAACAGCCAGCGCAGCGGAAAGGCCTGCAGGCGCTCCCAGGTTTCGCCGCCCCCGAGCAGGACGGGCACCGCCACGGCCACCAGCAGGCCGATCATCAATAGAATGCCGCGGCTCAAGCGGCACGCTCGGCTTGAGTTTGCTGGCGCGTCAGCCAGTCGATTTTGGTCATGGGCACGCGTCCGTCCGCCAACAGTCGTTCAAGGGTGCGCCACCAGTAATCCCGGGAAAACCGGTGGCGCATGTCCACCGGGTGCAAGCCTAGACGAATCACCGGCGCCTGACGCCAGCGCTGCTCACGCTGTTCGCTGATGACCTTTGACATGCCGCGACGCCAGGCGCTGCGTGCGCTCCACACCAGTCCCGGAGCCTCGACCGCAGTGAAATCCGGCAAGTGATAAAAATGCTGCCGATCGCTGGTGTAGCGCAGCGGCAATTCGCGCAGTGCCTGGCGCGTGCCGGCGCTCATCAACCAGGCGGGGGCGACGAAACCGTGCAGCGGCCAGTCGTGGCGCCGAAACAAATCGATGCCTGGGCGCAGGCGGGCGAGGGCGGCTTCACGGGAAAGTTGATAGAACTCGCCTTCATGGGTGTAGACCCGGCGCATGAACCAGTCGCGCGCCGTGCGCGGGCCGGGTTCGGTGTCTTCATGAAAATGACCGTGCAGGGCCAGTTCATCGCCGCGAGCGACGCGCTCGTCGAGCATTCGACAAAACGCTGGATGGCCTTCAAGTGCATCGTGTCGATGGAAATCCGGGACCACCAGCCACGTCATCGGGACGTTGCCCAATCGGTCAACGGCTTCGACGAACGCTCGATAATCGGCCCACGTGGAAGGCGCCACGTCATGCAGCACCAGCATTAGCGTCGGACGCTCGTGAGATTCAGCCATTGGCCACCCGCGGAACCGAATCGCCAAGTACGGCGTGATAATGCCCCAGCAGGCTGTCGACCACCGTGTCCCAGGCGTAATGCCGTTCGACATGTTGGCGTGCCTGTTGACCGAGTACGCCAGTCCCGCGACTGAACAGTTCGCGCACGGCATTGGCCATGGCTTGCGCA
This sequence comes from Pseudomonas sp. B37(2017), assembly GCF_002112885.1. Taxonomy (NCBI): domain Bacteria; kingdom Pseudomonadati; phylum Pseudomonadota; class Gammaproteobacteria; order Pseudomonadales; family Pseudomonadaceae; genus Pseudomonas; species Pseudomonas sp. B37(2017). The sequence goes on along the minus strand of NZ_NEIX01000004.1, from coordinate 140,327 downwards.
TTGTTCGGCGCGCAGAGCAGGCCGCAGGATTCGCTGACGATTTCCTCGAACGCCCCGGCCGCCACCGCCACTACCGGAATGCAGCAGGCCATGGCCTCCAGAATCACCAGACCGAAGGTTTCCTGATCGCCGGCGTGGATCAGCGCGTCGGCACTGGCCATCAGCCGCGCGACCTGCGCGGCCGGGCAGAACCGGTCGATCACGCTGACGTTGTCCGGGACGGACGCCGGCATCGACGAGCCGACCAGCAACAGGTGATAGCGCGGGCCCAGGCGTTTCATGCAATCGAGCAGCACTGGCAGGTTTTTCTCCTTGGAACCGCGACCGGCGAAGATCAGCAGGCGCGTGTCCTCGGCAATCCCCAGCTCGCTGCGCAGTCCGGCATCGCGGGCATCCGGATGGAAGGTGTGCAGATCAACGCCCAGCGGTTGCACGAAGACATTGCGCACGCCCAGTCCGCTGAGCTTGTCGGCCATGACCAGGCTGGGCGCCAGCACCCGGTCGAAATTGCCGTACAACTTGCGCACATACGCATCGATATTCGGCGTGACCCAGTGGCCCATGCGGTTGCCCACTAGTAGCGGCAGGTCGGAGTGATAGAAGCCGATCACCGGCACATCCAGCTGCCGACGCGCATCGAGCGCGGCCCAGGCGGTGAGGTACGGGTCGCCGACTTCGATCAGATCGGGTTGCAGCTCCTGCAGGACGTTTCGCCAAGGGGCCAGGCGCAGGGGAAAACGATAGCCCTTGCCGAAGGGCAGGGCGGGGGCGGGAACCGTATAGACGCCATCACGTTCGCCGAAATCCGCGCCGGGAATCAGCAGGCTGTGGCGGATGCCGGGCTTGACCCCCAGCCGACGGTGCTTGGCATCCAGATAGGTGCGCACGCCACCGCTGGCCGGGGCGTAGAACATGGTGATGTCGGCGATATGCACGGTGAACGTCCCTCCGCGTTGATCTCCCTTGGTTGACCTTTATCAAGAATAGATGTTCGGTCGGGGTTTCGCGGTGGGGTGCAAGGCCGGTTTCGGAGGGATTGTCGGTCGTCTTCGTCGGAGGGTAGCGCACCGACGAAAACGACCGGCAGAGCGGCTTTAAATGCGGAAGCTGCCAACCAGTTGCTTCAAGCGCGAAGCCTGCTGCTCCAGATCCGAGCAAGCCCGCAACGTCGCCTGCAAGTTCTCGACACCTTCCTGGTTCAGCGTATTGATCTCGGTGATATCCACGTTGATCGACTCGACCACAGCCGTCTGTTCCTCGGTCGCGGTGGCCACCGACTGGTTCATCCCGTCGATTTCACCAATGCGCTGGGTCACGCTGTTCAGGCGCTCGCCGGCGAGGTTGGCGATGTCCACGCTGTCCTGGCTGTGGCGCTGGCTGTCGCTCATGGTGCTGACGGATTCGCGGGCGCCGACTTGCAGCTCCTCGATCATGGTCTGCACCTGTTGTGCCGATTCCTGGGTGCGGTGGGCGAGGTTGCGCACTTCGTCCGCCACCACCGCAAAACCGCGCCCGGCTTCACCGGCACGTGCTGCCTCGATGGCCGCGTTGAGCGCCAGCAGGTTGGTCTGCTGGGAAATGCTGGTGATCACTTCCAGGATCTGGCCGATGTTCACGGTCTTGCTGTTCAGCGATTCGATATTGCTGCTCGATGCGCTGAGCATGCTCGACAGCTGGTTCATCGCCTTGATGCTGCGATCCACCACTTGCTGACCGTCTTCGGCCAGGCCACGGGCGTCGCTGGCCTGGGACGAGGCCTGGGCGGCGTTACGGGCGATTTCCTGGGCGGCGGCGCCGAGCTGGTTGATCGCGGCGGCCACGCTGTTGGTGCGCGAGGCTTGCTGGTCGGAGTTGTACATCGACGAGTTCGAGGCCGCGACCACGCGCAGGGCGACTTCGTTGACCTGGCCGGTGGCCGACGACACTTCGCGGATCGAGCCGTGGATACGTTCGACAAAACGGTTGAACGCGGTGCCGAGTACGCCGAATTCGTCCTGGTTCTGGATGGTCAGGCGCTTGGTCAGGTCGCCTTCGCCGTCGGCGATGTCTTCCATGGCGCGGGTCATCACGTGCAGCGGCTGGATCAGGATACGGATCAGCATGCCGAGCAGGGCAATGATGATCGCCACGGCAATCACGGTCGCGATCACGGCCGAAGCGCGGAATTCGCTGAGCATCGAGAAGGCTTTGTCTTTGTCCACCGACAGACCGATGTACCAGTTCACCGACGGCAGGCCCTTGATCGGGGTGAAGTTGACGATGCGGGTCTTGCCGTCGACGGTGACTTCACTGAAGTCGCTGCTGATGCGCGGGGTGTCCTGCGGATAGGCTTCCTTCAGTGACTTCATCACCAGGGCCTTGTCCGGGTGCACCAGGATCTTGCCGTCGGCGCTGACCAGGAACGCGTAGCCCATGCCGGAGAAGTCCCGGGCGCTGAGGGTGTTGATCAGGGTTTGCAGGCTCAGGTCGCCGCCCACCACACCCACGCTCTGGCCGGCCTTTTTCGCGGCGGTGGCGATGGAAATGATGGTCTGGCCGGTGGCCGCGTCGATGTACGGTTCGGTCAGGGTCGAGGTGCTGCTGCTTTCGGCACCTTTATACCAAGGGCGAACGCGCGGATCGAAACCGTCCGGCATCTTCGCATCCGGGCGGATGGTGAAGTGCCCGGTGGCATCGCCGAGGTAGGACGCCATGAAGGTCGACGTCAGGGCTTTCTGTTCCAGCAGACTGGCAACGGCGGCAGGATCGGGGTTGATCGCGATGTTCTGGGCAGCGTTCTCGATCAGCAGGATGCGCCCGCTGAGCCAGGTCTGGATGTTGTCGGCTGTGACCTCGCCCATCTCGTTGAGGTAATTGTCCAGGTCCTCGCGGATCGCATTGCGCTGCAACCAGTCGTTGTACAGCGTGAACGAGGCGAAGGCGGCAATGACGATGAGGGCGGCGGCAAGCAGGATTTTATGGCTGAAACGCAGATTTTTGTTCATGGCTTGGGGTTCCGCTAAGGTCTTATTATTCAGGGCGTGCTTCTATAGATACTCGCCAGGTGGGCTTGATGGGTACAAGCAGGTATTTCCGCTTCTCCTTAGGGAAATCTCCGATGCGGATGTCAGTCGCATCTGTCACCTTTAGCTATCGGCCATGCTCGATCAAAGATTAACCATTGGGTGACCAAATGCCTGAATCTTCGCAACTCACAATCGGCGCCGACCTCGCCGGGCAACCGATCGCCCAGGCCATGCGCCTGGCCAACCGTCACGGACTGGTCGCCGGCGCAACCGGTACCGGCAAGACCGTTACTTTGCAGCGTCTGGCCGAGGCGTTCAGCGACGCCGGGGTCGCGGTGTTCGCCGCCGACGTCAAGGGCGACCTGTGCGGCCTCGGTGCTGCCGGCAACCCTCAGGGCAAGATCGCCGAGCGCATCGCCGGCATGCCGTGGCTCAAGCACACGCCTCAGGCGTATCCCGTGACCTTGTGGGACATTCACGGTCAGTCCGGTCATCCGTTGCGCACGACGTTGAGTGAAATGGGTCCGCTGCTGATTGGCGCCTTGCTGGAACTGACCGACAGCCAGCAATCGGCGTTGTACGCGGCGTTCAAGGTGGCGGATCGCGAAGGCCTGTTGCTGCTGGATCTCAAAGACCTGAAAGCGCTGCTCAATCACCTCAAGGACAATCCGCAGCTGCTGGGCGAAGACGCCGCGCTGTTCACCACCGGTTCCAGCCAGGCACTGTTGCGGCGTCTGGCGACGCTGGAGCAGCAGGGCGCCGAAGCGTTGTTCGGTGAACCGGCGCTGCAACTGGAAGACATTCTGCAGCCGACCGCTGACGGTCGCGGGCGCATCCATTTGCTCGATGCCAGTCGTCTGGTGCATGAGGCGCCGAAGGTCTACGCGACTTTCCTGCTGTGGCTGCTGGCCGAGCTGTTCGAGCAACTGCCGGAGCGCGGCGATGCCGACAAACCGTTGTTGGCGCTGTTTTTCGATGAGGCACATTTGTTGTTCGGCGATACGCCCAAGGCTCTGCAAGAGCGCTTGGAGCAAGTGGTGCGGCTGATCCGTTCCAAAGGCGTGGGCGTGTATTTCGTCACCCAGTCGCCGGGCGATCTGCCGGACGATGTGCTGGCGCAACTGGGACTGCGGATACAACACGGCCTGCGCGCGTTTACCGCCAAGGAACAGAAGTCCCTGCGGGCGGTGGCGGACGGCTTTCGGCCGAATCCGGCATTTGACACGTTGTCGGTGCTCACCGAGCTCGGGATTGGCGAAGCCCTGGTTGGCACCTTGCAGGAGAAGGGCACGCCGGAAATGGTTCAGCGAGTGCTGGTGGCGCCGCCGCAATCGCGGATCGGGCCGTTGACCGAGACCGAGCGCACGATGCTGATTGCCGGTTCGCCGTTCAAGGGCCGTTATGACAAGCCGATCGACCGCGAGTCGGCCTATGAAATCCTGATGGGTCGCAAGGGGCTGGCGCCGGAGGCGGAAGCGGCGCCGGGCAAACCGGCCGCTGAAGAGCCGAGTCTGGCGGACAAGGCCGGAGAATTCCTCGGCACGGCGGCGGGGCAGGCGCTCAAGTCGGCGATGCGTCAGGCGGCGAATTCGCTGGGTAAACAGTTGGTGCGCGGTCTGATGGGGTCATTGCTCGGCGGCAGCAAACGCCGCTGATCAACAAGGCTCAGGTTTTGGGTTTGGCGTGGGCGGCCAGTCGCTCCAGTGCCGCTCGCAGATTCGGATCGCTGATCCCGTCGGCGGTGGCCTGGATGGTCGCCGCCGCATCCGTCGACAGGTCGATCGTCGGCCCGCTCGCCTCGCGCTGGATGGTCGGTGGCCGCACGGCGAACTTGATCCGCGTCAGATTGGCGAACTCGTCGAACATCTGCAGTTGCCGTTGCAGACGTTTCTGCTGATAGCGCAGGCGCGTGGCCCAATGGCCGTCGGTGACAATCAGCAACAGTTCGCCTTCGCGCCACTTGGCCACGTGGCAATGTTCACGGGCGGCGGGTTGCAGTTGGCTTTCGAGCAGACGTTGCAGATGGGCCAGGCGTTGCGCATGACCGAGGATGGCTTTCAACGGCCTGGCTTCGCGTAGCAGAACGGCGGGCGCTCTGGCTGTGAGAGGGCGAAATGCCATGATCTAGGACCTGAAGTGACAGAGGCGCCATGGTAGCAGATGGCACCCATTTCACTCGCCCATTGCTTTTGTCCCTGCTTTGCCCATTAAATCAACGACTAACTTCTTTGCTGTACGGCTTGAAGTTGAGCAAAACGCCCCTATTTTAAGTGAGCCCCGTCAAAGCGCAGTGCCAGCATCGTGGAATATCCCCACTTTCCTCACCACCGTTTCCGGGTAGAATGCTCGTTCGCATGCGGCCATGAGGGCTGCACGGGCGACTCACGGGGCCGCCCTCCATCCCTTTAGTGTGGAAGATCCTGCCGATATGTTTGCGCCTTTGTTAAAGAAACTTTTTGGAAGCAAGAACGAGCGTGAAGTCAAACGCATGCTCAAGACGGTGCAGCTCGTCAATGCCTTCGAAGAGAAGATGGTCGCCCTCTCGGACGATCAACTGCGCGCCAAGACCGCAGAGTTCAAGGACCGCATTGCCAAGGGGGAGACCCTCGACAAGCTGTTGCCCGAAGCCTTTGCGGTCGCCCGCGAAGCCGGCAAGCGCGTCATGGGCATGCGCCACTTCGACGTCCAACTTATCGGCGGCATGACCCTGCATGAAGGCCGGATCGCCGAAATGCGTACCGGTGAAGGCAAGACGCTGGTGGGTACCCTGGGTGTTTACCTCAACGCGCTGTCCGGCAAGGGCGTGCACGTTGTGACCGTGAACGACTACCTGGCCCGCCGTGACGCCAACTGGATGCGCCCGCTGTATGAATTCCTCGGCCTGACCGTCGGCATCGTGACGCCGTTCCAGCCGCCGGAAGAGAAGCGCGCCGCCTACGCCGCCGACATCACCTACGGCACCAACAACGAATTCGGGTTCGACTACCTGCGCGACAACATGGCGTTCAGCATGGAAGAGAAATTCCAGCGCGAACTCAACTTTGCCGTGATCGACGAAGTCGACTCCATCCTCATCGACGAAGCGCGTACTCCGCTGATCATTTCCGGTCAGGCCGAGGACAGCTCCAAGCTGTACATCGAGATCAACAAGCTGATCCCGAAACTCAAGCTGCACGTCGAAGAAGTCGAAGGCGAAGTCACCCAGGAAGGCCATTACACCGTTGACGAGAAGACCCGTCAGGTCGAACTCAACGAAGCCGGTCACCAGTTCATCGAAGACCAGCTGACCAGCATCGGTCTGCTGGCCGAGGGCGAGAGCCTGTACTCGGCGCACAACCTGAGCCTGCTGACTCACGTCTACGCCGGTCTGCGTGCGCACAAACTGTTCCACCGCAACGTCGAATACATCGTGCAGGACGGTCAGGTCGTACTGGTCGACGAACACACCGGTCGTACCATGCCGGGCCGTCGTCTGTCCGAAGGCCTGCACCAGGCCATCGAAGCCAAGGAAAACCTGAACATCCAGGCCGAGAGCCAGACCCTGGCATCGACCACGTTCCAGAACTACTTCCGTCTGTACGAAAAACTGTCCGGCATGACCGGTACGGCCGACACCGAAGCGTTCGAATTCCATCAGATCTATGGCCTGCCGGTCATCGTGATCCCGACCAACAAGCCGTTGGCCCGTAAGGATTACAACGACCTGGTGTTCCTGACCGCCGAAGAGAAATACGCGGCGATCGTCAACGACATCAAGGAAAGCATGGCTGCCGGCCGTCCGGTGCTGGTGGGTACTGCGACCATCGAAACCTCCGAGCACATGTCCGCATTGCTTGAGAAGGAAGGCATCGAACACAAGGTCCTGAACGCCAAGTTCCACGAAAAAGAAGCTGAAATCATCGCGCAGGCCGGTCGTCCGGGCGCACTGACCATTGCTACCAATATGGCCGGTCGTGGTACCGACATCCTGTTGGGCGGCAACTGGGAAGTTGAAGTCGCGTCGCTGGAAAACCCGACCCCTGAGCAGATCGCCCAGATCAAGGCCGACTGGCAGAAGCGTCACCAGCAAGTGCTGGAGTCCGGCGGTCTGCAGGTGATCGCCTCCGAGCGTCACGAATCCCGCCGTATCGACAACCAGCTGCGTGGCCGTGCCGGCCGTCAGGGTGACGCCGGTTCCAGCCGCTTCTACCTGTCGCTGGAAGACAGCCTGATGCGCATTTTCGCCTCTGACCGGGTGAAGAACTTCATGAAAGCCCTGGGCATGCAGTCCGGTGAAGCGATCGAGCACCGCATGGTGACCAACGCCATCGAGAAGGCACAGCGCAAGGTTGAAGGCCGCAACTTCGACATCCGCAAGCAACTGCTCGAGTTCGACGACGTCAACAACGAACAGCGTAAAGTGATCTATCACATGCGTAACACGTTGCTGGCTGCGGACAACATCGGCGAGACCATCGCTGATTTCCGTCAGGACGTCCTGAACGCCACCGTCAGCGCGCACATTCCGCCGCAATCGCTGCCAGAGCAGTGGGACGTAGCCGGTCTGGAAGCGTCGATCGCCAGCGACTTCGGCGTGAAACTGCCGATCCAGCAATGGCTCGACGAAGACGATCACCTGTACGAAGAAACCCTGCGCGAGAAGCTGATGAACGAGCTGATCGCCGCGTACAACGAAAAAGAAGACCAGGCGGGCGCCGAAGCTCTGCGTTCCTTTGAGAAGCAGATCGTGCTGCGCGTTCTGGACGACCTGTGGAAAGACCACCTGTCGACCATGGATCACCTGCGTCACGGCATCCACCTGCGTGGTTATGCGCAGAAGAACCCGAAGCAGGAATACAAGCGCGAGTCCTTCACGCTGTTCTCCGAGCTGCTGGATTCGATCAAGCGCGACTCGATCCGCGTGCTGTCGCACGTTCAGGTTCGCCGCGAAGATCCGGCCGAGGAAGAGCAACGCCTGCGTCAGGAAGCCGAAGCACTGGGCGCCCGCATGCAGTTCGAACACGCCGAGGCTCCTGGCCTGGAAGCGCAACCGGAACTGGTCGGTGAAGAGGTCGATGTGGCCCTCGCCACCGCCCCGGTTCGCAACGAGCAGAAGCTGGGCCGCAACGAACTGTGCTACTGCGGTTCGGGCAAGAAATTCAAGCATTGCCACGGGCAGATCCAGTAAAACCCGTTTCAATCGCTGAAATACCCGCGCCGCGACCGGCACCAGCCGTCGCGGCGTTTTGCCATTTACACCACCGTCACTACGCTTGGCGGTGCTGACATCATTGAGTAAGGAGCGCATTCATGGCTGTTGGTCTTGGTCCTTTGCCAACGTTGCACCCGGTTGCCGGTTTTGAACTCGGTATCGCTTCGGCCGGCATCAAGCGCCCGGGGCGCAAGGATGTCGTCGTGATGCGTTGCGCCGAAGGTTCCACCGTGGCGGGCGTGTTCACGTTGAACGCTTTCTGTGCAGCGCCGGTGATCCTGGCCAAGAAGCGCGTGCAGAACCCGGTACGCTACCTGTTGACCAACACCGGCAATGCCAACGCCGGCACCGGCGAACCGGGCCTGGCTGCCGCCGAGCGCACCACCGCCAAACTGGCTGAGCTGACCGGCGTGGATGCCAGCCAGATCCTGCCGTACTCCACCGGCGTGATCGGCGAGCCGCTGCCGGTTGAGAAAATCGAAGGCGCCTTGCAGGCCGCACTGGACGATCTGTCGGAAAACAACTGGGAAGCTGCCGCCACCGGCATCATGACCACCGACACCCTGCCAAAAGGCGCCAGCCGCCAGTTCCAGCATGACGGCGTGACCATCACCGTCACCGGCATCAGCAAGGGCGCGGGCATGATCCGTCCGAACATGGCGACCATGCTCGGTTACATCGCCACCGACGCCAAAGTCTCCCGCGATGTGTTGCACAACCTGATGCTGGACGGCGCCAACAAGTCGTTCAACCGCATCACCATCGACGGCGACACCTCGACCAACGACTGCTGCATGCTGATCGCCACCGGCAAGGCTGCGCTGCCGGAAATCACCCGTGCCGAAGGCGAGCTGTTCGCCAAGCTGAAACAGGCCGTATTCGAAGTGTGCATGGACGTGGCTCAGGCCATCGTGCGTGACGGCGAAGGCGCGACCAAGTTCGTGACCGTTGAAGTCAACGGCGGCGGCAATCACCAGGAATGCCTGGACGTCGGCTACACCGTGGCCCACTCGCCGCTGATCAAGACTGCACTGTTTGCGTCCGACCCGAACTGGGGCCGCATCCTCGCCGCCGTCGGCCGTGCCGGCGTGCCGGATCTGGACGTGAGCAAGATCGACGTGTTCCTCGGCGACGTGTGCATCGCAAGCCGTGGCGCCCGCGCCGCGACCTACACCGAAGCCCAGGGCTCGGCAGTGATGCAGCAGGAAGAAATCACCATCCGTATCGAACTGGGTCGCGGCGATTGCAGCGAAACCATCTGGACCACCGACCTGTCCCACGAGTACGTGAAGATCAACGCCGAATACCGCACCTGATCCCTGCCGAAGAGGGAGGTCTGCGGACCTCCTTTTCTTCTGTCCCATGAAAGGACCCGAACATGAGCCTTCACCTGATCATCGGCGACAAACTGCTTTCCTCCTGGTCCCTGCGCGCGGCGCTGGCGCTTGAACTGACCGGCGCGCCCTACACCGAAGAACTGGTCAAACTCGGCAAACCCGACACCCGTGAGCGGCTGCTGGCGCACTCGCCGACCGCCAAGGTGCCGCTGCTGAAAACCGCCCGTGGCACCGTCGCCGATTCTCTGGCGATTGCCGAATACCTGGCCGAACAGTTTCCTTCCGAACAACTCTGGCCGACCGATATCGCCGCCCGCGCCCAGGCCCGATCCGCCTGCGCACAGATGCACAGCGGCTTCTTCGCCATGCGCAACCACATGCCGTTCAACCTGAGCCACGACGCGCCGCTCAACCCGGTGCCGCCGGAAGTGAAGCTCGATGTCGAGCGCATGCTCGCGCTGTGGGCCGAATGCCGCGCCGTCGCGACCGAGCCTGGGCCTTACCTGTTTGGTCGGGTGTCGCTGGCCGATGCGTTCTTCGCACCGATTGCCGTGCGCTTGCGCACCTATCACGTGAAGTTGCCGGCCGATGATGAAGCCTATGTTGAAACCGTCTACCAATGGCCGGCCTTCAAGGCCTGGCAAAAGGCAGGACTGGAGGAGTTGCAGTCGTGAAACGTGTACACGTCGCCGCCGCCGTCATTCGTGACGACAGCGGCAAGATTCTGATCGCCCGCCGTGCCGATACCCAGCATCAGGGCGGCCTCTGGGAATTTCCCGGTGGCAAGGTCGAAGGCGATGAGTCGGTGCAAACCGCGCTGTCTCGCGAGCTGCACGAAGAATTGGGCATCGTCGTCGGTGCCGCCCGGCCGCTGATCAAGGTGCGCCATGATTACCCGGACAAGCAGGTGTTGCTGGATGTCTGGGAAGTCTCGAGCTTCACCGGCGAACCCCACGGTGCCGAAGGCCAGCCATTGGCGTGGGTTTCGGCCAAGGAGCTGACGGATTACGAATTCCCGGCGGCCAACCAGCCGATCGTCGCGGCAGCGCGTCTGCCCGCTGAATACCTGATCACCCCGGAAGACCTGGAAACCCCGGCTTTGCTGCGCGGCATCCAGAAGGCGATTGCCGGCGGTATCAAACTGATTCAGTTGCGTGCGCCCAATGGCTATGACCCGAAGTACCGCGATCTGGCGGTAGATGCGGTCGGCCTCTGCGCCGGCAAGGCACAGTTGATGATCAAGGGTCCGTTCGAGTGGCTGGGCGATTTCCCGGCCGCTGGTTGGCACATCACCTCGGCGCAGCTGCGCAAGTACGCGGCAGCCGGGCGTCCGCTGCCGGCAGAGCGCTGGCTGGCGGCGTCCTGCCATAACGCTGAAGAACTGGCGCTGGCCGAGCAGATGGGCGTGGATTTCGTCACCCTGTCGCCGGTGCAGCCGACCCTGACTCACCCGGATGCACAGCCGTTGGGCTGGGAGCAGGCTTCGACGCTGATCGAAGGCTTCAGCAAACCGGTGTTTCTGTTGGGCGGAGTCGGCCCGGCGGAGCGCGAAAAAGCGTGGGATGCCGGGGCTCAGGGTGTGGCGGGGATTCGGGCGTTCTGGCCTGAGGTCTGATTTTGTATTGAGGCTGACGTCCCCTTCGCGAGCAAGCCCGCTCCCTCAGTTGAGTGCATTCCAACAGGAAGAACTCGATCAACTGTGGGAGCGGGCTTGCTCCGGGCGGCGTTCCGACGAAGGCGTCCTGACAGTCGCTACTGATCTGAAGGTTTCGCCGCCGGTTGCCACAGAATCTCGGCAATACCCTGACGCCGGGCGATCAGCCTGGCCGCCACAAAAAACAGATCCGACAAGCGATTGATATACGCCAGGCCAACCCCGGCCAACGGTTCGATCGCATTCAAATGCTGGCAACGACGTTCGGCACTGCGCGCCAGGCTGCGGCAGACATGCGCTTGGGCAATCAGCATCGAACCGCCCGGCAGAATGAAATTCTCCAGCGGCCCCAATTCCTCGTTCCACACATCAATGGCCGCTTCCAGCCGTTCGATTTCTGCTGTGTTGAGTGCCTGATATTCCGGCATCGCCAGCTCACCGCCAAGGTTGAACAACCGATGTTGGCAAGGCGCTAACACGTCGATCAATTCATTGAGCCCGGGGCAGGTTTCGCGTTCGGCGATCAATCCGGCCAGCAGTACGCCGACCTGACTGTTCAGCGTATCGACCTCGCCAATGGCCTCGATGCGCGGGTGATCCTTGGGCACCCGGCGGCCGTCGCCGAGTCCGGTTTCGCCTTTGTCGCCGGTGCGGGTGTAGATCTTCGACAAGCGAAAGCCCATGGTTTACCTCGGTAGTTGATTGGTTTCGGCGGCGATGGGTGCCGGTTGCGCCAGTGGCAGGCGCAGGGTGAAGCAGGTGCCTTGCCCCGGCGCCGACTGCACTTCCATCTGCCCTTTGTGGTTGTTGGTGATGATGAAGTACGACACCGACAGCCCGAGGCCCGTACCCTGGCCGATCTCCTTGGTGGTGAAGAACGGCTCGAAGGTGCGCTTGCGCACGTTCTCGCTCATGCCGATGCCGTTGTCCTCGACCTGAATCTCGGCCCAGGGCGGATTGAGCCGGGTGCGCAGAGTGATCCGTCCCGGCTCGCTGTCATCTTCGCGCTGGTGGATCGCCTGCGCGGCGTTTTTCAGCAGGTTGAGCAGCACCTGTTCGAGTTCATTGGCGGTGCCGGGCACCCGGCCCAGCGCCGGGTCGAACTGGCGAATGATCGCCTGGCCCTTGAAGTCGAAGCCGATGGCCAGGTCGAAGTCGTTGCCGGCGATTTCCACGGCTTGATCGATCAGGGCCGGCAGGTCGCACGGCGCCATCTGGCGGTTGCTGCGGCGGCTGAAGCTGAGCATGTGGGTGACGATTTTTGCTGCCCGGGCGCCGGCCTGCTGGATGCCGTCGAGCAGTTGCGGGACTTCCCGGCCTTGAAGGTAACGGTTCACGGTATCGAGTTCGATGCCCAGTTGCTCGGCCTGCTCGAGGTTCTTCGGCAGGTCTGGCGACAGACGTCGGCGAATGTTCTGCACGTTGTGCAGGATCGCCCCCAGCGGGTTGTTGATCTCGTGAGCCATGCCGGCGGCAAGGCCACCCACGGAAAGCATTTTCTCCGACTGCACCATCATTTCTTCCAGCGACAGGCGCTGGGTGATGTCGTCGATCCGGATCACCACGCCGCGTCCGGCGCCGCCCATCAACGGGTAGAAGGTGAGGGCGTAGTGCTTGGGCTCGTCGTCCTTGAACCACGTCACCCGCTCGATTTTCGCCACTGTGTGTTGCTCGACGGTCTGCTTGAGTTGCGGCAGGAACGGCTTGAGCGGCTCGAAGGCGAGGAAGATCGGCTGGTTCAGCGCTTCGTCCAGTCGTGTACCGGAAAGGGCGCTGGCCTCCTGATTCCACTGCGTGACGTAGAGCTGCTCGTCGAGGGCGATCAGCGCCGAGGGCATGGAGTCGATGATGCTGTTGAGGTAGTTCTGGAACCCGGTGAGTTTCTTCTCGATCTTGCTGCGCACCTGGACTTCCAGTTCCAGCTTGCGATTGGTGTGGCGGGTTTCTTCGGCCAGACCCTGGGCCTGATCGTAAGCCGCCTGGGAATCATCGCGGGCGCGCTTGAGCTGCTGCTCCCGGGCCTCGATGCGCGAAAGCATGGTGTTGAATGCCTCGGCCAGACTGCCGATTTCGTCATGGTTGCCCCGAGAGGCGCGCAGGGCGTAGTTTTCCTCGCGGGTCACCTGGCGGGACAGTTCTTCCAGCTGATGGATGGGACGGGTGATCAGGCGCTTGATCTGCCGGGCGATGACCAGCCACAGCAGCACACTGAAAATCAGGATCCCCAGACTGGCCGTGAGTGTGCCGGTGTAGAACGCGACTGGCAGCTCGCTGCTGGCCACCAACAGCAGGTGGCCCGGCGCAGTACCGGGGCGGGGCAGGGTGATGAGTTGATTGCTGCGAAACTCGGTCAGTTGCCAGGCTTCGATGTGCCGGTAGCGTTCCGGCAGTTTGAGTTTGTCGCCGTGCTGCAACTGCGCCAGACGTTCGCCTTTGCCGTCATATAAAGCGGCGGCACGCAGCGGGGAATAGCTGTCGAGCTCCTTGAGCAGGCGTTCGGCGCTTTGCGGCGACTGCAAGGCTTCGGCCACCAGACTCGGGTTGGACACCAGCCGGCCGATGGTCTGCAACGCCTGGGGCGCCATGCTTTCCTGGGAAATGTAATAGGCGGCGCTGATAAAGGTCAGGTTGGCGACCAGCAACACAGTGGTCAACAGCACCAGCAGAGCGGCCAGCAGTTTCTGGCCGACCGGCAGGTTTTCGAGACGCTGGCGCAATGGCATCAGGTTTATCGCAGCAAAGGAACAAGTGGCCAGCGTAGCCGCTGCTCAGTCGACGGGCAATCCGAGACTGTGCAGATGAGCGGTCAGGCGCTGCTGCAATTGCTTCAGATGCGGCAGGTTCAACTGATGACGCTCTGCGACCTTGCAGGCATGGCCGAGCAGATAGCTGATCTCGGTGCGGCGTTTATTGGCCACGTCCTGATACATGGACGAGAAGTTCGCCGCCGTGGCCTGGATCACCCGTTCGACCTCCTGTTGCAGGTTGTCTGCCGCAGCCGGTTGCCCGCAGCGTTCGAGCAGTTCGGTCAGTTCGCCGCACAGGGTGGCAACTTCGCAGTGATGTTGCTGCAAGCCGCCGTTGCGGCAATCGTGCAGCACCGTCAGCGGATTGATCGCACAGTTGAGCGCCAGCTTGCGCCACAGGCGGGTGAGGATGTCGGCGCTCCATTCATGGGGGATTTTCGCTGCCTCAAGATCGTCCAGCCAGAATGGCGCCACGGGATGGCCGGCGTCGCCCAGCCAGGTGTAGCCATGGCCGGCGAATACCACGCGCCAGTCGCCGTCGCGAAACGCGCCCTCGGTGCTGGAGGCGCTGATGCAGCGGGCCTGCGGGACTTGTGCGGCGACCGCTTCCTGGCTGCCGAGGCCATTCTGCAAAAGAATCAGTTCGGCGTCCGGTGCCAGGCGATGAGCAAGCCCGGCCACGGCCGCTTCGGCGTCGTAGGCCTTGCAGGCCACCAGCAGGCGACGGATGGGGCCGGGACTGTCCGGGGTTTCACCGGGGATTGCGTAACTAGTGGCCACGCTTTGTTCGACGAGGGTCAGGCCGCCCGCCGTTGCATAGTCGTGCAGGCGGTCGATGTCGCGCAGGATCAGCCGGACCGGCAATCCGGCCCGGGTCAGACGCGTGGCCCAGAGCGTGCCGAGACTTCCGGCGCCGAGGACGTGCCAGGGGGTGGACATCAGTTTTTCACTCGGTAAGGTACAGGCATGCAAGGCTCGCCGTGTCGGTGGGAAAAGACCCGTTATAATGAGCCCGATTTTAACCGCAAGCCAAGCGCGCCGCGTCCCGTACGAGCGCGCCTTTTTATTGGAGAGATTACATGCCGTCGTTCGACGTGGTATCCGAACTGGACAAACACGAACTCACCAACGCGGTCGAGAACGCCGTGAAGGAACTCGATCGTCGTTATGACCTGAAAGGCAAGGGCAGCTTTGAATTCAAGGAAAAGGACCTGACCGTCCACCTGACCGCTGAAGCCGATTTCCAGCTGGAAGCGATGATCGAGATCCTCAAGCTGGCCCTGGTCAAGCGCAAGATCGACGTGCAGTGCCTTGAAGTCAAAGACTCCTTCGCTTCGGGCAAACTGATGAAACAGGACGCCGTCCTCAAGGAAGGCATCGACAAGGAGCTGGCGAAGAAAATCGTCGGCCACATCAAGGAAGCCAAGCTCAAGGTGCAGGCCGCCATCCAGGGCGAGCAGGTGCGTGTGACCGGCAAGAAGCGTGACGACCTGCAGGAGGCCATCGCGGCCCTGCGTGCCAAGGAATTCGGCATGCCACTGCAGTTCAACAACTTCCGCGACTAAGCTTTTCGGTCGGGAACCTCTCGGCGTTTAAAGCGTCCGAGGCCCAAGCAACGGCAGAAACGATTGAGCCCTTTAAGGCCCGGTCTTTCTGCCGCTGGTTTTTTACAGCCCGGGAAGCCGGCAATCAGGAGATAAAAGATGGATTTGAATGCTGAGGTGGACAACCTGGTCAAGGCATCCCAGGCGTGGATTCCGATGATCATGGAATACGGCAGCCGTGTGTTGCTGGCGGTGATTACCCTGGCCATCGGCTGGTGGCTGATCAACAAGGTCACGCAAAAGCTCGGCGGCCTGCTGGCCCTGCGCAATGCCGACCTGGCACTGCAAGGTTTCATCAGCAGTCTGGCCAACATCATTCTCAAGGTGCTGCTGATTGTCAGCGTGGCGTCGATGATCGGCGTCGAGACCACCTCGTTCGTTGCGGCGATCGGTGCGGCCGGCCTGGCTATCGGTCTGGCGTTGCAGGGCAGTCTGGCGAACTTCGCCGGCGGCGTGCTGATTCTGCTGTTCCGTCCGTTCCGTATCGGTGACTGGATCGAAGCCCAGGGTGTGGCAGGTACTGTCGACAGCATCCAGATCTTCCACACCGTGCTGCGCACCGGTGACAACAAGACCATCATCGTCCCGAACGGCAACCTGTCGAACGGCATCATCACCAACACCAACCGTCAGCCAACCCGCAAGGTTGTGTTCGACGTAGGTGTGGATTACGAAGCCGATCTGCAAAAGGCCCGTCAGGTGCTGCTGGATCTGGCCAAGGATGAGCGCGTGTTGCAGGATCCGGCACCTCAGGCCGTTATTTCGACACTGGGTGACAGTTCGATCACTGTTTCTCTGCGCGTGTGGGTTAAAACTGCGGATTACTGGGATGTCATGTTCATGTTTAACGAACAATCCCGTGATCGTTTAAAGACTGCTGGCATTGATATTCCTTTTCCGCAACGAGTGATTCGTGTGGTTCAGGAATCGGCAGTGTAATGATAGGTTGCTAATTAATTGCCTGACTTATCGGTCAGGCATTTATTACAAGTGACAGGCAATAAAAAAGGCCCATCCGAAGATGGGCCTTTTTTGTTTTGTTACCGCAACTAACTCGGTGCGATTACAAAAGCGACAGCGGGTAGTCGACGATCAGACGGAACTCTTTGGTATCGCCTTCACCTTCGTCGGCGTTAGCGAAGTGCCAGGCTTGGCGAATACGG
Source organism: Pseudomonas sp. B37(2017) (assembly GCF_002112885.1). Lineage (NCBI taxonomy): Bacteria > Pseudomonadati > Pseudomonadota > Gammaproteobacteria > Pseudomonadales > Pseudomonadaceae > Pseudomonas > Pseudomonas sp. B37(2017). The sequence continues at coordinate 123,626 of NZ_NEIX01000004.1, read as the reverse complement.
AAGGACAGGTCTTTGGCCGGGCCAGACTGAACTACGTATTTGGCTTCGAAGTTGGTTTCGTTGTGTTTGCCATCTTCACCATACAGACCAGCGTAGGCGCTGCCTGCTGGAGTGTGGGTGCCGTCGATGTCCCAGCCTTTAACGTAGCGGGTCATGAAGCTCAGACCTGGAACGCCGTACTCGGCCATTTTGATGTCGTAACGGATCTGGGCAGACTTCTCGCCCGGGGCGTTGAAGTCAGAGTACTGGATGGAGTTGGCGAGGAAGATCGAGTCGCCGCCACGGTTGTTCTTGCCCACGCCGATGTAGTCGAACGGAGTGTCGCCGTTGACCTTCTGGAACGCCAGGGTGATGGTGTGCGCTTTCAGGAACGAGAGAGCGGTGGCCAGGGAGAACGCGGTGTTGCTGATGTCACCGGCTTTCGCGCTACCCGTGTCGGTGGTGCGATAGATGTTGAAGTCGGTGTTCAGCGAGGTGTCACCACCGAACGGAGTGGTGAGGTTCACGTTGGCGTAGTACTGGTTCCAGATGTCTTCCAGTTTGGCGCCGTAGAGCGATGCGCTCAGGTTTTCGGTGATGCCGTACTTGCCACCGAAGTAGTCGATGGTGTTGGCTTCAACGCCGGCGTAGGTCGCGTACAGACCGCCTTCACGGGAGTTGCGGTCCTGGCTGGTTGCCGAGTAGAAGTGACCGGCTTCGAGGTCAAGGTCTTTGATCTCGCTGCTCTGCAGTTGGAAACCGCTGGCAGTTTGCGGAAGGATACGGGAGCCGCCGACAGCGAATACCGGAGCGGTGCTAGGCTGCATGTCACCAATTTTCAGCTCGGTTTTCGAAACGCGGAACTTGATGGCAGCGCCGGCTTTGCCTTGGCTGTCGTCAGGGTCGCGGGAACCGTTTGCATTGAATTCGTTGCTGCGGCTCATGTTGCCGGAGCCGCTGGTGCCGGCGCCGCCGTCCAGTTTGATGGCCAGGTAGCCGAATGCATCAACGCCGACGCCAACAGTACCTTGGGTGTAACCGGAGCTGAAGTTGCCCCAGATACCCTGGGTCCAGTCTTTTACGTCACGGGCACCGTCTTTGTTGTCACGGTTGAAGTAATAGTTGCGAATCAGCAAATCAGCTTTCGCGTCTTCAACAAAGCCTTTGGCTTCAGCCTGGTCACTTACGAACGGTGCGGCCGTAGCCATCTGAGTACTGGCAGCTGCTGCAACTGCCAGTGCGATCATGCTCCACTTCATCACGCGCATCGTGATTTGCTCCTTTGGTTTTAGAAGAGTACTGCCGTCCCACCTGTTTTATTATCTGGGCGGCTCTTTCTTTTTGTGTCGGCGCAAACTTATATCACGCCGACAATGTTGGCGATACTTGCGCATCCAACCTTTCAGCTTCTTTACGAGCGTGTCGCAATCGGCTTGGTAGATGTCGCAAATTTACAGTCCAAATGCAATGGGACTGACAACTTCAGCGCTGTTTTACAGGGCTTGAGCATCGGTAAAAAAGAGTCCCTTGGCAAAACGCTTGAATCTCCATCGGGCAACCCTGCCACTATTTTTATGGGGCTCAAGGCATCCACTTCTTGTGGTGCGCTTATAGTCCATATGGGTATGAATGCAACAAGCGTGCACAAACCGCTGAATTGTTCCGGTTTTTTTCAAGGTGCTCGTCTGACGCTGTAAAAACCTCATAAAACCGGGGGCTTCGAGGGCCTTTCAAACAGGCTTGACGCCGTCCTTCGCATGGTGTTGCTCCCTGAAAGTCGCAGCGCGACAACCAAAAACGTTACCGGTTCACCCCGTCGGTGAGTATTCGGCGGATGCCCGACGCACTGAGCGTAGACGCACTGTGCGGTTTTGGTGCAAAAAAATTCAAAGGCTGTACTGAATTCATACAGTTGGGTCGCTGGATGAACGTAAACGCTGAGGTATGAGCGGGTCATTTTGCTCGGTTTATTCGCATTCCCGGTTCCGTCCTGGTGCACGCGAGGCATAAATGTCACATCCCGGAGCGTTGAGGCATTCTTGCTGCAACGCTGTTCGCCGTGAAGCTCACTCCAATCGCAGGTATGCTGCCGTCCAGTCGCTTGGCGCAGCGCATTCACAGCGGGGCGCTAAGCTGAAAACAGGTCATTTCGCCGGGAGTGCGCGCAGTGTTTGCTTTAGATCCACGACTTCAACAGGACACGCTGACCATCGGCGATTTCCCGCTTTGCCGATTGCTGTTGTCCAACGACGCCAACTACCCGTGGTTCATCCTGGTGCCACGCCGCGACGATATCAGCGAGTTGTTTCAGTTGGATGTCGCCGACCAGCAGGCCTTGTGGGAGGAAACCACGGCCCTGGCCGAGGTGCTCAAGGACTCCTTCGACGCCGACAAGATGAATGTGGCGACCCTGGGTAATGTGGTCAGCCAGATGCATATGCATGTGATCGTGCGTAAACGGGACGACGCCGCCTGGCCGGCACCGGTCTGGGGCAAGCATCCCGCCAAGCCTTACAGTGCCGAGCAAGTGGCCGCGATTCGCGAGCGCCTGCGTCTGGTGCTGGACGAAGAATTCACCTTTCTGGAGGGCTGATCATGAGCCTCGAGCAACGCGTTACCGAGCTGGAAAGTCGTCTGGCATTTCAGGATGACACCATCCAGGCATTGAACGATGTGCTGGTAGAGCAGCAGCGAGTGGTCGAGCGTCTGCAATTGCAGATGGCAGCCGTACTCAAGCGCCAGGAAGAGATGGTGGGGCAGTTCGGTTCTTTCGAAGAAGACGCACCGCCGCCACACTATTGAGAAGTGCGCGGGCACGCTCCCGTGAAAAACGCATTCATTAAAAAACCGCGAACAGCCTGGCTGTTCGCGGTTTTTTTATTGCGGGATACGTGGATCAGCGACGCGGCAGGGCGGCGATCACGTCTTCGGCCTGCAGGCCCTTGTCACGGTTCATCACCGAGAACTCCACACGCTGGCCTTCGACCAGAACGCGGTGGCCTTCGCCACGGATGGCGCGAAAGTGCACGAAAATATCATCGCCGGAATCCCGGGAGATAAAGCCGAAGCCCTTGGAGGTGTTGAACCACTTGACGGTGCCGGTATCGCGGTTGCTCATGTCGTAGCTTTGCGCGGCGGCGGCCGGTGAGGATTTGTAGAAGCTGACGGCCAGGTGCAGAACCACGGCGACCAGTGCGATCACCAGGCTGAACAGCACGGCTGGCTGGCCGGCGATGACAGGCATCGGCGCGATCAGGGTCAGGGTTTGCAGGACAACGGTCAGGACCAGCAAAGCGCTGACCAGGTTTTGCAGATGCTGGCGCGGACCTTTGTTCCAGTAAGGGATAACTGGCGCAAGGATCAGGTTCAGCAGGCCGAAAAAGGCCAGGTAAAGTGCATCGGGTTGTTGCAGGTAAGGTACCGCTTCGGACTTCAGGCTGGGTATGAAGGACAGCAGCAAGGCTGCTGCGCCCATTAGCAGGTGGACGATTTTCAACATTTTTATTGACTCACGTTATGACGGCTCACAAGGAAGAGCTGAAGGCGCACGGTTCGCTTCGGAACAATAAAGAGGCGTTGGACACGTGCCCGGCATCAGCCTATGCGCAGGCCCGGAAAACGGGGCGTAGCGACACACTGCCTATTTAACAGCAAAGCCTGCGGCTACTCAAATCACGCCGGCCAGCGGCAGCGTGTGGGGCGATTTGTCGCTTCTATCGGGTCGATACGGGGGCTGCGATGCGAGGGAGGCCTTGCTACAGTGAACCGACACCTGCTGGATGAATTCAATCGCCGTTAGGGGGTAAGCATGGCAATCGATATCGGTATCAGTGAAGAAGACCGCAAATCCATCGTCGAAGGGCTCTCGCGCCTGCTGTCGGACACCTACGTGCTGTATCTGAAGACTCACAACTTCCACTGGAACGTCACCGGGCCGATGTTCCGGACCCTGCATCTGATGTTCGAGGAGCAATACAACGAACTGGCCCTGGCGGTGGATTCGATCGCCGAACGGATCCGGGCGCTGGGCTTTCCGGCGCCGGGCGCGTACGCGACCTATGCGCGCCTGTCTTCTATTAAGGAAGAGGAGGGCGTGCCGAGTGCCGAGGACATGATCAAACAATTGGTCGAGGGGCAGGAAGCGGTCACGCGCACGGCGCGGGGGATTTTCCCTCTGCTGGACAAGGTCAGTGACGAACCGACAGCCGACCTTCTGACCCAGCGCATGCAGGTTCACGAGAAAACCGCGTGGATGCTTCGCGCACTGCTCGAGGCCTGATGACGGAAAGCGCACGGATCCTTCGTTCGTGCGCTTTTCTCTTTTTTGCCCGGAAAAATCATTCGCGACGGTAGGAAACAAGGAAGACGACCCGCCGCTCCATGATCCTCCGTATCGCGTTGGCTTATCCTACGTGGATGGTCAAAAAGTCATCTGGATCTGCCTTTGCACCTGCGCTTTTAATGAGGTCACAGGAACTCGCCTTGATCACAGGCGCAGAAATGGCAAAGGAGTGTCAGCGATATGGAAGGTGGAGACAGGCGAGGCGACATTGCTGTCGGTTTGCAGCAGGACAGATTCGGGGAGCCGTTTCTCGGCGGGTTCGACATGGCGTTGACTCGGCCGCTGTCCCGATCGGTACGCTTGAACGGGTTCGCGACCTGCATGCGGCTGGAGCAGGTTTACTGGAACATCCTGGGCCGGATGGCCGAGGACAATTGCTGTTCGGTCGGCACGTTGTTGTCCCGTGTCGATCGTGAAGTTCACCTGCGCCATGGCGGGGTGAAAAACTTCAGCGGTCTGGTGCGGGTGGTGTGTGTGGTGCATGGCCTGCGGGATTCTCCGGGGATGCACGACGCGGGTTGTCACTGACAAGACGGCCTGTGCAGTCTTCCGGCTGCACAGGCCGCATTTAATGGATATAATCCCGCTCTTTCGCCGCACAGCCCTGCGTGTGCTGGCAATCTGATTGCCGAGACAACCCCATGCCGATGTACGATTACCAATGTGCTTCCTGTGGTCATCAGTTGGAAGCCATTCAAAAGATCAGCGACGCACCACTGGTCGATTGCCCTGCCTGCCAGGCGCCGGAACTCAAGAAGCAGCTGTCGATGCCGGGCTTTCGCCTCAGCGGCAGCGGCTGGTACGAAACCGATTTCAAGACCGGCGCGAAGAAGAATCTGGCCGGTGGCGACAAATCTGACTAGGGTTCAAACCCAGGTCGAACGACACGCGCGAGTTTCCACACGTTGCACATTGCTTGAGTGCAGCGGGATCTCCACCGAATTTCGAATTACGAGAAGCGAACCACTACCATGATGCGCAGCCATTATTGCGGCCAACTGAACGAAAGCCTGGAAGGCCAGGAAATTACCCTTTGCGGATGGGTTCACCGTCGTCGCGACCACGGCGGGGTGATTTTCCTCGATATCCGTGATCGTGACGGTCTGGCCCAGGTAGTGTTCGATCCGGATCGCGCCGAGAGCTTCGCCGCCGCCGATCGCGTGCGCAGCGAATACGTCGTGAAGATCACCGGCAAGGTGCGTCTGCGTCCGGCCGGTGCCACCAACGCCAACATGGCGTCGGGCATGATCGAAGTGCTGGGCTACGAACTGGAAGTGCTGAACGAGTCGGAAACCCCGCCGTTCCCGCTGAACGAGTTCTCCGACGTCGGCGAAGAAACCCGTCTGCGTTATCGCTTCCTGGACCTGCGTCGTCCGGAAATGGCCGAGAAGCTGCGTCTGCGTTCGCGCATGACCACCAGCATCCGTCGCTACCTGGACGAGAACGGCTTCCTCGACGTCGAGACGCCGATCCTGACCCGTGCCACTCCGGAAGGCGCGCGCGACTACCTCGTGCCGAGCCGTACCCACGCCGGTTCGTTCTTCGCGCTGCCGCAATCGCCACAGCTGTTCAAGCAATTGCTGATGGTCGCCGGCTTCGACCGCTACTACCAGATCGCCAAGTGCTTCCGCGACGAAGACCTGCGTGCCGACCGTCAGCCTGAGTTCACTCAGATCGACATCGAGACCAGCTTCCTCGACGAAAAAGACATCATGGGCCTGACCGAAGGCATGATCCGCAACCTGTTCAAGGAAGTGCTGGATCTGGAATTCGGCGAATTCCCGCACATGACTTTCGAAGAAGCCATGCGCCGTTACGGTTCCGACAAGCCAGACCTGCGTAACCCGCTGGAACTGGTCGACGTGGCCGATCAGCTGAAAGAAGTGGATTTCAAAGTCTTCAGCGGCCCTGCCAACGATCCGAAATGCCGTATCGCCGCACTGCGCGTTCCAGGCGGGGCGAGCATGCCGCGCAAGCAGATCGACGACTACACCAAGTTCGTCGGCATCTACGGTGCCAAGGGCCTGGCGTACATCAAGGTCAACGAGCGCGCTGCCGGTGTTGACGGTCTGCAATCGCCGATCGTGAAAAACATCCCGGAAGCCAACCTGAACGTGATCCTCGATCGCGTTGGCGCAGTCGACGGTGACATCGTGTTCTTCGGCGCCGACAAGGCCAAGATCGTCAGCGAAGCCCTGGGCGCGCTGCGTATCAAGCTCGGTCACGACCTGAAGCTGCTAACCTGCGAATGGGCGCCGATGTGGGTTGTCGACTTCCCGATGTTCGAAGAGAACGACGACGGCAGTTTCTCGGCTCTGCACCACCCGTTCACCGCACCGAAGTGCTCGCCGGAAGAGCTGGAAGCCAACCCGGCTGGCGCTCTGTCCCGTGCCTACGACATGGTGCTGAACGGCACCGAGCTGGGTGGCGGTTCGATCCGTATCCACCGCAAAGAGATGCAACAGGCGGTCTTCCGTCTGCTGGGCATCAACGAAGCGGAACAGGAAGAGAAGTTCGGCTTCCTGCTCGACGCCCTGAAATACGGCGCGCCGCCGCACGGTGGTCTGGCCTTCGGTCTGGACCGTCTGGTGATGCTGATGACCGGCGCCCAGTCGATCCGTGAAGTGATCGCCTTCCCGAAAACCCAGAGTGCTGCCGACGTGATGACGCAGGCGCCGGGTGTGGTGGATGCGAAGGCATTGCGCGAATTGCACATTCGTTTGCGCGAAACGCCAAAGGCCGAGTAAGACGGGCCTGAAGGCGCATCTTCGGATGCGCCTTTTTTCTTTCTGCAGTGATTGAAAACAAGATTTTTTTGCTCGCCGATGCAAATGCATGGCGGGCATTGTTCAAGAGAATTCGGAGCGAGTTATGGCAGGTCATTCCAAGTGGGCGAACATCAAGCACCGCAAAGAACGCCAGGATGCCAAGAGAGGCAAGATCTTCACCAAGTGGATCCGCGAACTGACCGTTGCGGCCCGTCAGGGCGGCGGTGATCCGGGTTCCAACCCGCGTCTGCGTCTGGCGCTGGACAAGGCGCTGGGCGCCAACATGAGCCGCGACATCATCGACCGTGCCGTGGCTCGTGGCGCCGGTGCGACCGAAGCCGACAACGTTGAAGAACTGACCTACGAAGGTTACGGCCCGGGCGGCGTGGCGGTGATGGTCGAGTGCATGACCGACAACCGCAACCGTACCGCAGCGGCCGTGCGCCACGCGTTCAGCAAGTGTGGCGGCAACCTCGGTACCGACGGTTCGGTAGCCTATCTATTCGAACGCAAGGGCCAGATCAGCTTTGCCCCGGGCGTCGACGAAGATGCACTGACGGAAGCGGCGCTGGAAGCCGATGCCGACGACGTGGTCAGCCACGAAGACGGCTCGATCGACGTGTTCACCTCGTTCACCAGTTTCTACGCGGTACGCAATGCCCTGGAAGCCGCTGGTTTCAAGGGTGATGACGCGGAAATCGTCATGCAGCCGACCACCAGCGCCGAACTGGATCTGGAGGGCGCGGAGAAGGTGCTCAAGCTGATCGACATGCTGGAAGACCTGGACGACGTGCAGAACGTCTACTCCAACGCGGACATTCCGGAAGACGTGGCCGCTCAGCTCGGTTGAGAGCGACTACGATTCAATGTGGGAGATTCCGTGTTTGAGGCTTACCCTCAAGCACGGGATCTCCCACATTTGTTTTTGTGTTTTTTCGAACCAGCAGGCTTATGACTTTAATTCTTGGTATCGACCCCGGTTCGCGCATTACCGGTTACGGCATTGTTCGCGATACCGGACGCGGCGGTTGCATCTATGTCGCCTCGGGTTGTATCCGCACCGGTGCCGGTGAGCTGCATGAGCGGTTGCAGATCGTCTATCGCGGCGTGCGGGAAATCATCCAGACCTACGGCCCGGTCACCATGGGCATCGAAAAGGTGTTCATGGCAAAAAACGCCGACTCGGCGCTCAAGCTCGGGCAGGCCCGTGGGGCCGCTATCGTTGCCGGCGCCGAAGAAAGCTTGGAGATCGCCGAGTACACGGCCACCCAGGTCAAGCAGGCTGTGGTGGGAACTGGCGCTGCCAATAAAGAGCAGGTGCAGATGATGGTCATGCACATGCTCAAGCTGACCAGCAAACCGCAAATCGACGCTTCGGATGCCCTGGCGATTGCCATTTGTCACGCCCACACCCGCTCCAGTCTGTTACCGCATGGCTTGGGAACGGCACGCAGTCGTGGCGGGCGCCTGCGTCTCTGATAGCATCAGCAGTCAATTTCACGGAATGTGGATTGCGCGCCTGGGTCGTCGGCGGTAAATCCATGTTCTGTCGGTCGCCAGCCCACGGCTGGCCAACGCTCAAGGATCTGAAACGTGATTGGACGCTTGCGCGGCACTCTGGCTGAAAAACAGCCGCCGCACCTGATTCTGGATGTAAACGGCCTCGGGTATGAGCTGGAAGTGCCCATGACCACCCTTTATCGTCTGCCGTCGGTCGGTGAACCGCTGACCCTGCACACCCATTTGGTCGTACGTGAAGACGCGCAGTTACTCTATGGTTTTGCCGGCAAGCGTGAGCGAGACTTTTTTCGCGAGTTGATCCGTCTCAATGGTGTGGGGCCGAAACTGGCCCTGGCCTTGATGTCGAGTCTGGAAGTCGACGAACTGATCCGCTGCGTGCAGTCCCAGGACACCTCGGCGCTGACCAAGGTGCCGGGCGTGGGCAAGAAAACCGCCGAGCGTCTGCTGGTCGAGCTCAAGGATCGCTTCAAGGCCTGGGAAACCTCGCCGGCCATGTTCGCACTGGTGCCGAACCAGCCGGACGGCCCGGCGCCGGTCAACACCGCCGAGAACGATGCGGTCAGTGCGCTGATTTCCCTGGGCTACAAGCCACAGGAAGCGAGCAAGGCGATTTCCGCGATCAAAGAGAAAGGCCTGAGCAGCGAAGACATGATTCGACGCGCCCTGAAGGGAATGATTTAAGTGATTGAAGCTGATCGTCTGATCGCCGCCACGCACAGCCCGCGTGAGCGCGAAGAAGTCCAGGATCGGGCGATACGTCCCGTCAGCCTGGCCGAATACATCGGCCAGCCGACCGTTCGCGAGCAGATGGAACTGTTTATCCAGGCCGCCCGTGGCCGTAGCGAATCCCTCGACCACACCCTGATCTTCGGTCCGCCGGGGCTGGGTAAAACCACGCTGGCGAACATCATCGCCCAGGAAATGGGCGTGTCGATCAAGAGCACTTCCGGCCCGGTGCTGGAGCGTCCGGGGGATCTGGCGGCACTGTTGACCAATCTTGAGCCGCACGACGTGCTTTTCATCGATGAAATTCATCGCCTGTCGCCGATCGTCGAAGAAGTGCTGTACCCGGCGATGGAAGACTTCCAGCTCGACATCATGATCGGTGAGGGGCCGGCGGCGCGTTCGATCAAGCTCGATCTGCCGCCGTTCACTCTGGTCGGTGCGACCACGCGGGCGGGCATGTTGACCAACCCGTTGCGCGACCGTTTCGGTATCGTCCAGCGTCTCGAGTTCTACAGCACCGCCGACCTGGCGACGATTGTCAGCCGTTCGGCGAGCATCCTCGGTCTGCCGCTGGATCCGGAAGGGGCGTTCGAGATTGCACGTCGTGCACGTGGCACACCGCGGATCGCCAACCGCTTGTTGCGTCGGGTGCGGGATTTCGCCGAAGTCCGGGCCAAGGGCCACATTACCAAGTCTGTCGCGGATCTGGCGCTGAACCTGCTGGATGTCGATGAACATGGCTTCGATCATCAGGACCGGCGTCTGCTGTTGACCATGATCGAGAAATTCGACGGCGGTCCGGTGGGCATCGACAGCCTGGCGGCGGCGATCAGCGAAGAGCGCCACACCATTGAAGACGTGCTGGAGCCATACCTGATTCAGCAGGGTTACATCATGAGGACGCCGCGGGGCAGGGTGGTTACCCGTCACGCGTACCTGCATTTTGGTTTAAACATTCCGACACGAATGGGCGAGATGCCCGTGGTAGACGAGTTTCTCGATGCCGTGGACGATTAATACACATTTATTGTCGATTTATTCAGCGTTTGTACTGTCTCAGGACGGTACTTTTGCGGTAAAGCCTTCGAACAATGAAAAACAGTTGCCTGGCCGGATTGGCAACCCGAGGAGTAAGCACTAGAGTATGCGCGCGCAAAACGGGCTTGAGCCATTCGCACATCGTTGTCGCGTTTATTACGAGGACACCGATGCGGGCGGCATCGTGTATTACGTTAATTACCTCAAGTTTATGGAACGGGCTCGAACCGAGCGGCTCCGGGAGCTGGGCTTTGCCCAGTCGGCGCTGGCAGGGGAGGACCTGTTGTTCGTCGTGCATTCCAGCGAAGCGCGTTATCACGCGCCGGCGCGACTGGACGACGAGCTTCTGGTAAGCGCTGATGTAATCGAATTGAACCGTGCCAGCCTGCGCTTTCGACAGCAGGTCAGGCGGGCAACGGATAATGTGCTGCTCTGCGAAGGGCAGTTTCTGGTGGCCTGTGTGCGCACTAACAGTTTGAAACCCCGGGCCCTTCCCGAAGACCTGCGTGCGGCCTTTGCCGACGCGGTCGGCACGGGTACACACTCAAAGCAGGAGATAAAGCGTGGAAGCTAACGTCGTCGACCATTCCTCCATGTGGAGCCTGGTCAGCAATGCCAGCATCGTGGTGCAGTTGGTAATGTTGACCCTGGTGGCCGCATCGGTGACCTCATGGATCATGATCTTTCAGCGCAGCAACCTGCTGCGCGCCGGTCGACGTGCCCTGGAGAGCTTCGAGGAGCGCTTCTGGTCGGGTATCGACCTGTCCAAACTCTATCGTCAGGCCGGCAGCAACCCGGATCCGGATTCGGGCGTCGAGCAGATCTTCCGTGCCGGCTTCAAGGAGTTCTCCCGTCTGCGTCAGCAGCCAGGCGTCGATCCTGAAGCGGTGATGGAAGGTGTGGCCCGTGCCATGCGTGTCGCCATCTCCCGCGAAGAAGAAAAGCTCGAGCAGAGCCTGCCGTTCCTCGCCACCGTAGGTTCCGTCAGCCCGTACATCGGTCTGTTCGGTACCGTCTGGGGGATCATGAACTCGTTCCGCGGTCTGGCCAGCGCCCAGCAGGCCACTCTGGCTACCGTGGCTCCCGGCATCGCCGAAGCCCTGATCGCCACCGCGATCGGTCTGTTTGCCGCGATCCCGGCCGTTATCGCTTACAACCGTTTCTCTGCCCGCAGCGAAACCTTGCTGAGCCGCTACTACACCTTCGCCGATGAATTCCAGGCGATCCTGCACCGCAAAGTGCACACCAGCGAAGAATAAGCAGGTATTTCCCGATGGCTTTAATCACTCGAGCCCGACACAAGCGCAAGCCGGTCGCCGAGATGAACGTAGTGCCTTACATCGACGTGATGCTGGTGCTGCTGGTCATCTTCATGGTGACTGCGCCGATGCTCAATCAGGGCGTGAAAGTGGATCTGCCCAAGGTTTCCAGCGAAGCCTTGCCGCAGGACAACAACACCCAGGTGCTGACCATTTCGATCAAGTCGGACAAGACCTACTACTGGAACCTTGGCAGCGAAGTCGACACCGAGAAGCAGCAGGACCGGGCCATGACCCTGCCACAGATGACCGACGCGGTGACCAAGATCATTCGCGCCGGCACTGAAGGCGGCAAGCGTACCCAGGTCTTCATCCGTGGCGACAAGTCCGTCGATTATGGCTCCGTCATGGGCGCCATGGGCGGGTTGCAGAAAGCCGGGGTCGGTAACGTTGGCTTGATCACCGAGGCGCCCTGATGCAGCAACAGCGAGAGCCGTCCGCCTCGGAAAGCTACTTCTGGCCTAGTGTCTGGGCGATTGGCTTGCACGTGCTGGTGTTCGGCATGCTGTTCGTCAGTTTCGCCCTGACCCCGGAGCTGCCGCCGGCCAAGCCGATTGTCCAGGCGACCCTGTACCAGCTGAAATCGAAAAGTCAGGCAACCACCCAGACCAATCAGAAGATTGCGGGTGAGGCGAAGAAATCCGCCGCGCGCCAGACCGAAGTCGAGCAGATGGAGCAGAAAAAGGTCGAGCAGGAAGCGGTGAAGGCTGCGGAACAAAAGAAAGAAGAAGCGGCTCAAAAGGCCGAGGAAGCCAAGAAGGCCGATGAGGCGAAGAAAGCGGACGAGGCGAAGAAGGCTGATGAAGCCAAGAAAGCCGAAGACGCGAAGAAAACCGCCGAAGCCAAGAAGGCAGAAGAGAAACAATTGGCTGATATAGCCAAGAAGAAAGCCGAAGAAGAAGCCAAGAAGGCTGCTGAAGAAGAGGCCAAGAAAGCGGCCGCTGAAGAAGCCAAGAAGAAGATCGTCGAAGACGCGAAGAAGAAAGCCGCCGAAGACGCCAAGAAGAAAGCTGAAGCTGAAGAGGCGAAGAAGAAAGTCGCCGAAGACGCGAAGAAGAAAGCTGCTGCCGATGCTGCGAAGAAGAAAGCGCAGGAAGCGGCACGTAAATCCGCCGAAGACAAAAAGGCTCAGGCCCTGGCAGATTTGCTTTCCGACACGCCGCAGCGCCAGCAGGCCTTGGCTGATGAGCAGGGCGATGAAGTCGCGGGCAGTTTCGATGACCTGATTCGTGCGCGGGCAGCGGAAGGCTGGGCACGTCCACCTTCGGCACGCAAAGGCATGACGGTTGTGCTGCAGATCGGCATGTTGCCGGACGGTACGGTGACTTCGGTCAGCGTGGCCAAGTCCAGTGGCGACGGTCCGTTCGATGCGTCGGCAGTGGCAGCGGTCAAGAATATTGGACGTTTGACGGAAATGCAGGGAATGAAGCCGAGCGATTTCGCTCCGTATCGTTCATTCAAGATGACATTCACACCTGAGGATCTAGCCTTGTGAGAAACCTTCTTCGAGGAATGCTGGTCGTGATCTGCTGCATGGCAGGGATCGCGATGGCGGATGAAAAGAACATTCTGGTCACCAGCGGCAGCGATCGGGCAACTCCGATCGCCGTCGTACCGTTCGGTTTCCAGGGCGGTGCCGTCCTGCCGGATGACATGGCTGAAATCATTGGTAACGATTTGCGCAACTCGGGCTATTACTCGCCGATTCCAAAGCAAAACATGATCAGCCAGCCAAGCCAGCCGAGCGAAATCATCTTCCGTGACTGGAAGGCGGTGGGCGCGCAATACATGATGGTCGGCAGCATCGCGCCGGCCGGTGGCCGTCTGCAGGTGCAGTGGGCTCTGTTCAACGTCGCCACCGAGCAGAAAGTGGCTGACGGCAGTGTGTCCGGTACCACCGAACAGCTGCGTGACATGGCGCACTTCATCTCCGATCAGTCGTTCGAAAAACTGACCGGTATTAAAGGTGCATTCTCGACTCGCCTGCTGTACGTCACAGCCGAGCGTTTCTCCGAGAAGAACACCCGTTACACCCTGCAGCGCTCGGACTATGACGGCGCCCGCGCCGTGACCCTGCTGCAATCGCGCGAGCCGATCCTGTCGCCGCGTTTTGCACCGGACGGCAAGCGTATCGCCTACGTGTCGTTCGAACAGAAGCGTCCGCGCATCTTCATGCAGAACATCGACACCGGTCGCCGCGAGCAGATCACCAACTTCGAAGGCCTGAACGGCGCGCCAGCCTGGTCGCCGGACGGCAATCGCCTGGCGTTCGTGCTGTCGAAAGACGGTAACCCGGACATCTACGTGATGAACCTCGGTTCGCGTCAGATCACCCGCGTGACCGCAGGTCCTGGCATCAACACTGAACCGTACTGGGGCAAGGATGGTTCGACCATCTACTTCACCTCCGACCGTGGCGGCAAGCCGCAGATCTACAAGACCAGCGCTGGTGGCGGCGGTGCCGAGCGTGTGACTTTCGTGGGCAACTACAACGCCAACCCGAAGCTTTCGGCGGATGAAAAGACCCTGGTGATGATCCATCGTCAGGACGGTTTCACCAATTTCAAAGTGGCGGCCCAGGATTTGCAGCGCGGAAGTGTAAAAATCCTCACTGATAGCACTCTGGACGAGTCGCCTACTGTTGCGCCCAACGGCACCATGGTAATCTACGCCACCCGCCAGCAGGGCCGGGGAGTCTTGATGCTCGTGTCCATTAATGGACGCGTGAGGCTCCCGCTTCCTACCGCTCAAGGCGAAGTCAGAGAACCGTCCTGGTCCCCTTACCTGAACTGACGCGGCGCTTTACGTTTTACTTAACACACTGGGGTTCATTAGGAGTTTCACGATGGAAATGCTGAAGTTTGGTAAATTTGCTGCGCTGGCTCTGGCCATGGCTGTAGCTGTAGGTTGCTCGTCCAAAGGCGGCGACAACGCCGGTGAAGGCGCTGTTGATCCAAACGCTGGTTACGGCGCAAACACTGGTGCAGTTGACGGTTCCCTGAGCGAAGAAGCTGCTCTGCGCGCAATCACCACCTTCTACTTCGAATACGACAGCTCGGACCTGAAGCCAGAAGCCATGCGCGCTCTGGACGTTCACGCCAAAGACCTGAAAGCAAATGGCGCTCGCGTTGTTCTGGAAGGCAACACCGACGAACGTGGTACTCGTGAGTACAACATGGCACTGGGCGAGCGTCGTGCGAAAGCCGTTCAGCGCTACCTGGTACTGCAAGGTGTTTCCCCAGCTCAGCTGGAACTGGTTTCCTACGGCGAAGAGCGTCCAGTTGCTACCGGCAACGACGAGCAGTCCTGGGCTCAAAACCGTCGCGTCGAACTGCGTAAGTAATTCGATATGCGAACGTGCCGTCGTGCTGTAACTGTTCTGGCTCTCAGCCTCGCGCCGCTTGCGGCGTGGGCTGCGGTTCCTGTGGTCGATGACAACTCCGGTTATAACAATAGCGGGAGCAGTTATCCGCCTGCAGGTTACGGTACGAACGGCGCCTATGCCGGGGGAGCGGCTTCGGCCCCTGCCTCGGCAAACGGCATGCTGTTCAACCAACTGCAACAAATGCAGGATCAGATATCGCGCCAGCAAGGCGTGATCGAAGAACTGCAGAACCAAGTTTCGCGCATGAAGCAAGAGTCCCTGGAGCGATACCAGGATCTTGATCGGCGCATAGGATCCGGCGTTGCACCTGCCGCGACTCCCGAGAATTCTTCTGCCGGTGGCGATGCAAGTGCTGCTGCCGGTGCCGCCGCTGGAGCCGGGGCTGCTGCTGCCGCCCAGGCACCTGCTGCGGGTGGCGAACCGGCTGATCCGGCCAAGGAAAAGCTGTATTACGACGCAGCTTTCGACCTGATCAAGGCCAAGGATTTCGACAAGGCCAGCCAGGCATTTGCCGCTTTCCTGCGTAAATACCCGAACAGCCAATATGCGGGCAACGCCCAGTACTGGCTGGGTGAAGTGAACCTGGCAAAAGGCGATCTGCAAGGTGCAGGTCAGGCTTTCGCCAAGGTTTCGCAGCTGTATCCCAAGCACGCCAAAGTGCCGGATTCGCTGTACAAGCTGGCTGACGTAGAGCGCCGCCTCGGTCATACCGACAAGGTCAAAGGCATTCTGCAGCAGGTGGTGGCCCAGTATCCGGGCACGTCCGCCGCGCAGTTGGCCCAGCGCGATCTGCAACGCATGTAACAGCTTTGACCCGTTTGGAAGAAACCCGCGCTTGTCGCGGGTTTTTTCGTTAGAATTCACGCCCTTTTATGAAACACGCTTCTGGTGATCTACGCGTTGGCGGGGTTGCCTGAAGTGCCTGACGGAGGCGGACAGCCTGTTTAGCTGTTACGCCCGTGGCGACTATGCAAGACACATTGAGAATCACCGAAGTTTTCTACTCGTTGCAGGGGGAAACGCGGACTGCCGGGCTGCCCACTGTTTTTGTGCGCCTGACCGGTTGCCCATTGCGTTGCCAATACTGCGACAGCGCCTACGCGTTCAGCGGTGGCACGATCCGCACCCTCGACGACATCCTCGAGCAAGTGGCCGGCTTTCGCCCACGCTACGTCTGCGTCACTGGCGGTGAGCCGCTGGCACAGCCCAATGCCATCCCTTTGCTCAAACAGTTGTGCGATGCCGGCTACGAAGTCTCGCTGGAAACCAGCGGCGCCCTCGACATCTCGGCGGTCGATCCGCGGGTAAGTCGGGTTGTCGACCTGAAAACGCCAGACTCCAAAGAAGCCCATCGCAACCGTTACGAGAACATCGAACTGCTGACGCCCAACGATCAGGTGAAGTTTGTCATCTGCTCGCGGGAGGACTATGACTGGGCGGTATCGAAGCTGATCCAGTACGGTTTGGAGCGACGTGCAGGTGAAGTGCTGTTTTCCCCAAGTCACCACGACCTGAACGCTCGGGATCTGGCGGACTGGGTGGTGGCGGATAACCTGCCAGTGCGCCTGCAACTGCAGCTGCATAAATATCTATGGAATGATGAGCCGGGGCGCTGAGATGACTGAACAACTGAACACTAGCCAGAAACGTGCGGTAATCCTGCTGTCGGGTGGCCTGGACTCGGCAACTGTCGTGGCCATGGCCCGCGCTGAAGGCTACGCCTGCTACACCATGAGTTTCGATTACGGTCAGCGTTCCCACGCCGAACTGCATGCCGCTGCTCGCGTTGCCCGCGACCTGGGCGTGGTCGAACACAAGGTGATCGGCCTGAACCTGAACGGCATGGGCGGTTCGGCCCTGACCGACACCAGCATCGACATCCCGGAAGAGTTGGGCGAAGGTATTCCGGTCACTTACGTGCCGGCGCGCAACACGGTTTTCCTGTCGCTGGCCCTGGGTTGGGCTGAAGTGCTCGGCGCCCGTGACATCTTTATCGGCGTCAACGCAGTGGATTACTCCGGTTACCCGGATTGCCGTCCCGAGTTCATCGAGTCGTTCGAGCGCATGGCCAATCTGGCGACCAAGGCTGGTGTGGAAGGCAATGGTTTCCGCATCCAGGCACCGCTGCAGAACCTGAGCAAGGCGCAGATCGTCCAGGCGGGCGTGAAGCTCGGCGTTGATTACGGGCTGACCGTTTCCTGCTATCAGGCGGACGATGATGGCCGTGCTTGCGGCAAATGCGACAGCTGCCGACTGCGTGCAGAAGGCTTCGCGGCGGCCGGAATCAGCGACCCGACACCTTATTTTTGATTATTTTCAAATTAGGTGTTGAATAGTCCTTAAAAATCAGTATTATACGCGCCACCACACAGCGGGTCGTTAGCTCAGTTGGTAGAGCAGTTGGCTTTTAACCAATTGGTCGTAGGTTCGAATCCCACACGACCCACCATATTTGGCGGTTTAGAAAATCCGGAAGGCCCACGAAAGTGAGGATTTCCGGGTTTTTTTTTGCCTGCGATTCGGGCATCCCTCCCTTCGTTTCTTCCTGCCGTGACGCAGGTCAGAATCATCTTTTGTATCAACGGGATATTCTGTAGCCTTGCGCAGCTTCAATGCTGTCCGTGCCTGATAATACTCACTCTCCCGGCGGTACCCTCAAGCGGTCCGGAGCCGGGTGTATACTCGACTTTCGCGCGAATGCGCCTGCAGGTCTTGCGAACATGACGCAGATTTCCGAACGCCTTCTGGTACAAGCCCACCTCGATGCCAAGCAGCCCAAGCCGCTGACAGCCGAGGAAGAGGCTTATTACCGTTCCGCCATCGCCGCCGAGCTCAAGGCTCAGGACGCGGTGCTGGTTGCCCACTTTTATTGCGATCCGATCATCCAGGCCCTCGCCGAAGAAACCGGCGGTTGTGTTTCCGATTCTCTGGAAATGGCCCGCTTCGGCAACGCCCATCCGGCCAAGACCGTGGTGGTCGCTGGCGTGAAATTCATGGGCGAGACCGCGAAGATTCTCAACCCTGAAAAGCGCGTGCTGATGCCGACCCTGGAAGCGACCTGCTCGCTCGATCTGGGTTGCCCGGTGGACGAGTTCTCGGCGTTCTGCGATCAGCATCCGGAACGCACCGTGGTGGTGTATGCCAACACCTCGGCGGCGGTCAAAGCCCGGGCCGACTGGGTAGTGACCTCCAGCTGCGCACTGGAAATCGTCGAGAGCCTGATGGACAACGGCGAAACCATTATCTGGGGCCCGGACAAGCACCTGGGCACCTACATCCAGCGTCAGACCGGCGCCGACATGTTGCTCTGGGACGGTGCCTGCATCGTTCACGAAGAGTTCAAGTCCAAGCAGCTGGAAGACATGAAAGCGCTGTACCCGGACGCTGCCATTCTGGTGCATCCGGAGTCGCCGACCTCGGTGATCGAACTGGCGGACGCCGTCGGTTCCACCAGTCAGCTGATTGCCGCCGCGCAATCGCTGCCGAACAAGACCCTGATCGTCGCCACCGATCGCGGCATCTTCTACAAGATGCAGCAGCTGTGCCCGGACAAGGTCTTCATCGAGGCGCCAACCGCCGGTAACGGCGCGGCGTGCCGCAGCTGTGCACATTGCCCGTGGATGGCCATGAACACCCTTGAACGCACGCTCAAGTGCCTGAAGGAGGGCTCGAACGAGATCTTCGTCGACCCGGCTCTCATTCCTCAGGCGATCCGCCCGCTCAAGCGCATGCTCGATTTCACTCAGGCCGCGCGGATGAAGCTGGCCGGCAACGCCTGACCTTGAGCCGCAAACAAAAACGCCCCGATTGGATCGGGGCGTTTTTGCATCTGGAGGATTATTTGGTTTTCTTCGGGATTCGCACGAGCTGTGTGTCGGAGTAGATGTCATGCCAGGCGCGTTTCTGTTTGTCGAACAGCGACCAGAAGAATCCCAGGCCCAGGCACAGCCACGACGCAATCGACACCATGAACCGGAGCAACGCCTGCCACAGACTGATCGCAGTGCCATCGGCGTTCTGCACACGAATGCCCCAGACCTGCATGCCCAGGGTCTGCCCGGCGTGGGTCCAGAACTTGGCGAAGAAGCCGAACAGCACCAGCAGCAGCACAGTGGAGTACAGCGGATCGCCATCCAGTTGCCCGGCGTCGGTCAGAACCCGCAGACGCTCCTCACCGATGATCGCGGCCTGAATCATCTTGTAGACGCCACCGGTCACGATCAGCAGGGCAGTGCACAGCAGAAAGTCATAGAACATCGCTGCCAGACGACGGCCCAGGCCGACGGCGGGGAAATCGCCCTGGGGAGTGAGCAGGTGTTTCGACATGGCAGCCTCTGGACGGAAAGTGAAGCGCCATTTTACGGATTTGCGCCCACAAAAAAGCCCCTGATATCAATATCAGGGGCTTTTTCGTAACAGAAATCAGGCTTCTGCGATGACTTCGTCAGCTTGCATGCCTTTCTGGCCTTGCACTGCAACGAAGGTCACTTTCTGGCCTTCTTTCAGGCTCTTGAAGCCGTTGCCCTGAATGGCGCGGAAATGCACGAACAGATCCGGACCGCTTTCTGGAGTGATAAAACCAAAACCTTTCTCGTCGTTAAACCACTTGACGGTACCGCTCTGACGTGTGGACATTTCTTATTTCCTTTGACGCATAAATTGATGACAGTCTCTTCCTCATGAAAGAGTACTGGGGCTGGTTGCAGGAGAGTAAGAAGACGTCGAACGGGATGTAGCTAACTTGTAGGCTACTGCCCAGGTCACGATTCCAAGCTGACCCATGCAAACACAGTGGACAAACTCTACGCCAACTACGGGAGGAAAAACAAGCCCTGTGAAGGCCCCGGTTTTCCTGCGCTTGCTGGCACTTAGTCGGTCCACTAGTCCGGCTTATTCGATTGGCTTGTTCAATTGTTTTCGAACGTTATAAGCCAAGTTCATATTCGAATCGAATGTAAAGAGAGTGCACTGTTTTATGGCGATTGCGTTACACATTAGTGCACGCATAACGCAATCGCGTTACTTATAGAAACAGTCAATCAACCGCGATAGTAGCGTTGTGGAACAAATGGCATTTTGCTTACAAGCAATGGCACCTTTTTCCCACGAACAATCGCCCAAACTGGCGTGTCGAGTGCGACGTAGGCGCTGTCTAGGTAACCCATGGCCAACGGGCCGCCCAGGGTCGGGCCGAAACCGCCGCTGCACACGCTGCCGATGATCTCGCCCGCTTCGTTGACGATTTCTGCACCTTCACGGACCGGCGTACGCTCTTGTGGCAGCAGGCCGACGCGTTTGCGCTGAACGCCGTTCTGCTGTTGAGCGAAGACTTGTTCCGCACCCGGGAAACCACCGGCGCGCGCACCGTCGGCACGCCGAGGCTTGGAGATTGCCCACAGCAGGCTGGCTTCGATCGGGGTGGTCTCGGTGTTCATGTCGTGGCCGTACAGGCACAGGCCCGCCTCCAGACGCAGCGAGTCACGGGCGCCGAGGCCGATGGCGGCCACTTCCGGTTCGGCGAGCAGGGCGCGGGCGAGTTTTTCTGCGTCGGCTGCCGGAACCGAGATTTCGAAACCGTCTTCACCGGTGTAGCCCGAACGGCTGACAAAGCAGTCGACGCCCAGCAGCTTCACGCGGGTGAATTGCATGAAAGTCATTTTCGCCACTTCCGGCGCCAGGCGTGCCAGCACGGTCACGGCGGCCGGGCCTTGCAGGGCGAGCAGGGCGCGTTCTTCGAACAACGGCTCGATCTTGCACTGGTCGCCGATGTGTTTTTGCAGATGGGCCAGGTCCTGGTCCTTGCACGCGGCGTTGACCACCAGGAACAACTCGTCGTTGCCCAGGTTGGCGACCATAAGGTCATCGAGGATGCCGCCGGTTTCGTTGGTGAACATCGCGTAGCGCTGCATGCCGACCGGCAGGTCGATGATGTCCACCGGCACCAGGGTTTCCAGGGCTTTGGCGGCATTGGCGCCGGTCAGGCGAATCTGGCCCATGTGCGAGACATCGAACAGCCCGGCCTGCTCACGGGTGTGCTGGTGTTCTTTCATCACGCCCAGCGGGTATTGCACCGGCATGTCGTAGCCGGCGAACGGCACCATGCGGGCGCCGAGTTCGATGTGCAGAGCGTGCAGCGGGGTTTTCGACAGTTGTTCGGTGGACATGCGTGACTCCTTGATTCACACCAACCCTCTCCCGGAGGGAGAGGGGGCCAGTTTTGTGTTCTCTCCAAAGGGAGAGCGAGTTTATGGCGCGATCAACACTCGATAATGTTGACCGCCAGACCGCCACGGGCGGTCTCCTTGTATTTGCTTTTCATGTCGGCGCCGGTCTGGCGCATGGTGCGGATGACCTTGTCGAGGGAGACGAAGTGCTGCCCGTCTCCGCGCATGGCCATGCGCACGGCGTTGATTGCCTTGACCGAGCCCATGGCGTTGCGTTCGATGCACGGCACCTGTACCAGCCCGCCAATCGGGTCGCAGGTCAGGCCGAGGTTGTGTTCCATGCCGATTTCAGCGGCGTTTTCGACTTGTTGCACGCTGCCGCCGAGGACTTCGCACAACGCACCGGCCGCCATTGAACAGGCCACGCCGACCTCGCCCTGACAGCCGACTTCGGCGCCGGAGATCGAGGCGTTTTCCTTGTACAGAATGCCGATGGCCGCGGCGGTGAGCAGGAAGCGCACCACGCCGTCATCGTTCGCGCCGGGAATGAAGCGCATGTAGTAATGCAGCACCGCTGGAATGATCCCCGCTGCGCCGTTGGTCGGTGCCGTGACCACGCGCCCGCCGTTGGCGTTTTCTTCGTTGACGGCCAGGGCGTAGAGGTTGACCCAGTCCAGCACCGACAGCGGATCGCGCAGCGACGATTCCGGGTTCTTGCACAGTTGCCGGTGCAACGCCGCCGCCCGCCGCTTGACCTTGAGGCCACCCGGCAGAATGCCTTCGTTGCGACAGCCGGCAGCCACGCAGTCCTGCATCACTTGCCAGATTTTCAGCAGACCGGCGCGGGTCTCTGCTTCCGGGCGCCAGGCGCTTTCGTTGGTCAACATCACTTGGCTGATCGACAGACCATAGGTGGCGCAGTGACCGAGCAGGTCCTTGGCGCTTTTGAAGGGGAAGGTCAGCGGGGTGGCGTCCTCGACGATGCGGTCGGCGCCGGCCGCGTCTTCGTCGACCACAAAACCGCCGCCGACCGAGTAGTACTCGCGGCTGCGGATCTGCAATCCCGCCGCATCGAAGGCACGGAAGATCATGCCGTTGGGGTGATAGGCCAACGGCTTGCGGATCATTGCCAGGTGTTCTTTCTCGTTGAACGCAATGCTGTGCTCACCGAGCAGGTTCAAACGCCCGTTGCCACGAATCTCCGAGAGGCGGGCGGCGACGGTTTCGGTATCCACGGTGTCCGGGTGTTCACCTTCCAGACCCAGCAGCACGGCCTTGTCGCTGCCGTGGCCCTTGCCGGTGGCGCCGAGGGATCCATACAACTCGACCCTGACGCTGGTGGTGGCCGACAACAGGTTTTCCCGACGCAGGCCTTCGACGAAGCGCGCAGCTGCGCGCATCGGGCCGACGGTGTGGGAGCTGGAGGGGCCGATGCCAATCTTGAACAGGTCGAACACGCTTAACGACATGGTTGTTCTCCGGTTTCTTGTTATAGGAATTGGCGGGATTTCAGGCTTGATGCATTTCCTTGTGGGAGTGAGCTTGCTCGCGAAAACGGAGTGCCAGTCGGCTGATCTGCCGCTTTCGCGAGCAAGCTCGCTCCCACAGGGTTTTGTGGTGTTCTTGAAGTTGGGGGCGTGGTGGCCGCCCCCTCATTCGTTTAAGCGTAGCTTTCGATCGACGGGCAGGCGCAGACCAGGTTGCGGTCGCCGAACACGTTGTCGACGCGACCGACCGGCGGCCAGTACTTGCCTTCGATCAACGACGCCACCGGGTACACCGCTTGTTCGCGGCTGTACGGGTGAGTCCACTCGCCGACCAGCTCTGCCGCAGTGTGCGGAGCGTTCTTCAGCGGGTTGTCGTCCTTGTCCAGGGTGCCGTTTTCCACCGCGCGGATTTCTTCGCGGATGCGGATCATGGCGTCGCAGAAGCGGTCCAGTTCTTCCTTGGATTCGCTTTCGGTCGGCTCGATCATCAGCGTGCCGGCCACCGGGAACGACATGGTCGGGGCGTGGAAGCCGAAGTCGATCAGACGCTTGGCGACGTCATCGACGCTGATGCCGCTGCTGTCTTTCAACGGACGCAGATCCAGAATGCACTCGTGCGCCACCAGACCGTTGCTGCCGGTGTACAGCACTGGGTAGTGCTCTTCCAGGCGACGGGAAATGTAGTTGGCGTTGAGGATCGCCAATTGCGAAGCGCGCTTCAGACCTGCGCCACCCATCATGCGAATGTACATCCAGGTGATCGGCAGAATGCTCGCGCTGCCGAACGGTGCTGCGCAGACCGCGCCTTCCTTGCGTTCCATGTGGCCGTGGCCCGGCAGGAACGGGGTCAGGTGCGACTTGACGCCGATCGGGCCGACGCCCGGGCCGCCACCGCCGTGAGGGATGCAGAAGGTCTTGTGCAGGTTCAGGTGCGACACGTCGCCGCCGAACTTGCCCGGTGCGCAGAGGCCGACCATCGCGTTCATGTTGGCGCCGTCGATGTACACCTGGCCGCCGTTGTCATGAATGATGCCGCAGATTTCGCGGATGCCTTCTTCGAACACGCCGTGGGTCGACGGGTAAGTGATCATCAGCGCCGCGAGGTGTTCGCGGTGCTCGATGGCCTTGGCGCGCAGGTCTTCGATGTCCACGTTGCCACGGGCGTCGCACGCGGTCACGACCACGCGCATGCCGGCCATGTTGGCGGTCGCCGGGTTGGTGCCGTGGGCGGACGACGGGATCAGGCAGATGTCGCGACGGTCTTCGCCACGGCTCTGGTGATAGGCGCGAATCGCCAGCAGACCTGCGTACTCACCCTGGGAACCGGCGTTCGGTTGCAGCGAGATCGAGTCGTAACCGGTGGCGGCGCAGAGCATCGCTTCCAGTTCGTCGGTCAGTTGCTGGTAACCGGCGCTTTGCTCGGCCGGGGCGAACGGGTGCAGCGCACCGAATTCAGCCCAGGTCACCGGGATCATTTCGCTGGCGGCGTTGAGTTTCATGGTGCACGAGCCCAGCGGGATCATGGTGCGATCCAGTGCCAGGTCCTTGTCCGCCAGTTTGCGCAGGTAGCGCATCAGCTCGGTTTCCGAGTGATAACGGTTGAACACCGGGTGGCTGAGGATCGGCGACTGACGAACCAGCGCGGCTGGGATAGTGCTTGCAGCCGAAGCGGCGAGAGCAGCGAACTCCGGCAGGGCCTTGCCGTCGGCGAACAGGCCCCACAGGGTTTCGATGTCGGCCTGGGTGGTGGTTTCGTCGACCGACAGGCCCAGGCGCTGAGCGTCGATCACACGCAGGTTGATCTGTTGAGCGCGAGCCTTGTCGTGCAGCGCAGTAGTTTGCGCGCCGGTGGCCAGGGTCAGGGTGTCAAAGAAGCTGGCTTGCTCGACGGTCACGCCCAGTGCGCTCAGGCCCTTGGCCAGGATCGCGGTCAGGTGATGCACGCGGTTGGCGATCTGGGTCAGGCCTTTAGGGCCGTGGTACACGGCGTACATGCTGGCAATGTTGGCCAGCAGCACTTGTGCGGTGCAGATGTTCGACGTGGCTTTCTCGCGGCGGATGTGTTGCTCGCGGGTCTGCATCGCCAGACGCAGGGCCGGTTTGCCGAAGCGGTCAACCGAAACACCGACCAGACGGCCCGGCATGTCGCGCTTGAACGCATCTTTGGTGGAGAAGTAAGCCGCGTGCGGGCCACCGAAGCCCAGCGGCACGCCGAAACGTTGGGCGCTGCCGATGGCCACGTCGGCGCCGAACTCGCCCGGCGGGGTCAGCAGAGTCAGGGCCAGCAGGTCAGCGGCCACGGCCACCAGTGCGTTGGCCGCGTGGAAGCGTTCGGTCAGTTCGCGGTAGTCGAACACATCACCGTTGCTGGCCGGGTATTGCAGCAGCGCGCCGAAGAACGGCGTCACGTCGGTCAGCTCGCGCTCATCGCCCACGACCACGTCGATGCCCAGTGGCTCGGCACGGGTGCGCAGTACGTCGAGGGTTTGCGGGTGGCTGTGGATCGAGGCGAAGAACTGGTGGCTGCCCTTGTTCTTGCTCAGGCGTTTGCAGAAGGTCATGGCTTCGGCAGCGGCGGTGGCTTCGTCTAGCAGGGATGCGTTGGCGATCGGCAGACCGGTGAGGTCGCTGATCAGGGTCTGGAAGTTCAGCAGCGCTTCGAGACGGCCTTGGGAAATTTCTGGCTGGTACGGGGTGTAAGCGGTGTACCAGGCCGGGTTTTCCAGCAGGTTACGAAGGATCGGCGACGGCGTGTGGCAGTTGTAGTAGCCCTGGCCGATGTAGGTCTTGAACAGCTGGTTCTTGCCGGCGATG
The DNA here is from genome assembly GCF_002112885.1 of Pseudomonas sp. B37(2017). Lineage (NCBI taxonomy): Bacteria > Pseudomonadati > Pseudomonadota > Gammaproteobacteria > Pseudomonadales > Pseudomonadaceae > Pseudomonas > Pseudomonas sp. B37(2017). Next base: position 98,083 of record NZ_NEIX01000004.1, on the reverse strand, counting down.
CCTTTGATCATCGCCAGGGCATCGGCTTCGCTCAGGCCGTCGTCGAGGCCGAGCACGCTGGTGCCCTTGATGCTTTCCGGGATGACGCTGGCGCTCAGGGCTTCGAGCGAGTCGAAACCGAGGCTGTTGAGCATGGCTTGCTCGTCACCGGCGCGCGGGCCGATGTGACGGGCGATGAATTCGTTGGCGGTGCCGAGATTTACTTGGGTCATTTCAGATTCCTCAGGCTTCGGCTTGGGCTTTGATCAGGCGGTCGTAGGCGTCCTGATCCAGCAGCTTGGCGACGGCGGAAGCGTCGGCCGGCTTGAAGCGGAAGAACCAGCCTTCGCCCAGCGGGTCTTCGTTCACCAGCTCAGGGCTGTCTTCCAGGGCCGGGTTGGTTGCCAGGACTTCACCGTCCAGTGGCATGTAAACGCCGCTGGCGGCTTTTACCGATTCCACGGTGGCGGCTTCAGCGCCTTTCTCGTAAGCCTGCAATTCAGGCAGTTGCACGAACACCACGTCGCCCAGGGCGTTCTGCGCGAAAGCGGTGATGCCAACGGTGACAGAACCATCGGCTTCGGCGCGCAGCCATTCGTGATCTTCAGTAAAACGCAACTCGCTCATGGAATCTCCTAGGGGCCAGACTCGTCTGGTGGACGCGGTGGAATACTCGGGCGGCAATGCCCTGATTTTATGAGCGGTTACTTAGCAAGAACGCGGCCAACGTAAAAATATCGTTATAAATCAATGGTTTGATTGATTTGTTGGCGAGCGCGATCAGGTTAGCTGTAGCGAAATCGCTACAGCGCGGGGCGAAGAAAAAAGCTGAACCGGATCAAAGCCTTGCACAGCGGTGATCGGAGGAGGGTGTATCGATATCGTTCCGCTGTAGCGCTTTCAGTACAGAAGGAGGTCGCTTTTGAACGGATTTCGAATCCGCCACATACCCTGTGGGAGCGGGCTTGCTCGCGAAGGTATCGGGTCAGCCAGCATTTATGGTGACTGACACACCGCATTCGCGAGCAAGCCCGCTCCCACATTTTTGACCGAGTACGGTTCAGGGCTTGTTGGGGATGCCGTACTTGCGCAGCCGATGGGCAATCGCGGTGTGCGAGGTTTGCAGGCGGCTGGCCAGTTGGCGGGTCGAGGGGTAGCTGACGTAGAGCTTTTCCAGCAAGGATTTCTCGAACGCTTCCACGGCTTCTTCGAGGCTGTCGACGTCAGTGTCGGTCTGGCGCGCCACCGAGGTGCCGGCGATGTCGAGGTCGCCGATGTCTACCAGGCTGCTTTCGCAGATCGCGGCGGCGCGGAAGATCACGTTCTGCAATTGCCGCACGTTGCCCGGCCAGCGGTTGCCGAGCAGCGCCGGGTAAGTGCCCGGGGCGAGGCGGCAGACCGGGCGCTGGATCTGCGCGCAGGCCTGCTGCATGAAATAGCGCGCCAGCAACAGAATGTCCTGACCGCGTTCGCGCAGTGGCGGCACTTCGACGTTGAGCACGTTGAGGCGGTAGAACAGGTCTTCGCGGAACAGGCCTTCGCTGACCATTTTCTCCAGGTCGCGGTGGGTGGCGCTGAGGATGCGCACGTTGACCTTTACCTCACGATCACCGCCGACCCGACGGAAGCTGCCGTCGTTGAGAAAGCGCAGTAGCTTGGCCTGCAAGTACGGCGACATCTCGCCGATCTCGTCGAGGAACACCGTGCCCTGGTTGGCCAGTTCCATCAGCCCCGGTTTGCCGCCGCGTTGTGCGCCGGTGAAGGCGCCGGGGGCGTAGCCGAACAGTTCGCTCTCGGCGAGGTTCTCCGGCAGGGCCGCGCAGTTCAGTGCGAGGAATGGCGCACTGTGCCGGGCGCTGATGGCGTGGCAGGCGCGGGCCACCAGTTCCTTGCCGGTGCCGGTTTCGCCCTGGATCAGCAGCGGCGCATCGAGGGCCGCCACCCGCTGCGCGCGGGCCTTGAGTGTGCGGATTGGCGGCGATTCACCGAGCAGCGCATCGAAACCTTCGGCGTGATCGTGATGCAGCGCCGAGAGTTGTTCGCCGATGCGGTTGGGTTGATACAGGGTCAGCAGGGCGCCGGCGTCGGTGATCGGTGTGGCGTCGAGCAACAGGGTCTGGCCGTTGACGGTGATTTCTCGCAGCGGCAGGCGGAAGCCTTGTTCGAGCAGGGTTTCGAGCAGGCCCGGATCGTTGAACAGTTCCGAAACGCTTTCACCCGCCGGCTCGCGACCGTACAAGGCAATCAGCGCCGGGTTGGCCAGCAGCACCTTGCCGGCGCTGTCCAGCGCCAGCACCGGGTCGGTCATCGCCGCGAGCAACGCGTCGAGCTGCAAGTGCCGACGTTGACCGGGGAGGATGTCGACCACTACTACGGCCTCTACGCCACGTACCCGGAACAACGCATCTTTGAGTTCTTCGAGCACTTGCGGGCTGAGGGTCGGGGCGTCGATGTAGACGTTCGGCGGAACCATTTCCACCGCATCCAGATTGAGATTGCGCCCACCGAGCAGGGCCAGGACTTCCTGGGTGATGCCGACGCGGTCGATGAAGCTGACGTGGATACGCATGGGGCGGTTCTGGGTTCTGGAGTGCGGAGGGGGGCAAGTATGCCTTGGGGCGGGGAAATGGTGAAATCTGCGTCCTGCGCTGATCGTTCCCACGCTCCTGCGTGGGAATGCATCCCGTGACGCTCTGCGTCACAGTGGACGCGGAGCGTCCATGGCGGCGTTCCCACGCAGAGCGTGGGAACGATAATTAGAAAAGGGTTACTCGAAATGCTCGGGATTGACCGGATCCCCGGATTTCATATTCAACTTCATGCGGATGTCTTCAAACATCAAATCGTAATGCTTGTGCACCGAGCCAATCTGGCTGTGGCTCTTGGGAATGCCGTATTTTTCGGCGATCTGCGTCACGTTGCGAGCGAAGTTGTAGGCCTCTTCCTTCGGCAGGAAGAAGGGCTCGTTGACCTCTTTGCCCTGAATGCTTCCAACCAGCCGGAACTGTATCCCTTTGCCTTTTTGCGGATCCTGCGACACTTCGTATTCGAGGCGGATGTTGTAGTTGACGTCATCTTGGGTCAACGCATGCCGCTCGATATGCAAATGACCGGGTTCGAACTGGGCCATGGTTTTCTCCTTTCAAGGCATGGGAGAAGGGCAGACCTGAGGTCTGCCCCCGGAGTTTCTTTTTATCGGTAGGTGATGCCCGGCGCTGCCGTGCTGACCCGCGTACCCGCGGTGCCCTGGACGATGGCTTCGATGTCCGAGAGCGAACCGATCACCGCGACCTTGCCAGTATGGCGCGCAAATTCACAGGCTGCCTGCACCTTCGGCCCCATGGAACCGGCGGCGAAGCCCAGGCGTTCGAGTTCGTCCGGGTGGGCCTGGGCGATGGCTTTCTCGGTGGGTTTCTTGAAGTCGATGTACGCCGCGTTGACGTCGGTGGCGATCACCAGCAAGTCCGCCTCCAGCTGTTCGGCCAGCAGCGCCGAGCACAGGTCCTTGTCGATCACCGCTTCGATGCCTTGCAGCTTGCCGTGAGCGCCATACATGGTCGGGATGCCGCCACCGCCGGCGCAGATCACGATGCTGCCCTTGTCCAGTAGCCACTTGATCGGGCGGATTTCGAAGATGCGTTTCGGCCGTGGACTGGCGACCACGCGGCGGAACTTGTCGCCGTCCGGGGCGATGGCCCAGCCTTTTTCGGCGGCGAGTTTTTCCGCTTCGGCTTTCTCGTAGACCGGGCCGATCGGTTTGGTCGGGTTCTTGAAGGCCGGGTCGTTGGCGTCGACTTCGACCTGGGTGAGCAGGGTGGCGAACGGGACTTCGAAGTCCAGCAGGTTGCCCAGTTCCTGTTCGATGATGTAGCCGATCATGCCTTCGGTTTCGGCACCGAGCACGTCCAGCGGGTAAGGGGTGACGGAGGTGTAGGCCGCTGCCTGCAACGACAGCAGGCCGACTTGCGGGCCATTGCCGTGGGCGATGACCAGTTGATTGCCGGGATGGATCTTGGCGATTTGCTCGGTGGCGATGCGGATGTTGGCGCGCTGGTTGTCAGCGGTCATCGGCTCACCACGGCGGAGCAGGGCGTTACCGCCCAGAGCTACGACGATACGCATGGTGCATGTCCTTTTTTCGTGTTGATCGTTCCCACGCTCCGCGTGGGAATGCATCCCGTGACGCTCTGCGTCACAGCGGACGCGGAGCGTCCGTGGCGGCATTCCCACGCAGAGCGTGGGAACGATCAGTGCCAAAGTCGGGTTACAGATCAGCCAAAGTCGACACCAGAATCGCCTTGATGGTGTGCATGCGGTTTTCCGCTTGCTCGAAGGCGATGCAGGCAGGCGACTCGAACACGTCGTCGGTCACTTCGATGCCGTTTTTCAGGTGCGGATACTGTTCGGCGATCTGTTTGCCGACCTTGGTATCGCTGTTGTGAAACGCCGGCAGGCAGTGCATGAACTTGGTGCGCGGGTTGCCGGTGGCTTTCATCAGCTCGGCGTTGACCTGATACGGCAGCAGTTGCTGGATACGCTCGGCCCAGGCTTCCACCGGCTCGCCCATCGATACCCAGACGTCGGTGTGGATGAAGTCCACGCCTTTGACCGCAGCTTTCGGGTCTTCGGTCAGGGTGATGCGGGCGCCGCTTTCCTCTGCATATTTCTTGCAGCGATCCACCAGATCATTGTGGGGCCACAGGGCTTTCGGCGCGCAGATGCGCACGTCCATGCCGAGTTTGGCGCCGACCAGCAGCAGCGAGTTGCCCATGTTGTTGCGCGCGTCGCCCAGGTAGGCGTAGCTGATCTCATGGATCGGCTTGTCGGCGTGCTCACGCATGGTCAGCACGTCGGCGATCATCTGGGTCGGGTGATATTCATCGGTCAGGCCGTTGAACACCGGCACGCCGGCGAACTTGGCCAGCTCTTCGACGATTTCCTGCTTGAAGCCACGGTACTCGATGGCGTCGTACATGCGACCCAGCACGCGGGCTGTGTCTTTCATGCTTTCCTTGTGGCCGATCTGCGAAGAGTTCGGGTCGATGTAGGTGACGTTGGCGCCTTGGTCATAAGCGGCGACTTCGAACGCGCAGCGGGTGCGGGTCGAGGTTTTTTCGAAGATCAGGGCGATGTTGTTGCCCTTCAGGTGTTGCTGCTCGGTGCCGGTGTATTTGGCGCGCTTGAGGTCGCGGGACAGGTCGAGCAGGTAACGCAGCTCACGTGGGGTGTGGTGTTCCAGGCTGAGCAGGTTACGGTTGTGAATGTTGAACGCCATGATGATTCTCCTTGGATTCGGTAATCGGCCCGGCCGCGACAGGGTCAGTGCGGCCGGGGAGATGGTCGTTTAGTAGTCGATTGGGTCGCGCACGATCGGGCAGGTCATGCAGTGGCCGCCGCCACGGCCACGGCCCAGTTCGCCGGCGCTGATGGTGATGACCTCGACCCCGGCCTTGCGCAGCAGGGTGTTGGTGTAGGTGTTGCGGTCGTAGCCGATGACCACGCCCGGCTCCACGGCCACCACGTTGTTGCCGTCATCCCATTGCTCGCGTTCGGCGGCGAAGCTGTTGCCGCCGGTTTCGACGACCCGCAGTTTCGGCAGGTTGAGGGCTTTGGCCACGACGTCGAGGAACGTGCCTTCTTCGCGACGGATGTCGATGCCGCCCTGTTTGCTTTCGTCAGGGCGCAGGGTGAAGGCGACGATCTGGTTGACCACTTCCGGGAAGATCGTGACGAGGTCGCGGTCGCAGAAGCTGAACACGGTGTCCAGGTGCATCGCCGCGCGGGACTTCGGCAGGCCGGCGACGATGACTTTTTCCACGGCCTTGTTCTTGAACAGGTTCAGCGCCAGTTGGCCGATGGCCTGACGCGACGAGCGCTCGCCCATACCGATCAGGACCACTCCGTTGCCGATTGGCATCACGTCGCCGCCTTCCAGAGTGGAGCTGCCGTGATCCTTGTCCGGGTCGCCGTACCAGATCTCGAACTCGGCGTTGGTGAATTGCGGATGGAATTTGTAGATGGCGGTGGCCAGCAGGGTTTCCTGACGGCGCGCCGGCCAGTACATCGGGTTCAGCGTCACGCCACCGTAGATCCAGCAGGTGGTGTCGCGGGTGAACTGGGTGTTCGGCAGCGGCGGCAGAATGAAGCTGGAGTGGCCGAGGAAGTCGCGGAACATCTGGATGGTCTTGCCACCGAAGCTGTCCGGCAGGTCATCGGCGGACACGCCGCCGATCAGGAACTCGGCGATGTGTCGCGGCTCCAGGCTTTTCAGCCAGGATTTGACTTCGTTGATCAGGCCCAGGCCCACCGAATCGGCGGTGACCTTGCGCTCGAGGATCCAGTCCAGCGCTTCGGGGATGGCGACGATGTCGGTCAGCAGGTTGTGCATTTCCAGCACGTCGATCCCGCGCTCACGCATCTTGGTCACGAAGTCGAAGTGGTCGCGCTTGGCTTGAGCGACCCACAGCACGTCATCGAACAGCAGTTCATCGCAGTTGTTCGGGGTCAGCCGCTGATGGGCCAGACCTGGGGAGCAAACCATGACTTTGCGCAGTTTGCCGGCTTCGGAATGGACGCCGTACTTAGCTTTTTCCGTGGTCATTTCAGTGATCCTCCAGAGAGAAAACGTTGGGCAATTACAGAGTCAGGAAGCCGTCATACAGTCCGTAGGCTGCCACCAGGGCGCCCACGACCACTGCGGCGAAAATCAGCTTCTCGACGTTGGTGAAAACCGGTTGTTTGAGTTCGAGCTTGGCCTTGGCGAACAGGATCGCGCCGGGGGCATAGAGCAGGGCCGACAGCAGCAGGTACTTCACGCCGCCGGCGTAGAGCAGCCAGACCGCGTAGATCAGGGCGATGGCGCCGATGATCAGGTCCTTGCGCCGTTCGGCCGCGAAGCCTTCGTAGCTTTCGCCGCGCACCGCCAGGAGCAGGGCGTAGGCCGCCGACCACAGGTACGGCACCAGAATCATCGAAGTGGCGAGGTAGATCAGCGACAGGTAAGTGCTGGCCGAGAACAGGGTGATGATCAGGAACAGCTGCACCATCGCGTTGGTCAGCCACAGGGCGTTGACCGGCACGTGGTTGGCGTTCTCCTTGCGCAGGAACTCCGGCATGGTGTGGTCCTTGGCGGCGGCGAACATGATCTCCGCACACAGCAGCACCCACGACAGCAACGCCCCCAGCAGCGAGATGATCAGACCGACGCTGATCAGCACCGCGCCCCAGTGACCGACCACGTGCTCAAGCACGGCGGCCATCGACGGGTTCTGCAGTTTGGCCAGTTCCGGCTGAGTCATGATGCCCAGCGACAGCACGTTCACCAGCACCAGGAACAGCAGCACGGTGATGAACCCGATCACGGTCGCCTTGCCGACGTCCGAACGTTTTTCCGCCCGGGCCGAGAAGATGCTCGCGCCTTCGATGCCGATGAACACCCACACGGTGACCAGCATCATGTTGCGCACCTGGTTCATCACACTGCCCAGGTCCGGGTTTTTCACGCCCCAGATGTCGGCGGTGAAGATGTCCAGTTTGAAGGCGAAGACCGCGATCAACACGAACAGCAGCAGCGGCACGACCTTGGCGACGGTGGTCACGAGGTTGATGAACGCCGCTTCCTTGATCCCGCGCAGCACCAGGAAGTGCACGCCCCACAGCAGGACAGAGGCGCCGATCACGGCTGCAACGGTGTTGCCTTCCCCGAAAACCGGGAAGAAGTAACCCAAGGTGCTGAACAGCAGAACGAAGTAACCGACGTTGCCCAGCCAGGCACTGATCCAGTAACCCCAAGCGGACGAGAAGCCCATGTAATCGCCGAATCCGGCCTTGGCGTAGGCGTAGACACCGCCGTCCAGGTCAGGCTTGCGATTGGCGAGGGTCTGGAAGACGAAAGCGAGGGTGAGCATGCCGACAGCGGTGATGGCCCAGCCAATCAGTACCGCGCCGACGTCGGCACTGGCGGCCATGTTTTGTGGCAAAGAGAATATCCCGCCACCGATCATTGAACCGACTACCAATGCAACCAGTGCACCTAGTCGTAGTTTTCCGGGAGCTTCAGACATTGCATGACTCCATTGCAGGAGAGAAGAGTTCACAGCGTAGTTCTGTTGGCTTTTCAAACAGCTGACTTAGATCAGTGCATAGTCACATTCCATTGTTAATGAATGACTTATGAAACGTCTGGAGGCATAAAGCTATTGTCTGGAAGGCCCGTCCTAGAGGCGTTTTGTAAAAAGTGGTTAAGAATGGATCCTATTACTTTCGAATTATCACGCTAGTTCCTTTTCAGGTTTTGGCAAATTTTTCACCGCTGTTTTCAGTACAGAATTGATTTATTAGGATTCGCGCACAAAACTGTCTGAGCGTGCTAGGGCGTTAGCGCCAATGGCTATATATAAAGGGCGCAAGTTGGCGTTATTCAATAAACGTCATTACGCTTTATCCATTTAGTTAAAAGCCGGTTGCATAACGGTTTCGCGGCATTCGCCGCTCTGGAACTTGGAGACGCTGGAATGTCGCAACCGACGCAAAAGCTGCGCCTTGGCGCACTGATCGCCCTGGTGGTGGGTTCGATGATTGGCGGGGGGATTTTTTCCCTGCCGCAGAACATGGCAGCCCGGGCCGATGCCGGGGCCATCCTGATCGGCTGGGGCATCACGGCGATCGGCATGCTCACTCTGGCCTTCGTGTTCCAGACCCTGGCCAACCGCAAACCGGAACTGGACTCCGGCGTGTATGCCTACGCCAAGGCCGGGTTTGGCGATTACATGGGCTTTTCTTCGGCGTGGGGTTACTGGATCAGCGCCTGGCTGGGCAACGTCGGGTATTTCGTGTTGCTGTTCAGCACCCTCGGCTACTTCTTTCCGGTGTTCGGTCAGGGCAACACGCCGATTGCCATCGGCTGCGCCTCGGTGCTGCTGTGGGCGGTGCACTTTCTGGTGATGCGCGGGATCAAGGAAGCCGCGCTGATCAATCAGTTGACCACCGTGGCCAAGATCATTCCGTTGATCATGTTCGTGGTCATTGCCGCCGTGGCGTTCAAGGCGGACGTGTTTACCCGCGACATCTGGGGCCGCAGCAACCCGAATTTCGGCGGCGTGATGGATCAGGTGCGCAACATGATGCTGGTGACCGTGTTCGTGTTCATCGGTATCGAAGGCGCCAGCGTTTACTCGGCGCGGGCGGAGAAACGCACGGATGTCGGACGGGCCACGGTGATCGGTTTTATCGGTGTGCTGGCGCTGCTGGTGCTGGTCAACGTGTTGTCGCTGGGGATCATGAGTCAGCCGGAACTGGCGACCTTGCAGAACCCGTCATTGGCCGCCGTGCTGGAACACATTGTCGGGCCATGGGGCGCGTTGTTGATCAGTGTGGGACTGGCCATTTCGTTGCTCGGTGCGTTGCTGTCGTGGGCGCTGTTGTGCGCGGAGATCCTGTTCGCCACCGCCAAGGACAATACGATGCCGGCGTTCCTGAAAAAGGAAAACGCCAACCATGTGCCGGTCAACGCGTTGTGGCTGACCAACGTGATGATCCAGATTTTCCTGCTGATCACGCTGTTTTCCGCTGGCACTTATACCAGTCTGATTTACCTCGCCTCGTCGATGATACTGGTGCCGTATCTGTGGTCGGCAGCCTATGCGGTGCTGTTGAGCGGGCGGGGCGAAACCTATGAACATGCCTCCGCCGAACGCACCAAGGATCTGCTGATCGGCGGTATCGCGCTGTGTTACGCGGTGTGGCTGTTGTATGCCGGCGGGGTGAAATACCTGCTGCTGTCGGCGCTGCTGTATGCGCCGGGGGTGATCCTGTTCGCCAAGGCCAAGCATGAGCAGGGCGAGCCGCTGTTCACTACGCTCGAGAAGGGGATTTTCACCTGCGTCATCGCCGGGGCCGGGCTCGCGGCCTACGGGTTGTACAGCGGCGTGTTGTCTCTGTGAGGTTACGGCTCGACTATCAGGGATCCTTTGGCTGGCCGGCAATGCTCGGATTTCTTGCAGCGCGGGCGGTGACGGGGATGGAGACGGTGGTCGATGGCGTGTATTCGCGCAGCATCGGGTTGAACGGGCTTCACGGCACGGTTTCGGTCTGGCCCGGTGACGGTGATGCGCTGGAGGTGGAACTGGATTTCCCGGATCCGTCGGCGGTTTCCGAGATTGTTGCGCGCTTGCGACGGATGTTTGATCTGGATGCGGATCTGCCGACCATGCAGCGGCATCTGGCAGCAGATCCGCTGCTTGCGCGGCTGATCGCCGAGCGCCCGGGGTTGCGGGTGCCGGGAGCGTGGGATGGTTTGGAGTTGGCGTTTCGGGCGGTGCTGGGACAGCAGATCACTGTGGTCGGAGCGATTCGGCTGGCGGGGAAACTGGTGGCGCAGTATGGCGAGCCTTTGCGTTCTTCAGTGCCGGGGCTGACTCATGTCTTTCCTCAGGCGTCGGTTTTGGCGGTCGCTGATCTGGCGGCGCTGGGGATGCCGAAAAGTCGCGGGCGCACCTTGTCCGGGGTGGCGCAGGCGTCGCTGGACGATCCGCTGCTGTTTGCCTCCGGGACGGCGCGCTTGCTGGCGCTGCACGGGATTGGTGACTGGACGGCGCAGTACATCGCTCTGCGGCAGTTGCGGGATATGGACGGGTTTCCGACTGGCGACGTGGGATTGCTGCGGGCGTTGGAGGTGCTGGAAGGGGAGCGGATGACGGCGCGGGAATTGTCTGTTCGGGCAGAGGCCTGGCGGCCGTTTCGGGGGTATGCGGCGCAGGTGTTGTGGGCGTCTTTGAGTCGTGCGGATTGATATCCGCACGCCTTCAAAACCATTGTGCTGGATGTGAGCCCAACTCGGTCGCCGGCAATGCCCACTGCAACGGCGTTCCTGCGATGCGAAGCGGCGCTTGTAGCCGATGCGCCGGCCCCCAAGGTGTCTGCTCCACCAGCGAGCTTTGATCCTGTGGATTTTCCGGACGCAACGTTTCATCCGTCCCAGCCCCACGCTCAACCAACAACTTCGCCGTCCGCGCCAGCGACAACCGTGCCGATCCACTTCGACCACTGCGCAACCGTTCAGCCAGCAACCGGATCACACTCGCCGCCATCAGATACCCCGTCGCGTGATCCAGCGCCTGCACCGGCAGCGGTGTCGGTTTGTCCGCCTGCTTCCAGCGCTGCCCGGCCTCGGCAATCCCGCTGCTCATCTGCACCAGACTGTCGAAGCCCCGACGGTTCTGCCACGGGCCGCTCCAGCCGTAGGCGTTGAGGCAGACATCGATCAGCCCCGGCGCCAGTTGTCGGCGGCGTTCGACGCCGAAGCCGAGATGTTCAAGGGCGTCGGCGCGATAGCCGTGCAGCAGAATGTCGGCATCCTTGAGCAGACTTTCGAACACTGCGCGATCTGCCGGCTCGTGCAGATCCAGTCGCGCACAACGTTTGCCGAGGGTCACCTCCGGCACCACGCCGGGTTCGTTCCAGGTCGGCGGGTCGATGCGCAGCACGTTGGCGCCCAACCCTGCAAGAAAACGGCTGGCGGTCGGGCCGGCCAGTACGCGGGTCAGGTCGAGCACCTTGAGCCCGGCCAATGGCCGCGCCAACGAGCCTTGCCATGATTGATGACTTTCTTCTTTCCCGTCACTGAAATGCACCAAGGGTTCGGCATTCACCGCCAGCCCTTGCGGATGTTTCTGCCACTGTTCCCAACTGCGCATTTCAGCCGCACAACCCTTGGCCTCGACTACCGCTTGCTCCAGATCGGCACTGGCCCATTGCGCGACTTTCGCCGCCATCGCCGCGCGGTCGGCACAGGCGCCGAGCACGCGTTCAGCAGCGGCGCGGTGATGCGGGGCGTTGGTGTGCAGGCGGATCCAGCCGTCTTTGGTCGCGTAGTCGCCGGCCACCGGATCCCACAGCGGCGGCACTTCCCAGCCGATCGGTCGCAGCGAGGTGGCGAACCAGAACGAGGCGAGGCGGCGGTCGACTTCTACGCTGGGCAAGTCGCCGGTTTGCTGCTGAAGGAGTTCGGCGACGGCTTGCCCGGCAGCGGCAATGCTCGCGCAGGCAAGGTCGGTGACGGCAAACGCCGAAGGCAGGGCGCCCTCGGCAGTGAACGGAATCGGCATGGTGGACAAGCCGAGTGCGGCTTGAATGGACGTGAGCAGATCAGTCATCGAAGGCCCTCCGGAAGAGGGCCTGATCATAGTGCAAAAGAATATGGAGTTAGATGAAAAACCTAATCTCCCTAGTCAACACAAATCCCTGTGGGAGCTTGCCTGCAAGCGATAGCGGAGTGTCTGCCGATAGATGTCTCGACTGATCCACCGCCATCGCTTGCAGGCAAGCTCCCACAAGGGATGAAAGTGATGTTCTAGACGCGGAACTGATCCATCAATTTCATCTGCTGGCTGGCGAGGGCGTTGAGCTGGCTGCTGATCGCCGCCGATTCGGTGGCCTGTTCGGTCAGAGTTTCGGTGACGGTGCGGATCGCCGAGACGTTGCGGTTGACCTCTTCGGCGACGGCGCTTTGCTGTTCGGCGGCGCTGGCGATTTGCAGGTTCATGTCGCTGATCACGGTGACCGCGTCGCTGATCTTGCCGAGGGCGTCCACGGCCTGGCGGATCTGCCCGGCGTTGTTATGGGCCTGGGTCTGGCTCGAGTGCATGGTCGCGACCACGCCACGGGTGCCGGTCTGGATGCGTTCGATGACCACGCGGATTTCTTCCACCGAATCCTGAGTACGCTTGGCGAGGTTACGGACTTCGTCGGCCACCACCGCAAAACCACGACCGCTTTCACCGGCACGGGCCGCTTCGATCGCGGCGTTCAGCGCCAGCAGATTGGTCTGTTCGGCGATGCTGCGGATCACTTCCAGCACCGAGCCGATCTGCTCGCTGTTGACCGCCAGCTCTTCAACCTCGGTCACCGCTTTGCTGACTTCGTCCGCCAGCTGATTGATGTCACGGGTGCTGCGTTCGATGATCGACATCCCGTCCTTGGCCGACTGGTCGGCGCCTTTCGCCGCGTTGGCCGCATTCGAGGCGCTGTTGGCGACGTCGTGGGCAGTGGCGCTCATTTCGTTGGACGCAGTCGCCACCTGATCGATCTCGCGGAACTGCACCTGCATGCCTTCGCTGGTCTGGCGGGCGATTTCCGACGACTGATCGGCGGTGCCACGGGCCTCGGTGATGCTTTGTTTGATCTGGGCGATGGTCGGTTGCAGCTTGTCGAGGAAACGGTTGAACCAGTTCACCAGTTCGCCCAGTTCATCTTTCTTGGTGTAGTTCAGACGCTGGGTGAGGTCGCCTTCACCGCTGGCGATGTTCTTCAGCATCTCGGCAACGCTGTTGATCGGACGGGTCACACCGGAGGCGGTGAGCCAGATCAGCACCAGGCCGATCAGACCGGCGATCACTGCAACGGCGAGGGTGGTAATCGTGCCGGTTTCCTGCGCGTCGTCGAGTACGGCTTGCAGCTTGACCGAGTCGGCCAGCAGCACTTGTTTCGGCAGGTCGATGACCACGCCCCAGGCTCGGGAATTGCCGATCGGATCGACCGGGTACACGGCGCGGATCAGGTCGCCCTGTTCGAGAATCTTCGGCGTGCCGGCGCTCAGCAGTTGCAGGATGTCCTTGCCTTCGGCGCCGAGGGTTTCGGCGATGCCTTTGCCGACCTTGGTCGCGTCGGTGCTGTAGGCACCCAACACGCCGCTGCCGGAGACAATCAGCATGTGCCCGGCACCGTTGAACAGGTCGCGCTGGGAACCCACGGCCGCCGCTTGCAGCGCATCGAGAGCGATGTCGATGCCGACCACGCCGATGGCCTTGCCGTCCACCAGCAGCGGCACGGAAATGGTGGTCATGAGCATTTCCTTGCCGCCTACGGTGTCGGCGTAAGGATCGAGCAGGCAGGTGCGCTTGTTGTCGCGAGGGCAGGTGTACCAGCTGTTGTAAGGTGTGCCGCTGAGGCTGAGGGTGGTCTTGGTCATGTCTTCTTCGACCATGATCGTGTTCAGCGCAGAACCGGCGGCGCGGCTCCAGTAGGTGGCGAAGCGCCCGGCTTCGTTGGACTGGCGGGCGGCGTCGTTGACGAACTCGCTGTCCTTGCCGTCCAGCCCGTTGGGTTCGAAGGCCAGCCAGATGCCGAGCACTTTACTGTTGCGCTCGAACGCGGTCTTCAGGCTCAGGTTCAACTCTTCACGCAGGGCGCCGGCGTCCAGCGAACGCTTGGCGGCCATGGCGCGCATGTCCTTGATCTGGTCGGCCAGTGCGGTGATCACCAACAGGCTTTCGCCGAAGGTTTTCTGCACTTGCACCGCCTGCTCGGCCGCCTTGGCCTGCAGCAGATCCTGCACGCTGGCGGTGAGCATCTTGCTGCTCGACTGGCTGACCAGTTCGTCGTTCTGGTTGGTCTGGTAGATGTTGATGCCGACGATCAGCGCGACTACGCCGAGCAGGCACAGGCCGGACAGCAGGACGATTTTCAGGCGGATGGACAGAGAGTCGAACATGGGACGTTCTCGCGAATGAATGAACTGTTGGCTGCGGGGCAGGGAGGTGCCCGATTCGCCAAATCCATTCAGCGCCATTCAATGCTCATCGGCGCGGGGCGAGGGCGCATGAGCGGCATGCCGACGAACGGTCATGGCTAAACGTTTGCGCGGGTAAAAGCCCTGAAAACAAGGGAAAAATCAGGAAATCTTCGGCAACGCTTCCGGTCGTGACCAGATCCACAGGTTGCCCATCGTCATCCCCGCGATCGCCAGATAAATCGGCCAGCCGTGATCGAGCATCACCAGCATCAGCGTGGCACACAGCAGCATGCTGACCGTGGCGCTGACCTTGGCCTTGCGGGCGATGATCTTGCCGTTGCGCCAGTTGCTCAGGATCGGGCCGAACAGCCGATGGTTTTCCAGCCAGGCACTCAGGCGCGGCGAACTGCGGGTCGCGGCCCAGGCGGCGAGCAGGATGAACTCGGTGGTCGGCAGGCCGGGCACGACGATGGCGATCAGACCGATGCCGAGGCTGACATAGGCGAGCAGACCGAACAGCAGGCGGGCGAGTCGGGAGGAGGCGGGTTGGGGCATGGGCTCGAAGTGCGTGAGGCGAAACGGGGATTCTACAGACTTGCGCTGTTCCCATGTGGGAGCGGGCTTGCTCGCGAAAGCGGTGTATCAGTCACCTTCAATGTTGAATGACAGATCCCATTCGCGAGCAAGCCCGCTCCCACATTGGGGAGTCGCGTGGCTTCAGGCCGGTTCGGCTTCAGTCGAGTAAGCCTGTTCCAGCAGCACCGTGAAGCGGTTAAACGCATCGATCGCGCCTTGCTCCACTTCGGCTTCCTCTTCAGCGCTGAATTGCAGCGAATCGAGGGTACGCACGAAGCTCTTCCAGCCTTCGGCGCGACCACCTTCAGGCTCGCCCAGATGACGGGCGCCAAAGGTTTCGCTCAGCTCCAGCGCTACGGCGCGTTTGATCAGGAACGCAGCACCGAGCTTGGAACCTTCAGAGACGAAGATCCAGCCGAGGGCGCGGGCCTTGCTCGGGTTCTTCACCGCGCCGGCGACTGGCGCAGGCACTTCGGTGTCGAGGTCGGCGAGGTCGGCCCTGGCCGCTTCGGCGCGGCAGCGGGCCGGCAGGTCAGGGACGATCGCGGTCAGTTCGGCATCGTTGTACAGCGACACCAGTTCCGACTGGAACAGGTACTGCGCGACCACGAAACGGGCGAAATTGGCGCGGGTCTCGAACGGCGCATGGGCCTTGACCAGGGCATCGAGCTTGCTGTGCGGCTCGTGGGTGATCTGGTTCAGGCGTTGCGAACGCAGGGCTTTTTCCGGGGTGCTCATGAGATGTCCTTGAAAAGAAGAGGCGCTTGATAACGAGACGTACGGGCAAGCGCCGGACAGTAAAAAAACCTCACGACGCGGCAATGCATGCGCGCCGTGAGGTCATCCGGATCAGATATCCCAGACCAGGTTGATCGCGAAGTTGCGACCCGGCTGGGTCAGGCGATCGAGGTTGGCCGGTTGTGTCACCGACGCTTCGCCGACGCTGTCGTAACCGCGCACGTCATCCCACAGCCAGTATTTCTTGTCGGTCAGGTTGTAGATGCCGCCGCTGACGGTGACGTCGTCGGTGACCTTGTAATAACCGGCCAGATCGAGAATGCCGAAGCCCGGCGATTTGAATTGGCTGCTCACACCGTCCGGCGACTTGAAGTTGCTGTCGTCGACGCGATCCTTTTTCTTGACCACGGTCCAGCTCAGCAGGCCGCCGTAGTTGTCCTGGTCGTAACCGAGGCCGAATACGCCGGTCAGCGGGTTGACGCTGTTCAACGGCTCGCCGTTGTCGTTGTTGCGTCCGTAGGCGTAGGAGATCGAACCCTGGGTGTACAGGCCTTGCGGCGCGCCGAAGGAATCCAGGTTCAGGCGACCTTTGACTTCAGCACCCTTGATGGTGGCGTGCTTGATGTTGCTGGACTGGAACGTCAGCTCGCTGTAGCCCGGGGTGACGGCGTCTTCGTTGATGAAGTCGCGGTACTTGTTATAGAACACCGCCACGTCGAACGAGCCTTGCTCGAAGTTGCCGCGCAGACCGGTTTCATAGCTTTTGCTCTTTTCCGGTTCCAGGTCCGGGTTCGGCGCCACGTTGTAGCCGGTGGTGCTGTTCTCGAAGCGGCCGTACAGCGCTTTCGCGGTCGGGGTGCGGAAGCCTTCGGCGTATTGGCCGTACCAGGTGTAGTTTTCGGTCAGGGCGTAGGTCAGGCCGAATTTCGGCGAGACTTTATGCCAGGTCTTGTTCTCGTCGCTGACCGTGCCGTTGCCGTCAGCGGCCACGGTGTTGAGGAATTCCTGGGTGATGTGCGGCTTGAGCTGGGTGTAGTCGTAGCGCAGGCCCGGCAGG
Source organism: Pseudomonas sp. B37(2017) (assembly GCF_002112885.1). Taxonomy (NCBI): domain Bacteria; kingdom Pseudomonadati; phylum Pseudomonadota; class Gammaproteobacteria; order Pseudomonadales; family Pseudomonadaceae; genus Pseudomonas; species Pseudomonas sp. B37(2017). The sequence continues at coordinate 81,224 of NZ_NEIX01000004.1, read as the reverse complement.
AAGGTCCAGTTGTTCCAGCTGATCTGATCCTGGGCGAACAGGCTGTAGGTGTTGATGGTCGGGTCCGGGAAGTCGCTGGATTTTTTCAGCACGTCAGCCGCGCTGGTGGCGCCGATGGCGGTGCAGCCGCGACCGATTGCCAGACACTTGCCGTCGCCGCTGCGCGAGCCGGTGACTTTCTGCTGCTTGATGGTGGTGCCGTAAGTCAGCACGTGATCGGTGGCGCCGATGCTGAAAGCCTTGTCCAGTTGCGCGTCGAAGACCCACTGTTTCTCTTCGTAGATCGTGTCGCGGGTGCGCAGCACTTTACGGGTGATCGGGTAGTAGAACTCGTCGGTGCTCTGGTCGGTCTTGGCAGTCTGGTGGTTGAGGCTCCACTTCACGTTGTCCGCCAGCAGGCTGTTCAACTCGAAGCTGTGCTCCAGGCCAAAACGCTCGCGGGTGATGGTGTCGTTGCCGGTGCGCCACTGGTACATGCCGCCGGGCAGCACGCTGTCCGGGATCGTCGGAGCACCGTTGAAGTACGGGCCGCCGTAGGCGCTTTTCTGATCGGTGTCGCGATCATCCTTGTACTTTTCGTAGGTCAGGCCCAGGCGCGAACCTTCGTTGTAGTTCCAGCCGATCTTGGCCAGCACGTTGGTGGCTTTCACGTCTTCCGGGTTGGCGGCGGTGCGCTCAAGACCGGTGCCGTTGTTGCTGCCGTAGGAGTCGGTTTCATGACCGTCGCGCTGGCTGTAGTGCAGCAAGCCATCGAACTGGTCGGCGCGACCGGCGACGGTGGCGGACTTCAGCCAGCTCTCGTCGGCGGAGCTGTAGCCGGTTTTCAGGCGAGCGCCGACGTCTTTGCCGGGCTTGATGATGTCGTCCGGGTCGAGGGTGTAGTAGCTGACAGCGCCGCCGATGGCGTTGCTGCCGTACAGCACCGAGGCCGGGCCACGAAGGATTTCGACGCGTTTGACGATTTCCGGGTCAACGTAGTTGCGCTGGGTCTTGGCGTACGGGCCATTGAAGAAACCGTCCGGCACTTCGACGCCGTCGACCTGAGTCAGAATCCGGTCGCCGTCGATGCCGCGAATGTTGTAGCCGCTGATCCCGCCACGCTGGCCGGCGCCGCCGACGGACACGCCCGGCTCGTAGCGCACCAGATCCTTGATGGTGTTGACGTTGTTGCGGTCCAGATCCTGACGGGTCTGTACGGTGACGGTGGCCGGCACGCTGTTGATCGACTGTTCCTGACGGGTGGCGCTGATGGTCACCTGATCGAGGTTAAGCGCGCCGCTGCTGGCGCGTTTTTCCAGCACGACGTTGTTGTTGCTCAGTTTGCGGAAGCTCAGGTTGGTCCCCACCAACAGGCGCTCCAGGGCTTTCTCCGGTGGCAGCGAACCGCGCACGCCCGGCGACGAAACGTCCTGACCCAATTGCGCCGGCAATCCGACCTGCCACCCGGTGACAGCGGTGAACGCGTTGAGCGCCGACACCAGCGGCTGCTGGGCAATGGCGAACGAGTAATCGCCCATGTTGCGCGTCGGCTGTTCGGTGGCGGCCATCAGCGGCGCGGTGCCGGCCATCAGGATGGCGGCGGTCAGCAGCGACAGCACGCGGGAAGGGGAAGAAGTCTGGCGGGTAAGGCGAGAGGACATCGATAGCGCTCCGTGTCGCACGAATCTTTATAGGTGCTGATTGATCTCGCGAGATGCGAATCAATTGCATTGGCTATAACGAGACGAACGAGCTTTGGCTATCGAGTAAAAATAGTTCTCATTTAGTTCAAGATCACCAGCGCCGGGAATTCCTGAAGCTTGGCCGAGGTGATATGAGCGAGCGAACGCACCACGTCCAGCGGCTGGTCGAGACGGTAATTGCCAGTGACGGCGACGTCGGCCAACTGTTCGTTGGTGTTGATGATGAAACCCGGATAGTAACGGCGCAGTTCGGCCAGCACCTGATTCAGCGGGCAGTTTTCGAAGATCAGCCGACCCTGCACCCAAGCCAGATCGGTGGCGGCGTCGACCTTGGCCGGGCGGTCGAAACCGTTCGGGCCGATGCGGATGCTTTCCCCGGCAGACAGACGCACACGGGCATCGTCACGGGTCGCCCGCAGATCGACATCGCCACGCTGCACCCGCACCTGCGCCACGCCGTCCAGATAACGCACGGCGAATGCGGTGTCGCGCACGCTGGCTTTCACCGGGCCGGCATCGATTTCCAGCGGCTGGCTGCGGCTGGCCGGGATCTCGAAAAACGCTTCGCCCTGATACAGCCGTGCGACTCGCTGCTGATCGTTGATGGTGCTGGAGAACGCGGAATTGGTGTTGAGCAGGACTTTCGAGCCGTCCTCAAGCTGCAGGCGCTGACGCTCGCCGACCACGGTCAGGTGATCGGCCTGTAAACGCATCGGCAGGTTGCTGAAACTGAACAGGCCAAGCAGCAGCACCGCGGCGGTGGCCAGCGGTTTCCAGTGCGGACGCAGACGAGTGAGGACGGTGACTTTCTTCGGTTTGGCTGCGAGGTTCTGTGCGCACTGGGCGATCTGCGGGCCGTCCCAGATCGCCTGGGCCTTGGCGAACGCCTCGGCATTCAACGGATCGGCCGCCAGCCAGGCATGGAATTGCCGGGTCTGCTCCTCGTCCGGACTGCCGAGCACGATGAGCCAGTCCAGAGCCTGGTCCATTGCGCTTGCGGCGTCCTGCGCCGATGAAGGCGAAGGGGAGCGGTGGATGTCCGTCACGGTGTTTCCTCGGCAGTGTCTGTGCACGGCTGTTTTTTTAGTGAAGCGTAAAAGTCGGGCAAGGGTAACAAAGCCCGATGATCAGTGCAGTCGATCCTGTCGAAAACCGACAAGGCTTGCAGATCAGTCGCCGTTCAAGCGTTCGGCGACACCGATGCAGATGGTCATGATCAGTTTGAGTTCTTTCTGCACCGTGCTGAGGGACACGCTCAGTTCTTCGGCGATTTCCTGATAGCTGTGCCCGTGCAGGCGGCTGAGGATGAAGATTTGCTGTTGGCGGGGGCTGAGTTCACCGAGGCTCACGTTCAGGCGCTCCAGCAATTGTTCGGCGTGGGCGGCGTCTTCGGCACTGCTGGCGGGGGCGGCGACGCTGTGCACCACGTCCTGCGGCACGTCGTCGACCATGGTGCGCGAATGAATCTTGCGCGCACGCAAATGGTCCAGCGCCAGGTTACGCGCGGTCTGGAAGACAAAGGGTTCAAGGTGATCGATGGCCCGTTCGCTCAGCGCCCGGGTGACGCGCAGGTAGGTTTCCTGCAACAGGTCTTCGGCGGTGCTGTGGTTGTTGACCATCCGTTCCAGGGTCCGCAGCAGCGAAGTGCGCTGGGCGAGGAAGACGTGGTTGAAGTGTGATTGACTCACGGGAAGACCTGATCCATTTCGAGCGAATGATAATGCTTATCATCCGCCCGAGTGGTCAAGTGTTGATTTGTCAAAGGTTGGTAAAGCTTTTGCCCGCTCTCAAAACGGCGGCAGCGGTTTTATTCCGCGTTGCACAGCGCCAGGCAGTTATCGAGCATGCGGTTGGAGAAGCCCCACTCGTTGTCGTACCAGGCCAGCACTTTCAGCAGTTTGCCGCTGGATTTGGTGTGGTTGGCGTCGAAGATCGACGACAGCGGGTTGTGGTTGAAGTCGCTCGATACCAGCGGCAGGGTGTTGTAGCCGAGGATCTTCGAATGCTGGCTCGCGGCTTTCATCAGTGCATTGACTTCATCGGCCGAGGCTTCGCGCTTCAGTTGCACGGTCAGGTCAACCAGCGACACATTGATCACCGGTACGCGCACGGCCATGCCGGTCAGCTTGCCCGCCAGTTCCGGCAACACCAGGCCCACGGCTTCGGCGGCGCCGGTCTTGCTCGGGATCATGTTCTGGGTGGCGGAGCGGGCGCGGTACGGGTCGGTGTGGTAAACGTCGGTCAGGTTCTGGTCGTTGGTGTAGGCGTGGATGGTGGTCATCAGACCGCTTTCGATACCCAGTTCGCGGTGCAGCACCTGGGCCACCGGGGCCAGGCAGTTGGTGGTGCACGACGCGTTGGAAATGATCTGGTGCGACTGGCGCAGGATGTCGTGGTTCACACCGTAAACGACGGTGGCATCGGCGCCTTTGGCCGGGGCTGAGATAATCACTTTGCGTGCGCCGGCGGTAATATGCGCGGCGGCTTTGGCACGGTCGGTGAACAGACCGGTGCATTCGAATACCACATCAATCTTTTCCGCGGCCCATGGCAGGTCGGCCGGGTTGCGGATGGCGCTGACCGAAATGCGGTCGCCGTTGACGGTCAGGCTCTCGTTGTCGTGAGCAACTTCGGCGTCGAATGTGCCATGAACGGTGTCGTACTTGAGCAGATGTGCATTGATCGCGCTGTCGCCCAGATCGTTGATGGCGACGATCTGCAAATCCTGACGATAGCCTTGGGTATACAGTGCGCGCAGGACATTACGGCCGATGCGGCCAAAACCATTGATTGCGATTCGAAGAGTCATTGAACAGCGCCGCCGTCGTTTTGTTGTTGGAATTACAAGATTATTCGCATAAAAATAGAAAACAAGCCTTTTTAGTGGCAATATTTTGTTTTATCTACAACGAGTGACCTGAATCAACTGGTCCGAATGATCAAGAAAACCGTTCGTCATCCCACGCGAACGGGCTTTTGATCAGCATAGACAATCAGGTCGCCACATCCGTTAGCCTGGAGTTCTACACATGCATCCCCGCGTTCTTGAGGTCACCGAACGGCTTATCGCCCGCAGCCGCGCCACGCGTCAGGCTTACCTTGCGCTGATTCGCGGCGCTGCAACTGACGGGCCGATGCGCGGCAAACTGCAATGCGCCAACTTCGCCCACGGCGTGGCCGGGTGTGGCAGCGAAGACAAGCACAGCCTGCGGATGATGAACTCGGCGAACATCGCGATTGTTTCGTCATATAACGACATGCTCTCGGCGCACCAGCCGTACGAAGTTTTCCCGGAACAGATCAAGAACGCCCTGCGCGAAATCGGCTCGGTCGGCCAGTTCGCCGGCGGCACGCCTGCGATGTGCGATGGCGTGACCCAGGGCGAGCCGGGCATGGAGCTGAGCCTGCCGAGCCGCGAAGTGATCGCGATGTCTACGGCGGTGGCGCTGTCGCACAACATGTTCGACGGCGCGCTGATGCTCGGCATCTGCGACAAGATCGTGCCGGGCCTGATGATGGGCTCCCTGCGTTTCGGTCACCTGCCGACGATCTTTGTCCCGGGCGGGCCGATGGTCTCGGGGATTTCCAACAAGGAAAAAGCCGACGTGCGGCAGAAGTACGCCGAAGGCAAGGCGACCCGCGAAGAGCTGCTGGAATCGGAGATGAAGTCCTACCACAGCCCGGGCACCTGCACGTTCTACGGCACCGCCAACACCAACCAGTTGCTGATGGAAGTCATGGGCCTGCACTTGCCGGGCGCGTCGTTCGTCAACCCGAACACGCCGCTGCGTGACGCCCTGACCCGCGAAGCCGCGCACCAGGTCACGCGCCTGACCAAACAGAACGGCAACTTCATGCCGATCGGCGAAATCGTCGACGAGAAGGCGCTGGTCAACTCGATCGTCGCGCTGCACGCCACCGGCGGCTCGACCAACCACACTCTGCACATGCCGGCCATCGCCATGGCGGCGGGCATTCAACTGACCTGGCAGGACATGGCCGACCTCTCCGAAGTCGTGCCGACCCTGAGCCACGTCTATCCGAACGGCAAGGCTGACATCAACCACTTCCAGGCGGCGGGCGGCATGTCGTTCCTGATCCGCGAACTGCTGGAAGCCGGCCTGCTGCACGAAGACGTCAACACCGTGCTCGGCCACGGCCTGAGCCAGTACACCAAGGAGCCGTTCCTCGATAATGGCAAGCTGGTGTGGCGCGAAGGCCCGACCGACAGCCTCGACGAAAACATCCTGCGCCCGGTGGCCCGTGCGTTCTCGGCAGAGGGCGGCTTGCGCGTGATGGAAGGCAACCTCGGTCGCGGCGTGATGAAGGTGTCCGCCGTGGCGCTGGAAAACCAGATCGTCGAAGCACCGGCGATGGTGTTCCAGGATCAGCAGGATCTGGCCGACGCTTTCAAGGCCGGTCTGCTGGAGAAGGATTTTGTCGCGGTGATGCGCTTCCAGGGCCCGCGTTCCAACGGCATGCCGGAACTGCACAAGATGACGCCGTTCCTCGGCGTGCTGCAGGATCGCGGCTTCAAGGTTGCACTGGTGACGGACGGGCGGATGTCCGGCGCATCCGGGAAAATCCCGGCGGCGATTCACGTCAGCCCCGAGGCTTATGTAGGCGGCGCTTTGGCGCGCGTGCAAGAGGGCGATATCATCCGCGTCGATGGCGTCAAAGGCACCTTGGAACTCAAGGTGGACGCCGCCGAATTCGCAGCGCGCGAACCTGCCAAAGGCCTGTTGGGCAACAACATCGGCAGCGGTCGCGAACTGTTTGGCTTCATGCGTTTGGCCTTCAGCTCGGCGGAGCAGGGCGCCAGCGCCTTCACTTCTGCCCTGGAGACGCTTAATTGAAACTGGCTTTGGTCGGTGACATCGGAGGCACCAACGCGCGGTTTGCGTTGTGGAAAGATCAGCAGCTCGAATCGGTTCAGGTGCTGGCCACGGCCGACCATGCCAGCCCGGAAGAGGCGATCAGCCTCTACCTGAGCGGGCTCGGTCTGGCGCCGGGCGCCATCGGTTCGGTGTGCCTGTCGGTGGCGGGGCCGGTGAGCGGTGATGAATTCAAGTTCACCAACAACCACTGGCGCCTGAGCCGCAAGGCGTTCTGCCAGACCTTGCAGGTCGAGCAGTTGTTGCTGGTCAACGACTTCTCGGCGATGGCGCTGGGCATGACCCGTTTGCAGCCCGGCGAATTCCGCGTGGTCTGCGAAGGCACGCCGGAGCCATTGCGCCCGGCAGTGGTGATCGGCCCGGGCACTGGTCTGGGCGTCGGTACCTTGCTTGATCTGGGTGAAGGGCGGTTTGCCGCGTTGCCGGGCGAGGGCGGCCACGTCGATCTGCCGCTGAGCAGTCCGCGTGAAACCCAGCTCTGGCAACACATCCACAACGAAATCGGCCATGTCAGCGCGGAAACCGCGTTGAGCGGCGGCGGCTTGCCGCGGGTCTACCGGGCGATCTGCGCGGTGGATGGTCATGAACCGAAACTCGATACGCCGGAAGCAATCACGGCGGCGGGACTTGCAGGCGACCCGATCGCCCTGGAAGTGCTGGAGCAGTTCTGCTGCTGGCTCGGTCGCGTGGCCGGCAACAATGTGCTGACCACTGGCGGCCGTGGCGGGGTGTACATCGTGGGCGGCGTGATTCCGCGTTTCGCCGATTTCTTCCTCGAAAGCGGTTTCGCCCGCAGCTTCGCCGACAAGGGCTGCATGAGCGATTACTTCAAGGGGATTCCTGTGTGGCTGGTGACGGCGCCTTACTCGGGGCTCGTCGGTGCAGGAGTCGCGCTCGAACAATCCGGTAAATGATCATTCCCACGCCGAGCGTGGGAACCCTCGACACATCAGGCATAATCCGCCCAATTCCAACAACAAGGATGCCTTCGAAGTGAGCTCAGTCAACAAGTCGATTTTGTTGGTCGATGACGACCAGGAGATACGCGAGTTGCTGGAAACCTACCTGACCCGCGCGGGTTTTCAGGTACGGGCCACGGCGGATGGCGCCGGTTTTCGTCAGGCGCTGAACGAAGCGCCGAGCGATCTGGTGATCCTCGATGTGATGCTGCCCGATGAAGACGGCTTCAGCCTGTGCCGCTGGGTGCGTCAGCATCCGCGTCAGGCCCAGGTGCCGATCATCATGCTCACCGCCAGTTCCGACGAAGCCGACCGGGTCATCGGCCTGGAACTCGGCGCCGACGATTACCTCGGCAAACCTTTCAGCCCCCGCGAACTGCAAGCCCGGATCAAGGCCTTGCTGCGTCGCGCCCAATTCGGTCAGGAACGCGGCGGCAGTGAAGTGCTGGCGTTCGATGAGTGGCGACTGGACATGGTCAGCCATCGGCTGTTCCACACCGACGGCGAGGAAGTGATTCTGTCCGGCGCCGACTTCGCCCTGTTGAAACTGTTCCTCGATCACCCCCAGCAAATCCTCGACCGCGACACCATCGGCAACGCCACCCGTGGCCGCGACCTGATGCCCCTCGACCGCATCGTCGACATGGCCGTCAGCCGTTTGCGCCAGCGTCTGCGCGACACCGAAAAGCCTCCGCGCCTGATCCGCACCGTGCGTGGCAGCGGCTACCAGCTGGCAGCCAATGTGGTTGCCGGCAATGGTCACTGAGTTCCTGCGCACCACCGCGCGCAAAGTGCCGATGCCGCGTTCGCTGCTCGGGCGGATGTTGCTGCTAACGCTGCTCGCGGTGTTGTTCGCCCAGACGCTGTCCAGCGTGATCTGGGTGTCCCAATTGCGCGCGACCCAGCTCGAAGGCCTGGTCACCAGCGCCCGCAGCCTCGCCCATTCGATGACCGCCAGCGTCAGTTACTTCCGCTCGTTGCCGGTGGCCTATCGGCCGCTGGTGCTCGACCAATTGCGCAGCATGGGCGGCACGCGTTTTGTGGTGACGCTCAATGACAAACCGCTGGGCATGGAAGTGCTGCCGGTGACGCCGCGCAAGGCTGCGGTGTTGAAAGCGGTGGATGAAGTGCTGCGTCAGTCGCTGGGCCAGGACACCGACATCCTGGTGACCTTCGTCAGCCCCGATGACCTGCGGATCTTCAACGCCGGGTTGAAACTCGATGAGTTGCCGCGTTCGTGGGCGCATTACGCCTTGACCCTGGAACCGGTGAATCCGCCGGTGCTGGTGACCCAGATTCAGTTGGCACCGGGTGAATGGTTGTACATCGCCTCGCTGCTGCCCGAGCCCTACACCAGTCTTGAAGAACAGGGCCTGCCGACTCAGCAGGTGTGGTTCATCGTCTTCACCAGCGGTTTTCTGCTGTTGTTCATCGGCCTGCTGGTGCACTGGCAGAGCCGGCCGCTCAAGCGTCTGGCGCGGGCCGCGCGGGACTTGTCGCTGGGCGCCGACGTCGAGCCGGTGGCCGAGGGCGGCGGCAGTGAAGTGGTGGAAGTGGGGCGCGCGTTCAACACCATGCGCGAACGCATCAGCCGTTACCTGACCGAGCGTAGTCAGTTGTTCAGCGCGATTTCCCACGACCTGCGTACACCGATCACCCGTCTGCGTTTGCGGGTCGAACTGCTGGAAGACGAAAAATTGCAGACCAAGTTCGGCCGTGATCTGGACGAGTTGGAGTTGCTGGTCAAAGGCGCGCTGCAATGCGTGAAGGACACCGACATCCACGAAAACATCGAGCCGGTGGATCTGAACCATGTGCTTGACTGCCTGGTGGAACCGTATCTGGCGCCTAACGGCAATGGTCGCGTGACCCAGCAGGGGCGGGCGCTGGCGGCTTATCCGGGCAAGCCGTTGGCGCTCAAGCGCTGCATCGGCAACCTGATCGACAATGCGTTGAAGTATGGGCAGAACGCGCATTTGCACATCGATGACGATGACAGCGCGTTTGTGCTGCATGTCGACGATGAAGGGCCGGGCGTGCCGGAGCAGCGGTTGGAGCAGGTGTTCGAGCCGCATTTTCGGTTGGCGGGGCAGCAGCAGGGTTACGGTCTCGGTTTGGGGATCGCCCGCAACATTGCCCATAGCCATGGAGGGGAGGTGACGTTGCAGAATTTGCGTGAGGGTGGGCTGCGCGTAACTCTGCAATTGCCGCGTTCGGCGGATTGATCTGAATGTCACCGGTCAGTGACAAAACCCGCCCCCTTCGTTACAAGCCCCTCCCGGCCCGTTGTTTAGACTGCCCGCAGTCATAACAACAAAAAAGGCCACCCATGGATCACTTCAATCCGGGCTTCAGCAGTTGGCTGAACGCCCCTGCCCACCAGCAATGGCTCGCCGATGAAGGCCTGCGCCTGCTGGCATTTGCCAAGGCTTCACGGTTGCCCGAAGGCTTCGGCAATCTCGATGAGCGCGGCCAGCTTCAGGCCGGCGCGCAAGCCGAAACCATGAACACCGCGCGCATGACCCACAGCTTCGCCATGGCCCACATTCAGGGTCTGCCGGGATTCGCCGAGCTGGTCGATCACGGCATTGCGGCCCTGCGCGGCCCGTTGCGCGATGCGCTGCACGGTGGCTGGTTCGCTGTCGCCGAACACCGTGACGGCAACACCGGCAAGAACGCTTATCTGCATGCTTTCGTCGCCCTGGCAGCGAGTTCTGCGGTGGTTGCGCAACGCCCCGGTGCGCAGGCATTGCTGGATGACGCCATCGACATCATCGACACCTATTTCTGGAGCGAAGAAGAGGGCGCCATGCGCGAATTCTTCAATCGCGACTGGCGCGAAGAAGAAGCCTATCGCGGCGCCAACAGCAACATGCACGCCACCGAAGCCTTCCTTGCGCTGGCCGATGTCACCGAAGACCCGCGCTGGCTGGTCCGCGCGCAACGCATCGTCGAGCGGGTGATTCACGGTCATGCCGCTGCCAACGATTACTTGGTGATCGAGCATTTCGACCGCGACTGGCAACCGCTGCGCGAGTACAACCATGACAATCCCGCCGATGGTTTCCGTCCCTACGGCACCACGCCGGGCCATGGTTTCGAGTGGGCGCGGCTGTTGCTGCACCTCGAAGCCGCGCGGGTTCAGGCCGGCATGCTCACGCCCGGCTGGCTTGCCACCGACGCGCAAAAGCTGTTCGAGAACAACTGCCGCCATGGCTGGGATGTCGACGGTGCGCCGGGCATCGTCTACACCCTCGACTGGAACAACAAAGCGGTGGTACGCCATCGCCTGCACTGGACCCACGCCGAGGCCAGCGCTGCCGCCAGTGCCTTGCTCAAACGCACCGGCGATGCGCAGTACGAAAGCTGGTATCGCCTGTTCTGGGAATTTTGCGAAACGTATTTCATGGATCGCTGCGACGGCAGCTGGCACCACGAACTCGATCCCCAAAACCGCCCGAGTGCCGATATCTGGGCGGGCAAACCGGATCTGTACCACGCCTGGCAGGCCGTTCTGATTCCGCGTCTGCCGCTGGCGCCGAGCATGGCCAGTGCTCTGGCACACCTGTCCCGAAGCGTTCCTGTGTAACCATGTGGTGACATTCGCGCGTCCCTTCGTTACCTGCGAGGGGAAACGCTCTGTTTAAACTCGTGTGCAGCGCAAGCACCAGACTTGCATGCATAACAACAAGAAAGGTACATCTCAGATGAATGCGATTTCTCGCCTCGCTACTGTCATTTCTGTCGCCTCCCTGTTCCCGCTCGCTGTGCTGCCCCTGAGTGTTTCCGCTGCCGAATCCAAAGGTTCGGTGGAAGTCGTGCATTGGTGGACGTCCGGTGGCGAAAAAGCTGCCGTCGATGTGCTCAAGGCACAAGTCGAGAAAGACGGTTTCACCTGGAAAGACGGCGCTGTCGCCGGCGGTGGCGGTGCGACTGCCATGACCGTGCTGAAAAGCCGCGCGGTAGCCGGCAACCCTCCGGGCGTTGCCCAGATCAAAGGCCCGGACATCCAGGAATGGGCGTCGACCGGTCTGCTCGACACCGACGTCCTGAAAGACGTTTCCAAGTCCGAGAAGTGGGACAGCCTGCTCGACAAGAAAGTCTCCGACACCGTGAAGTTCGAAGGTGATTACGTGGCCGTACCGGTGAACATTCACCGCGTGAACTGGCTGTGGATCAACCCGGAAGTCTTCAAGAAAGCCGGTATCGAAAAAGCCCCGACCACCCTCGAAGAATTCTACGCCGCCGGCGACAAGCTGAAAGCTGCGGGCTTCATCCCGCTGGCTCACGGCGGTCAGCCATGGCAGGACAGCACCGTGTTCGAAGCGGTCGTGCTGTCGGTGATGGGCGTTGATGGTTACAAGAAAGCCCTGGTCGACCTGGACAACGCTGCCCTGACCGGCCCGGAAATGGTCAAGGCCCTGACCGAGCTGAAGAAAGTCGCGACCTACATGGACCAGGACGGCAAAGGCCAGGACTGGAACCTGGAAGCGGCCAAGGTCATCAACGGCAAGGCCGGCATGCAGATCATGGGTGACTGGGCCAAGTCCGAATGGACCGCCGCCAAGAAAGTCGCCGGCAAGGACTACGAGTGCGTAGCGTTCCCGGGCACCGACAAGGCGTTCACCTACAACATCGACTCGCTGGCCGTGTTCAAGCAGAAGGACGCGGGCACCGCGGCCGGTCAGCAGGACATCGCCAAAGTCGTGCTGGGTGAAAACTTCCAGAAAGTCTTCAGCATCAACAAGGGCTCGATCCCGGTGCGTAACGACATGCTCGCCGACATGGGCAAGTACGGTTTCGACTCCTGCGCCCAGACCGCTGCCAAGGACTTCCTGGCAGACGCCAAGAACGGCGGCCTGCAACCGAGCATGGCGCACAACATGGCGACCACGCTGGCAGTGCAGGGCGCGTTCTTTGATGTCGTGACCAACTACATCAACGACCCGAAAGCCGACCCGGCCGACGCTGCCAAGAAACTCGGCACTGCCATCAAGGCTGCCAAGTAACACCAGCGTAGAGCAGCTGCAAGCTTCAGGTCGCGCATCGGCCTGAAGCCTGCAGTTTGCAGCGGTCCTTCATCTTCTTTACTGGATCTTCCCATGAGTTCTGTTGCTGTGTTCAGCAAGGCCTCGCCGTTCGACGCATTGCAGCGCTGGCTACCGAAACTGGTGCTGGCGCCGAGCATGTTCATCGTTCTGGTGGGCTTCTATGGCTATATCCTCTGGACGTTTGTCCTGTCGTTCACCACGTCGACCTTCCTGCCGAACTACAAGTGGGCAGGCCTGGCGCAATACGAGCGCCTGTTCGACAACGATCGCTGGTGGGTGGCGAGCAAGAACCTGGCCGTGTTCGGCGGCATGTTCATCGGCATCACCCTCGTAATCGGCGTGACACTGGCGATTTTCCTCGACCAGAAAATCCGTCGAGAAGGCTTTATCCGCACCATTTACCTGTACCCGATGGCGCTCTCGATGATCGTGACCGGTACGGCGTGGAAATGGCTGCTCAACCCGGGCATGGGCCTGGACAAATTGCTGCGGGACTGGGGCTGGGAAGGCTTCCGTCTCGACTGGCTGATCGACCCGGATCGCGTGGTGTATTGCCTGGTGATCGCGGCGGTCTGGCAAGCCTCGGGCTTCATCATGGCGATGTTCCTCGCCGGTTTGCGTGGCGTTGATCAGTCGATCATCCGTGCCGCCCAGATCGACGGCGCGAGCATGCCGCGCATCTACTGGAAAGTGGTGCTGCCAAGCCTGCGTCCGGTGTTCTTCAGTGCGGTGATGATCCTGGCGCACATCGCGATCAAGAGCTTCGACCTGGTGGCGGCCATGACGGCCGGCGGCCCGGGTTATTCCTCCGATTTGCCGGCGATGTTCATGTACTCGTTCACCTTCAGCCGTGGACAGATGGGCATGGGCTCGGCCAGTGCAATCCTGATGCTCGGTGCGATCCTCGCGATCATCGTGCCTTACCTGTACTCCGAGCTGAGGACCAAGCGTCATGACTAGTCTCGCCTCCAAACCGGCCATCAGCCTGAGTCGCATCGCGATCTACGCGGTGCTGATCCTTGCGGTCCTGCTGTACCTGGTACCGCTGGTGGTCATGCTGCTGACCAGCTTCAAGACCCCGGAAGACATCTCCACCGGCAACCTGCTGAGCTGGCCGACCGTGGTCAGCGGCATCGGCTGGGTGAAAGCCTGGGCCACCGTTGACGGCTACTTCTGGAATTCGATCAAGATCACCGTTCCGGCCGTGATCATCTCCACCGCCATCGGTGCGTTGAACGGTTATGTGCTGTCGTTCTGGCGCTTCCGCGGTTCGCAGTTGTTCTTCGGTCTGCTGTTGTTCGGCTGCTTCCTGCCGTTCCAGACCGTGTTGCTGCCGGCGTCGTTCACCCTCGGCAAGATGGGGCTGGCGAGCACTACCACGGGCCTTGTGTTCATCCATGTGGTCTACGGCTTGGCGTTCACCACGCTGTTCTTCCGTAACTACTACGTGAGCATTCCGGATGCGCTGATCAAGGCGGCACGTCTCGATGGCGCGGGGTTCTTCACGATCTTCCGCCAGATCATCCTGCCGATGTCGACCCCGATCATCATGGTCTGCCTGATCTGGCAGTTCACCCAGATCTGGAACGACTTCCTGTTCGGCGTGGTGTTCTCCAGCGGTGATTCGCAACCGATCACGGTGGCGCTGAACAACCTGGTCAACACGAGCACCGGGGCCAAGGAATACAACGTGGATATGGCGGCGGCGATGATCGCCGGGCTGCCGACCCTGCTGGTCTATGTGGTCGCAGGCAAGTATTTCGTGCGCGGGCTGACGGCCGGCGCAGTCAAGGGGTAATCATGGCTACGCTCGAACTTCGCAATGTAAACAAGACCTACGGTACCGGCCTGCCGGACACCCTGAAGAACATCGAACTGTCGATCAAGGACGGTGAGTTCCTGATCCTCGTCGGGCCCTCGGGCTGCGGCAAGTCGACCCTGATGAACTGCATCGCCGGTCTGGAAACCATCACTGGCGGCGCGATCATGATCGGTGACCAGGACGTCAGCGGCATGAGCCCGAAAGATCGCGACATCGCCATGGTGTTCCAGTCCTACGCGCTGTACCCGACCATGAGCGTGCGCGAGAACATCGAGTTCGGTCTGAAAATCCGCAAGATGAGCCAGTCGGCGATCGACGAAGAAGTCGCCCGCGTGGCCAAGCTGCTGCAGATCGAGCACCTGCTCAATCGCAAGCCGGGCCAGCTCTCTGGCGGCCAGCAACAGCGCGTGGCGATGGGCCGTGCCCTGGCGCGTCGGCCGAAGATTTATCTGTTCGACGAACCGCTGTCCAACCTCGACGCCAAACTGCGTGTCGAGATGCGCACCGAAATGAAACTGATGCACCAGCGCCTGAAAACCACCACGGTCTACGTGACCCACGACCAGATCGAAGCGATGACCCTGGGCGACAAAGTGGCGGTGATGAAGGACGGGATCATCCAGCAGTTCGGTACGCCGAAAGAGATCTACAACGACCCGGCCAACCTGTTCGTCGCGAGCTTCATCGGTTCGCCGCCGATGAACTTCATCCCGCTGCGCCTGCAACGCAAGGACGGTCGTCTGGTGGCGCTGCTCGACAGCGGCCAGGCCCGTTGCGAATTGCCGATGGCGATGCAGGACGCCGGTCTCGAAGACCGCGAAGTGATCCTCGGCCTGCGCCCGGAGCAGATCGCGCTGGCCTACGGCGAGGGCAACGGCCTGCCGAGCATCAAGGCGGAAGTGCAGGTCACCGAGCCGACCGGTCCGGACACCCTGGTGTTCGTCAATCTCAACGACACCAAGGTCTGCTGCCGTCTGGCACCGGACGTGGCGCCGCAGGTGGGCGAAACCCTGACCCTGCAATTCGATCCGTCGAAAGTGCTGCTGTTCGACGCCAAGTCCGGTGAGCGCCTGGGGGTTGCAGGCCTGCCGAAAACCGAGTCGCACAGCGCCAACGTGGCCCAGTTCAAGGGTCGCTGATCTACAAATGCGGGAGCGGGCTCGCCCGTTTCCGCAGGGAGCACGCGGTGCGTGGCCTGTCGCGCGCCGCATCAGATGTAAACCGCGTTAGATAAGAAGAACAGTTAATAACAATAAAACGAGGATGTAGGGATGAAGAAGAACAACAACGCTCAGCGTATCGGTCAGTTGTCGGCGATTGCGGCAATGATGCTGGCCGGTAGCGTCCACGCGGCTGACGCGTTCAGCTCCGATTCGGAGTGGATGACCGGGGACTGGGGTGGCGAACGTACCAAGCTGATCGAGCAGGGTATCGACATCAAGATGGACTACGTCGGTGAAGTGGGCGGCAACCTTCACGGCGGTTTCAACGACGACAAGACTGCGCGTTACGCCGACCAGTTCGGTCTGGGCGTGGCGCTGGATCTGCAAAAACTGTGGGGCTGGGACAACACTCAGGCCAAGATCCAGTTCACCAACCGTAACGGCTACAACATTTCCAACGACCGTGTTGGCGATCCGCGTGCCGGCACCCTGAGCTCCTCGCAGGAAGTCTACGGTCGTGGCCACATGGTGCGTCTGACCCAGTTGTGGATCAAACACCAGTTCTTCGACAACAAGCTCGACATCAAGGCCGGTTACTTCGGCGAAGGCGAAGACTTCAACACCTTCCCGTGCGAGTTCCAGAACCTGGCGTTCTGCGGTTCGCAAGTGGGTAACTGGGCGACCAACATCTGGTACAACTGGCCGGTCAGCCAGGCGGCCATTCGCGTCAAGTACAACATCAACGACGAGCTCTACGCGCAGATCGGTGCGTACAACCAGAACCCGTCGCAACTGGAACACGGCAACGGCTTCAAGCTGAGCGGCAGCGGTACCAAAGGCACCGTGTTGCCAGTGGAGCTGGTCTGGTTGCCTAACCCGAACGGCCTGCCGGGCGAATACCGTGTCGGTTACTACAAAAGCACGGCCGATGCCGACGACGTTCGCGAAGACGTCAACGGTTTTGACGCGGCAACCACCGGTGACGCCTACCGCACCCACAGCAGCAAGCACGGTTACTGGTTCGTTGCGCAGCAGCAACTCACCAGCCACAACGGTGACAAGAGCCGTGGTCTGAACATTGCCGCCAACGCCACGTTCCACGACAAGGACACCAACTTCATCGACAACTACCAGTCCGTGATGTTTGTGTACAAAGGCCCGTTCGACGCACGTCCGAAAGATGACGTCGGTATCGGTGCGGCACGTATTCACGTCAACAATGACGTGAAGAAAAACGCCGAGCTGCTCAACGTCGCCAACGGTGTTTCGGACTATGACAATCCGGTGTTCTCGCCGATTCGTGAAACCGAATACAACTACGAGATCAACTACGGCTTCCACGTGACCAACTGGCTGACCGTACGCCCGAACCTGCAATACATCACTCATCCGGGCGGTGTGGATGAAGTGGATAACGCTTTGGTCGCTGGCCTGAAAATTCAGTCTACGTTCTAACGCGTCTGCGATAAGCTCCTCTCTATGTGCGCATATTTGCGGACAGCCCAGGCTGTCCGCTTTTTTTTGGAAAGGGGTGTCGCAGCCCATGAAAGTTGAATCTGGAACCGTGGCCCATGCATGAGCATCCGCTGCAACGCTTCTTCAAATCCCTGCGCGAACGACCGGTGTTCGCCTGGGAGCGCTATCAGATGCGCGATGTGCTGGTGATCGATCATCCGCTGTGCCAGGCGGTGTTCAGTCGTCAGGGGGCGCAATTGCTGCACTTTCAGCCGCGGGGGCAGAAACCGTGGTTGTGGTGCGCGGCGAAATGGCCGCATGTCGGCGCGATTCGCGGCGGCGTGCCGGTGTGCTGGCCGTGGTATGGCCGTCACCCGAGCGAAAACGCGTGGCCGTCCCATGGCTGGGCGCGCCTGCTGGACTGGAAACTGCTCGACAGCAGCACCGGCGATGACGGCGTGCGCCTGCATTGGCAATTGCAGTTGTGCGACTGGCAGGTGGACCTGCACGCGCACCTCGGTGAACGCATGGAATTGCGCCTGAGCACCGAGCATCAGGACGACATGCCGTGCCAGTTGAGCCAGGCTTTGCACGCTTACTGGCGTATTGGCGACGTGAGTGAGATAGCGCTGTCTGGGCTCGAAGGGGCGCAGGGTTACGACCAGTTGAACCGTGAGATTTGCCAGCAGGAAGGCGAGTTGCGGGTCGATGGTGGCTGTCAGCGCGTGTTCCAGCACGACGGCGAATTGCAGCTCAAGGATCACGCCTGGCAGCGCGAGTTGTGCATCGATACCGGTGACAGCGCGGACACCGTGGTGTGGCATCCGGGTGCGCGGCCGTTACTGGGCGTGAGCTGGGATGAGATTTCGGAATTTGTCTGTGTTGAAGCGGCGGCGGGCGGGACTGACAGCCTGCATCTGGCGCCGGGGGAGAAGGCGCATTTGAGTTTGCAGGCGTGGGCTGCGGCCTAGATTTGCGGTGAGTTGGCTGACGCCTTCGCGAGCAAGCCCGCTCCCACAGGTGACTGTATTCCATCTGGAGAAATACAGTCGAATGTGGGAGCGGGCTTGCTCGCGAAGAGGCCGGACAATACAGCCCAAAATTCGGATCAGTTGAACTCGTCACCCACCGGATACCGGCTAGCATTCAAGCTCTCTTTGATCTTGCGCAAATGCGGCTGGAAATCCACTCCGCGACGCAATGTCATCCCCGTCGCCAGTACATCCAGCACGGTCAACTGAATGATCCGCGAAGTCATCGGCATATAGATGTCGGTGTCTTCCGGCAGCGGAATATTCAGGCTCAGCGTACTGGCCTTGGCCAGCGGCGAATTCTCTGCCGTCAGGCCCAGCACCGAAGCGCCGTTCTCGCGGGCGATGCGCGCCACTTCCACCAGTTCGCGGGTGCGGCCCGTGTAGGAAATGATCACGAACAGCTCGCCGGTGTGCGCCACCGAAGCAATCATCCGTTGCATCAGCACATCGGCGTGGGCGGTGACCGCGAGGTTGAAACGGAAGAACTTGTGCTGCGCATCCAAAGCCACCGGAGCCGAAGCACCCAAGCCGAAGAAGTGGATTTGCCGGGCCTGGATCAACAGGTCGACGGCGCGGCTGATCAGGTTCGGGTCCAGCGCCTGGCAAGCGCTGTCCAAGGATGCGATCGCACTGCCGAAAATCTTCTGCGTGTAAGCCTCGGGATTGTCGTCAGCTTCCACTGCGCGGCTGACATACGCCGCGCCGCTGGCCAGGCTCTGGGCCAGTTGCAGCTTGAGTTCGGGGTAGCCGCTGACGCCGAATGAACGGCAGAAACGGTTGACCGTCGGTTCACTGACCGACGCCGCCTGGGCGAGGGCGGCGATGCTGAAGCGGGTGGCCTGCTGTGGGTTGAGCAGGATCACTTCGGCGACTTTGCGTTCGGCCTTGTTCAGCTCTTCAAGGCGACTCTGGATCTGTTCCAGTAAATTTCGCACGCGGTCCATAAGAATTCCTAGATTCACCGGCGCCGATAAGCGCGCGGCTATGCAAATTGGGCCTTTGATGTGGCCCGTGACGGTGGCCTATCCTACTGATGGCTCCGATCGACCACCACTCGGAATCTGTATTTTGCGAAAATGTTGTGGTTATTACTACATTTTCCCTTGAGTGATGCCTTGAAAAAAGGTATTTGTAGCTTAACTTGATAAAAGAACAAACATCATGCCTTCGATTACGGTTGAACCGTGCACCTTCGCCTTGTTCGGCGCCTTGGGCGATCTGGCCCTGCGCAAGCTGTTTCCTGCCCTTTATCACCTTGATGGCGCCGGCCTGCTGCACGAGGACACGCGCATTATCGCACTGGCCCGTGAGGCGGGCACCGAGCAGCAGCACCTGGCGTTCATCGCCGCCGAGCTGCGTCGTTACGTGGGCAAGGAACTGGACGAGGCCGTGGCCGAGCGCTTTCTGGCGCGTCTGACCTACCTGCACGTCGACTTCCTCAAGGCTGAAGATTATGTGGCGCTGGCCGAACTGGCCGGCAGCACGCAACGCATGATTGCCTACTTCGCCACCCCGGCGGCGGTGTACGGCGCGATCTGCGAGAACCTGGCGAACGTCGGTCTGGCGGAAAACACCCGCGTGGTGCTGGAAAAGCCGATCGGCTCGGATCTCGAATCCTCGCGCAAGGTCAACGACGCCGTGGCGCAGTTCTTCCCGGAGAACCGCACCTACCGCATCGACCACTACCTGGGCAAAGAAACCGTTCAGAACCTGATCGCCCTGCGTTTCGCCAACAGCCTGTTCGAAACCCAGTGGAACCAGAACTACATCTCCCACGTGGAAATCACCGTGGCCGAGAAAGTCGGTATCGAAGGCCGCTGGGGTTACTTCGACAAGGCCGGTCAGCTGCGGGACATGATCCAGAACCACCTGCTGCAACTGCTCTGCCTGATCGCCATGGACCCGCCGGCCGACCTGTCTGCTGACAGCATCCGCGACGAGAAGGTCAAGGTGCTCAAGGCCCTGGCGCCGATCAGCCCGGAAGGCCTGACCACGCAAGTGGTGCGCGGCCAGTACATCGCCGGGCACAGCGAAGGCAAGTCCGTGCCAGGCTACCTCGAAGAGCCGAATTCCAACGCCCAGAGCGACACCGAAACCTTCGTTGCCCTGCGTGCCGACATCCGCAACTGGCGCTGGGCCGGCGTGCCGTTCTACCTGCGTACCGGCAAGCGCATGCCGCAGAAACTGTCGCAGATCGTCATCCACTTCAAGGAACCGTCTCACTACATCTTCGCCCCCGAGCAGCGCCTGCAGATCAGCAACAAACTGATCATCCGCCTGCAACCGGACGAAGGCATTTCCTTGCGCGTGATGACCAAGGAGCAAGGCCTGGACAAGGGCATGCAACTGCGCAGCGGCCCGCTGCAACTGAATTTTTCCGACACCTGGCGCAGCGCTCGGATCCCCGATGCCTACGAGCGGTTGTTGCTGGAAGTGATGAACGGCAATCAGAACCTGTTTGTCCGTAAAGATGAAATCGAAGCCGCGTGGAAATGGTGTGACCAGCTGATCGCCGGGTGGAAAAAATCCGGTGACGCGCCCAAGCCGTATGCGGCCGGGTCGTGGGGGCCGATGAGCTCCATTGCATTGATCACGCGGGACGGGAGGTCGTGGTATGGCGATATCTGATGTGAAACTGCCCGAGGGCGTGAATGCCCGCGAATTCAAGAGCCCGGTGCTGCTCGCCGAAGGCCTGGCGCTGAATGTCGCCAAGCAATTGAGCGAAGCGCTGGCGGCACGTGGCAATGCGGTGCTGGTGGTGTCCGGCGGTCGTAGCCCGGTGGCGTTTTTCCAGCACCTGGCCAAGCAGGAACTGGACTGGTCGAAGGTCGTCGTGACCCTGGCCGACGAGCGCTGGGTACCGGTCGAACACGCCGACAGCAACGCCGGTCTGCTCAAGCAATATCTGCTCAAGGGCCCGGCGGCCAAGGCGCAGTTCCTCAGCCTTTACAGCGCGGCGGCCAACGTCGAGCAGGCTGCGGAGCAGGCCGATCGTTTGCTCGCCGAGTTGCCGCCCATCGACGTGCTGGTGCTGGGCATGGGCGATGACGGTCACACCGCGTCGCTGTTCCCGGACAGCCCGAACCTGGCCGAAGCCCTGCAAGCCGACGGCACCCGTCGCTGCTGGCCGATGCTCGCGCCAAGCGTGCCGCGTCAGCGCCTGACCATGAGCCGCGCACTGCTGGCCTCGGCCCGGCACAAGATTCTGTCGATTTCCGGTCAGTCGAAACTGACCACCCTGAATGCCGCACTGGCATCCAACGACGTCGCCGCCATGCCGGTTCGCGCGTTTCTGCAACCTACGTTAGAGATTTACTGGTGCCCATGAGCCAAGGAACAGCCGCTATGAAAACCCCATCCCCGACCGTTTCCATGGCGGACAAAGTTGCCCTGATCGACAGCCTCTGCGCCAAGGCGCGGATCCTGCCGGTGATCACCATCGCCCGCGAACAGGACGTGCTGCCGCTGGCCGACGCCCTGGCCGCCGGTGGTCTGACCGCGCTGGAAGTGACCCTGCGTTCGCAGTTCGGCCTCAAGGCGATCCAGATCCTGCGCGAACAGCGCCCGGAACTGGTGACCGGTGCCGGCACCGTACTCGACCGCAACATGCTGGCCGCGGCCGAAGCCGCCGGTTCGCAATTCATCGTCACTCCGGGCATCACCCGCGACCTGCTGGAAGCCAGCGTCGAAAGCCCGATCCCGCTGCTGCCGGGTATCAGCAATGCCTCCGGCATCATGGAGGGCTATGGCCTGGGTTATCGCCGCTTCAAGCTGTTCCCGGCTGAAGTCAGCGGTGGCGTGGCGGCAATCAAGGCCCTTGGCGGCCCGTTCGGCGAAGTGAAATTCTGCCCGACTGGCGGCGTGGGTCCTGCCAACATCAAGAGCTACATGGCGCTGAAAAACGTCATGTGCGTGGGCGGTAGCTGGATGCTCGATCCTGAGTGGATCAAGAACGGCGACTGGGCCCGCATTCAGGAATGCACCGCCGAGGCGTTGGCGCTGCTGGACTGATCTTCAACCTTACACTTCGTTGTGTGTTCTACGGCTTTACGGTGCGCTTGGTCGGTGCACCGTTTTTTTTTTGTCCGAAAAATTTCGTTATCTTGAGATACATAGTTACCGCACCTGGCTGCGCGCGTGGCGTTAACCTGCGTTCATCTTATGGAAGAGAGAACGCGTCATGGATAACCAGCCTTCAGCTCCATCGGTTTATCAACTGGCCCCCGAGCAAGTCGCCGGGCCTTATTTTCGCAATCCCAAACTGCTGCGGCGCAATATCAGCGAAGGTGCCGAAGGCCTGCCGCTGCTGCTGCGCCTGACCATCGTCGATGCCATGACCGCCGAGCCGGTCAGCGGTGCGCTGGTGGATATCTGGCACTGCAACGCACGTGGCGCGTATTCCGGCTGGAGCCGGATCAATCCGGACGTGGAAGTCGACGTCGAGGACATCGGCTCGATCCCGCGAACCGACGACGACACCTACCTGCGCGGCGGCCAGTTCAGCGACCACAAGGGCAGGGTGCGCTTCACCACGATCTACCCGGGTTTCTATGCCGGGCGTGCTCTGCATGTTCACGTGGCGGTGCGCATCGTCGCCGGCAACGAGTACCTGGAGGAGCGCAATGTGGCCTGGGTCGGGCAGCTGTATTTTCCGGAGGTTGTTTCTCGCGGCGTGCTCAATGCCAAGGCCTATCGCGGGCGCAGTTCGCTGCCGGTGTGCAACGCCGACGATGCCTACTACGCCAACATGGGCGGCGAAGAGTCGACCCTGACGGTGTGGCCGATCGGCCGCGATTCACACGAGGACGGTTACTTCGGCCACCTCACGATCGGCATCGACACCTTTGCGGTGTCGTCGCAGATCAAGCCCGAGGACTTCGACAAGTACACGGTTTAACGCAGTTCGTTCAGCGCCAGAATCAGCTGCTGAATCTCCGTCGCCGTGGTGGTCAGCGACGGCGTGATACGGATGCACGGCCCACAAGCCGCGCCGTTGCGCACCACGGTGAACAGGTTGTAGTCGTTGAGCAGGCGTTCGACCATCGCCTGCTGGTCGGCATGACGGGTAAAGCGCAGGGAGGTGATGCCGCAATACAGGCGCGGATCGTCCGGGGTCGTGACTTCGATGCCCGGCAGATTGCGCACGGCGCTCACCCACAGGTTGCGCAGATAATTCACCCGCGCGCCTTTGGCGGCAGCGCCACCCAGTGAGCGGTGTTCCTCTAACACCAACGGCAGGGTCATCAACGCCGGAATGTTCGGCGTGCTGTAAGGCGTGCGCGAACGGATGTCGCCAGCCGAAAAATGCATCTCGCCCATGTCCGGATCGATGTCGGCCAGGCGCTGTGGAGCGATGTAGATAAAGCCGAGGGTCAGCGGCGAGCCGATCCACTTGTGCAGGTTGTACCCGGCGAAGGCGATGCCGAGCGCTTCCAGGTCGAACTCGATCTGGCCAAGGGCATGGGCGCCATCAAGGATGATATCGACGCCGTGTTCCTTGGCCAGCGCGGCAATGGCCTGCACCGGCATCACCAGACCTGTGCGATGGGTGACGTGGGTCAGGGCCATCAGCTTGAGCTTCGGATAGCGGATGAAGGCTTCGCGGTAAGTGGCCAGCAGGCTGTCGAAGGTGGCGGGGTGGGCGTGCTCGATCTCGATCACCTCGACGCCGCGATGCTTTGCCAGCCAGCGCATGGCGCCCTTGACCGTGTCGTACTCCAGATCGCAGATCAGCACCTGATCGCCCGGCTGCAAGCGGTTGTAGTTGCGGATCAGCGATTGCAGGCCGGCAGTGGCGTTATGAGTGAAGGCCACGCTTTGTGCGCGGACGCCGATCAGCTCGGTCAGTTGCGCGCGGATGTCGAGGCTGTCGTGCTGTTCGAAACGCTGGCGCACGTAAATCGAGTTGCTGTTGTTGATCAGCTCGATGTTGCGCTGGTACTCCTCGACCACGGTGCGCGACATGCGACCGAAGTAACCGTTCTCCAGATTCACGGGGCCGGGGTGGCGGTCGTAACGGTCGGCGAAGGTTTGCCAGAAGGCTTCGTCTCGGGCGCGGCGGGTGTTATCGGGCATGGTCGACTCGACTCGGATCAGGGTGACGCCTCAGTGGCGCGGGGCAGGTTTGCCATGTTTGGCGCGCAACGGTTCGAGCAGTTCCGACAGGCCGTTGTGATCGATTTCCTGCATCAGGGCCAACAGGCCGCCCAGTTCGCCATGGGGAAATCCTTCCCGGGCAAACCAGTTCAGGTAGGGGCCCGGCAGGTCGGCAATGATCCGGCCCTTGTACTTGCCGAAGGGCATTTCGCGGGTGATCAGTAGTTCGAGCTTTTCAGGGTTCATCGTTGGAATCGTCTGGCTTTGAAAACACTTCGGAAAATACAGGCATTCTGCATGCAGGCCAAATGACAGATCATGCAAATAACAGGCATACAGTTTTTCGTTTTATTTGTAAGTTATTGAAAATTAAAAATTAAATTCTTTAAGGGAAGCTGGCACGACCACTGCAACACTCCTTGCATCTTTCACCCACGCAAGGAATTGAAAAATGACTGACATGAATAAAGAAGCCATCTCCGTCCTCAACGACCTGATCGAAACCAGCAAGGACGGTCAGGAAGGGTTCAAGACCTGCGCTGAAGACATCAAGCATCCAGAGCTGAAAACCCTGTTCGTGAAACGCTCCGCCGATTGCGCAACCGCTGCGGCCGAGCTGCAAGCTGCCGTGCGTTCGATGGGTGGCGATCCGGAAACCTCGACCAGTGTCAGCGGTGATCTGCACCGTCGCTGGGTCGACGTCAAAGCGATGTTCACCGGCAAGGACGAAGAAGCGGTGCTCAACGAAGCCGAGCGCGGTGAAGATCACGCCCTGAAGGCTTATCGTGAAGCGATCGAGAAGATCAACAAGCACAACCTGGTCGGCATCCGTGATCTGGTCGAGCGCCAGTACCACGGCGTGCAACGCAATCACGATCAGGTGAAAGCGCTGCGTAACCAGGCTCGCGCACGCTCGTAAGCGTTCGAAGCCCACAAAAAAACGCCAGCTGGTCTGGCGTTTTTTTGTGTCCGGATTTAACCGAGGACGATCAGCCGATGCTGATGGCCGGCAACGTCGGCAGGGTAACGGTCTGTTGCTTACGTGGAGCGAGGATTTCGGCCTCGCCGTCCACCACCAGCTCATCGCGCTGATTGAATACGCGAGTGGCAATACGCACGCGGAATTTCGGCAGTTTCTCGAGGATTTCCAGGCGCACGGTCAAGGTGTCGCCGATCTTCACCGGCTTCTGGAAGCTCATCTGCTGGCCGATATAAATGGTGCCCGGCCCAGGCAGCTCGCAAGCCACTGCGGCACTGATCAGCGCACCGCTGAACATGCCGTGGGCGATGCGTTCCTTGAACATGCTGGCGGCGGCGAACTCGGCGTCCAGGTGCACCGGGTTGTGGTCACCGGACATCGCGGCGAACAGCTGAATGTCGCGTTCTTCGACGGTCTTGCTGTAGCTCGCGGTCTGGCCCACTTCGAGGGCTTCGTAAGGGATGTTGGTAACCTGGGTCATGGGTCTGAATTCCTGTGACGGATGAAATGAATCCACAAAAAATTATTCGCTGCGGTGCGGCCGGCGATGGCTCAGGGCCTGGTCGATCCAGACCAGCACATCGGCGGTCACTTCGTCGCGGTTGCTCTCGTTGAACAATTCGTGCCGCGCCTGCGGGTAGATCTTCAGTTGCAGGTTCTGGCTGCCGGCCGCGCGCAAGGCGTTGGCCAGATCAGTCAGACGCTTGCCTTCGCTCACCGGATCACATTCGCCGCCGATCACCAGCAGCGGCAGGCCCGGATCGATCTGGGCGAGATTGGACGCTTTGCTGATTTGCTGCAACCCGCCGAGCAGGTCGATCCACAGTTGATTGGTGCAGCGAAAGCCACACAGCGGGTCGGTGGCGTACTTGTCGACCTCGGCCGGGTCGCGACTCAGCCAGTCAAACGCGGTGCGCGCCGGTTTGAATTTATTGTTGAACGAGCCGAACGACAGCCACTCGATCAGTGCGCTGCGACCCTTGGCGCCCTGGCGCAGCTTTTCAAACCGGGCGATCTGCCGGGCCGCGCGATACAGCGCAACCGGCTGGAAATTCGAGCCACTGAGAATAGCGCCGTGCAGGCTGGCGCTGTGATGCAGTAAATAAGCCTGGGCAATGTAGCTGCCCATGCTGTGCCCGAGCAGCACGATCGGCACCTCCGGATGACGCTGGCCGAGGAACTGGTTGAGGCTCGCGATATCTCCAACCACCTTGCACCAGCCATCATCATCGGCGAAATGCCCGAGCGTCCCATGATCGGCAGTTTTGCCATGGCCGCGCTGATCAAGCGCGTACACACCGTAGCCTTCGGCGCAGAACGCCTCTGCCAGCCGTGCGTAGCGGGCGCTGTGTTCTGCCATGCCGTGGGCCAGCAGAATCACCGCCTTCAGCGGCGCGTTCGGCAGCCACAGGTTGACGAAGAGGCGGCTGCGGTCACTCGCGTCCAGCCAGAAGGTGTCGTGGATCATGGCGATTCCTTTTGCGGCCTGTTTTGCTGAAGCGTCTTGCAGAGGTTGCATTGTATAGCGCGTCCGATCAGCTCACGCCACGGCAGGAAGATTCACACGATCAATGACGACCTTGCCCATATTTGCCTGATTGACCATAGCTGCTAGTGTCCGTGAAGCCCCGCTTTTTGCTCTCGGCTTTTTCAGGGACAGAAAGAAATGACAGCGAAGCGGCCCCGGATCGGCTCAGGTAAAGAGGACAAGAACAATGCAACCTGATTTCTGGAATGACAAACGCCCGGCGGGCGTACCCCTGGACATCGACGCGGGTGAATTCAAGTCGGTGATCGAGGTGTTCGAGCGTTCCTGCAAGAAATTCGCTGATCGCCCGGCGTTCAGCAACATGGGCGTGACCCTGACCTACGCCGAGCTGGAGCGCCAGAGCGCCGCGTTCGCCGGTTATCTGCAAGCCCACACCGATCTGGTGCCGGGGGATCGCATCGCGGTGCAGATGCCCAATGTCCTGCATTATCCGATTGCCGTGTTCGGCGCCCTGCGTGCCGGGTTGATCGTGGTCAACACCAACCCGCTGTACACCGCGCGGGAGATGCGTCACCAGTTCAAGGACTCCGGCGCCCGGGCGCTGGTGTACCTGAACATGTTCGGCCAGAAGGTTCAGGAAGTGCTGCCGGACACCGACATCCAGTACCTGATCGAAGCGAAGATGGGCGATCTGATGCCCACCGCCAAAGGCTGGCTGGTCAACACCGTGGTCAGCAAAGTGAAGAAAATGGTGCCGGCGTATTCGCTGCCCCAGGCGATTTCCTTCAAGAGTGCGCTGCGCATGGGCCGGGGCCTGGGCATCAAGCCGTTGAAGGTCGGCCTGGACGACATCGCCGTCCTGCAATACACCGGCGGCACCACCGGCCTGGCCAAGGGCGCGATGCTGACCCACGGCAATCTGGTGGCGAACATGCAGCAGGTGCGCGCCTGTCTCGGTCAGTTCGGCAGCGACGGCCAGCCGTTGTTGCGCGAAGGGCAGGAGGTGATGATCGCGCCGCTGCCGCTGTACCACATCTATGCCTTCACCGCGAATTGCATGTGCATGATGGTGTCGGGCAACCACAACGTATTGATCACCAACCCGCGTGACATCGGCGGCTTCATCAAGGAGCTGAAGAACTGGAAGTTCTCGGCGCTGCTGGGGCTCAACACGCTGTTTGTCGCGTTGATGGATCATCCGGACTTCAAGACCCTGGATTTCTCCACGCTCAAGCTCACCAACTCCGGCGGCACCGCGCTGGTCAAGGCCACCGCCGAGCGTTGGGAGCAGATCACCGGTTGCCGGATTACCGAAGGTTACGGTCTGACCGAAACCTCGCCGGTGGCCTGCACCAACCCGTACGGCGAGCTGTCGCGGATCGGCACGGTCGGCCTGCCGGTGCCGGGCACCCGCTTGAAAGTCATCAATGACGACGGCGTCGAGCAACCTCTGGGCGAGCGCGGCGAGCTGTGCATCAAGGGCCCGCAGATCATGAAAGGCTACTGGCAGAAACCCGAGGCCACCGCCGAAGTGCTGGATGCCGAGGGCTGGTTCAAGTCCGGCGACATCGCGGTGATCGACCCGGACGGGTTCGTGCGCATCGTCGACCGCAAGAAGGACATGATCATCGTCTCGGGTTTCAACGTGTATCCGAACGAGATCGAAGACGTGGTGATGGCTCACCCGAAAGTCGCCAACTGCGCGGTGATCGGTGTGCCGGACGAGCGTTCCGGGGAAGCGGTGAAGCTGTTTGTGGTGGCGCGGGAAACCGGCGTGAGCTTGGAAGAGCTGAAGGCTTACTGCAAAGAGAATTTCACGGCGTACAAGGTGCCGAAACACATCGTGCTGCGTGAGTCGTTGCCGATGACGCCTGTCGGGAAAATCCTGCGCAGAGAGTTGCGCGATATCGCCTAAAAGGAACTGCGCTTCGCACAATCGCGAGCAGGCTCGCTCCCACAGGGTCATCGATGATTCTGTGGGAGCGAGCCTGCTCGCGATTTTTTGTTTACAGACCCTGAAAACCGGGACTTTCAAGGTGTTATAGGATTTTTGCTCTAAAATGACTGCCAGTAGTTCTTGAGTCATGAAAATGACTGTAGGGGCCGCTTTTGGCTCTAGTCGACCCTTGGCAAAGCTGCTACTCTCGGCGCGCTTTGTGACTTCTCGGCCTTGTAAAAAGCCAGACTCACCAATAAACAAACACCAATAATAATCGCATCAAATGCGGTGCTGAATTCGCGTTGCTGAGGAGTGGGCTTCCATGATCGAAGACTTTTGGAAGGATAAGTACCCCGCTGGAATTGCTGCCGACATCAATCCAGACGAGTACCCGAATATTCAGGCAGTGTTGAAGCAATCCTGCCAACGCTTCGCCGACAAACCGGCGTTCAGCAACCTGGGCAAGACCATCACTTACGGTGAACTGTACGAATTGTCCGGTGCGTTTGCCGCTTATCTGCAACAGCATACCGATTTGCAGCCCGGTGATCGAATCGCCGTGCAACTGCCCAACGTGTTGCAGTACCCGGTCGCCGTCTTCGGTGCCATTCGCGCCGGGCTGATCGTGGTCAACACCAACCCGCTGTACACCGCGCGGGAAATGGAACACCAATTCAACGACTCCGGTGCCAAGGCGCTGGTGTGCCTGGCGAACATGGCGCACCTGGCCGAAGCCGTGGTGCCGAAAACCGGCGTCAAACACGTCATCGTCACCGAAGTCGCCGACCTGCTGCCGCCGATCAAGCGCCTGCTGATCAACAGCGTCATCAAGTACGTGAAAAAAATGGTTCCGGCCTATCACCTGCCAAAAGCCGTCAAGTTCAACGACGTGCTGAGCAAGGGCCAGGGTCAGCCGGTCGCCGAAGCCAACCCGGACAGCGGCGATGTTGCGGTGCTGCAATACACCGGCGGCACCACCGGCGTAGCCAAGGGCGCGATGCTCACCCATCGCAACCTCGTTGCCAACATGCTGCAGTGCAAGGCGCTGATGGGTTCCAACCTCAATGAAGGTTGCGAGATCCTGATCACCCCGCTGCCGCTGTACCACATCTATGCGTTCACCTTTCATTGCATGGCGATGATGCTGATCGGCAACCACAACATCCTGATCAGCAACCCGCGCGACCTGCCGGCGATGGTCAAGGAACTGTCGAAGTGGAAGTTCAGCGGCTTCGTCGGCCTCAACACGCTGTTCGTGGCCCTGTGCAACAACGAAGGTTTCCGCAAGCTGGATTTCTCGGCGCTGAAAGTCACCCTGTCCGGCGGCATGGCCCTGCAACTGGCAGCAGCCGAGCGCTGGAAAGCGGTCACCGGTTGCCCGATCTGCGAAGGTTACGGCATGACCGAAACCAGTCCGGTGGCCACGGTCAACCCGATCCAGAACATCCAGATCGGCACCATCGGCATTCCGGTACCGTCGACCCTGTGCAAAGTCATCGACGACGCCGGTGTCGAGCAGCCGCTGGGCGAAATCGGCGAGCTGTGCGTCAAGGGCCCGCAAGTGATGAAGGGCTACTGGCAGCGTCAGGAAGCCACCGATGAAATGCTCGACAGCGAAGGCTGGCTGAAGACCGGTGACATCGCGCTGATCCAGCCGGACGGCTACATGCGCATCGTCGATCGCAAGAAAGACATGATCCTGGTCTCCGGTTTCAACGTCTACCCGAACGAACTGGAAGACGTGCTGGCGGCCCTGCCGGGCGTGTTGCAGTGCGCGGCCATCGGCATTCCGGACGAGAAATCCGGCGAGGCGATCAAGATCTTCATCGTCGCCAAACCGGGCGTCACCCTGACCAAGGAACAGGTGATGGAGCACATGCGCGCCAACGTCACCGGCTACAAGGTGCCGCGTTCGGTGGAGTTCCGCGATGCGCTGCCGACCACCAACGTCGGCAAGATCCTGCGCCGCGAACTGCGCGACGAAGAGCTGAAGAAGATCAAGGCGAAGAGCGCCGCATAAAACAAAAAGCCCCGCAGATGCGGGGCTTTTTGTTGGTTTACCGCTTGATCGTTCCCACGCTCTGCGTGGTAACGCATCCCGGGACGCTCTGCGTCCCTGCCGTGCTGGACGCGGAGCGTCCGGGGCGGCATTCCCACGCAGAGCGTGGGAACGATCAGCGTGAGTGTCTTATTGGCGGAACGGCGCGAAGTTCACATTGGTGCCCGCCGGGCGCATGTCCTGCAGGTACGAGTCCTTGTCGGCGCTCAGTTCCAGGCTCAGGGCAGCCTTGCGCTTGCCTTCGTTACGGATCACCAGGCCTTCGAGTTTTTCGCGCAGGAACACGGTCGGCACTTTCAGGTGCAGCAGTTCGTCGGTGGCCGGGGTGTGCATCAACAGGTGAATCCACTCGTACTGACCGATCGCCAGGCGTGACACCGGCAAGTCGAACCACCAGATGTTGCGGTTGCGGTTCAGTTCGGCGAAGTGGCAATTGTTGGTGCCGAGCACGGCACCGCCCAGTTCCTGGTTGCGACGGGCGATGGCCTGCTTTTTATCGAGTTTCATAACATTCCTGCGGGATCGGTTCTGTGGCGCGTGGCGCCCTTATGGTGGGCATTCTCGGGGGAACGCTCGCAAACATAAAGCCCAACCTGCACGCCGCGACGAAATGAAGCCCTGAAAATAAATGAAACTTGGCGCAAACCGGGCCAGTCAATCGTTACGTACTGACTTTTCCCCTTCAATGCACCAAGGAGAAACACCATGAGTAGCACAGGCGATAAAGTAAAAGGCATGGCCAACGAAGCGGTCGGCAACGTCAAGCAAGGTGTCGGCAAAGCCACCGACAACCAGAAGCTGCAAGCCGAAGGCAAACTGCAAGAGAAGAAAGGCGAGGCCCAGCAAGCGGTGGGCAAAGCCAAGGACGCGATCAAGAAAGGCGTCGACAAGGCTTGATCGAGCCTTGAACGAAACAACGAAGCGGCCATCCAAGGATGGCCGTTTTCGTGTCCCGTTCATATGCGGTCACGGATCACAGTGTTTCAAAGTCGCCAAGTAAGCTACTTTGATGAGAGAAAAACGGCCCCTGAGTCGCCACGACTTCAACCTGTTTTGCGGCGAAAGGAGACGCGAATGATTTTTCCGGACATGAAAGGTCTGCCCCTGCACCGGGTGATGGTGCGCACGGTCACTGAATTCGTCGACGACGAGATGTCGACCTATGCCTCGGCACTGGCCTACCAGATGCTGTTCTCGCTGTTCCCGTTCATTCTGTTTCTGATTGCCCTGATCGGTTTCCTGCACCTGCCGGACTTCTTCTCCTGGCTGCGCCTGCAATCGGAACTGGTCCTGCCGCCCCAGGCGCTGGAACAGGTCAACCCGGTGATCGATCAACTGCAGCAGTCCAAGGGCGGCCTGCTTTCGGTGGGTATCGTCATCGCCCTGTACACCGCGTCCGCCGGTGTGCGCCTGATGATGAGCGCGATGAACGCCGCCTACGACGTGGTCGAGGGCCGGCCCCTGTGGAAGCGCTTCCCGCTGTCGATCAT
Organism: Pseudomonas sp. B37(2017); assembly: GCF_002112885.1. Taxonomy (NCBI): domain Bacteria; kingdom Pseudomonadati; phylum Pseudomonadota; class Gammaproteobacteria; order Pseudomonadales; family Pseudomonadaceae; genus Pseudomonas; species Pseudomonas sp. B37(2017). The sequence goes on along the minus strand of NZ_NEIX01000004.1, from coordinate 49,111 downwards.
CTACACCGTCGGCATCGCTGGCATGTTGCTGGTGGCCGCGGCGCTGATGGTGCTCGGCCCGCAGGTGATGGGCTGGATCGCCGCGCAGGTCGGGCTGGAAGAAGTCATCGTCACCTTGTGGACCATCGCCCGCTGGCCGGTGATCGTGATCCTGATGATGGTGGCCGTGGCGTTGATCTACTACGTGATGCCCGACGTCAAACAGGAATTCCGCTTCATCACGCCTGGTTCGGTGCTGGCGGTGGTGGTGTGGATCATCGCGTCATTGGGTTTCGCGTTCTACGTCAAGACCTTCGCCAACTACAACGCCATGTATGGCAGCATCGGTGCGATCATCGTGCTGTTGCTGTATTTCTACATTTCCGCCGCCGTGTTGTTGCTCGGCGCAGAGATGAATGCGGTGATCGAACACATGTCCAGCGAGGGCAAGGATCCGGGCGAGAAAGTCCCCGGCGAACTCGATGAACATCCCAAACAACACGTTTCCGGCCTTGGGCGCGATCACTCGCTCAAGCCGAACACTGACGAAGCCTGATCATGATCCGTGAAATCCTGAAGATGGGCGACGAGCGCCTGCTGCGCATCGCCCCGCCAGTGCCCGCCGAAATGCTCGACAGTCCGGAACTGTGGCAACTGATCGACGACATGTTCCAGACCATGGAAAGCGTCGGCGGGGTCGGCCTGGCCGCGCCGCAGATCGGCGTTGATCTGCAACTGGTGATCTTTGGTTTCGAGCACAGCGAACGCTACCCGGACGCCGAAGCGGTGCCGCAGACGATCCTGATCAATCCGCTGATCACGCCGCTCAGCCCGTTGATGGAAGAGGGTTTTGAAGGCTGCCTGTCAGTGCCGGGCCTGCGGGGCGCGGTGGATCGTTACCAGCAGATTCGTTACGAAGGCGTCGATCCGAAGGGCGAGCCGATTGTGCGTGTGGCTTCGGGCTTCCATGCGCGGGTGGTGCAGCATGAATGCGATCACCTGATCGGGCGCCTGTACCCGTCGCGCATTACCGATTTCAGCAAGTTCGGTTTCACTGAGGTGATGTTTCCGGACCTCGATCCCAACGCTGACGACTGATCTTCCGAACATCGCCAATCTTTGTGGGAGCGGGCTTGCTCGCGAAGGCGTCGAGTCAATCAACCGATGCAGCGACTGACACAACGCCTTCGCGAGCAAGCCCGCTCCCACATTTGATCTTTACGGTGCCAGCTCCATGGCAATCATCGGTTTGCTCCGCGCATAACGGCTCAAGCGCTCGGCCATCGCCTGGGGCAGGGCGGGGTCGAAGGTGAAGCCGCGCCGCTCGTAGAAACCGCGCAGGTCCGGGTGGCAGAACAGCCACACCGGCGCCTCGACGCTCTGCACCGCTTCGGCAATCAACTGCGCAGCGATGCCTTGCTCTCGGCACGCCGGATCAACAAACAGCCCGGTCAGCCAATGCCCGCCAAACACCGGCCGCAGACACAGCGCCGCCACGATTTCCTCCCGCCGCGCCACCCACAATTGCGCCTCGCGCACCGCTTTCATTGACGATTGATGCTGGCGGTAGAACTTGTTCATCAAGGGCCAGGACAGGTCGTCGAGCTGGCTGAAACGGATGTCGGTCATGAATCGGACTGCCGGTGCAAAAGCTGCGGATTATAAAACAACGTGCCCGCCGGGATAGGTGTATACCTGATCTCACATCCCCTCTGAGTGGAGTACGCATCATGTCCAAAGGTATGGATTCGAAGAAAGCCGCGAAGAAGAAACCGGCCAAGACCGCCATCGAGAAGCGCCACGAGAAAAGGGCGAAGAAAGTCGATATTTTTGGCCATTGATCACGCCGTTCGGGAGCTCGGAATCGGGCTCCCGCTACCTCCTAAAAAATAATCTGCAAGAATTTCCGTTGTCGTTGCACAGAAGGAATGGACTCCTTTTCCGAGCAACGCCATGGCCCATTACTTTGACGATCAGCATCGTCAGCAAATCGAAACCCTGCGCCAGCGCTTCACCGCCCGCACCGAGTGGCCGACCTGGCTGCTGCTGATCGGCGTCTACGGCGGCTGGTTCGCGATTGTGCTGGGCAGCGAACGGCTCGGCGTCTGGTGGAGCACGCTGCTGCTGATTCCGTTGCTGGTGCTGTGGCTGTCGGTGCAGCACGAATTGCTCCACGGTCATCCGACGCGCTGGACCTTCGTCAACAAAATCCTCGGCTACGCGCCATTCGCGGTGTGGTATCCGTACACGCTCTATCGCGACAGCCATTTGCAGCACCATCGCGACGAAGACCTGACGATTCCCGGTATCGATCCCGAAAGCCGTTACCTGAGTGCCGAACGCTGGCAGGGCAGTTCGCTGTTCGAACGCAGCCTGCACTGGCTGAACAAAACCGTATTGGGCCGATTCATTCTTGGCGCGCCGCTGGCGTTGCTGGCGCTGGCCGGTGAAGAATTGCAACGTCTGAAAAACGGCGAGCGCCAAGCCTGGCTGATGTGGCTGACCCACGGCGCCCTGACCGTGCTGATGCTGTTTTTCATCGCCCGCTACAGCGTGTTGCCGGTCTGGCATTACCTGTTTTCGATCAGCGTGCCGGCGCTGTCGATTGCGATGGTTCGCTCCTACTATGAACACCGGCCGCACACGCAACCGGAGCAGCGCACGGTGCTCAACGAGGCCGGATGGCCGTGGCGCTGGTTGTTCCTGAACCTGAATTTCCATCTGGTGCATCACGATTTGCCGAAGCTTTCGTGGTACGACTTGCCCGAGGCCTACCGCATGCGCCGGGAGCAATGGGTGGCGCGCAGCGGCGGATTTCTGGTGCAAGGTTATGGGCAATTGTGGCGCCAGCACGGCATCAAGCCGATCGACAGCCCGCAGCATCCGTTTATTTGAGGCCACCGTGACGTCAGGTTACGCAGAGCTGTTGATGTACATCGCCCCCGAGCCGATCCGCGCGGCGAACGAGCAGTGGCTGGCGCGGATCCTCGAACACCTCGGCCGTTCGCGGCTCGATGCCGACGGCCTGTCGCTGCTCGAACTCTGGCGTTCGCCTGAGTTGCTGCTGACCCAGACCTGCGGCTATCCGTTGATGACCGCGCTGCGTGGGCAGGTGAGGATTGTCGGCCGTCCGCGCTACGAATTGCCCGACGCCAGCGCCGGTAACCATTGCAGCCTGATCCTTGCCCGCGCCGATGATCCGCGCCGCAGTCTGGCGGAGTTCTTCGACAGCCACGGGGTGATCAACAGCGAAGATTCCAACAGCGGCATGAACCTGTTTCGTCAGCGTCTGGCCCCATTGCACCGGGACGGTCAGTTTTTCGCTTCGGTCGGCATCAGTGGCGGTCACCGCGAGAGCCTGCGCTGGTTGCGCGAAGACCGCGCCGATCTGGCGGCCGTCGACAGCGTGACCTTTGCGTACCTGGCGCAGTACGCCGCCGTAGAGGTCAGCGGGTTGCGGGTTGTGGCGCGCAGTGCGTTCAGCCCGACCTTGCCCTTTATCACCGCAGCCGGCACGACGGACGAGCAGATTGAACACCTGCGCCGGGCCATGAACCGCAGCCTTCAAGACTTGCCGGACGTGGCCCGCATCCTCGGTTTGCCCGAGGTCCTGCCCGTCAGCGAAAGCGATTACCTCGTCCTGCTGGATTATCAGCGTGAGGCCGAAGAGCTGGGTTATGGCCGCTTACGTTAGTGGTTTCTAGTAATTCACTAATGGAATATAAAAATTCTTTTTAAGTATTTTTAACGCATAAGGCACCTTGCTAGGATCGCGCCACCGGACGACCGGACATTCAGCGACCCTTTACCAAGGAGCCCCCATGTCCGGCGCCGACTCATCCCATCGCAATCATGTGAAGACGTTGTTTCGCGACCACTACCAGTGGTTGTGCACACGTCTGCGTCGGCAATCGAATGATGCGGCCGCCGCCGAAGACATCGCCGCCGAAACCTTCGCGCAACTGCTCGAAGCGCCGGGCCTGACCGCCATCCGCGAACCTCGCGCCTTGCTCACCACCATTGCCCAACGCTTGCTGTATGAGCGCTGGCGGCGGGGCGATCTGGAGCGTCGGCATCTGAATCAACTGCAACAAGGCGACCTCGATCACGCGCCGTCTCCCGAAGAACTCGCTGACCTGTCGCAGAGCCTCAAGCATTTGGACCGGACACTCCAGCGCCTGCCGGGCAAGGTGCGCTCGACCTTTCTGCTGGCGCGCCTCGACGGCCTGACCTACCCGCAAATCGCTGCCGAACTGGGCATCTCCCAGCGTTCGGTGAGCATGTACATGACCCGTTCCCAGGCCCTGTGCAACCGCCATAGCGCCAACCAAACCCTGATTTCCTCCCAGAACAAGAGGTCCGCATGAGATCGATCAAAACCCTGCTCGGCAGTTCGCTGCTGGCCCTGACCCTGACTGCCGGCCACGTTGTGGCAGCGGAAAAAGCCGCGCCGATCCACTTCGGCGACATCACCTGGGAAAGCGGCAGTTTCATCACCGAAGTGCTGCGTCTGATCGTCGAAAAAGGCTACGGTTACCCGACCGATACGCTGCCGGGTAGCACCGTCAGCCTGGAAGCAGCGCTGGCGAAAAACGATATTCAGGTGATCGGCGAAGAGTGGGCCGGGCGCAGTCCGGCGTGGGTCAAGGCTGCCGCCGAGGGCAAAGTGTTCGGCCTCGGCGACACGGTGAAGGGCGCGACCGAAGGCTGGTGGGTGCCGGAATACGTGATCAAGGGCGACCCCGAGCGCGGCATCAAAGCGCTGGCGCCGGAGCTGAAATCGGTGGCCGACCTGCCGCGCTACAAGGATGTGTTCAAGGACCCGGAAGACCCGAGCCGCGGGCGGTTCCTCAACAGCCCGACCGGCTGGACTTCGGAAATCGTCAACAGCCAGAAGCTCAAGGCCTATGCGCTGAACGACAGCTTCGTCAACTTCCGCACCGGCTCCGGCGCGGCGCTGGATGCCGAGGTGGCGTCGTCGATCAAGCGCGGCAAACCGGTGCTGTTCTACTACTGGTCGCCGACGCCGCTGCTCGGTCGCTTCAAACTGGTGAAACTGGAGGAGCCGCCGTTCGATGCCGAAGCCTGGAAAACCCTGGCCGATGCCAACAACCCCAACCCGAAAGGCACCCGCTCGATGCCGGCGAGCCTGGCGATTGGCGTGTCGGCGCCGTTCAAGGCGCAGTACCCGGAGCTGGTGACGTTCTTTGAGAAAGTCGATTTGCCGATCGATCTGCTGAACCAGACCCTGGCCGGGATGAGCGAGAAGCGCCAGCAACCACGCCAGGTCGCCGAAGCGTTCCTGCGCGATCAGCCACAAGTGTGGAAGCCTTGGGTGCCGGTTGATGTGGCGAACAAGGTGAGTGGGAGTCTGTAGTTCGTTTCCGATATTTCTGTAGCGGCTGTTACTCCGTCTTCGCGAGCAAGCTCGCTCCCACAGGTGTTGCGCTTGTCTTAACATGCGCAGGACTCTGTAGGAGCGAGCTTGCTCGCGAAAGCGGTAGATCAAACAAAACAAATTCGCTGAACCGTTTCTCGTCCGCTTCCTGTCCGAACTCCCGCATTACTGGCCGACTAGTGGCCTTGCGCAAGGCTTTGCGCTGTCTATGCTCATTCATAACTAACTATGTCGAACGCCATCCAATGGGCTCCGACCGCTAGCGGTTACCGATCTCATAGCTGCCAGAGTGCGCAATCCAAGGCACCGACACTTGACCGACAAGGAGCTGTTTTTAAATGGAAGTTCTTCTGCATGTTAGGAATGGCCCGCCCGCGGGCTATCAAGAGAAGGATGTCTTGATTAGAGCGTCGCTGCATGGACTCTTTGATTAATCATCGTTTATCACCTGACAACTTCCTCCTGTGGAGGAATGCGTGTGCCTGTTCTGTGGAACGTAGTGGTGGATTCTGAAAGACCTGAACTTTCATCAAATCAAAGAACCGCGCGGAAGGTGATAGAGACATGTTCAACCTACATCACAAGGCTGACCTGCAGGAAATCGAACGCTTCAGTTGTGCCCTGACCGAAGCCAACGCCAAGTTGGCGGCGATCAGCCGTTCGATGGCAATGATCGAATTCACCCCCGAGGGCATCGTTCTGGATGCCAATGACAACTTCTGCAAGACCATGGGCTACAGCGCCGAAGAAGTGCGTGGCAAACATCACCGGGTCTTTTGTGAAGAGGAGTTTTATCGCAGCGAGGAATACGCCAAGTTGTGGCGTGACCTGGCCCGGGGCGAACCCATCAGCGGTACTTTCCTGCGCTTGAACAAAAGCGGTCGGGAGATCTGGCTCGAAGCCAGCTACATGCCGGTGTATGGCGCGGACAAACAGGTCCGCAGTGTGATCAAAGTGGCGGCGGACATCACCGCGCGAGTGAACAAGGAAAAGGAAGAAGAAAGCATGCTGGCGGCGATCGGCCGGTCGATGGCAGTGATCGAGTTCACCCCGGAAGGCAATGTGATCACGGCCAACGACAACTTCCTCAAGACCATGCAGTACTCGCTCAACGAAATCGTCGGCCATCACCACAGTCTGTTCTGTCACCGGGTCGAAGCCGAATCCGCGCAATACAAGGCGTTCTGGGCCTCGCTCAATCGCGGCGAATATCACTCGCACCGTTTCGAGCGCAAGAACAAGTCCGGGCAGACCGTTTACCTCGAAGCCTCTTACAACCCGCTGTTCGACGCCAAGGGTCGGTTGTACAAAGTGGTGAAGTTCGCCAGCGACATCACCCACCAGATGACCACCTTGCAGACCGCTGCGGAATCGGCCCACAGCACTTCGGTACAAAACGACGCCTGCGCGCAAAAAGGCTCACAGGTCGTGCAGCAAACGGTGCAGATCATTCAGGACATTTCCCGCGACCTCAACGAAGCGGCGCTGAGTATCGATGCGGTCAGCAAGCAGTCGGACATCATCGGCACCATCGTCCAGACCATTCGCGGAATTGCCGACCAGACCAACCTGCTGGCGCTCAACGCGGCGATCGAAGCGGCGCGGGCGGGTGAGCACGGGCGCGGTTTTGCGGTGGTGGCGGACGAGGTGCGCAGCCTCGCGGCGCGGACCAGTCAGGCAACCCTTGAGATCGTCGATGTGGTGCGCAGGAACCACGAGTTGTCGTTGAGTGCGGTGTCGAGCATGCAGTCGAGCCTGAGCCGCACCGGGCTCGGGGTGGAACTGGCGAACGAGGCGGGGGATGCGATCCGGGAGATTCAGCAGGGCTCGCGGCATGTGGTGGATGCGATCAGTCAGTTCAACGAGACGTTGCAGTTGAATTGACAATTTCACGGCTGAAAAAAGGATCCCCGTGGGGATCCTTTTTTATTGCGCCACTTTTCAGATCGAGGCGAATCAGAGCGAAGCGAGGAACTTGTCTGCCGACTCGTCGCTGATCTTCGTCGAGTTGGCGTCTTGCTTGTTCTGCTTCTCGGCTTCGGCCAGCTTCATCTTGTCCTGCAGGCGCTCGGCGATCTCTTTGCCGATGGCCAGTTGTTGAGCCGGCGGCATGGCTTTGATGTCGTCTTCAGTCAGGCCCATTTCCTTGAGGATACTGTCGCGCAAACGCTGTTCCGGCGTTTTGCTCATGTAGTCCTTGAACTCGTCCAGGGCCGATGAGCCTGTGGATTTGGTCGACGAAGTGTCGGAGGTTTGCAGGGCGACGCGGGTCTTGGCGAACGCTTCGTCGACGTTGTCACTGATGCGCGTGGCTTCGCTGACTTGCTGGGTCGCCAGTTGGGTGGCCGATTCCTGCACTTTGGCGGTGGCTTCGGCGGTTTGCGCCTGGGCCTGGTTTTGCAGGGTCTGCAGCATTGCGCCGTGCAGTCCGCCTTGCAGACCGGCCGCGGCCGTGGCGGTTGCATCGTCATTCAGCTGCTTGGGCAGGTGGATGATTTGCTGTTGTTTTGCACTGACCAACATGATGAATGAACCTGTAGGTAATGACTGTCAGCCCTGGGCAGCAATTACCGTGCCTATCGAATAAGTCCTTTTATTTCAATGGTTTGTTTTTAAGTGAACGGCCAAAGCGGTCATCCCTTGCCGGTGGGCGGCAGGGGATGACCGTTGTCCGTCAGCGATGGGCAATGTTTTCCAGCGCCAGGTTTCGGGTGCGGGGGCCGAAGTAGCCGATGGTCAGCATCACGATCAGCATGCTGGCGACGATGAACGCCAACACGCCCGGTGTGCCGAAGTGATCAAGGAACAGACCGATCAACAGGCTGCTGAACACCGTCGACAAACGACTGAACGAATAGCAGAACCCCACCGCCCGGGCGCGGATGTTGGTGGGGAACAGTTCGCTCTGATAGGAGTGATAACTGAAGCTCAGCCAGGCGTTGCAGAAGGTGATCATCACACCGCAGAAAATCAGGCCGAAGGCGCTGGTCTGCAACGCGAACAAGGTGCCGAAAGTCATGGCGCCGAGGGCCGAGCCGACGATCTGCCACTTGTTCTCGAAGCGGTTGGCGAATTTGACGAACAGCAACGGCCCGAGCGGGTAGGCGAGGGTGATGATGAACGCGTACATCAGGCTGTGAGTGACGCTGACGCCTTGACCGGAGAGCAACGCCGGCAACCAGTTACCGAAGCCGAAGAATCCGATGGCCTGGAAGATGTGGAAGACAATCAGCATCAACGCGCGGCGGCGGTACGGCGGTTGCCAGATATCGGCGAAACGGCCCTTGCCTTCGACGTCGACGGCTACCGCTTCCGGTGCGTCCAGTGGCTGGCGGTGATCTTTTTCGCAGCGCGCCTCGATGTTATCGAGAATCCGGTTTGCCTCATCGAAACGGCCATGCTGGGCCAGCCAGCGCGGCGACTCCGGCAGACGTTTGCGCAGCCACCAGATGAACAGCGCAAACACCGCGCTCGCCAACACCACCCAACGCCAGCCGGACACCCCGAACGGCGCCTGCGGCACCAGCCACCAGGACATCAGCGCCACCGCCGGCACCGACAGGAACTGCACGAAAAACGCGAAGGCAAACGCCGAACTGCGCATGCGTTTGGGCACCAGTTCCGAGAGGTAGGCGTCGATGGTCACCAGCTCGATGCCGAGGCCGATGCCCACCAGAAAACGCATGCAGATGATCCCCAGCGCCGAACTCTGCACGCCCATCAGCACCGTGGCCACGGTGTACCAGACCAGCGCGAAGGTGAAGATCGCTCGCCGCCCGAACCGATCCGCCATCGGGCTCAGCAGGCTGGCGCCGAGAAACAAACCGAGGAACGTTGCCGAGGCGAACGCGGCCTGATCGGAGAAACCGAAAACGCCCTGATTGCCGGTGGCGAAAATGCCGTCGCGGATCAGGCCGGGGCTGATGTAGGCGGTCTGGAACAGGTCGTACAGTTCGAAGAAACCACCGATCGACAGCAGCGCCACCAGCCGCCAGATCGTGGCGACTGCCGGGAGGCGGTCGATGCGGGCGGAAATCTCGGCGGCGCGTATCGGGTCGATGCCGTCGCGTTGCGCGGCGGGGGCGTGTGCAGTCATGGGCTGATCCATTTTTTATTGATGGAAAAGCTTAGCCTGCTATCGGAAATCAAGGATTGTTTATATCGGCGGTTGGCGCGGGAAAACCGCCGATTTCTTGCAATATCCGCTTACCAATTAACGATTTATGTCGCGGGCTGCGGATCCGGCAATGCCGAGGCCGGAAGGCCGAACACCTTATCGAACAGCCAGTTGAACGCGAAGGTGTAGCAAGGGATGAACACGATCAGCGCCAGATCCAGCAAAAAGGCCTGCACCAGACTGATGTTCATCCACCACGCGATCAGTGGAATCAGGAACACGATCAGCGTCAGCTGGAACCCGACGGCGTGGGCGATACGCCGTTTCACCGTGCGGGTTCGCGACACCTGGCGGCTTTCCCAGCGCTCGAACAGCGAGGTGTAAATGAAGTTCCAGGTCACGGCGATGGTGGTGATGATCACCGCCAGCGGGCCGGTGCTGCCGGGCGAAGTGCCGGACAACAGGGCCAGGCCGAGGGCCGAGAAGGTCATGCCGATCACTTCATAGAGCGACACATAGACCAGTTTGCGTTTGACGCCTTGCATGGGGAATTGCCTCTTTCTTGCGACTTTTGGCCAGTGGGGCTGGCGAAGGCGACGAAAGATAGCTTCAATAGAGGTGACAGAAAAAGTCAGTAGCTTTCAGTTTTATTGATAGGTGTGAGAAGTGAATTTCAACAGCGAAAGCATCGAGCTGTTTCTCGCGGTGATCGAACGCGGCTCGTTTTCTGCCGCGGCCAGGGCATTGGGCAAAGTCCCGTCGGCGGTGAGCATGGCCATCGGCAATCTCGAGGCCGATCTCGGTTACTCGCTGTTTGATCGCAGCCATCGCGAACCCCAACCCACGGCGATGGCATTGTCGCTGGTGCCCCATGCGCGGTTGATCGCCGATCAGCTCAAGCAATTGCAGGTGCATGCGGTGCAGTTGTCGCTGGGGCTGGAGAGCAAGTTGTCGATTGGTGTAGCGGCGGATATCGATCGCCGACGGTTGCTGACGGCGATCAAGGACCTCAGCGAGCGCCATCCGCTGCTCGACATCGAAGTGCTGACTGCGCCGCAGGATGATGTGCTGGCGATGCTCCACAGTGGTCGGATCAGCGTGTGCCTGGCGTTCGCCGGGTTGAGCGTGAATGTGCTGGAGCGTTTTCAGTTCGTCGGCAGCGAAAGGATGATCGCCACGCTGGCGGCGGACAGCCCGTTGTTGCAGGGGCAGGATTTGTTTCTCGAGGATCTGGTGCATGTGCGGCAGATCGTGGTCGGCAGTCGCGACTTGCCGATCAGCGAAACCCGGCCGCTGGTGGCCGAGTCCCACTGGCGCACCGATAACCTGGAAACAGCGCTGGAAATGGTCGAGGCGGGATTGGGCTGGGGCAATTTTCCGCTGTCGGTGGTGCAGCCGTGGCTCGATAGCGGACGGCTGAAACGCCTGAACTTCCGCAATATCGAAAACGGCCTGGTGCTGCCGGTGCACGCAGTGTGGCTCAAGAGCCAGCCGCTGCAGAAGGGGGCGCTTGCGCTAGTGGAGTTGCTTGGGAAGTGATCATTAGGCGGTTGATCGTTCCCACGCTCCGCGTGGGAATGCAGCCCGGGACGCTCCGCGTCCCTTCCAGAGCCGAACGCGGAGCGTCCGTTGAGGCATTCCCACGCAGAGCGTGGGAACGATCAAACAGGGGGCTCAGGGGTCAGGTGCTCTCGCGAATCTTCAGTTCGAAGCCCATGTCCTCGACCGGACGCGCCACGCTGTTGCCGGCCATCAGCGTCAGCATCTGCTCCGCCGCACGTTTGCCGATCGCTTCGCGGGGCGTGTTGATGCTGCTCAGGCGCGGCACCATGTGTTCCGACATCGGCAGGTCGTTGAAGCCGAGGATCGCCACTTGCTCGGGGATCTTGATCCCGTTGCGCAGCGCTTCGAGCAGGGCGCCCTGGGCCAGGTCGTCATTGCCGAAGAAGATCGCATCGACATCCGGATGCGCCGCCAGCAATTGCAGGAACAACTCGCCGCCCAGGCCCACGGACGATGAACGCGGGGTCAACACTTCCAGATCCGGGTCGTAACGGCCGGCCTTCTGCAACGCTTTGCGAAAGCCTTCACCGCGCAGCAGGGTGCGCTGATCGAGCTGCGCGCCGATGTACGCCAGACGCTTGCGGCCACGGGACAGCAAGTGCTCGGCAGCCGTTTCGCCGGCGCTGAGCTGCGAGAAGCCGACGCAGTTCACCCCGGCGGCGCTGTCCAGCTCCATCATGTACACGCAGGGAATGTTGCTGGCCTCGATCATCCGCCGCGAACTTTCAGTACGGTCGAAACCGGTCAGCAGCAAACCGCGTGGCTGATAGGCCATGTAGTTGCGCAGCAGGTTTTCTTCTTCATCGCGGGAATAGTGGAAGTTGCCGATCAGCACTTCGAAGCCTTTGGGCGTGAGCACCCGATGAATGGCTTCCAGGGTGTCGATGAACAAAAGGTTGGACAGCGAAGGCACCAGAACCACCACTGAATGGCTCTGGGCCGAGGCCAGGGCGCGGGCGGCGGGGTTGACCACATAGTTGAGTTCCAGCGCGGCTTTCTGGACTTTTTCCACCAATTCAGTGGCAACCGTGCTGACCCCACGCAGGGCGCGGGAGGCGGTAATCGGGCTGACGCCGGCCAGACGGGCGACTTCATTAAGGGTGGGACGGCCGGTGGTGCGGGTGTTTTTATCGTTTTTAGGGGTGGTCATCGGGCGGCTTGCCAAACAAAAATCAAGGCACTAAGGTAGCGCTGTCCTTATGCAGCTGCAAATGCGTGAGCGAGGTCCTGCCTGATCCTCGCTTTTTGGCGTCGGGAACAAACCTGCTGCAACCCAAAAAAACGACAAGAAGGCGTCGGCAACTTCTGCCTGTGCACTAGAGTCATAGCTAGCAAAGGTAGCGCTGTCTGCGCGCTGAGGTGTTACATGAATCATCCCATCACCGCCCTGGTCATCATGGGCGTTGCCGGTTGCGGCAAGACGTGCGTCAGCGAGGCCCTGTGCCAATTGAGCGGCGCCACTGCCATTGAAGGCGATACTTTCCATCCGGCCGCGAACATCGAAAAGATGAGCGCGGGGATCCCCCTGAACGACGAAGACCGTGCCGGCTGGCTCGACAGCCTGTGCGACGAACTTCGTCGCGTCGATGCCCTGGGCGAACGCCCGGTGCTGACCTGCTCGGCCCTCAAGCACATTTATCGTGAACGTCTGCGCAGCGCCTTGCCGGGCCTGGGCTTCGTGTTTCTCGAACTAACGCCGGAAGTTGCCGCCGAACGCGTGTCCCACCGTCCGGGCCATTTCATGCCGGCGACCTTGATCGAAAGCCAGTTCGCCACCCTCGAATCGCCCAAGGGCGAGCCGTTGACCCTGGCCCTGAATGCTTCGATCCACAGCGTGGAAGAACTCGCATCGCAAGCTCACGTCTGGTGGCAGGCCCATGGCCTGAAACAGGCGGTATGAGTGTGATTGCGAAGATAGCGCTGTCCTTTCGACTTCTGATTAACCCGCTTTAATAACAACAACAAACCAGGAGACACCCCCAATGTTTGGCATGTCCCATGACGCCTATCTGCTGCTCGATGCAGTGGTCACGGTGATCGGACTCATCGTCCTGATCACCAAATTCAAGATTCATCCCTTCATTGCCCTGACCATCGCCGCCGCGTTCCTCGGCCTGACGTCCGGCATGCCGATCGGCACCATCATCAAGGCGTTCCAGGACGGTTTCGGTGGCGTGCTCGGTTTCGTCGGCATCATCCTCGCGCTGGGTACGATGCTCGGCAAGATGATGGCCGAATCCGGCGGTGCCGATCAGATCGCCCAGACCCTGATCCGCGCCTTCGGCAAGGACAAGGTTCAGTGGGCGATGATGTTCGCCGCGTTCCTGGTGGGCATTCCGCTGTTCTTCGAAATCGGCTTCGTGCTGCTGATTCCGCTGGTGTTCATCGTCGCTCGCCGCACCGGTGTGTCGATCATCAAGATCGGTATCCCGCTGCTCGCCGGCCTGTCCGCCGTGCACGGCCTGGTGCCGCCGCACCCGGGCCCACTGCTGGCCATCGGCGTGTTCGGTGCCGACATCGGCAAGACCATCCTCTACGGTCTGATCGTCGCGCTGCCGACCGCCATCATCGCCGGCCCGATCTTCGGTACGTTCATCGCCAAGCACATTCCCGGTACGCCGAATCAGGAGCTGGTGGATCAACTGGCCCGTGAGTCGGACTCGCAGGAGCTGCCAAGCTTCGGCATCACTCTGGTCACCGTGCTGCTGCCGGTGTTCCTGATGCTACTGAAAACCTTCGCTGACGTGGCGCTGCCGGACGGTCATTTCTTCCGCACATGGATGGACATGATCGGTCACCCGATCTCGGCGCTGCTGCTGGCATTGCTGCTGTCGCTGTACACCTTCGGCTACAAGCAGGGCATCGGTTCTCAGCAGATGCTCAAATGGCTCGACGCGAGCCTGGCGCCGACTGCCGCAATCATCCTGATCATCGGTGCCGGCGGTGGCTTCAAGCAGATGCTGGTAACCAGCGGCGTGGGCGACGTGATCGGCCACATGGCGGTCAGCGCGCAAATCTCGCCGATCCTGCTGGCGTGGCTGGTGGCGGCGGTGATCCGTATCGCGACCGGTTCGGCCACCGTGGCGACCATCACGGGCGCGGGCATTGTGGTGCCGGTGGTCGGGATGATCCCGGGCGTGAATCGTGAGCTGCTGGTGCTGGCCACCGGTGCCGGTTCCCTGATCCTGTCCCACGTCAACGACGCCGGTTTCTGGCTGGTGAAGCAGTACTTCAACATGACCGTGGCCGAGACCTTCAAGACCTGGACAGCGATGGAAACCATCCTGTCGGTGGTGGGTCTGGGCTTTATTCTGTTGTTGTCGCTGTTCGTTTAACCCGAACGCAAGACACAAAAAAACCGCAGCGATGCGGTTTTTTTGTGCCTAGATCGTTCCCACGCTCCGCGTGAGAATGCAGCCCGGGACGCTCTGCGTCCCAAAGCGGACGCGGAGCGTCCATTGAGGCATTCCCACGCAGAGCGTGGGAACGATCATCACCTCAGGATTTGGTCACGAGGCCATCCGCCCGGAACATCCCGCGAATCCCGCGTACTGCCTGACGAATCCGGTCCTGGTTCTCGATCAGCGCGAAGCGCACATGATCGTCGCCGTATTCACCAAAGCCGACACCCGGCGAGACGCAGACCTTGGCCTCCGCCAGCAGTTTCTTGGCGAATTCCAGCGAACCCAGATGCGCATAGGCTTCGGGAATCTTCGCCCAGACGTACATCGAGGCTTTCGGATTTTCGACCATCCAGCCCAGTTCATGCAGCCCTTTGACCAGCACGTTGCGGCGTTGGCGATATTGCTCGGCGATGTCGCGCACGCATTGCTGATCACCTTCCAGCGCAGCAATCGCGGCCACCTGCAGCGGGGTGAACGTGCCGTAGTCGTGGTAGCTCTTGATCCGCGCCAAAGCGCTGACCAGTTCCGGATTGCCGACCATGAAACCGATCCGCCAGCCCGCCATGTTATAGCTCTTGGACAGGGTGAAAAACTCCACCGCAATGTCCTTGGCGCCCGGCACCTGCATGATCGACGGGGCTTTCCAGCCGTCGTAGACGATGTCGGCGTAGGCCAGATCGTGCACCACCAGTACGTCGTACTGTTTGGCGAGGGCGATCACCCGCTCGAAGAAATCCAGCTCCACGCACTGCGCGGTCGGGTTGGACGGGAAGCCGAGGATCATCATCTTCGGTTTCGGGATCGAGCCGCGAATCGCCCGTTCCAGCTCGGCGAAGAAGTCCACGCCCGGCACCAGCGGCACCGACCGCACCTGGGCGCCGGCAATCACGGCACCGTAGATGTGAATCGGGTAGCTCGGGTTCGGCACCAGCACGGTGTCGCCCTGATCCAGGGTCGCCAGCATCAGGTGCGCCAGGCCTTCCTTGGAACCGATGGTGACGATGGCTTCGCTTTCCGGGTCGATCTCGACCTCGTAGCGTTCCTTGTACCAGTTGGAAATCGCCCGGCGCAGGCGCGGAATGCCTTTGGACGTGGAGTAACCGTGGGTGTCTTCGCGTTGTGCAACCTGCACCAGTTTTTCAACGATGTGCGGCGGCGTGGCGCCGTCGGGGTTGCCCATGCTCAAGTCGATGATGTCTTCGCCACGACGTCGGGCGGCCATCTTCAGCTCGGCAGTGATGTTGAAAACGTAAGGGGGGAGTCGATCTATGCGCGCAAAGCGGCGCGGCGAACCTTGTTCAGCCATTGTTGCCTCGGATAACGTAAGCGCCCGGAACCGTCCGAGCGACGCTGGTCACTGCGGTGACCTGTGGCGGAAGATAAGGGCAGCGATGGCAGACTGTCCAGCGTGCACGACAACAATTTTTTCCCAAGGAAAACGGTTAATGGAATTCACCAGCGGCTTCTTGCTGAGCCTTTCGCTGTGCCTGGACATCGGCGTGGCCAACATCGCGATGATCACCCTGGCCATGCAGCGCGGCTATTTTCAGGGCTTCGCGCTGGGCCTCGGCACCTGCGTTGGCGACCTGATTTACGCGGTGCTGGCGCTGGCCGGGATGACCGTTCTGCTGCAATACGAAACCGTGCGCTGGGTGCTGTGGATTGGTGGTTCGGCGCTGTTGATCTACTTCGCGGCGAAGATGATCTATTCGGCGATTCACCACGAGGCGCAATTGGCGGCGACCGCCGAGGTCGGTCAGAACTCCCATCGCAAGGAATTCTTCCGTGGGATTTTTCTCGCCATGTCGTCGCCGAGCGCCATTCTCTGGTTCGCGGCAGTGGGCGGCACGTTGATCGCCCGTTCCGGTGGCGGCGGTCCTTTGAGCTCGGCGCTGTTCCTCGGTGGCTTCCTGTGCGCCGGGCTGTTGTGGTCGGCGGGGCTGTGCTTCGCCGCGAGCCATGGCGGCAAGTTGCTGGGCGACAAACTGCTGCGCTATTCCTACATGGCATCTGCAGCGATCTTCTGCTATTTCGCGGTATACGTGATCGTATCCGGTTATAACGAGTTCGTCGGTTCGGGCGCCGCCGAGGCCCTGCATACGCTGTAAATGTGCGAATCGGGTTTGGCTTCTATACTCCCAGCCGAACCCACTTTTTTCGTTCAAGGAGTCGAGTCATGGATGAGCAAAAACGCGTCGAAGTGGCTGAACCTCGCTTCGAACATGGACACTTCCTGCTGATTGCAGGTTTTCGCGATCGCTTCACTAAAGAGACCGTTCAGGACATCCCTGCGCTGTGGGAAAAACTGATCCCGCACATCGGAAATATTCCGGGGCAGAAGGGCGAAGTGACCTACGGCGTTTGCAGCAATTTCGACGGCAACGGCGGTTTCGATTACATGGCCGGGGTCGAAATCCGCAAGCTGGATGACTTCCCGCAGGAAAAGTATCCGTGGATCGAAGTCCTGCCGCGCCAGTACGCGGTGTTCGAACACAAGGGTTCGCTGGATCAATTGCCGCAGACCATCGATTACATCTACAACACCTGGCTGCCGGCGTCCGACTACAAAGGGCTCAACGCCCCGGAGCTGGAACGCTACAGCGCGGATTTCAACCCGAAGCTCAATACCGGCAAGCTGGAAATCTGCGTCCCGGTCGAAAAGAAAACCTGATTGGCAACCGGCAGCGCGAACCTGCTTCGCGCTGCCGGTCGAACTTTACTTGCCCTTGATTCGTCGTGCCCGCAACAGGTCGATGCCCAGGGTAATGAAGCCGAAGAAGCTGATGCCCAACACCATCAACAAACCGATCTCAACGCTGCTCATAAACGGTTCCCCCCTCGGGTGATCAGAGACAGGCGTCAGAAATAGACCGTCCCGAATCCGAAGAAAAGCGCTTATACGCAGGCTTTACGCCGCCCGTGCGGATCGATATGAACACCTTATTCCTTTATCCTTGGCGGCCTTGTTTCCACTGATTTCGAGCTGCCATGAACACCTTCATCCGCCACGTTACCGCCGCCGACCTGGATCGCTGCTACGCCATCGAAACCCTCGCCTATGAGGGCGACGAGGCCGCGACCCGCGAAAAGATCGCCACGCGCATTGCCACCTGGCCGGACGGTTTCATCGTCGCCGAGGTGGACGGGCAGGTGGCCGGGTTCATCAACTCCGGTGCGGCGTTTGACGTGCAGATGTCCGACGAGGCGTTCAAGGAACTGATCGGCCACGACCCTGCCGGGCCGAACGTGGTGATCATGTCGGTAGTGGTGCACCCGGATTATCAGGGGCAGGGCCTGGCGAAACGCTTGATGGCCGAATTCATCGAACGCATGCGCGGGATGGACAAGGCGACGATTCATTTGATGTGCAAGGAAAAACATATTCCGCTGTATGCCGGGTTTGGCTTCGCCTACATCAAACCCTCGGAGTCCGACCACGGCGGCATGGCGTGGCACGAGATGATCCTGACGCTGTAACCGCGTTGATCGTTCCCACGCTCCGCGTGGGAATGCAGCCCGGGACGCTCTGCGTTCCTGCCGCACCACTGATGCAACGCCTGGCACCGTCGTGACGCAGAGCGTCAAAGTCTGCATTCCCACGCAGAGCGTGGGAACGATCGGTGGGCGGTGTCAGTAAAGGGTGTCACGCACTCGCGCAGGGGCCTCGCGATCATAGGCCTCGGCATCGAACTGACCTTCGTTCAGACGCTTGTGAAACGCGCCCGCCGTCGGCAGCGCCGAGCGCGGCAAGTGGGTTTCAGGGTTCCACGCATCCGAACGCACAAACGCTTTCGAGCAATGAAAGAACGCCGCCTCCACCGTCACCAGCAGCACCGTGCGCGCCGGTTTGCCGTTGACCGCAAAGCTTTCCAGCAAGTCGGGATCAGCGCTGATGGTTGCCGTGCCGTTGACCCGCAACGTCTCGCCAATCCCCGGAATGATGAACAGCAGCGACACCCGCGGATCGTGCAGCACGTTGCGCAAGGTATCGATGCGGTTGTTGCCCGGCCGATCCGGCAGGGCCAGGGTGCGTTCGTCAATGATCCGCACAAACCCCGGCGCGTCGCCGCGCGGTGAACCGTCGATGCCGTCGGCACCCACCGAGCTGACAATCACCAGCGGCGAGACCCGGACCATCGCCTGATAGTCCTCGTTGAGAAAGCCGATCTGCTTGCGCACCGCCCGTTCGTGGGGAAATCCGTAAATGGCTTCCAGCGCCTCGATTGAATCGATCATCGTTGCTCCCTCGACGATTAGAAGAACAGCCCCATGCGCCGCTCGTAGCCGATGCGGCCCTTGTATGCTTCGCCGCTGTCGACGAAGCCGTACTTGGCGTACAGCGCAATCGCGGCGTCGTTGTCGGCGTCCACCGACAGTTCCAGCCCTTTGATTTCCGGCCAGGCCTGGCGCGCAACGTCCGGCAACGCCAGCAGGCAGGCCCTGCCGTAACCCTTGCCCTGGGCGCGGTGATCGACCTGCAACGCATGCAGGGTGGCGCTGTGTTCATCGGCCCATTCCGGCAACACCGGCGGGCGCTTGAGCAGCAGGAAGGCCACCGGCACGTCTTCGGCCAGCAGCGCAAAACCTTTCACGCCGGGGCCGGGTTTCGACAGCAGCGTGTGCAGGGCGCCGTGGATGTCGCCGGAGAACTTGATCTGCTCGGCGTGGATTTCAATGGCCTCGACCTGTTGGCGTTGGGTGGCGTTCAGGCTTTCGTAAGGCACAAGTCGGGCTGACACGGGAATTTCCTTTTTCCTACAAAGATGAGCTTCGGATTCTAGCGATTTTGTCTTCTCCGGAATTTTTTTGTTTCAACTGTCGATCCGGTAAATCGCCGAACGACTAAGGGTGTCTTTACAACAAAAACCAGGGAGAAACCCCATGAGTACGCAAGCGCAGATTCAAAGCCTGATCGACACCTACCGCGAGGCGGTGATGACCAAGGACGTGGAAAAAGTCATGGCCCTGTATGCCGACGACATCGTTTCCTTCGATGCGATCAAGGCCCTGCAATTCAAGGGCAAACCGGCCTACCGCGCGCACTGGGTGGATTGCATGGAAATGTGCCCTGGCCCGCACATCTTCGAATTCCACGAAATCGCCATCGAGACCGCCGACAACATCGCTTTCGCCCACTGGGTCGCCAACTGCGGCGGTACCAATGAAAAGGGCGAAACCCAGAGTTGCTGGATGCGCGTCACCGCCTGCTACCGGCAGGTCGGCGGGGCGTGGAAGATCGCCCACGAACACTGGTCGGCACCGTTCGACCCGATGAGCGGCGCGACCCTGTTCGATGTGAAACCCTGATCTTCAGCCATAGTTGATCCGTCCGATTCAGGAGAACGCCATGAAGTATTTATGCCTGGTCTACAGCGATGAGCGCCTGCTGCATTCGTCGCCCGACAGCCCGGAAGATGCCGAGTGCTGGGCCTACGCCGAGTCGATCCAGGGCAGCGGCCGGATGGTCGCCGCCGAAGCGCTGGAGTCGGTGCAGACCGCCACCACGGTGCGCATGCGCAACGGCAAGCTGTCGATCACCGACGGCCCGTTCGCCGAGACCAAGGAACAGCTGGCCGGTTTCTACCTGATCGACGCGCGGGACCTCAACGAAGCGATCCAGGTCGCCGGCAACATTCCGGCGGCCCGGGTCGGCAGCGTCGAAGTGCGTCCCGTGCGCCAGTTGAATGTCTGAGGTCAGGACGCGGGTCGAGCAGGTCTATCGCGAAGACTCGCGGCGGATCCTCGCGACCCTGATTCGCCTGCTCGGCGATTTCGACCTCGCCGAAGAAGCCTTGCACGAGGCGTTCTTCGTCGCGGTCGAGCGCTGGCAGCGCGACGGCGTGCCGGACAATCCGCGGACCTGGCTGGTGTCCACCGGGCGCTTCAAGGCGATCGACGTGTTGCGTCGCCGCGCGCGGTTCAAGGCCTCGCAGCCGTTATTGCTGGCGCAACTGGAAGAACTGGAACAGTCCGAATGGGACGCCGAAGACGTGGAAGACGATCGCCTGCGCCTGATCTTCACCTGCTGCCACCCGGCACTGGCGGCGGACGCGCAAGTGCCGCTGACGTTGCGTGAAGTCTGCGATCTCACCACCGAGGAAATCGCCCGGGCATTCCTCTCGGCCCCGGCGGCGATTGCCCAGCGCATCGTGCGCGCCAAGGCGAAGATCCGCGACGCGAAAATCCCTTATCAAGTCCCGAGCCTGAGCGAATTGCCCGAGCGCCTCGACAGCGTGTTGCGGGTGATCTATCTGGTGTTCAACGAAGGCTATTCAGCATCTGGCGGCGCTCAGGTGACCCGCGAAGACTTGACCCGCGAGGCGATTCGTCTCGGGCGATTGTTGCTGGAGTTGTTGCCGGATCCGGAAGTCATGGGCTTGCTGGCGTTGATGTTGTTGCATGAATCGCGGCGCTCGGCGCGGTCGACGTCTGATGGGGAATTGATTCTGCTGGATGATCAGGATCGCGGATTGTGGAATGCCGAGCTGATTGCCGAAGGCTGCGATCTGGTGGAAAAAGCGCTGACCACGGGACGCTTCGGGCCTTACTGCCTGCAAGCGGCGATTGCGGCGGTGCACGCCGAGGCGCCCACGGCAGGGGAGACGGACTGGGCGCAGATCGTCGGGCTGTATGACGTGTTGCTGCGGGCGGTGCCGTCGCCGGTGATCGAGTTGAACCGGGCGGTGGCGGTGGCCAAACGTGATGGGGCGTTGGCGGGGTTGACCCTGGTTGAAGGGATTCTGGGGCGCGGGGATTTGCAGGATTACCACTTGGCGCATTCGGCGCGGGCGGAATTTTGTCGGCAGTTGGGGCGGGTGGAGGATGCTAGGGCGGCTTATTCGCGGGCGCTGGAGTTGACGCGGCAGGAGCCGGAGCGACGGTTTATTGAAGGGCGGCTTAGGGCATTGGACTGATCCGAAAGGATCGTTGGCAATATTGGCCTCTTCGCGGGCAAGCCCGCTCCCACAATTGGAATGCGATCAAATGTGGGAGCGGGCTTGCCCGCGAAGAGGCCGTTAAGGTCTGTAACAATGGATCAGGCCTGCTGGCGCGTAGCAGCCATCACAATCTCCCGAATACAAACCCCCTGCGGCTGCCCATACGCATAAGCAATCGCCGTCGCCACATCCTCGGCACTCAACACCGTCCCACCCATATCCTGTTTCCAGGCCTGATACCCGGTCTTGATCGCCTCATCCGTGGTGTGGCTCAGCAACTCGGTCTCCACCGCCCCCGGCGCAATCGTGGTCACCCGCACGTTATGCGGCGACAACTCTTCACGCAGATTCTCCGACAACCCATGCACCGCAAACTTGGTGCCGACATACGCCACATGGTTCGGGAAGGTCTTGCGCCCGGCCACCGAGCTGACGTTGATGATCGTGCCGTGCTTGCGCTCGATCATCCCGGCGACCACCGCGTGCACGCCGTTGAGCAGACCCTTCACGTTGACATCGAGCATCTGGTCCCACTGCGCCGGGTCCTGTTTGCTCATCTCGCCCAGCAGCATCACCCCGGCGTTGTTGATCAGCGCATCGGCCGGGCCGAACTGCGCTTCCGCCTCGGCCACAGCGGCCAGCAACGCGGCGCGGTCGGTGATGTCGACGCGGCGGCTGAGAGTGTTCGGCAGGGCCAGTGCTTCAAGGCGTTCGATGCGCCGGGCCAGCAACAGCAGCGGGTGGCCAGCAGCGCTCAAGCGGCGGGCGGTCGCTTCGCCGATGCCCGAGCTGGTGCCGGTGATGATGATCAATGGCTTGCTCATGGTTGAACTCCTGAGATAAGAAAAACAAATAACCAGATTCGTGACGCAGTATATTTAGCCCGCTGGAGGCTGAAAAATGCCTTATTCCTCTGTCTGTTATCGGAATCTCCTATGGATATCCGCCATCTCAAAGCTTTCCTCGCCGTGTTCGAGGAACGCAATATCACCGCTGCCGCGCAACGGCTGTTCATCAGTCAGCCCACGTTGTCGGTGACCATCAAACAGTTGGAAGAAGAGCTCGGCGCGACGTTGTTCGTGCGTCAGCCCCGTGGTGTGGAAGTCAGCGACGAAGCGCGTCTTCTGTACCCGCAGGCACGGCGGATGGTGGCCGAGTCCGAGGCGCTGAGTCGGATGTTTCGCGGCCGCGAAAATCGCGCGCCACTGACCCTCGGCATCGAGGGCGATATCGCCGCCAGCCACATCGAAGCCTTTGTGCGCATGGCCCATCAGGCGTTGCCCAATCTGCTGCTGACCCTCGAGGAAGGCTGTCACGGCGATGGGCGATTGGCGGTCGAGGAAATGTGCTGCGAGGACGAACTGTTCCTGCCGCTGTGGGAAGAGTCCTATGTGATGGCGCTGCCCCTCGATCACCCGATGGCCAACGCGCAGGCCGGCTGGGCGCCGATCGAGGACTGGATCACCTGCCCGCAACATCCTTCGCATCAGCGGTTGATGGCGCTGTACGGGCGCTCACCGGAAGCGGTGGCGGGGCATGCCGGTTCACTGCAACAGGCGTTGCATATGGTGGCGGCGGGTGTCGGTGTGGCGATGTTGCCGCAGTCGTTGGTGAGCGGGCATGAGCGCATCGTCGTGCGCGCGCTGCACCTGCCGGCGCCGACCCGGCGGGTGGGATTGTGTTACGCGGCGCAGGCGCTGGAACTGCCGACGATGCGCGGGTTGCACGAATATTTTCAGGTGAATCGCCCGGCAGCCATCGAGGCGGCATGAGCTATTCCAGCATCTTGCTCAGCAACCAGCTCCCCGCCGGCCCCGGCGGGTACAGCCGCGACCACAGCGCATCGACGAACACCGGTTTCGGCCAGCCGCGCACCTTCAGTTCCACCAGCAAGTCATTGCCGAAACGCTCCACCAGCCAGCGCGGCAGCGGCGCCCAGCCGAAACCTTTCTCGGCCATCTCCAGCAACATCAGATAACTCGGCGCCGACCACACCCGACCTTTGCCGCGACTGTCATAGGGATTGACGATGGTGGCCAGGCGCAGCTCGCGATGTTGTTCAAGGATTGTTTGATCGATGGATTCCTGAGTCGCCAACGGATGGTTGCGACCGACAAACAAGGCGATTTCAGTGCGCTCGGCGACGGTCGCGGTCGCCAGGTCCGGCGGGTAGTTGTCCTGCATCTCGGCGAACGCCAGATGCGCCCGACCGCGCTGCACCAGTTCGACCAGGTCATCGCATTCGGCGATCAGGCATTCCAGCTCCAGATCCGGATAACGCTGCTCGAAGCCCACCAGTGCCGCTTCGAAACGGTCGGACTGATAAGTGTCGGAAATCGCCACCGTGAGTTTCGGCTCGACGCCCTGAGCCAACTGCCGGGCGGTCATTTCCAGACGGCTGGTGGCGGACAGAATCGCCTCGGCCCGTTGCAGCATCACGTGCCCCGCCGGAGTCAGCGTCGGTTTGCGGCTGCTGCGGTCGAACAGGATCAAATCCAGATCAATCTCAAGACTGGCCACCGCCGCACTCACCGTCGACTGACTGCGCCCGAGTTTGCGCGCCGCCGCTGAAAAAGAGCCTTGAGTCGCTGCCTGGACAAACGCGAGCAACACTTCCTGAGAAGCCATGAACTATCGCCTTGATCGATGGTTATTGATTATGAAGTATCGGTTCGGTGCTGGATCATGGCAACCATCTTCACAGAGGACTTCGGCCATGACTGCCAACAAATCCATCACTGAACGTATCTTCCAGGCCATCGGTTTCGAACTGCTGGCGATCCTGATCTGTACCCCGTTACTGGCGTGGATCATGGGTAAACCGCTGGTCGAAATGGGCGCCGTCACTATCGCCATCGCGATGCTGGCCCTGGGCTGGAACGTGGTGTTCAACGGCTTCTTCGACCGCCTGCTCAAACGCTGGAACATCGCCCACAACGCCTGGGTGCGGGTGGCGCACGCGCTGCTGTTCGAGGGCGGGTTGATCGTGATGGGCGTGCCGCTGATTGCCTGGTGGCTGTCGGTCAGCCTGTGGCAGGCGTTCCTGCTCGACATCGGCGTGCTGCTGTTCTTCCTGCCGTACACTTACGTCTACCACTGGGGTTATGACGTGGTGCGCGAGCGGCTGGTGATGCGCAGCGTCTGCCAGAGCTGAAAACAAAAAATCGCCGCCTGTGAGGGCGGCGATTTTTTTTGTCCGGGACTCTTGCAGGGTTTAGAGAAACATCCCGCCCGACGCTTCAATCCGCTGACCGTTGATCCACTGCGCCCCCGGCGACAGGAGCAGCGCCAGCGCACCGCCAATGTCATCCGGCTGCCCGGCCCGGCCCAGCGCGGTGTTGCTGGCGACCATTGCATTCAGCGCCGAATTGTCGCGCACCGCGCCGCCGCCGAAGTCGGTTTCGATGGCGCCCGGTGCCAGGATATTCACGGCAATCTGCCGCGCACCCAGCTCCTTGGCCTGATAACGGGTCAGCACTTCCATCGCGCCTTTCATCGCCGCGTAAGCGGCATAACCCGGCAGGGTGAAGCGGGCCAGACCGCTGGAGATGTTGATGATCCGCCCGCCATCGTTGATCAGCGGCAGCAATTGCTGAGTCAGAAAGAACGGCCCTTTCAACTGCACGTTCATCAGCAGATCGAACTGCTCAGGCGTGGTGTCGGCGAAGGACGCATGCACGCCAATGCCGGCGTTGTTGATCAGGAAATCGAAGCGCGGACGCTCCAGCTGTTGCAGCGCTTGCCCGACCCGCACGGCGAAATCGGCAAAACCTTCGCTGCGCCCGACATCCAGTTGCAGCATCACGGCTTTGGCGCCGAGGGTTTCCAGTTCCTGCACCAGCGCCTGGGCTTCATCGGCGCGGCTGTTGTAGGTGCCGATGATGTCCACGCCTTGCGCGGCGAGGTGCAGGGCGGCGTTCTTGCCGAGGCCACGGCTGGCACCGGTGATCAATGCGATTTTGCGGTTCATGGGTCTTCCTCGAAGGCAGTGACGGTTGATGGAGCTCAGTTTATTTATCCGCTATGAGGTGATAAACAGACTGAAACCGGAATCACTGGTCGGATTGTCCGAACAATCAATGGGTGGCCCATGAACAAACTGGAACTGCTGCACACCTTTGTCCGGGTCAGCGAATTGTCGAGTTTCACGATGGCGGGGGAGAGTCTCGGGCTGCCGCGCTCGACGGTGTCCGAACAGGTGCAAGCGCTGGAGAGCCTGCTCGGCACGCGCCTGCTGCAACGCACCACGCGCAAGGTCCAGGCGACTCAGGACGGCCTTGCGCTATACGAGCGAAGCAAGGATCTGCTGTCGCACATGGACGAAATCGAGAACCTGTTTCGCCAGGACGAAGCGTCGCTGACCGGGCGGATCCGGGTCGATATGCCGAACATTCTGTCGCGGCGGCTGATCATGCCGAAGCTGCCGGAATTCACGGCCCGCCATCCGAACCTGGAGCTGGAAATCAGCAGCACCGATCGCCGGGTCGACCTGCTCGCCGAAGGCTTCGATTGCGTGGTGCGCATCGGCGCGCAGCCCGATCAATCGGTGGTGGCGCGGCACCTGGGGGACTTCAGCATGATCAACTGCGCCAGCCCCGCGTATCTCGAACGCTACGGCGTGCCGCAGACCTTGGACGATCTGGCGCAGCATCGGCTGGTGCACTACGTCGGTGTGCTGGGTTCGCGTTCGGAAGGGTTTGTCTACGAGCAGGACGGGCAAGTGCACCGCGTACCGATGGCCGGGAGCGTGACGGTCAACAGCACCGATGCGTACGAGTCGGCGTGCCTTGGGGGATTCGGTCTGATCCAGGTGCCGCGAACCGGCATGAACACCTATCTGGATACCGGCGAGGTGGTGACGGTGCTGCCGCAATACACCGCGCCGGCGATGGGCATTTCACTGTTGTACGCGAGGCAGCGTCATCTGCCGTTGCGGGTGCGGGTGTTCATGGACTGGCTGGGGGATTTGATTCGTTCGACGCTCTGATTTCTGCCGCAAATCCCTGTGGGAGTAAAGGCTCTCACAGGGATTCGGCTGGATCAGAAGATCTGGGTAAACAGCCAATACAGACTGCCCGACAGCAGAATCGCCGCCGGCAACGTCAGCACCCACGCCATCAGCAGATTGCGGATGGTCTTCATCTGCAAACCGCCACCGTTGGCGACCATGGTCCCGGCCACGCCCGAGGACAGCACATGAGTGGTCGACACCGGCAGGCCGAACATGTCGGCGGCGCCGATGGTCAGCATCGCCACGGTTTCAGCCGAAGCGCCTTGGGCGTAGGTCAGGTGGGTCTTGCCGATTTTCTCGCCGACCGTGACCACGATCCGCTTCCAGCCAACCATGGTGCCCAGCCCCAAGGCAATCGCCACCGCGATCTTCACCCACAGCGGAATGAACCGGGTGGCGTTGTCGATCTGTTGCTTGAACAGTTGCAGCTTGCCGCTGGTGTCGGCGTCGAAGGTGCCGACCTTGTTCTTGTCCATCAGGCGAATGGTTTCGCTGGCCAGGTACATGTCGTTGCGCACGTTGCCCATGGCCTCGGCCGGGACTTTCGCCAGCGAGCCGTAGCCTTTGACTTCTTCACCGATGTGTCCGGTCAGAGAGGCGAGGGCCGGGATCAGCTGCGGCGTGGCTTCCTTGCTGCGCACGTAGTCGGAGAGCACTGCGCGCGGATCGGCCGGAGCCGGCAGTGGCGCACTTTTCACAAGTGCTTGCTGGGTCACTTGGGCGACGGCGGCGAATTGCAGCGACTGTTCTTCCGGCATGGTGCGGTTCAGCGCATAAGCCATCGGCAGGGTGCCGACCAGAATCAGCATGATCAGGCCCATGCCTTTCTGGCCGTCGTTGGAACCGTGAGCGAAGGACACGCCGGTACAGGTCAAAATCAGCAAACCGCGAATCCACCACGGCGGCGGGGTGTTGCCTTCCGGTGCTTTGTACAGCGAGCGGTTCTTCACGAACGCACGCAGCGCCAGCAGCAACAGCGCCGCACAACCGAAACCCACCAGCGGCGACAGCAGCAGCGCATAACCGATCTTGGTCGCCTGGGCCCAGTCCACACCGCTGGTGCCGTCGCGGCCATGCATCAGCGCGTTGGCCACGCCGACGCCGATGATCGAACCGATCAGCGTGTGCGACGACGAGGCCGGCAGGCCCAGCCACCAGGTGCCGAGGTTCCACAGGATCGCCGCGATCAACAGGGCGAAGATCATCGCGAAACCGGCGGACGAACCGACTTGCAGAATCAGCTCCACCGGCAGCAGGGCGATGATGCCGAACGCCACCGCGCCGCTCGACAGCAGCACGCCGAGGAAGTTGAAGAAACCCGACCAGACCACCGCGAAATGTGGCGGCAGCGAATGGGTGTAGATCACCGTGGCGACGGCGTTGGCGGTGTCGTGGAAACCGTTGACGAACTCGAAGCCCAGCGCAATCAACAGCGCCACGCCGAGCAGCAGGAACGGTGTCCAGGTGGTGACCACCGTGCCGAGTTCGTGCATGTCGTGCATCAGGCTGTAGGCGGTGAACAGCAGCCCCATCGCCAGCACCGCGAAAAACACCACGTAGGTGAACGGGCCGGTTTTCTTGTCGAGGGCCGGCCTGCCACTGGCAGCGGGGGCCGGGCTGGCGGTCAGGGAGGGAGTAGCCATGGGAGGACAATCCTGAGCGGGGGAAGGAGTGTCGCCCATGATCGTTGCTAAATATTACAGAGAGGCTGCGACAGATCAGTGTTTGGGTTTTTAGCTTCACCGCTGATCTGAAGGCGGTGATCGTTCCCACGCTCCGCGTGGGAATGCATAAGGTGACGCTCTGCGTCACAGGGACGCGGAGCGTCCCGGGCGGCATTCCCACGCAGAGCGTGGGAACGAGCGTGCGACTGTAGCGGCGCTGAATAAAGGTCAGTAATCCCGCCGCTTGCGAAACGCCCAGCGCCCGGCAATCACGGTGAACGTCGCCACCAGCGCCACCAGAATCCAGAACCCTTCCGGATCGGTGGCCAGCGGCACGCCGCCGACGTTCATGCCGAAGAAACCGGCAATGATGTTAATCGGCAGTGCCAGCACCGTGACCACGGTCAGGGTGAACAGCGTGCGGTTGCTCTGTTCGTTGAGGTTGGCGGCGATCTCTTCCTGCAGCAGCTTGATCCGCTCGCCGAGGGCCGTGAGGTCGTTGATGATCAGCGCGAACTCCTCGGTGGATTTGCGCAACTCCTTCACGTCTTCCTTCTGCAACCACGGCGGCGGCCGGTTGAGCAGGCGCAGCAGCGATCCCGGTTCCAGCGCCAGCAGCCGTTGCAGGCGCACCAGCACTCGTCGGTTGGCACCGAGTTCGGCGCGGTTGGTCGACAGTCGCGAGGAGAGCAATTCGTCCTCGACCTGATCGACGCTCATGCTGGTCTTGCGCACGATCTGGGTCAGCACTTCGCCCTGATCGCGCAGCAAGTGCACCAGCAGTTCGAGCGGCGAACGAAAGCACTCGCCGGACTTCACCGACGAACGCAACTTGTCCACCGAGTGCAGCGGTTGCAGACGCGCACTGACGATCAGTTTGCTGCGCACACAGACCCACAGCGTCGACACGTCCGACGACACCATGCTGCTGAGGTTGAACACCACATCGTTGACCACCGCCAGCAACGCCGAATCGACATGCTCGATGCGGGTCGAGCGCGAACCTTCGTGCAGCGCTTCGAAAAACTCTTCGGGCAATTGCAGATGGCTTTTCATCCAGCGCTCGCACGCGGCGTGGGCCAGGTTCAGGTGCAGCCAGAGAAATTCATCGCCCTCGCTGTCGTCCTGCAGGCAGCGCAGGGCGGTCGCCGAATCCACCTCGCGCCCACGTTCGCCGGGGCGAAAACGAAAGCCGTAAAGCAGGCCGAACAGGTCAGGATCACGATGACTGATATCGAGGCTGTGGTTCATGAAGGCTCGCTGCGAGGAGGCGTCTGTCGCGGGATTTGCAGATTCACCTGAGCCGCAGCATCGCAATGTCACATGACGGTTGTGTGACGGCAGGGTGACGTGAAATCCGACCGGCCAGTGACTGTGTACCGGTTCGGGTACCGAGTCGGTACACAGTCGATCTCAATTCGTGCAGACCGCCGCCGATGCCCGGTTATCTATAACCGGCATTGGAGATTTCCCATGGTCAGCATCACGTCTGTTTCGATCAATCAGACCGTTACCACGCCCACCAGCAAAACCTCGATTGCCGACACCGGTGACGACACCTCGACCACCGCGGCGGCCAGCACCGGTGTGAAAGCCGACACCAGCAAAGTCGCGGCGGGCGGCGGGGCGGCGCCGGCGGGGGACAGCAGTTCCAGCAGCGATGAGTCGGATACCGTGAAAGAACTGCGCAAGCAGATTGCCGAGTTGCAGAAGCAGTTGCAGGAAGAGCAAAAGGCGCTGCAAGCGGCTCAGGCGAAGCAGGAAAGCCAGGATGCCAAGGCGGCGGATGTTGCGGCTGCGCAGTCGCAGATTGCTACGACCTCGGCTTCGTTGCAGACGGCGACGGCGGCGTTGTTGGCGGCTTTGCAGGATTCGGATTCGAGTACGTCTGGCTCGCTGGTCAGTACCTCCGCATAAATTGCAGACACAAAAAATCCGCACAACCCAAAAGTCGTGCGGCTTTGTTTTATCAGCCAATCAAGTGTCTTGCTTGTCGCTCAGCACCTTGCCGGTGGTCGCATCGAAGTCCACATCAAACTCCTTGCCATCCGCAGTACGCAACTCAACTTCGTACTCATAACCATTGAAGTGGTTATCCAGATCCGTGTCAGTAATGGTCGCACCCGGATGCAGTTTCAGCGCTTGTTCGTTCATCGACTCCAGCGACTTGATCTTGCCTTCCTTGACCAGTTGCGGGATCTGGTCAACGCGAACGTCAGCCTGGGCCAGGCCAGCGGTGAGGGTCAGGGCGGCAGCGGTAAACAGGGCAGTCAGGGTTTTCATCGGTTATTCCTTTGGGTGATTCGTTTAAGTGAGTTCAGGTTAATCGCCGCAACTTAACTCACCCTTAAAAACACCCGACCGGTTTGCGTCGTTTGTTCAATTGCGGTTCTGCGCAAACTTTCATGCTCAGCCTTCGATAAATGGAGGTGGACATGAAACGCATCTTTTCGTGGCTGTACGCGCCGTTGTTCTGGGTTGGATTTATTAGCGGTGCAATAGGGTTGGCGGGGTATTCGCTGCTGTGGCTATTGGCGCTTTTTGTTTTAGCGCTGGCGGTCTCGTTCGCGGGCGAATGGCTGTTGCCTTATGAAGTGAACTGGAACCGTCCCATCGGTGATCGTCGTCGCGACATGCTGCACGCGCTGGTCAACGAAGCGCTGAATGCCCTCGGCCTGTTGGCATTGCCGGGGCTGGTGGCGCTGCTGGCGATTGACGGTGCGTGGCCGTCGAACTGGCCGTTGTGGCTGCAAGTGGCGCTGGCGATTTTCATTGCCGATGCGGGCGTGAGCCTGATGCATTACGCCAGCCATCGCGTGCCGTGGATGTGGCGGCTGCACGCGATTCATCACAGCGTCGAGCGGCTCTACGGGTTCAACGGTTTGATGAAGCATCCGCTGCATCAACTGCTGGAGGCGACGGCGGGGTTGTTGCCGTTGCTGGTGTTGGGCATTCCGTCCGAGGTGGCGGTGTTGCTGGCATTTGCCATTGCGATCCAGCTGTTGTTGCAGCATTCGAACGTCGACATGCGTATTGGCCCGTTGCGCTGGATTTTCGCCTGGGCGCCTCTGCACCGATTTCATCACATGAAGTACGGGCGCGCCGGTGACGTCAATTTCGGGCTGTTCTTTACCCTGTGGGACTGGCTGTTGGGCACTGGGTTTTGCACTAAGGATTACCGGATCGGCGAGGGCGATCTGGGCATCGGCAGTCGTCCGGATTTTCCCCGTGACTACGTGGCGCAGTTGCTCGATCCGTTCGAGCCGGCAGCGTTGGGCAACGAACCGAAAGTGCCGGAGGGCTTGCGACGTTGAGTCAATCCAGCAAGCGCAATTCGATGTGCTGCAACGCCTGACGCGCCGTCACGCCGAAGAGTTTTTTCAGGCTGCGGGAGAAGTGCGCCGAATCGGCAAATCCGGCAGCGTGAGCAGCATCGGTCACCGGGCTGCCCGCCAGAATCGCCGCCATCGCCAGCCGCAACCGCCGCCACAAGACCAGTCTCCGTACCGGCAAACCGACCTGACTGACGAACAACCGCTGCAACTGGCTCAGCGACACATGGGCGGAATCGGCCACGGCGCTGGCGGGGACTTTGCTCGACAGTAAGGCGTCGACGGTGGCGAGGGCCCGTTCGATTCGCGGGTCATTCAGTGGGCGACGCGGGCATTGGCCAATGGCGAGATCCAGCGCCGGCAGCGACCACTCGATGTCGAACAGCGCATCGCGCAATGTATCGGCATCAAACCGCAACGGTTCGGCGTAAACGGTGAACACAGGATCCGGCGCTTCGACAATCGCATGCCGGGTCTGCGAGGCAATCAGCAGGCGGGAAGTGGTGACGGGGTTGTCCTCGACCAGCACAGTCACCGGGCGGTCAGGGGCAAGAATCAGTTGGTGGGCATAGTGGGAGTGGGGCGCAGTGCGCCCCGACATCCCGTGGATCAGGCCATGGTCGTGCCCCAGCCAGAGGCGGCCTGTCCAAGGGGTGTCCGGTTGCATCAGAAGCCGTTGTTCTTCAACACCTGATCCACACTGGCGGCGGCAGGGCGTTTGTAGAATTTCAGCAGCTCGCTGGCGCGGTTGGTGAAGATGCCGTCGACACCAGAGGCCATGACTTTTTCGAAGTCCACCGGCTCATCCACGGTGTAGACGTGCACCAGCAGACCCTTGTCGTGGGTGTACTTGTTCATCCATGGCTGCACCAGATCCGAATAGCTCTGATCGCCGCCGTGGGTCAGCTTCGCCGAAGGGCCGGTGCCGATTGCGCCCTGGGCCTTGGCGTAGTCGATCCATTGCTTGAACTCGGCTTCGGATTTCGGCTCCTGCTTGCCGTAGAACGCGTTCTTGTCCTTCTCGCCGGATTCGGCAAAGGTCACTTTGGATTTCGGCTCGATGCTGCCTTCGCCGACCCACAGCAACAGGATCTTCGGCACCTGCGGCATTTCCTTTTGCAGCATTTCAAGGCTGCTCTTCTCGAAGGTCTGCAGGATCACCTTGCCGTTGCTCTCGCCGACGCTGGCGACGTTTTTAGCCGGTTTTGCGCCGGCCGGGATCAGCCAGCCGCGGGCCTGGAGTTTTTCCTTCAGGTCATGCTCGATCCCCGGGAACAGCTTCGGCTCCTTGGTTTCGATGTACAGACCCGGCTTGTGCTTCGGATTGGCCTGGGCGATGTCGATGATTTCGTCGAGGGTCAGAATCTTCAGACCGACGTAGGACGGACGCGCGCGATCCGGGTACTTGGCGTTGTACCAGCTGCCGGCGTCGAGGGTTTTCAGTTCGGCCATGGTGAAGGCATTGGCCGGGCTGTCCTTGCGCTCCGGGAACTTGGTGGCGACGTCGGTGGTGCGCTGCAGGTTGTCGTCGTGCAGGGCGAACAGCACGCCGTCCTTGCTGCGCTGCAAGTCCATTTCCAGGTAATCGGCGCCCAGGTCGCGCGCCAGTTTGTAGGACGCGGCGGTGGATTCCGGGGCATCGAAGGACGCGCCACGGTGGGCGATCACCGCCGGGTGCGGAATGCCCTCGGAGGCAGCGAGCGCAACAGGGCTTGGCTGGGCGGCAGCGTGGGCCTGGCCGAGGCCGAGCATCAGGCTCAGCAGCAGAGCGCTTTTGGTAAACGTGGCGGGCATGTCGAGGTCCTTTCGCAGGTATTTTCGAAGATGTCCCTTTTAGCAACTCAAACGAAAACGTGCTATCGCAAGACCGACATAAACGTACTGAAAGCGAAAATTTCCGCACTTTTGTGCGTTTGTTTGCAGTACGCTTGGCCACGGCAACCGCACCGGCAGAGGGCGCGCCACTCATTGCCCTGCGTGTAGACCATCGATCCTTTTCGTGAGGTTTACCATGCGTATCACATCGCAACTCATCTGCCAGGCTGCCGACGACCTCAAAGGCTTTGTCGGCCTCAACCGCAAGACCGGCCAGTACATCGTGCGCTTCAGTGAGGACTCGTTCGGCATGGACGTGGCCGATGACGGCATCATTCCGTGCAGCGAATTCGTCTGGGCACCGGCCACCGAACAGACCATGACTCTCAAGCGTGAGCTGATCCAGTTATTGCTGAATCAGAACATCGATGACCGGATCAACATCACCGAGCCGTTGCGCGTTTACATGAGTAAACGCGAAGTGCCGGAGATTGAGGCGGTGCGCAGTCTGGTGAAGGGCTGAGGTTCTGTTGCGACTGTTGCGGCCTCTTCGTCGGAACGCCGCCCGGGGCAAGCCCGCTCCCACAGGTACCGCGTGATCTTGAGAACAGCGCAGTACCCTGTGGGAGCGGGCTTGCCCGCGAAAGGGCCAGTGAGTACACCTCAATACTCACTGGCCGAACCGATACTCCCGCTCCACCCGACACACTCGCGTCTGAAACGCCGAATACCATTCAGCCCGCCCGCGCGCCTGAATCACCCGGTGCTCCGGATGCTCGCGCCAGGCCAGAATCGCCGCCTCACTCTCCCAGTACGAAACCGTAATCCCCACTCCGTCTGCCCCACGGATCGAATCGATACCGAGAAACCCCGGTTGCTCGGCAACCAACTGCATCATGTGCTCGGAAGCCTCGGCATAGCCGTTGTCACCTTCGGTGCGGGTCGAAGTGAAGATCACGGCGAAACACTCAGTGTTCGGTTTCATCGACATTGCTCCGAGCAGGCTTCAACAAACGCCCGCACCAGTGGTGGCAATTGCCCTTTGAGCGCTGCACGTTCCGGCTGGAACAGTGTGGCGACAAAGAACACATGGTTTTTCAGTTCGATGGCGCGCAGATCGCCTGCCGAATCGTGCCCCACGGCGTGTAGTTCATGGGTCAGCAACTCCCGTTCGAACTGCGGATTCACACCGTAGCGGCAGCGATAGCCTTCGTGAATCTCCGACGTTTCGTACGCCATGGCGATCAACGAACCGGGCACCAGATGGATGCTGTCCACGGCTTCCACCAGCGAGCAGGTCAGCGGTGTGAGCACCGCACGGCTGGAGTCAGGTGAGGTTTCGCCATGCTCGGCATCGGCCCAGCCCAGCACGTTGCGGGAAAACTCCAGCACGGCATGCTGAAAACCGCCGCAGGTGCCGAGGAAAGGGCGCTGCTGCTCGCGGGCAAAGCGGATGGCCCGCAGGGCACCGACTTCGCTTTTGTAGGGGCTGGCCGGGACACACCAGAAGCCGTCGAAATGTTCCAGCGGCGTCTCGGGCAGGATTCGGTCGGTGGCCAACCATTCGAATTCGACCGGACGGCGAAGGTGTTCCGCCGCCAGTCCTAGGGCTATCGGGATGGCCTGGTGGGCAGTGACTTGCGGATCGAAATCACCGATCAGGGCGATGCGCAGGGCTCTGGATTCCATGAGTACTCGCTGTGCTTGTTGAGGGATGACGCTCACTATAGATTGGCGTTCACGCACTCTAAATTGGCGTTTGCCCAAGTGATCAATGCAGCCACGCAATACCAACTTGATTTCCCGGATCTGGCCCTGATCCTCGCTTTAGTGCGCGGAGGCTCTCTGGCCCGGGCCGCGCAGCTGTTGAAGGTCGATGTATCGACGGTGTTTCGCGCCGTGCGCCGACTGGAAGCATCACTCGGCCAGCAACTGTTCGAAAAAAGCCGCGCCGGTTATCTGCCCACCAGCCTCGCGCAGACCCTGGCCGAGCAGGCCGAACGTGCCGAGCAGGCACTCGAAGCTGCGCGTATTGGTGTGGAGCAGGGCGGCGAAGTAGTCAGCGGCACGGTGCGCCTGACCTGTACCGATTCGGTGTTGCAAGGTCTGCTGCTACCGGCGCTGGCGCAGTTCATGCCGAACTATCCGGCGCTGACCATCGAGCTGAGCACTTCCAATGATTTCGCCAACCTCAGCCGCCGCGATGCCGACATCGCCCTGCGCCTGACGCGTACACCGCCGGAGCATCTGGTCGGACGGGAGCTGGCGAAGATTTCCTACCGGGTCTGCGCCAGTCAGCGTTATCTACAAAATGTTGAAGCGGCCGATCTGGCAGCGCTGACGTGGATCGCCCCGGACGACTTTCTGCCCGATCACCCGACCGTCGCCTGGCGTCGTCAGCAGTTGCCGGGTGTGACACCGAGCTATCGCTGCAACAGCATGCTGTCCGTGACCGAACTGGTCCGCGCGGGGCTTGGCGTGGCGGCGTTGCCGGACTTTCTCATCAATGAAGGGCTGCAAGCCCTGAGCGAACCCTTGCACGGTTACGACACCGCGCTGTGGCTGCTGACCCGCCCGGACTGCCGCGCGTTGCGCTCGGTGGTCACGCTGTTCGATGAACTGGGGCGGGCGCTGCGTTTGCCGTGATCGTGTTTAACCCGGCGCCCGGTCATTGGCGAACATGCTCACGGCCTCCACGGCTTCGCTGGCGCCGTCACGAATCTGCAGAATCACTGTGCCGGCCTGATTCGCCAGTTCGACACCTTGCGCCGCGCGACCTTGGGTGCCCTCCATGCTCTTGATCGCCTGACGAGTTTCGCTCTGGATCAGGCCGATCATGTTGGAAATTTCCGCTGTCGAGCCGCTGGTGCGCGCCGCCAGCTGCCGCACTTCATCCGCCACCACGGCAAAGCCACGACCCTGCTCGCCGGCACGGGCGGCTTCGATGGCGGCATTCAGGGCCAGCAGGTTGGTCTGATCGGCAATCGCGCGAATAGTGTTGACGATGGCGGTGATCTGTTCGGAGCGCTCGCCCAGTTGCGCGATCAAGGTCGAGGATTCGGCAATGTCGTCGGCGATGTCGCGCATTTCACTGGCCGCTTGCTGGATCACTTGCGTACCTTGCTCGGCGACTTTTCGGGTGGCGACGGAGATGTGATAGGCGGCGCTGGCGCTGCGTGCATCCTGCTCGTGCTGCTCGACGCGGGCGGTGACGTCCGAGGCGAACTTCACCACTTTGCACAATCGGCCAGCGGCGTCATAGACAGGGTTGTAGTTGGCTTCGAGCCACACGGTCTGACCGCGTTTGTCGATGCGTTCGAACTGGCCCTGAAACAGTTCGCCCTGATTCAACCGGCGCCAGAAATCCTGATAGGCGCTGCTGTTGACCAGTTGCGCGGGGCAGAACAAACGGTGATGTTTGCCTTTGAGTTCGGCAAGGGTGTAGCCCATGCGCGTCAGAAAATTCTGATTGGCGGTGAGGATATTGCCGTCGAGATCGAATTCGATCACCGCCATGGCGCGGTCGATCGCCTGCAATTTCGCATTGGCTTCGCTTTCCTGCTGCACTTTGGCGGTGACATCCATGGCGTACTTGACCACTTTGACCACGCGACCCGAGTCATCCTTGATCGGGTTATAGCTGGCCTCGAGCCAGATCGGACGGCCCTGGCTGTCGATGCGTTCAAAGGTGCCAGACTGGAACTGGCCACTTTTCAATCGCGACCACAACTCGGTGTACTGATTGCCACGGGCAAACTCTGGCGAGCAGAAGTGGCGATGGGCCTGGCCGATCACCTGTTCGCGGGTGTAACCCATGGTTTTCAGGAAGTTGTCGTTGGCGCGCAGAACCACACCGTCGACGTCGAATTCGATCACTGCCATGGAGCGGTTGATCGCCTCCAGCAGGCCGGCTTGTTGGTTGATGGTGTCTTGGAGATCGACGAGGGCAGTCTTGTGACGGTTGAAAATCATGCTCATGGCACTCTGGAAATAGGGCTGGAGGTGGGTTCCCTGTTTCCGCGTCAGCCAGCCAGATATATCAATGGCTGGAAGCAGTGTGCCAGCATCCCGGCTGGCGAATTCACTTATACAAAACTTTATAAACTTGTACAAGAAATCGATTTTTCTCAATTTTGTACAAGTTTTTTCAAGCGTTGGATCGACTCAACGCTACGCTGATTGTGTTACGTCCCGTGTGCTTGGCCGCGTATAGCGCCTTGTCGGAATCGTCGAACCACTCAAGGGCGTCGGCGTAAGAAGCTTGATAACGGGCGAGGCCGATGCTCAGGCTGACGCGCAGCTCGGGGACGTCGCAATGGCGGTAACGATCCATTCCCTGACGCAGTCGCTCCATCAGCGCTTCGGCTTTGTTCAGCGGCAGGTTGGGCAGGATCACGCAGAATTCGTCGCCGCCATACCGCCCGGCCAGCTCGCTTTCATCGAGCACGAATTTCAGCTCGCGGCTCAATTGCCGCAGCACCGCATCGCCGACGATGTGTCCGTAACTGTCGTTGATCGACTTGAAATGATCGATGTCGATCAGCGCCAGAATGGCTTGGGAATTGTGCTGCCGACATTGCTGGAACTTGAGGTGTAGCAGGTCTTTCCAGGCGCCGTGGTTGAGCAGGCCGGTCAGGCTGTCGGTGCGGCTCAGGGCGCTCAAGCTGCGTTTGTGCTCGGCGAGTTTGATCGCCAACCGGTAACAGACCATGCCCAGCGCCAGCGGATAAAGCGTCAGCATCGGCAGGCAGGCCCAGACCTGAGTCTGCGTGGCCGTCAGGGTGAAATGGACGCCGAACACTGACCAGCCCAGCAGCACGCCGATCACCTGGGCGAGGGCGCCGAGCAGGAACAGACGCTGGCCGCCGGCGGCCACGTTGTTCATGGTCATCATCGACAGGATGGTCACGGTGGTCAGCGGATTGAACTGGAAACACGCGGTCCAGAAACCACCGCACACCGAGTCATAGAGCAGGTTGCGGCGTTCGGCGCGATAGGGAAAAGCCGAGCGGGTCGAGCATTGATAGGCCACGTGCGGCCAGAGAAAACCGTTGAACAGCAACAACGCCCAGAGCCAGCCCGGCATGTTCAACGGATACAGCGCGGCACCGACACTGAAAAAACCGATGCCTAATCCGATGGCCCGTGGCAAATAAATGCGCCTGGCGAATGACAAGCCTTTGCCGCGTTGGTTTTCCATGATGTTCTGCGCCAGATTCATTCTGAAACACTTTGCAGTGTAATACTTCAGACAGACCGTTCATCGGCCAATGACAGACATTGTCATTTATTCCAGCGGGAAAATTCAGTGTCCTTGTGAGCCATTTACCGTGGCGCAGGCCTTGTCTAGAGCTGATAGCAGGCCAGGAACATGTCCAGAGCAGAGTCGACCACGGCATTTTGCGCTGTGCTGTCGAGGGAGGGCTGGCCCATGGAGATCTGCGGCCAGAAGGCAAAGGTCTTCAGCAATCCCTGCACCTGATGCGCGGCGAACTCCGGATCGACCGGTTTCAGCCGACCGTCCGCCTGGGCTGCGCGAATCCACACGGTCACGCTTTCCTCACGTTCGCCCATGCGCGCCACCATGTTCTGCGCACGCTCCGGCGAGTGGATCGCGGCCGCGATGGCGACGCGCGCCAGATTCATGAAGTTGTCGTCCGCCATCATCTGCAGTTTGGCCAGCAGCATCGTTCGCAATTGATCGCGCAAGGGCTGATCAGGCTGATACGACACGGCTTGCTCGGTGCTGATCCGTGCCCACAACTGGTTGAGAATTTCGGCGAACAGCTCTTCCTTGCTCGGAAAGTGGTTGTACACCGTGCGCTTGGATACCCCGGCCGTGGCCGCAATCTTGTCCATGCTGGTGACCTCGAAACCGTTAGTACGGAATTCGGTGATCGCGGCCTGGATGATGGCTTCGCGTTTACGGTCGGTGAGGCGCTGGGGAGCTGTCATAAATTCGATTCGGCAGGAAAAGGGTGAAATTACACTCGGCAGTTTACTTGTCATCAGGTTTGATGCAACCTAGAAACTACACCGATCAGTGTAATGTTGCGTTAATCGGTGCACCCTAAAACCAGATGTCCGGCTGATGCGTGCGTGCCTTGGCCATTTATCGTCCCACCGTGGAAAACCGTGAATTGCGCGGTGTTTCCGGAGTCATTCAATCATGGCCAAATCCATTGCTTCTGCGGGCAGTCAAACCCCTGAACCTTCGCGTCAGGCCGAAGGCGTATTCCGCAACCACGCGCCGGTGCAGCGCGAAGGTGTGCGCAAGATGCTGCGGATCATGTGGAACATGATCTTCCATAAACCGCGCAATACCCGGCCGGCGGCGGCCATTCCGGTGCAGCCACTGACCCGCGCGGATCTGATCGCGGCGCCCAACCACAGCGTCTA
The DNA here is from genome assembly GCF_002112885.1 of Pseudomonas sp. B37(2017). NCBI lineage: Bacteria > Pseudomonadati > Pseudomonadota > Gammaproteobacteria > Pseudomonadales > Pseudomonadaceae > Pseudomonas > Pseudomonas sp. B37(2017). The sequence continues at coordinate 9,491 of NZ_NEIX01000004.1, read as the reverse complement.
TCGCCTCGGTCACTCGACCTTGCTGCTCAAACTGCAGGACAAGTTCTGGATCACCGACCCGGTGTTCGCCGAGCGTGCGTCGCCGGTGCAATGGGCCGGGCCGAAACGCTTCCATCAGCCGCCGATCAGCATCGATGAATTGCCGCCGATCGAAGCGGTGATCCTGTCGCACAACCACTACGACCACCTCGACTATGAAGCGGTGCTGAAACTGGCGGACAAGGTCAACGTGTTCCTGACCCCGCTGGGCGTCGGCGACACCCTTATCAAGTGGGGCATCGATGCCGACAAGATTCGCCAGTTCGACTGGTGGCAGGGCACAGAAGTCGCCGGCATCCGTTTCATCGCCACCCCGTCGCAGCACTTCTCCGGACGTGGCCTGTTCGATGGCAACCAGACCCTGTGGGCTTCGTGGGTGATCATCGACGGCGACACGCGGATTTTCTTCAGCGGTGACAGTGGTTACTTCGACGGTTTTAAACGCATCGGCGAACAGTACGGCCCGTTCGATCTGACCCTGATGGAGACCGGTGCCTACAACGTCGAATGGCCTTACGTGCACATGCAACCGGAAGAAACGCTGCAGGCCCACATCGACCTCAAGGGCCGCTGGCTGTTCCCGATCCACAACGGCACGTTCGACCTGGCAATGCACGCCTGGCATGAGCCCTTCGACCGCATTCTTGCTTTGGCCTGGGAGCGCAGCGTGTCGATCACCACGCCGAAAATGGGCGAGGCATTCAACCTGATGGAACCGCAACGTGGGGACGCGTGGTGGTTGGAAATGGAACAGGAGATGTCAGAAAAAGGGCGCGTTGCTTGTAGCGGCTACAAGGCTGGGTGAGTTTTCCTACCAGCACTGGTTCTTGTTGCTGACAGCCGTTTCCTGCGGCTTCGGTAGGCTTGGTCGCGAGTGAAATGACTCACTCGTGATTGGCTTAAACAAGGACTAGAAAATGAAAATTCGCTTTAAACGCAGCGCGAACACGCTGGCGCAGGCCATCCTGCTTTCGCTGACCAGCAGCGCCGCTTTCGCGGCGCCCTCCAGTGCAACACTTGAATACGCCAGCGCCAGCGAGCTGAGTGCAATGATGGTCAGCAACGAACTGACCTCGGTCGCACTGGTTCAACATCTGATCACGCGCATTGCGGATCTGGACAAGCAAGGCCCGACACTCAACGCCATCATCGAAATGAACCCTCAGGCTCTCGACATCGCGACCGCGATGGATGAAGAGCGTGCGCAAGGCAAACTCCGTGGTCCGCTGCATGGCATTCCTGTTCTGTTGAAGGACAACTTCGATACTGCCGACAGCATGCAAACCAGTGCCGGCTCGTTGGCCATGGTCGGGCAACCGGCAGCTCAAGATGCATTTACGGTTAAACAACTGCGCGATGCCGGCGCCATTCTTTTGGGCAAGGCCAACATGAGCGAGTGGTCAGGGATGCGTGATATGGCCGTGCCCTTGGGGTGGAGCGGGCGCGGCGGCCAGGGGAAAAATCCTCATGTGCTGAGTGAAAGCACCTGTGGTTCCAGTTCCGGCCCGGCGGCAGCGGTCGCCGCCGGTTTCACTCCGCTGGCGTTGGGGACTGAAACCAATGGTTCGATCAGTTGCCCGGCGTCGGCCACCGGTGTGGTTGGCGTCAAACCGACGCTGGGATTATTCAGTCGTTCCGGCATCGTGCCGATCACCCGCTTGCAAGACACGCCGGGCACGCTGACCCGCACCGTGCGGGATGCCGCGCTGCTGTTCAATGTCATGCAAGGCATTGACACCTCGGACAGCGCGACTGCCGATGCCCCAACTGGCGTTGACTACACCGCACTGCTTTCCAGTGAAGCCTTGAAAGGCAAACGGATCGGTTATCCGATTGCGTACACCGGGTCCCACGATACGGTACTGAAGCCGAGTCTGGAGATGCTTGCCGCCATGGCCACCCTGGAAGAGCAGGGCGCTACGCTGGTCCCGCTGACTGTGCGTCTGCCGGACATCGATAACTACGTTAACGGCCTGATGGGTGGCATGAAGCACGAACTGCCCGAATATCTCGCCAGCCGCCAGGGACTGCCGATCAATTCATTACAGACGCTGATCGACTTCAACCAGGCCAACCCCGGTGAGGAGCAACACGGCCAGCAGACGCTGGAGGCCATCAACGCATCGGCGCTTTCCCATCAGGAGGCGACCGCACTGATTACCACCATCAGCCAGAACTTCAAAGACGCTATCGATGAGCAGGTGCGTGAGCACAATCTGGATGCCCTGTTCGCCGAATCGGACGGCTTTTCCCAGTTCTCCGCCGCCACCGCAGGCTACCCGGCAATCACCTTGCCCTCGGGCATGAGCGATGACGACACGCCGACCTCCGTGTTCTTTTACGGCCAGCAGTGGAGCGAGCCACAGTTGTTTGCCATGGCGTACAGCTACGAACAGGCTTCGATGGAACTGCGTCATCCGGGGTTCAAGGATTAAACTCCTTGCTGGCACTGTGTTGTCTTCGAATATTTGAAGCACTGCCGTATCAAGCGAACACCACCTCAATTCGGCCCTCTTTGCGAGAGCGGGGGGCCGGTTTGACCACAATCTGCACATCTCGGCCGAGGTGGGAAAGGCATTCCATCATCTTGGCTTCACTGATTCCGCGGAATTTTCCTCTCAGCATTTCGGACAGCTTGGGTTGTGACAGCCCCAAAATTTCAGAAGCTTGAGATTGAGTGAGATGACGCGCTTTGATGATTTCACCGATCTTTGCGGAAAGCTGTGACTTGATCCTCATCTCATTGGCGTTTGGTATCTCTAGATCCTCGTAGATGTTCCCGCTGCTTTCTTCGATTCCAATCAATTTCGAGTTCCTTCCGCGTGTGGGCCGACCTCAACGGGTCTTTTTAATCAGCCATTGCATAAGTTTCGTGATCAACCGACGTGGGCATCGCACCTCTGACATTCCCCCCACGCCCCGGCGCAAACCCCGGAAAGAACACCAACCCCTGCGCCTCAAACCGATAGGTCAACGCCAGCCGCACCTCATCCGCCACGTCCTGCTGCGCTTCGAATCGCTGAATGTCGCCTACTGAAACCCTGGCCTCTCGCGACAACTGTTCAACGCTCCAGCCCAACATCCCTCGGGCCTGGGCGCAATGGGTCGGGGTGAACTGGAAAAGGGCGATACGTTCGAGGATGAGGTTCATCGCTGAAGAGGCCATGGTGTGCTCCGGGCTCGAGAGTGCTGATGGAAAATGTACTGTGTTTTTGTACAGTTGTTTTCGGCCGGGATCAAACGCATTTTTTGATTTGCCCTAGTTCGCCGCCTCCAACCAGACGGACGGTGCCTGACCGAGGATCCGGCGGAACATCGTCGAGAACGCCGCCGGGCTGTCATAGCCGAAATCCAGGGCAATTCGCGTCACCGCTTCACCCGCCGCCAGACGTGCCAGCGCCAATACCACGCAGGCGCGCTGGCGCCATTGACTGAAACTCAGGCCGGTCTGCTGACGAAACAGTCTGTTGAAGGTGCGTAAGCTTACGTGCAGCCGATCGGCCCAATGCTGGGGTGATTGGTGGGCATTCGGCTGATGCAGAAAGGTCTGACACAGTTCGAGCAGTCTTCCGTCAGGCGGCAGCGGGATATGCAACGGCAATGGAGCACTGCGCACCAATTCATGCAGCAACAAGTCGATCAGCACGCCGTCACGCCCGGCCAGGTCATAGGTCAGCGGTAGCTCCACGGCTTCCATCAACAAGTGCCGCACTAGCGGCGACACACTGATCACCTGACAACGCTCACCCAGATCCACGGCCTCCGGCTCGATATACAAACTGCGAGTGCTGACCCCCAACATCAACACCTCATGCGCTACCCCCGGCGGAATCCACACCGCCCGCTGCGGCGGCACCACCCAGTTACCGTCATGCGTACTGACCCGCATCACCCCGGTCGCGCCGTACAACAATTGCGCCCGCCGATGCGTATGACGTGGCAACAGATAGCCGTGGGAATAATCCGTACCGATCGCCACCACCGGGCGCGGCGTGTCATCCAGCAGATTGATCGAAACATTGCGCATCGAGCGGCACCCAGCAGTTGGCGTAAACGCAAACATTATTGGCTGACTTGCTGAAGCAGGCCAAGCGCCGCCGCTCTATCGTCGACCGCTCCCAAACAACGGACGACGCGCCATGTTCTACCTCCTGCTGACACTCTTCGGCTGCCTGACCGGCGTCACCGCCGTGCTCTTCGGCTTCGGCGGCGGCTTCGTCGTCGTGCCTCTGCTGTACCGCATGCTCACCGCGAACCACGGCGCCGACGACCCGATCAGCCAGTCCGCCATGCACATCGCCGTCGCCACCTCGACCTGCGTGATGATCGTCAACGCACTGGTCGCCACCGGTAAACATCGCCGCGCCGGCAACCTCATCCGTGATTACCTGTGGCCCTTGGGCGGGTTCATCGGATTGGGCGCGGTCGTCGGTGCAATCGCAGCGGTGTGGGTCAGCGGCGAAGTCATTCGTTATGCCTTCATCGCCTACCTCGGCGTGACGATTGTCGATTGCCTGTTGCGACGCGGATTTCTTACGCAGTCCGAAGGCGCCATCCCACGGCGATTGGGAACACTGGAAACGTCTGGCGGCGGTGTAGGCATTGGCGCCATCGCGACCTTTCTCGGTGTAGGAGGAAGCGTCATGACCGTGCCGTTATTGCGGCGTTGCGGGTTGAGCATGTCGCAGGCGACGTCGATGGCCAATCCGTTGAGCGTGCCGGTGGCACTGGCGGGAACGCTGACGTACATGTTGATTGCGGGGTTTAGCGAGACAGACCTCGGGCCATGGTTTGTCGGATATGTGGATCTGCTGGCGTTTGCGGTGCTGACGCTGGGCTCGATGCTGGGGATTCGACTGGCCACGCCATGGATCGGACGGATACCGGATCGGGTGCATGCGTGGGTGTATATCGCGCTACTCATCGTCGTGATGCTGGGCATGACACTGAAGTAGCACCTCGATTCCTGCGCGCATCCTCTGCATACTCCGCAGCCTTATTCACTCAGGGATCGATCCATGCTCAAGGGACTGTTGCGCCTGGCGCCATACACCGCCGTGCTGTTTTCACTGCTTTCCACCGCTCAGGCTGATGACGGAAGACGTGTGTTTACCGGCACGCTGGGCAAGACGCCGATTGTGGTTGAGCTCAATACCCAGCAGCAGGACGAAGTGACCGGTCGTTACTTCTACGAGAAGTATCACCGTGATCTGCCCCTCAGTGGCGCGTTGCAGGACAGCACGCTGACGTTGGTCGAGGGCAACAATCGCTACGGCGATGACAAGCCGCTGCCGACCCTCAAGCTGGAGGAAACCGCCGACGGCTGGCAGGGTGAATGGCAAAGCCCTCAGGGAAAAAAACTTGCGGTACAACTCTCCGAGGCCAAACTCGCAGCGCCGACCTCCACCACGTTGCCCTTCATCGCCACGCTGCCCGCCAGCGAACCGTACGAATATCTGCGGCTACAGGGGCTCAAACTCAAAGCCACGAAGAAAGAAGATTTCATGGGCTACACCCTGCAATGGTGGACGGAGCCCGAGTCGAAGATTGCGTTGTTTACCGTGGAGTCCGGCCTGCCGAAAGATGACCTGCAACGGGTCAACCAACAGTTGCTCGGGCGCTTGTGGAGCGAAGTCATCAGCTATCACGGCTGCCAGTTGCAGGGCGGGGAGAACGTCGAGTTCATGCAGCAGGCAGAACCGCAATTGATCTCGCCGGCTGTAGTCAGCCTGAACATCTCGACCAGTTATTACTGCGGCGGCGCACATCCGGACTTCGGCGATTCGCCGCTCAACATCGACGTGAACACCGGCCATCCGTTGTCGCTGGAAGATGTGTTGTGGGTAGGTGAGGGCAAACCTTTGCTGCACGCCGAGCGCGACAGCCTGGGCGATCAGCCGCTGAACGAAAAAGAAAGTGCAGCGCGCTCGACTTATCAGCGCGAAGTGCTGGTGCCGTGGCTGATCAAACAACTCACCGCGCTGTACCCCGAGGAAATGAAGAAACCGCCGGAGGGCGATGAGGACAGTTGCGACTACACCGATGAAAGCATCTGGGGTTATCCGTCCTGGCACTTCACCCCGAAAGGTCTGTACCTGGGCGCCTACTTCGCTCGCGTCGCCCGCGCCTGCGATGCGCCGGACTGGTCAGTCCTGCCGTACTCGCTCATCAAACAACACCCCGGCGCCGTCAAACTACAACTGCCCCAGGGCTAACCTTCACGCCAGCCCCGGTGCTTCACGAATGATGAAGTGATCCAGGTTCTCGATATTGGCATTGAAGACCTCGAAAGGCTTTTCGGGGTTCTTCTTGCCCGGCACCTGCTTCAACTCCGGCGTCACACCATAAAAGAAACAGAACAGCTCTTTGTCGCTATCAATGGCGTGCTTGATCTCTTCCAGAAACGCCTTGCGCTTGCGGTAGTTGTCGATCAGCTTCTTGTTGAGATAAACACTGACCGGATAAGGCTTCTTCTTGCTGTCATCCGGCTTCTTGAACCAGACCTTATCCTCGAAATCGATCCGGAAACTGGCGCTGTGGAAGTCCTCGATCTTCTTGATCCGGCCCCAGTAAATCAGCCCCTTGTTGTCCATCAAATACTCGATCTTCTTGAAGAACGAACTGTACGACGCCGTATGCTCGCCAATCTTCAACGGCATGCGCTTGAGCAAATCCTTGTCCGCGAAGTTCGACACAAAACACTCCACGGGATGAGCAAAGACACTGGTCTTGTCCGGCGCCGTCTCACGACTCGGCGATTCTTTTGAGGGGGTAGTCGCCACCCGCACCGGATCATCCCGCAACACATCCGCCGCCCCCGCTGGCGCAGCAGGCTTGCGCACATACTCACGACGCGTCAGCAACAACTCCGACGGGAAATGTTCCTCCCGCCCGTCATCCGCTTCCCCATCCGCCGCCTCAACCCCCGACGCCGACGTCTTCAAACTCACATACGGACAACCCGCCACATGCTGCGTACCGGGCAGATTCTTGAAGTGCGGCGTGCGCACGTAATTCACGTTCTTGGCGTTGAACGTACCCAACTCGTTGGAAGCATTGAACGCCGAACGACAGGCATCGTTGGGGCACTGGAAGTGTTCCTTCGCAGAATCGAACGCCACCGTCTCATCGAAATTGAGATCGCGAACGTCATAGATCGACAGTTTGTCGTCGAGGCTGAGGCAGTAGGCGAGGTCGAATTTCATGGTGGGGCTCGGGTCCTTGAGTGGGGGAGGGGTATTAATAGCGGGTGGTGGGGTTGGTTACCAGTAATGGATCTCGCCACCCAGCATCAGGAGAACAGCTATAAAACCGAGATTGCCAAACAGGAAGGGCAGAATCGTAATGACGATTTGAATCACAACCGCGATTTTGAAGCCAACGGACAGGCCATAACGCTTCCAATAAATAACATGCAGCACCATGGTTATCGCATTTGCGAACCAGACTGCTCCGACAGCCATGATTTCGTTCTTTTGAACGATGCGTAAGGCCATAAGCAGAAGGCCGAAAAAGGCGATTAGAAATGAGGCGGTCAGGAGTCGGGATTGACCCGGGGTGGTCGATTCCGTGGATGGTTTCTGCATGTGATGTTCGTCCATATGTGTGGTCGAGGGGGCTCTCGGTCACGGTAATCCTTGTTCAGCAGCACACAAAAATTGTGGCGAGGGAGCATGCTCCCGCTGGGCTGCGATGCCGCTCCAAAACCAGCAAATGCGGTTAGTGAAGCAAGCCGCAATTATTCCTTTTCTAGTCTTCCAACGTTGTCATACAGCCAAGCAGTGAAAGCCTCTCTGTCATCCGAATGGTGGCAACGTTGGTGACAGTTGGGACACAGCGCCACGACATTCGAAGGCTGGTCCGATCCTTCTTGCGACATATGCTTAACGTGATGCACTTCCAGAAACGGTTCCCCATCCTTCTTAAATGGCGATTCTTCGCCACAACCTTCGCACTTCCCATTGGCTTCCTGACGAACCCAGCCCCTTAATTCGGGATCACGAAAGTAAACCTTTCTGGTAGACGTCGTTTGGAGAGGTGTCTTAATCCCTTTGGGGACGTAATCAAATTGCTTTCGCTGAAATTTAGCCGCGCGTTGTTCCAGCAATGCCTCGTCCGCAGTTGGATCAGAGTCTTCAAGCGTCAGAACGGTGGAAGCATCAAGTGCCTTACGGATGCTACGCGCTACATTCGCACCAACATTCTTGGCAGGTTTGTAGCCTTCAATACGCTTTCGACCCAGCTCTACCAATACGGTAGAAATGTTCTGCATCCGAAATTCGACAGAGCCCTTCGTCCGACCGGCTAGTGGGCCTTCACGCAGAATGCGATTTTCCTCAGTCTTGACGAATTTCTGGCCGCTCTGCTCGCGTGCCAGCATTTTGAGGTAGGCATCGACCGCAGCCTGAATCTCTACGTCACTCCAATCGCTATTACTTTTTTCCGTGTCCATACAATCGCCGAGGGTTGAAAACCCTCGGACGATACTGAGTGGCCATCACAGATGTCTACGAAAATTCCTACAGAAAATAACGACGGATCTCGCGAAGTCCTACAGCCACCATCACTAGCCCATGGAATGCCTCGAAGACTGAAACACCTGCGCAACCTTTCTCCACCAAGGCTTCTCCGGTGTCCGTCGTTGCGTCTGATCGTTCAGCAGATAAGGCATATCCCGCAGCCGAATCCAGCCTTCATCCTGCCAATGCAGCAGGCTCAACGACATCTCCGGCCAATCCAACAAACTCAACATCGGCCGATCTGAATGTCCCGAGTGTTCTGCATCACGCAAGGCCGGCACCACCTGCAGAGTCAACCACTCCCGCAACAACCGGTTCCCCGGGACGTAGTGATACACCAGCAGCGCATACACACCGGACTCACTGAGCATCAGCTGCTTTTCGGGTTGCCGAAAATACTCAATCCACAAAACGCGACGTTGATCCTTATCTAGCTTGTTGACCATGCGTTCGCACAGATGGAACCCCATCAAGCGGCCGACATCGCGGGCGCAGAACCACGTTTGGTTTTCGAGCAGAAGGGCATGTAGAGCGAGGTTGTGACGCGAGAAGACAGTTACAGAAAAAGGATCGGGCATATCCATTACCTCTACGTTTAGATTTTTGGAGGGCCTGACCCCAACGTAGAGTGGGCTTAAGAAATCCCAACGAGCGAGGCAGCTCCACTGACGGCATATGCGTCTGTGTGACTGATCAAGCTTTCTACGTTGGGTGTTTCTTAGGCACCTGCAATTGATCTTAGAGGTGCTTGCAGTTGGCTTCAATGCGAAGCGGCTGTAAGTGCTGTAGGAGATTGAGCGCTGTAATGTAGGGACGGAAAAGTACAAACAGCCGTGTCTAGTCCTGAAATAGGTTTACACCTGTTTCACCCTAACGCCCGATGCACCGCATCGGGCGTTTTGTATTTTAAGGACAGGTGCGGGCGCTCCTGGT